>NZ_JADPEG010000001.1:0-58350 GCF_015667585.1 Clostridium sp. D33t1_170424_F3 | reverse complement strand
GCGCCGGAAACGGAGCAAAAGGAAAGGAGCCCCGAAGGGCCCCTGTTTTTTGTAAGGAAGACAATTAGACAAAATAAAAATTTTGTCTAATTTAGGGGACAGCAAATCTTGTGTTCTCAATAGATTGCGAGTATAATAGCATTTATTATAATCAGAGTTAGGAATGACTTTAATGAAACCAGAGCTGTTATCTGAAGCACCGCAGATCATACGAAACTTTCTAGGATATCTAGGAACGGTTAAAGGAAAATCTGAAAAAACAGTTGAAGAGTATTACTTGGATTTACGTACTTTTTTTCGTTATATAAAATTTGCACGCAAGTTAGTCTTAGACGATATATCCTTTGAAAAGATCAGTATTTCTGATGTAGACTTGGCGCTTGTTAAAACCATTACTTTAACCGAAGTGTTTGAATATATGAATTATCTCAGCACGGTTCGTCATAACAAGCCTTCAACCAGATCTAGAAAGGTTTCCAGTCTGCGAACCTTTTTTAAATATCTCACCAATAAAACAAACCAACTCACATATAATCCTGTTGAAGAGCTTGAAACGCCAAAGCAAAAAAGTGCTTTGCCGAAATATCTGACATTGGAACAAAGCTTGGACCTTCTAACTACAGTGGAAGGCAAATTTAAAGAACGGGATTATTGTATTCTTACTTTATTTTTAAATTGCGGCCTCCGTCTATCAGAGCTGGTTGGATTGAATTTAAATGATGTACGCCAACAGTCCCGCACGTTACGAGTCCTTGGTAAAGGAAATAAAGAACGTATTGTTTATTTGAATGACGCCTGTGTTTCCGCTATCACCGATTATATTCGTGTACGGCCTAAAGACGGCGTGATTGATAAAAACGCACTCTTTATCAGTCAGCAAAAGAAAAGAATCAGTCCTAAAACCGTACAGTATTTAGTCAAAAAGTATTTGGCTGGGATCGATTTGAAAGGCCCTGGATATTCTGTACATAAGCTGCGGCATACAGCTGCAACCTTGATGTATCAGCATGGTCATGTGGACATCCGTGTGTTAAAGGATATTCTAGGCCATGAAAACTTGGGGACAACAGAAATTTATACACATCTTTCAGATGAACAAATGCAGAAAGCGGCCAACGCCAATCCGTTATCAAATGTCAAACAACGAAAAAAAAGTTAAAAAGCGCTTTGAAAATAGTCTGAAACCTCTATTTTCAAAGCGCTTTTTTATATTTTTGCCCGTGGATGACAGCTGTTATAGACTTCTTTAAAATGATCGTTCAGTAAATGTACATATACCTGCGTTGAGGAAATGTCCGCATGCCCCAGCATTACTTGAATATCCTTTAATTCCGCTCCGTTTTCCAACAAGTGGAGTGCAAAAGAATGCCGTAAGGTATGCGGCGTTATTTCTTTTGTAATACCGGCTTGTTCAGCATATCCTTTTACAATTTTCCAGAATCCCTGGCGTGTCAACCGCTTTCCATTCAGGTTTGTGAAAAGAGCTTGTCCTCCATCAGGAGAAAGGATCAAGCTTCGAACACGGGTAATATAGTCCGAAACCGCGGAAACTGCGGCTGCGTATACCGGTATTCTCCGCTCTGCCTTATCGCTTTTACAGCGCAGGATTCCAGCTTGCAGATTGACGTCTTCCACATTTAAATCAACCAACTCAGATGAACGGATTCCAGTGGCATATAACAGCTCCAACATAGCCTTATCCCGGCAGCCTTTGGACTCCGTTGGATCCGGCTGAGACAGTAAAAGTTCAATTTCATTTCCAGTTAAAATCTGCGGCAGCTTTTTTGAGACTTTTTCGAGTTTGATATTTTTTGCCGGATTCTCTTTAGCCATTCCGTTTTGAATAAGGAAGTAATAAAAGCAGCGGATGGAAGCGACATTCCTGGTTATAGTCGCATTGGATTTTTTTAATCCAGTTAACCGTTCAATATAGAGATTCATTCGGTTCTCATCTACATCACCCGGTTCATTTACCTGCTGTTCCTTTAAAAAGCTCAAAAAGTGTTCCACGTCCCGAAGATACGAATCCAAAGTATTGTCTGAAACATTTTTTTGATTTACCAGATAATCACTGAAATCCAAGCAATAGTCCCTCATTTTTACCCTATCCCCTCTGATTTAAAAAGAAAAAAGCCCCGCAAAACAAACAGTTGTCAACAAATCCAGTACAGCCGCCAAAAAACAGATCATTAAAGCCTTGCCAAAACGGAGAAAGTATACTTTGGTATTTAGACCTCCGCTGCTGGTAATATTGCGGGATAAATGCATGCTTTCTTTGGCAGCTAAAAGCAACGCAAAGCAGCAAAGGAAAGCGCCTGGCAAAATAACCAGGAAGTTAAAGATAACGCCATGAAAACCGTAGAGCGCATAAAGATATCCAGAGGTCATTCCCAGCCCGATCCCTCGAAAAAACAGAATGACCGGAACCATAAAAACACCCCATACGGATAGGCCGCACAAAAAGCAAGCGAATAAAAAAAGAAACGAGGATGAGAAAGACGCTGTTAATACAGAGAAAACCGGTTGAACCGTACGTTCCTGAAAATTACTGACAAACAGAAAATCTATTTTGCTTAAAATCGTCTGATCGATGCTCCTGGCCAGGATGGCTCCAAAAACCATTCCTCCCAGAAAACACAATGCCAGTAAAATCATAATGAAATGGTTTTTGATTGCAGAAACCAAACTGGCTTTATCTATGATCTTTTTTCCCCAATTGCCACGTGAAAAAACGTTTGTCCCTTTCACATCCATACCCTCCTAAAGGTTACATTACCTTTAATTGGTATGAAAAAGAGAAACGATTTATGTTAGCCTGACAGAAACATGTAAAGAAGTCACAGAATCTATCACAGTCCGTCCATATATACTATAATACTTTTCCAAATGCAGTGCAATATCCCTATGAATATTTCTTACATTTTCATACATACAGCAAAAACGCGCGGAACGGATTTATGTAAACCTGTGCAGGTTTATGTAAACTGCATTATGTTAAACAGAACTGCATAAAAATACACGCGGCTGTATATCATGCATCCGCGTGTATTTTCTGTCATAATTAGAACGATAAACGCATCTCATTCAGCCAAAGCCGCTTGGATCATCACAGCACATTCCAAACGCTTTTTCTCCAGCTCACAGGCGATTTTATGGGGCTTATGGATATCTCTCTCATATTGTGAATTGTTCGCATTACAGCCGCCGCTGCAGTAGAATTTAGCCCAGCAGTTCTTGCAGTCTTCTTTGCTGTATACATTGGCAAGTGCAAACAGGTTCTTGCGCTTCATGTCAAACGAACCGTCCATTACGTTTCCCATTTTCCAATTGTCATCCCCGACAAATTGATGGCACGGGAAAATATCACCTTCCGGCGTAATCGCGATGTATTCGTTGCCACAGCTGCATCCACGCAGCCTCTTGATTGCACAGGGGCCCTGGTTTAGATCCAGCATGAAATGGAAGAAGTTAAACCACTTCCCCGCCTTCCGATTTTCAATGATTGTATTTGCAAGACGTTCATATTCTTTAAATACAACCGGTAAATCCTCTTTCTGAATTGAGTAGCTTAGATTCGGGTCGGAAACCACAGGCTCAACCGATACCTGGTCAAAGCCGAGCTCTACTAAATGGAGGACGTCATCTGTAAAATCAAGATTATACTTTGTAAAGGTTCCGCGCGCATAATAGTCTTTATCACCGCGTGTAGCAACCAGTTTCTGAAAACGCGGAACAATGGAATCATAACATCCACTGCCGTCGGTACGCACACGGAGGCGGTCGTTGACTTCCTTTCTCCCATCGATTGAGAGAACCACATTGGACATCTCTCGGTTGATAAAATCAATTTTGTCGTCCGTCAGCATCAGGCCGTTCGTTGTAATGGTAAAGCGGAAGTTTTTATGATGCGCCTTTTCGATACTGCGCGCGTATGCAACTGTTTCTTTCACGACTTCAAAATTCATCAGGGGCTCTCCGCCAAAGAAATCCACTTCCAGATTGTGACGCCCTTCAGATTTTTCAATCAAGAAGTCAATTGCTTTTTTGGCAACTTCCAACGGCATGAGCATCCGGCCACGCCCAAAATCACCCTTTGCGGCAAAGCAGTATTCGCAGCGCAGATTGCAGTCATGCGCTATATTTAAACACATGGATTTGATCGGCGCATTGGTCATCATATTCGCGAACTTTTCATATTCATCTGATGAGAAGAGCTGATCGCATTGATACAGTTCTTTCAGTTCCTCATAGGCTTCTAAAACAGCAGATTCGTCATATTTCGCCCCTAATGCAGTAAGCATCTCCTGCGGCGGCGTATCCGGTACGCTGTCATTCAAATAATCCAGCATGGAATATGGTATCTCATCAAAAAGGTGAACGGCGCCGCTGTTCGTGTCCATCACAATGCGGTACCCGTTTAGCATATATTTATGAATCATTTACTTTTCCCCGTTTGCACAAAATTTAAGGGACAGATTTCCCTGTCCCTTTGTTTAGGTTGGTTCAATTGATGGCTGCTTATCTGTTTGCGTTTTCGCACTTCTGATTTGCAACAGTGCAGGAAGTCTTACAAGCGGACTGGCAGGAAGCCTGGCATTCGCCGCAGCCGCCTTTGACAGCGCTTTCCTTCAGATTTGCCTTATTCAAAGTTTTGATCTGCTTCATCGTGAAACCCCCATTCCATGTAATTTCCTTCGCTTATTATATCACAATGGATGCTATAAGAAAAGTGCTATTTTATTTTGCTTTTCTTGCTGACAGCAATCAATCCACCGATTGCGCCGCCAAGTACCATGACTGCCAGACGCGTCAGAGTGGAGAGGATAAACGCTTCATGTAAAGCGATTACACCCGCCAACAGGAACAGCAGGAACAAAAACAACCCGGACAGCGCACCAAGTAGCAGGCCGTTTTTCTTGGATATCCTCGCGGTGATATACCCGGCCAAAAAAGAGCTTAATGCGGAAACCGCTATGATGATCGGATCAATCGCAAATTGTGGGATATGCTTTGCCTGTACGAATCCAAAGGCGCAGGCAGCGAGCAGAACCGCACATAATACCGCACCGACGACAGAACCGATCACGATGGAACGCAGCGCGCCGAGTACGGCGTTGTTCTTACTGGATCTAGTAGTTTTCATATGACGCCCTCCTCCAATATCTGCTTTATAGATATTCGGGGAACGTCCGGTATATACTTCCAATGGGCTGCTTATTTTTTGGTATCGAGCTCTTCGTGCACGGTATCCACACTGCCAATCGCCCAACGCTTTACGCGAATCTTTGCACGATCGGTGCCGGTTTCGATTACTACCGTATCGGTTTCTTCCTTAACGCTTATAATACGTCCGGAAATACCGCCGATCGTGGTAATTTCATCGCCGATCTGCGCATTTTTGCGCATGGCTTCTTCCTTCTTTTTCTTCTTTGAAGAAGGACGGATCAGCAGAAGGTAAAAACCTACGATGATTACGGCATAAAAAATGAGGATTGTCCACATGTTGCCGCCGCCGGCAGCCGGGTCCTGAGCAAGGGTAATAAAATTTTCCATTATACGATACTGCACCTCCATATTAATGTTATTAATTATAGCAATAAATGGGTTGCCATGCAAGAGAATTTATTGCTATATCCGCAGCCCAATGCGTTCAATATTTTCCTGATAAAACGATTCCAGCTGATCCTGGTCCAGCGCATAGCGGATTTTCTCCAGCAAAGTGTTGTAAAAGTAAATATTGTGCATAACGCAGAGCCGCATACCGAGCATTTCGCCGCTCTTAAAAAGATGGTGAATATATGCGCGGGAAAAATTTTGACAGGTTGGACAATCGCAGGACGGATCCAGTGGAAGGGTGTCCAGCCGGTATTTGGCGTTCATCATATTTCGACAGCCTTCCCAGGTGAACGCGTGCCCGTGCCGGGCGTTTCGGCTGGGCATGACGCAGTCAAAAATATCGACGCCTCTTCGGACTGCCTCTAGGATGTTGGCAGGCGTCCCGACTCCCATCAGGTAACGGGGCTTATCCTCAGGCATCTCCGGCTCCACCGCTTCAATAATGCGGTACATGTCCTCTGCGCTTTCCCCCACGGCCAGCCCGCCGATTGCGTAGCCATCCAGATCCAGCTCTCGAATCTGCTTCATATTTTCAACGCGCAGGTCTTCGTAAGTGCTTCCCTGATTAATTCCCCAAAGCATCTGCTTCGGATTGATTGTGCCCGGCAAGGCGTTTAAACGGTCATGCTCCGCCTTGCAGCGATGCAGCCATCGAACCGTGCGGTGGCAGGAAGCACGCGCGTAATCATATTCCGCAGGATTTTCCACACACTCATCAAACGCCATTGCGATGGTGGAACCCAGGTTGGACTGTATCCGCATGCTTTCCTCCGGGCCCATGAAAATCTTATGCCCGTCGATATGGGAAGCGAATGTTACGCCCTCCTCTTTGATGTTGCGAAGTTTGGCTAAAGAAAAGACCTGAAAACCGCCGCTGTCTGTCAGAATGGGGCCGTTCCAGCGTGTGAATGCATGCAGTCCTCCCAATTCCCTGACGGTTTCATCCCCAGGGCGCAGATGAAGGTGATACGTGTTGCACAGCTGTACCTGGCATTTTAAATCTTTGAGATCGAGGGCCGAAACGGCTCCCTTGATTGCGCCCGCAGTCGCCACGTTCATAAACGCAGGCATCTGAATGGCGCCGTGCGGCGTATCAAATGTACCGCG
The DNA here is from genome assembly GCF_015667585.1 of Clostridium sp. D33t1_170424_F3. Taxonomy (GTDB): domain Bacteria; phylum Bacillota; class Clostridia; order Oscillospirales; family Acutalibacteraceae; genus Anaeromassilibacillus. The sequence goes on along the minus strand of NZ_JADPEG010000001.1, from coordinate 51,627 downwards.
CCGGGCTTTCCCCGACTTTTTTATCAGTTTATACATATACGCAGATAGAATCCTTTCTCATTTGATCATTCCAAAAAACAGGCGGTGCTGTAATTTACTTGCAGCACCGCCTTCTAGCGTAATTATTATAGCCATTTTGCGTGGAAAAGTCAATTCGAACCAGCGAAATCATCATAAAAAACAACCACATTTTCTTAGTCGAATACTTTTTTGATAAATGCGTTATGAATGACGAAAATAACAAGGTCGGCTGCGCTCGGTTGGAGGTAAAATATAGAAGAAATTTCCTTGTTAAATTCGCCCTTATTCCTTTTGAATCGTTTAAAATATTCTTCGTTCCCTTCTATTGATTTTTTATCAAAAAACGTGTATCCTTGTAATCGGTTAGTAAGAGCTAACATAGTTAATCGCTATTTTCTTCCATTGCCTCATGTGGCATATCTACCAAGTTAAAGCCAAAACTTTTTACCAGGAACAGAAGTAAATTCTGTTGAGAGTCAAGGGACAAAAATAAATCATAAAAAGGATGTTGATCTTTATGCATTGTACACGCAAATTGACTGATTCCATCCATTGGGTAGGTGGAAGCGACCGCCGGCTGGCTTTGTTTGAGAACCTGTTTCCGATTCCCCGCGGCGTCGCCTACAATTCCTACCTGATTTTGGATGAGAAAACCGCGTTGATTGATACGGTGGATTCTTCTATTACCCGTCAGTTCTTGGAGAATCTTTTCCATGTTTTAAATGGACGTGACCTGGACTACCTGGTGGTCAATCACATGGAACCGGATCATTGCGCCAATATCGAAGAGCTTATGATCCGGTTCCCGGCGCTCAAGATCGTGGGAAATGCCAAAACGCTTGCATATATCCGTCAATTTTATGATATGGATTTGGAGAACCGTACTTTAACTGTCGTGGAAAATGACACGATTTCTCTTGGACGTCATACGCTCCGCTTCTATTTTACTCCGATGATCCACTGGCCGGAAGTTATGATGACTTATGAGGAGAGCGAAAAGATTCTCTTTTCTGCGGATGCTTTTGGCAGCTTTGGTGCGCTGAACGGAAACCTGTTTAACGATGAAGTTGATTTTGATCGGGACTGGCTGGCGGACGCGCGGCGTTATTACAGCAACATCGTGGGAAAATATGGCCCGCAGGTACAGACCGCATTGAAAAAACTGTCCGGCTTGGAAATCCAAATGATTTGCCCGCTGCACGGTACAGTCTGGCGCAGCAATCTGGACTATCTTCTGGACAAATACATGCATTGGAGCAGCTATGAGCCTGAGGAACGCACCGTAGCGCTGTTTTATGGTTCCATGTACGGAGATACAGAAAATGCGGTCAATGTTTTAGCTGCCAGGCTGGCAGAAAACGGCGTTAAAAATATTATGACTTATGATATTTCCAGCACGCATGTATCCACTTTGATTGCGGAAGTGTTCCGTTGCAGCCACTTGGTTTTGGCGGCTCCTACTTATAATAACGGTATTTATCCTGCCATGTTGAATTTCCTGCACGATATGAAGGCGTTAAACCTGCAAAACCGTACCTTCGCTTTGATTGAAAATGGCTCCTGGGCGCCTTCCAGTGCAAAGCAGATGAAAGCGCTGCTGGGAGAAATGAAGAATATGCAGGTCCTGGAGCCGGTAGTTACCATAAAATCTGCGGTGAAAGAAGATTCCCTTTCCGCACTGACTGAGCTGAAAGATCAGATTCTTGCTTCATTGTCCGATTCATAATTGAATTTGCACTGTTAGCACCTCTGTCTGACATATAAAGAAAAGAGCAACGCCGTTCAATCGGCGTTGCTCTTTTTAGTGCAATTTTATTATTCTACAGTGATTTTATGATATACCTTTTTGCCCTTTTTCACGATGACATACTTCTTTTCAAAGTTGCCTGCAAGCGTCAGCGTTTCCCCGATTGACGTAATTTTTACATCGTCCACAGAAAGTCCGCCCTGTTCAATCAGACGGCGTCCCTCCGCACGGGACGGGATCAGCTTCACTTTTGTGAGCATGTCCAGAACGCCGATCGCTCCGTCAGTAAAGTCGGCAGAGGTAATGGTGGAAGAAGGCATGTTGTCCGTGTTGGCGCCTGCGCCGAACAGTGCCCGTGCGCCCTCCTGCGCCTTTACAGCCTCTTCTTCCCCATGGATCAGCTTGGTTACCTCAAAGGCAAGAATCTCCTTCGCCTTGTTCAGCTCGCCGCCCTCCAACTTGGCTAGTTCGTTGATCTCTTCCATCGGCAGGAAGGTCAGAATTTTCAGGCAGCGGATGACGTCCGCGTCGTCCACATTGCGCCAGTACTGGTAAAAATCGAACGGGGAGGTTTTTTCCGGATCGAGCCATACGGCGCCCTTTTCCGTTTTGCCCATCTTTTTTCCTTCGCTGGTGGTCAGCAAAGTAAAGGTCATGCCGTAGACTTCCTTTGCTTCCTTCTGACGGAGCAGCCTTACGCCGCCGATGATATTGCTCCACTGGTCGTCGCCGCCGAGTTCCATCACACAGTTATAGCGATGGTTCAGCTCAAGGAAATCGTAGCTCTGCATCAGCATGTAATTCAGCTCAAAGAAGGACAGGCCCTTTTCCAGACGCTGCTTATAGCACTCCGCTGCCAGCATCCGGTTGACAGAGAAATGCACGCCAATATCGCGCAGGAACTCAATGTAATTCAGGTCAAGCAGCCAATCGCCGTTGTTCGCCATGATCGCCTTTCCTTCAGAAAAATCGATCAGGCGGGACATCTGCTTTTGGAAACAGGCGATGTTGTGATCGATGGTCTCCTTTGTCAGCATCTGGCGCATATCGGACTTTCCGGACGGATCGCCGATCATACCGGTTCCACCGCCAAACAGTGCGATCGGCACATGTCCGGCCCGCTGCATGTGCGCCATTACCATGATCTGCACAAAATGCCCCACATGCAGGCTGTCCGCCGTCGGATCAAACCCGATGTAAAAGGTAATTTTGTCGTTGTTGAGCAGCTCTTTGATCTTTTCCTCGTCGGTCATCTGGGCTATCAGGCCTCTTGCCTGCAGTTCATCATAGACTCCCATTTTTCTTACCTCCAATAATTATTCGGGGGCGGCTATAAAATAAAAAACGCCCCCTGCTATTTTGCAGAGGGCGGAAAATCCGCGGTACCACCTCAGTTCACCGTATTCTCACAAATACGGCCTCATGGGTACAAACATACCCGTGCGCTGTAACGTGCGCCCGAACGGCCAAATCTACTGGTATTTTCATACGTTCCATCCGGCGGCTCCAGGAGGTATTTCCACAGACGCTTGCTCCCGTTTCCACCAGCCACGGGCTCTCTTTGCCAAGGAAATCTGTGTACTTCTTCCTATCTCAGCCATTGCTTGTTATTATACGCAAACAAAATCAGAAAGTCAAGCCCCGTTCCCAGCCATTCGCAGCATTTCTTCCGCGTTTTGCAGGGTCAGGTCGGTCATTTCCGCCCCGCCGATGATGCGGGCCAGCTCCCGCTTACGCCCTTCATGGGTAAGCGCATGGACTTCTGTGTAGGTTTTGTCCTCTCTGACATGTTTCTGGATCAAAAAATGGTGGTTTGCCAACGCGGCGATCTGTGCCAAATGCGTCACGCAGATGACCTGACGGGAAGCAGAAACCTCTTTCAATTTCAGGCCCACCTTTTGCGCCGCACTACCGCTGATGCCGGTATCCACCTCGTCGAAAATCAGCGTGTGAATCTGATCTACACCCGCAAGCACTGTTTTGATCGCCAGCATAATGCGGGACAGTTCGCCGCCCGATGCGATGCGCGCCAGGGGCTTTGCCGGTTCGCCCGGGTTTGTGGAAATCAAAAATTGTATTTTGTCGCAGCCGTTGCTGTCCAGCGCCGTTTCTTCCTGCGCAACAAGGAAATCGACATGCGGCATATTTAAAAAAAAGAGCTCCTGTTTGACACGGGCAGCGAAAAGCGCCGCTGTTTCTTTTCGATGCCGGGACAGCTCCGCCGCATAGAGAACGGCTTCTTCTTTGGCTTCCTGATACTCCGCTGTAAGCTGTACAATCCGCTCGTTAGACAGCTCTATTTTGCGCAGCTGCTCACGGCAGGTTTCCAAATAGGCCAGCATTTCCTCCGTGCTGCCGCCATATTTTAAACCCAACCGATAGAGGACATCCAACCGCGCCTCAATCTGTTCCAGTTCTTCGGGATCGTACTCAATTTGAGAAAACAGCCGGGTGATTTCCGCGCTGCAGTCCTCCAACTCGTAGGAAACGCTGCGGACGCGTTCCTCCAGTGCCGCGGCATCCGGTAGATAATGCCCCGCTTCCAGCAACGCGTTAGCCGTGCTGCTGACTGCGCTGACAGCGCCTTCTGAGCTTTCTCCTCCGTCCAGCGCCTCCGCCGCCAATTGCAGGGCTGCCGCAATTTTCTCGCTGTTGCGGTACATTTTACGCTGTTCATTCAGCGCTTCCTGTTCTCCCGGCTGTAAATGCGCCTGCTCCAGCTCGTCAATCTGGTAGGTGAGCAAGTCGATTTGCCGGGCTTTCTGCGCCTCGTCCATCTCAAAGGAATCCCGTTCTTTTTTTATGCGGAGCATCCGGCGGTATGCTTCTTTATACTGTTGCAGCAGCGTTTCCGGAACCCCCATACGGTCCAGATAGCTCATATGGGTTTCCGGGGATAAAAGTCCATAGCTTTCGTGCTGTCCGTGGATATGAATCAACAGAGACCCCAGCTCCTTTAAAACAGAAACGGTGGCCGGCCGCCCATTGACCCGGCAGGCTTTTTTGCTGTCCATGGAAATCTCCCGCTGCAAAATCAGAGTTCCATCCTCTTCCGGAACATAGCCCAGCTCATCCAGCTTTTTTTGTACGGTTTCGTTTATATTTGAAAAAGCCGCACTGACAAACGCAGAACGCGCGCCGGTGCGGATCAAGTCTTTGGAAACCCGTTCCCCCAAAACCGCATGGAGGGAATCAATCAGAATGGATTTGCCGGCGCCAGTTTCTCCCGTCAGGACATTAAAACCCGTTTGAAATTCAATGGACGCCTTTTCGATCACGGCAATATTCTCAATATAAAGCTGAGAAAGCATATTCCATCACCCAACGATTCTTTTCAAATCCGCAGTCAGACGTTCGGCGGATTCGTCATCTTTTGTCACAACGAAAATGGTGTCGTCTCCCGCCAGGGTACCGACAACGGTATCCCAGTGGATACTGTCCATAGCGGCGCAAACAGCCTGCGCCATACCGGTCAGGCACTTGATCACAACAATATTCTTTGCACTGTTGATGGAAAGAGCAGAATCCGCCAACAGCGAGAAAAACTTGGAGGAGATGTCGCGTACGGTGTCTTTCCCAGTAGAATATTGGTACTTGCCGTCGTGGGAAAGGGTTTTCACCAGGCGCAGTTCCTTGATATCGCGGGAAACCGTTGCCTGCGTTACATCGAAGCCGTCCTCCCGCAGACGCCGCAAAAGCTCTTCCTGCGTGTCAATGCTGTATTCGTTGATTAATTCCAGTATTTTTGCGTGTCGCCTCGTTTTCATATCAAGGCCTCCTCTCCGCCAGTTTTTCATTGACTACTTCATAGAAATTACTGGGTTTCAATTTTATGATCTGCGCGGTGTACGCCGCGCGGGAAATACGGATCGGACAGCGATCCCCAACGGGAACCGCTGTTTCACCATCGATGGTCAGGAAAATTTCGCTCTCCGAATCCCGGCTCGGCAGGACTTCCAGTTTTGCGTCCTCACCGAAAACAACCGTCCGCGTAAACAGAGAATGCGGACAAATGGGTGACAGCAAAATGCAGTTCATGCTTGGATCAATCACTGGCCCCCCTGCAGAAAGCGAATACGCGGTCGATCCGGTCGGCGTGGCAAAAATCAGCCCATCAGCCCGGTAATCACACATGTTGGAATGGTTAAACAGGACCTTCAAGTCCAGAATGCGGGAAAGGGAACCCCGGGAAATGACCGCGTCGTTCAACGCATAAAAGGTGCGGAGCTCTTCGCTTTGATTCAAACTGACCTGCAGCATCATGCGTTCTTCCAGAGCATAGTTTCCCTCCACCAGGTTTTCCAGCTTTTCCAGCTCATCTACTTCCAGACCGGCGACAAACCCCAGACGGCCCACGTTGATGCCCAAAACCGGCTTGTTCGTCATAGCCGCGTGCTTGGCTGCATGAATGATGGTACCGTCGCCGCCAATCGCCAAAACGACGTCGCACTCCTGCAGAGCCAGAAAAAAGTCCTGCGCAAACGTAATGGGACACCCAGGGAAATCATCCTGATGCTCCGCTTTCATCGTTACGGACGCACCATATTGACGCAATTGGTTGACAACACGGACCGTATGTAATTGTGCGTTGTTTTTTGTAAGATTCGGAATAATCAGTACGTTCAATGCTGTCCACCACCGTCCAGCTGTAAATGAGATTCCGCGACAAGTGCGGGAATATCCAGAGGAACACTGTTCGTCTGCTCCGCTTTGCTGAGATATAATAAGTATTCGATATTGCCCTCCGGCCCTTTTACCGGAGAAAAGGTCAGCCCTTCCACAGAAAAGCCGTTTTCCAACACAAAGGCCACGATTTTCTCAATGACTTCCACATGCGTTTTCTGCTCCCGTACGACGCCTTTCTTTCCCACCTTGCTGCGGCCCGCTTCAAACTGCGGCTTGATCAAACAGACCGCCTGTGCGCTGTCTGCCATAAAATTCCTGGCGACGGGAAGAACCAGGCAAAGGGAGATAAAGGAAACATCCACACTGAAAAAGTCCACTTTTTCCGGGACCTGTTCCTCTGTAATATATCGCACGTTGGTGCGCTCCAGATTGACTACCCGCGGATCGGTCCGCAGCTTCCACGCCAGCTGTCCGTAGCCGACGTCGATGGCATATACCTTTTGCGCTCCGTTTTGCAGCATACAGTCGGTAAACCCGCCGGTTGAAGCGCCGATGTCCATGCAGATTTTCTTTTCCAGGGAAATGGGAAACAGCCGCATCGCCTTATCTAACTTTAAGCCGCCGCGGCTGACATAGGGAAGCGTCTCGCCGCGAACCTCTACTTTTGCGCCGGCTGGGATCATCGTCCCCGGTTTATCGGATTTCTGATTGTCGATATAAACGTTTCCCGCCATAATCATGGCGCGTGCTTTTTCCCGGCTCGGTGCGTGCCCCAGCTCAAAAATCAGACAATCCAATCGTTTCTTTTCTGCCACCTCTGCTCTCCCAGCCTTTCTTTGTTGTTATGAAATGTGCGGGATATTTCCCTGCCAGTTCTGTGTCGCATGCAGAATGGTCTGGACCATTCCTGTTTCATCCAGCCCCAAATCATGCAGGGATTCTGCCATGGACGCTTGCTTGACAAAGCCCGTGATCGCCTGTAAATGATAGTTTCCTTCAAATCCGGATTCATACAGCATACATTCAAAATGCTCTCCTACGCCGCCCTGCTGAATCCCCTCTTCAAAGAAAAAGACATGCATTGCATTTGCGGTTTCAAGAACCGCCTGCTGTGCGATCGGTTTAATCCGGTTCAATTTTACAATTCGCAGAGGGACTCCCTGCTTTTGCAGCCTTTGCAAAGCCTGGCAGGCAAACGAAAAAAGCCGACCATACGTGACCAGTACGTTTGCCGCTCCAGCATCCCCGTACGTGCAGTACGCGCCGCTTGTTACCTGAAAATCGTGAGGACGAAACATCTGGCCGCCGCGTGGAAACCGGACAGCCGTAACCCCGCTGCAACTGTAAATAGCAGTTCTAAGGGAAAGATAGAGCTCATCGTAATAGGACGGTGCAAAGACCGTTGTGTTGGGGATCGTGTTGAGAAACGCCGCGTCAAAAATCCCCTGATGCGTTTCGCCGTCCTCGCCTACAAGGCCAGCCCGGTCAATGGCAAAGGTAACATCCAGATTCTGCAGCGCCGCGTCGTGGATGATTTGATCGTACCCACGCTGTAAAAAGGTAGAATAGATGGCGCAGACCGGATGCATGCCTCCGGAAGCCAAACCGCCCGCAAAGGTCACCGCGTGTTCCTCCGCAATACCAACATCAAAAAAACGATCCGGATATTTCCGTCCAAATTCCGTCAGGCCTGTACCGATCTGCATGGCGGCGGTAATGGCGCATATTTTTTTGTCGCTGGCCGCCGCCTCGCAGAGAAAATCACCGAACCGGCTGGAAAAGTTTTCACCGGCAAGCGACGATTTTCCGGTTTCAATATCAAACTGCGAGACGCCATGAAATACGCCAGGATTCTGTTCCGCAAAGGAATAGCCCTTGCCCTTGGCGGTCGTCACATGCAGCAGAATAGGATGATCGATCTTTTTGGCATTTTCCAGCACTTCGATCATATGCTGCAAATTATGGCCGTCAAACGGCCCGTAATAGATGAACCCCATATCTTCAAACAATGTGTTGTTGTACAGCAAATGCTTGAAGGCCGCTTTTGCTTTGGAAATTGCGTGGTGAACCGGCTGACCGACCCCCGGTATTTTCTGTAAAACGCTTTCAACGTTTCCTTTGGCACGCAAGTAACCGGGCATGGTACGGATATGTGCCAGGTAACGGGCGATCGCACCGACGTTCCGGGAAATTGACATGGTATTGTCATTTAAAATAACAATAAAGTTTTTTGTAAAACGGCCCGCGTTATTAAGCCCTTCGTATGCCAGGCCGCCGGTCAAAGCGCCGTCGCCAAGGATTGCGATGACATGGCCGGATTCGTGCCGAATCTTTTTTGCCATTGCGATACCGTATGCCGCGGAGATGGAAGTGCTGGCATGTCCGACGTTAAATGCGTCATAGGAGCTCTCCGACCGGTTGGGATAACCGGACAGCCCTCCGCGGGTTCGTATGGTGGAGAGCTGTTCCCTGCGCCCGGTCAAAATTTTATGCGTATACGCCTGATGCCCGACGTCCCACACGATTTTATTTTCCGGCTCATAAAACACCTTGTGCAGTGCCACCGTCAATTCCACGACGCCCAGATTGGAAGCCAGGTGCCCGCCGTTATGGGAGACGGTCTGGATAATCTGTTCCCGGATTTCGGAACAGAGCTCCTCCAACTCGGACGGGGAAAGCTTTTGCAGATCGCCCGGCTGATTGATTTTTTCTAAAAGGTGCTCCATAGAAAACACCTCGTTTTTTCTATTTTTCTGTTCCGTCGCCAAGATATTATTCCATCAGTCCGTTCTGTAATTTTGCGGCCGTTATGGTGTTGCGCAGCAGCATGGCGATGGTCATTGGGCCGACGCCGCCGGGCACCGGCGTAATATAACCGGCAATCTTTTCAACTTCTGCAAAATCGACGTCGCCGCACAATTTCCCGTTTTCGTCGCGGTCCATGCCAACATCGATGACGACCGCGCCGGGCTTGACCATATCCGCTGTGACGAATTTGGGCTTGCCGACTGCCGCAACCAGAATATCCGCCTGCTGGCAGACCTCCTTCAAATTCTTTGTCTTGCTGTGACAGATCGTGACCGTTCCGTTATTGTGCAGGAGGAGCATTGCCATAGGTTTTCCTACAATATTGCTGCGCCCGATTACAACGCAGTTCTTCCCCTGAATCTCAATGTTCTGGGAGTGGATCAGCTCAATGATTCCGGCCGGCGTACAGGGCAAATAATGGAAATTGCCGATCATAATGCGCCCAACATTGGAGGGATGGAACGCATCCACGTCCTTTTCCGGAAGGATTGCGTCCACAACCGCCTTTTCGTCCAGTCCCTTCGGCAGAGGAGATTGCACCAGAATGCCGTTGATCTCCTTTTTCGCGTTCAGTTCATCGATCAGGTGCGTCAGTTCTTCCTGAGAGGTGGCTGCGGGAAGGGCATATTCCTCCGAGTGGATGCCCGTTTCCGCGCAGGCTTTCTTTTTGTTGTTGACATAGGTCCGGGAAGCGGGATCGTCTCCCACAATGACAACTGCCAGTCCCGGTGTAACGCCTTTCGCAATCAACTCCTTTGTTTCCTGCGCCACCTGTGCGCGAACACTTGCGGATACTGCTTTTCCATCAATCAAATTAGCCATACCAATTCCTCCTGTTATCCCTTATTCTTTATCTTCCTCTGTATCCATATCCTTTTCCAAGGCGTCTTCTGACGGTTCGGGATTTACCAATGACTCTTTTGAGAACGATTCCAATGGTGTGAGGTCCTCTTCCGGTTCGGAAGCAATCCCCTCTTCCAGACGGTCTGTTTTTACTGCGTCTTCTGTATCAGTGGGAAACGCATCTGCCTGAATCAGGTCCTCCGGCACGTCCTCCCGCAACGCGTTCAGCGCAATGACTTCTGCGGAACCGCATCCGGAAAGCGTTGTGCGGTTGCGAAACACAACCAGCAAAATTACACCGGCGATAACGGCGACCGCCGCAACCAGCTGGGAAACGCGCAGATTGGCGAACGGCGTCAGGAGGCTGTCTGTACGGAGTCCTTCAATGAAGAAACGGCCGATGCCATACCAGACAGAATAAAGCAGAAAGACCTGCCCGTCATATCTTCTGAACTTACGGCAGAAAATATGTAGCAGGACAAATCCGATCAGGCACCACAGGGACTCATAAAAGAAGCAGGGATGCACGGGTCCGTTGACGACCGCGCGCGTTCCTTCGCTGACCATTCCCCATGGAAGGTCGGTCTGGCTTCCAAAGGCCTCCTGGTTTACAAAGTTGCCCCAGCGGCCGATGCATTGGCCAATTAAAAAGCCCAGGGATGCAATGTCCAGTACGGCAGGCACTTTCAGCTTGCACAGCTTTGCGGTGAGCACGCCGCCTAACAGTCCGCCAATGATGCCGCCGTAGATGCCGAGACCGCCCTCGCGGATATTAAAAATTTCCATCGGGTTATTCAAATATTTGTTTCCAGGATAAAAAATGACATAGTAAAGTCTTGCGCCAATGATGCCTGTGATCATCCCGACCAGGACGCAGTTGACCAGCTTGTCCGCGTTAATGCGCATCTTTTTACAGCTCGCCATCGCATACAGAAACGCGAGCATAAAGCCCACCGCGATGATAATACCATACCATGCGATCGGCGCGTTGCCAATTTGAAATGCCGTTTCTTGCACGTGAAACTCCCACCCGAGCTTCGGAAATTGTACGTTATACATATTTTCCACCTTTCCCGCGCGATCCGAAAAATCAGGAAAGCCGCCAAGCCTCGCGCGGGAAGCCTGGCGGTTCAACCTTTATTCTTATTCAGCCGGGTTTACGACGGACAGCGCTGCAAAGTCCGCAAGGAGCTGGGAGTCCAGCCGGCGCTGCACCGATTGCAAATCCGCGTTGGCAATCTCGTCAATGTAGGAGAATAACTCCCGACCTGTAAAAGCAAAGGAAGCCATGGAATTTGCTATACTATCAACACTGTTTAAAGCGGAAACGGTTCTTCCGTACAGCGCTTTTTGGGAACGCTGGAACGCCGGTTCATCCAAACCTTCCCTGCGCAATCTCTCCGCCTCTTTTATAATCTCTTCTGCCACGAGCTTTGGATTTTTGGATTCACCGGAAAAAATTACGCTGGCATAGCCGGGGCCTTCAAAATATTCGTATCCAAAGGAGGACTCGTTGACCAGCTCCGCATCTAAAAGCCTGCGGAACAGCGGGGATGCGTCGGACGCCATCGCTTCCAAAAGAATCTCCGTCTCCGCCAGCTCTTTTGCCGTGCGGCGGCGGTTCCCAGCGTCTTCCTTGAAGCCCAGCTGAAACAGCGGCGTCACAACAGAAAGCTTCTGCTCCACATACGGCTTTACAATTTCAAGCGGCTCTTTTTCAAAGATGCGCTCGATTTCTACCGGTGCGGAAGGCTTCAACAGTTTATCGCAGAGCTCCAGCACCTTGTTGACGTCAATATTACCGGCCACACAGAGAACCATATTGTTCAGGTTATAGAACGTATGATAGCAACGGTATAAAAGCTCCGGCGTAATCTTCGCAATGCTTTCCACCGTACCCGCAATATCGATTTTGACCGGATGGGTGTGGTACAAGGCCTCCAGCAAGTTGAACATGACGCGCCACTGGGGATCGTCGTCATACATGCGGATTTCTTGGCCGATGATACCCTGCTCTTTTTGAACGGTTTGCTCGGTAAAATACGGGGACTGTACAAAGTCCAGAAGAATCTCCAACGATTCATAAACATTTTCCGTGCAGGAGAACAGATAGCAAGTGACGTCAAAAGACGTATACGCATTTGCGTTGGCACCTGTTTTTGCATAGCGTGCAAAGGCGTCGCCGTCTTCACTTTCAAAAAGCTTGTGCTCCAGATAATGTGCGATTCCCTCCGGCACCGTACAGGCCTCCGCCTCGTCGGAGCGTTTAAATGTAGTATCTACAGAGCCGTATTTGGTTCCAAACACCGCATAGGTGGAATTATTCTGTTCCTTGGGATACACAAAGATACGCAGGCCGGATGGGTGCTTGACTTCATAATACCGATCTCCCACGCGGGCGCTCTTTACTTCTCTGATCATATTCATTGTGCATCCTCCCCGTTTCCAACCAGACAATAGACGGTGTCCAAGGTAACCCGGTTCGCCGCATCAATGATTTCCTGCCTTGTAACGGCATTGATGCAAGCCGCCGCTTCTTCCGGCCGCTGGATCTGATTGGCAAAAGTCTGCGAAAGATACCAGTTGTCAAGCCCGCCAAGAGAATCCGATAACGTGCGGTAGCTGTTCGCCAGGCTCATTTTGGCCGCTTCGATCTCGCTGTCGTCGAAGTTACCTTTTTTCACCTCATCCAGCTGGCGGAGGATCTCTTCCCTGGCCTTCTGCATGTTTTCCGTCTCTACGCCGCTCTGCACCAGCATAATACCTTTCATGCTGTTAAACTGTGCGCTGCAATAATAACAGAGGCTCAGTTTTTCGCGAACGTTTAAAAACAATTTGGAATTCGGCGTTCCGCCGTACAGCGCAGTCATCAGTTTGACGGCAGGAACCGCCTCCTCTGGCATCGCTGTTCCCGTTCGGAAGCCAAGCACCAGTTTTCCCTGTGCCACATCCATTTTTTCAGTGACTTCATTGACGGTTTCCGCACAGCGTACCACCGTATTAGGGCAGCCGACAACCGATTCGCGACCCGCTTTCCGGAACGCCTGTGAAAAGCCTTCATATACCGGTTCCGGATCACAGTCGCCCAGAACCGTTACCTCCACGCGCGCGCGGCGAATCAAAGCGTTCCATGCATCAGTGATAGCAGAACGCTGCAAATTGCATATATCCTCTTTGCTCCCGTACCGGCTGATACCAAACGGCTCATTTTTGCACATAAGCGCTTCGCAGCGCTGGCGCGCATAGGTGCGCTTATCATTAAATTCAGAATCGATCAATTCGATGGTCTGGCGCTTTTCCTGTTCAAACCCATCCTGCGGGAACAGGCCGTCTTCAAACGGCGGATCAAACAGGATGCTGCAGAGAAGGTCTCCCAGCTCTCTGGAAATCGATTCCCCGTCCAGTGCATACCGGTCCGCAAGGCCGCATGCGGAGATGGTCAGCACCTGCAGGTCCCCCAGCTTTTGAACGTCCGCGTTTAAGGACGCACCGTACAGTTCCGCCAAACGCTGGCCCAGTTTTGTATAGTCGGGATATTCCCTGCTGGCGCGGCTCAACAGAAACGGTACCAGAGCGTTTTCCGCCGCTGCGGTCCGACTCATCGGCACGACCAGATGTACGGACATACGAACAGTTTTAAATTTGTTATCACGGATGCTTCTAAAATTGACACCGTCACAGATGGTACGTTGCTCAATTCCTATCATTCCATCATCTCCATGTTAAAGTCAGAATCTATTATAGCACACTGCCTGCTGTTAGGAAAGAAAGAATCCTTGAAAAATCTATGAACATGCAAAAGGAACGACTATTTATGCATGAATTTTGTCGATGGACAAACTTGTCTTTAAATCGCTGAAATGCTATAATCAGGGCATTGTATTAAGAAGCGATAAAAATGGATGAGGTGGGGTATTTTTGGACGCAAAAAAGAAATCGGTTCTCTCAGAATTTGGCCTGCTGCTGGTTACGATCATCTGGGGCAGCGGTTTTGTTGTGGTGAAAAGCGCGACCGGCAGCCTGGAGCCTGCGGCGATTGTCGCGCTCCGTTTTGGCATCGCTGCCATATTGATGTGCGTGATCTTCTTTAAAAAGCTGAAGGAGATTGACAAGGGCTGTGTAAAAGCGGGAATCCTTGCTGGATTTTTGTACTATATCGCGTTTTATTTACAGACTTTGGGCGCAAAATATACAACAGCGGGAAAAAACGCTTTTCTGACGGCAATCTATGTTGTGCTCGTTCCCTTTTTATACTGGATTGTTAAAAAACAGAAGCCGGACGGATACAACGTCTCCGCCGCGGTGATCTGTATGGTCGGCATCGGTTTTTTATCCCTGAACGCGGACTTCTCTATCAATACCGGAGACGCTTTTTCTCTCCTTGGCGGCATTGGCTTTACCGCGCAGATTGTGGCTGCTGCTATTTTAACCCAAAAGCATAATCCTATTCTGCTTTCCATCACGCAGTTTATCTTTGCGGCACTGTTTGCGGGCGTGACATCCCTCGTGATGGAACCGATCCCCACCAGTATCAGCCAGGATTCCATCAACTTCATTTTATATCTGGGTGTTTTCAGTACGATGATTGCGCTGCTGTTGCAAACCGTCTGTCAAAAATATGTCTCGGCCTCCAAAGCATCGTTGATCATGTCATTGGAATCCGTATTCGGCTGTCTCTGCGGTGCGATCTTCCTGCATGAGCAGCTGACACCGCGTATCCTGGTTGGATTTGTCCTGATTTTTGCCGCTATCCTGCTCTCCGAGGTAAAGCCGTCTTTTCTGCGGTTTGGCTCCAGAAAGACGGTTCCTGCTGCATTGGAAGACGAAGAAGGCGTTTCTGTATGAACGATCTCTCTCAGAATTTGCTCTGCCGGCCCTTTGCGTTCAACGAGTCCAGCCGGAATGGCGTTTTGCTGATCCACGGCTTTACGGCAACGCCCGGCACCCTGCTGCCGTTAGGCACATATCTTGCGCGATATGACTGCCGGGTGGAAGGTATCCTGCTTCCGGGGCACGGTACAAATGCCGCGGAGATGGAGCGCTGTTCCTGGAGGGATTGGCTCTCTGCTGCGCAAAAGGGATATGACAGGCTGGTTCAGGTTTGTGACAGCGTCAGCGTCGTCGGTCTTTCCATGGGAGGCGCATTGGCGCTTCTGGTGGCGGCAACGCGTCCGGCAGCACGCGCCGTACCTGTTTGCGCAGCGCTGAAGGTTCAGAACCGCGCCAGCCGCTTTGCCAGATATGTCCGCCCTGTCATGCGGTATTATACAGAAAAAGCGCGCGAACCGGACCCTGGATTTTTGCACGAATACAACGCCTGTTACGACTGTACCCCGCTGCGCAGTATTGAGCAGCTCAATATCCTGATGAAAAAAGCCCGCCAGCAGCTAAAAAACATCCATTGTCCGCTGTTGATTGTACGTGCGGGAAAGGACGCTACGGTATGCCCGGAAAGCGCGGAGATCATCCTGCGGCAAACCGCTTCTGTAAATAAACGCCTGTATACCCTGCCGGACAGTCCACACGTCTGTACGCTCGGCCCGGAACGGGACAGGCTTTTTCAAGAAGTTGCCGCTTTTTTGCAACTGGAAGGAAAGGCTGATTCATAAGATAAATTTGAAATCAGACTTTTTCATGAAACCCACGTGTCAGATGGGCAGGTTTTGATTTATCTCCGCAACTCATAAAAAGCAAGGTCCCCGCACAGCAAACTCGCTGTGCGGGGACCTTTTCATATCTGGGACTTCATCAATGGGTATGGAACACGCACATTTAAGCGACGGTTACATCGCAATGCTTGCGCGGCTCCTGACCCGGCAGCTGCGTATATACGCCTGTGCTGGTGCCCGGTGTGCCGGTCGCCCAAACGCGGTAATAGTATGCATTGCCGATCTTTGTGACAAACTGTGTCTTCAATACGCTGCCGTTGCCAACCGTAAAGTTGGGGGCCGCCGCTTCTCCGTTTACAACGGTCATCTTAAAGCAATAGGCGGTTCCTCTCTTCAGCGTGAACGGTAAAGTCGTATCGGAGAGCACATACGGAGCAGTGGAAATACTTTGCGTGGCATTCACCAACGCCGTGCCGTTTGCCCCATAGGTGTTGTCCTTGCGTGCGCTTGCGGTACTGCTGGAAGAAGTTTTCCCGGTGTCCTTGACTTTCAGGCCGTCGATCCGGAGATTCAGGCCATCGTAGGCACTGTTTACCTCCGTCTGGCTGTAGGTGTTGCCTGCCAGAACCGTGCGCGCCAGTTTCAGTGCCGCTTTAAATGCGGCAACGCTGGACGGCGTGTAACCGGAGGTGTCGATTTGCTCAGCCTTTTCAACCAGTTTTGTCAGAGCCGTCTTATCCGGAATCAATCGCAGGTTTGCAATCGCCGTATAGAGGTCCGAGGCAGCCTGATCAACGGCTTTCTGGCCAGCGTCCTGATCCAGTTTTTCCGCTGCATCCAACGCATCCAAGAACGCCTCTCTGCCAATTTCCAGATATTCGTCCTCCAGGACTTCACGAATCTCCTGCGCCTGTGCAATCAGCATTTCCAGAACGCTTCTGTCCGCTTTGTATTCCAGGTCGACCATCGCCTGATACAGGGTATCATAAGCCTTTTCAAGCTCTGCTTCAAGAGGTTCATCAGTATCAACCGCTTCCTTTGACTCGGCAACAGCGGTCTGCAGATTTTCCCAGGAAGCAGCGGTGAAATCGCTCTCAGTCAAACCCTCTGCAATTTCCAGCAGATGGTTCAGTTCAGCCGGATCGCCAGCGGTAAAGCTAAGAAGGTGGATCGCATCCAGCAGTTCCTTCCAGGCTTTGTTAATCTCTTCCTGTGTGGCGTTCGCCTTTTTGTCTACATCTTTCGCCGCTTTGAGTGCCGTATCAAATTTCTTCTGTACCGTCGGAACTGCGGCCAGGTATTCCTCTCCGCCGTCAAGCAGCTCAGCCTGCTCGATCACAGTGCGCAATATCTGCCGGTCCACAACGGTAAACACAAAGTTTAGCTTGGCGTCCTCGCTGCCGACGGTAAATGTGTACGTGCAAAGTTCCGCAGAGAAATCAATTGCCTGCTCTCCCAGCAGAGCGGAGGTGAAGGTCCGATTCTCATAGGTAGGCACAAACTGGAACGTCAACTGCGCTCCGGTTTCCGCCTTCGCCGAGTAGATCCCGTTCGCGGAGAGGATTTCCTCCGCCTCGCCTTCTACAGACTGCAGAACAGCGTTGCCCGGATAGGTAACGATTACCATGTGCGTTCCCTGTACCGGCTTGTCCAGGTTTTCAATTGCCGCAGAAAGAGCTTCCGCCGCGTGGTCAATATCGCCCTGTGCTGCGGTTTCCGCCAGATCTGCAGCCGCTGCAAGCGCTTCTTTTACAGCGTTCCAGGAACTCTGTGTATACTGATCCGGATCCAGCTGTAATGCTTCTAGAACGGTTTCGTTCAGGGCAGTGCGATCGGTTTTGGGACGCTCCGGAAGCGTTTTGCTGAATTTTGCGTCTGCCCAGTCCGCATGCGCGCTCCAGTTGGAGTTCAGCGCCTGTGTGACGATCAGACGAATTTCTTTTGCATTTTCCGGAATGGCAACGTCAATTTTCGCCTGGGGCGTATCGACATACATTGTTTCGCTCTTAAACAGGCTTGCACCGTCGACGGTGACTTCAAAGACCAGGTTCGGATAGGTAGTGTCTCCCACTTCCTGATCAACGCCCACAACCGCCTGGAATCGGGTATAGCCCGCACCGTCAATGTTGTAAATAATGGTGGAGTTGGCGTGCGTGCCGAGGCCTCTTTCATAGGTAGCCGATCCGCCGTCTTCTCCTTTGAGGGTAAGCGTTTTTCCGTCGCTGCTCTTATCCAATTGAATGGAACCGTAGCCTACGGTACTTGCGCTCTCATAAGTGAGGTCGGATGCATACTGCACCGGTTCGACGTCTCCGTTGAGACGGTAAACCTCTGTGCTAGTGCGATCCGGAGAGATAACGGTAACGGTGGTTTCGTTTGCGCCTTCATAGACAGCCGCGCCGGTGAAGGCGGCGGAGCCTGTGCCAACGCGCAGAGTACCATTGCTGTTGATAATGACTGTGGCGTCCTTTTCCTGTGCCGTCGCCGTGAAGGTCAGTGCATCGGCCTTGATATGCAGGCCATATGCGAACACGTCCGGCTGGAATACGGAGGACAGCGACGCACCGTCAACCTGGAGCTTCAAAAGTTTCGCGTTGGCGTCGTTGGGCGCCGTAACGTTCAGGGTATAATAGCGGGTAGTCATTCCGTCGTCGGCTTTTACCGCAATGATGACCGTATTCAAGCCGATCTTCAGATCGTCGACAGAAACACTGGTTCCTTCTGTCCGCACACCGTTGACCGTGATGGAACAGGTTGCTTCTTTATCAGCTAACGCTGCTTCAAGATCAATAGAAGCTTCGTTGGCATTGGAGAGGATGTATTGGTATTCCGTTTCATCCGGATTAAAGCCTGCCAGCGCTTCTCCGTCCACGTTTACGCCGAACAGAGATGCATCGGTACCGGCTTTGCGTGTGATATGTACCATACGCTGTTCCTCAAAAACACCGTCCTCTGCAATCGCTTTTACATAGAAGGAATTGAGGCCGGGCTGCAGAACAACATCCACACGGTAAGTCCCGTCGCCATGATCCTCTACAGTCAGCGGCGTACGCGCTTCGTCTCTGGTGACGACCAGTTCTCCGCCATTCAGCGCCGCGGATACCTCCAGCGTCACATACTTCTGATCCGCGTTTACTACGGTAAGGCTGCTGTTCGGTATGGGCGCGCTCACGTCGAATCCAATCTCCGGAACAGAAATTTCCTGGATCGCAACCGCGCTGTTTTTCGCTTTGACAAGCTTCACCGTATAGGTATGGTCCGCATCGCGGCGCAGGGTAACGATGCTTCCCACCGGAACGTTAAGGCTGCCGCTGTTTGACAGGCCGGACTGCTCTTCCCCGTCCACCAGAACGGCGATGCTGCCCTCGCCCGCATTTTTGCTTACATAGCCCAACTTCACGGTGGATACCGTGCCGGGCGTCTTGGCTTCATAAGCGAACCGATCCGCTGCAAAATCTTTTACAAGCACATCATTAATCGTGATCGCACTGAGCGCCAGGTCCGCCTGCGGCGCCGGATTGACGGTCACCGTGCCGGAAACCGCATTTCCGATGGCATTGTAAGCATCTACGGGATATACCGTACAAGTCAATTCTCCAGCAGCGCCGGCGATGTAGGCGTTTTCATCCATCACCTGTACGGAAGTATTACCGGCAGCGTCTTTCAATTCCCAACGATACAGGGAACCGGCTTCCGCATGGTTTTCCGGATCGCTGTAGCGATAGGTTACGCGTGCGGTATCGCCCGCGGTGTAGGACGCTTGCTCAAACGTCAGCTCCGTTACGGAAGGCGCCTGATTGTCGTAGCCCTTAAAAGGAATTGACGCCAGCGTATCCAGATCCGCTGCGGAGGAAACAGAAGCGCCGTCCGACACACGGAAGTTGGAGTACTGCACCTGGGTGCCGGCTCCAATGCCGCCCCACACGGCAAAACCGATTTTGAAGCTGCTTCCAATGGCGGAGTCCGTAATCGCGGAAGCGTCTGTGCCAATCCACTCCGTCCATTGTCCACCGTCCACCTTGTAATACATTTTAATTGTATTTCCAGACTTATGGAACGCCAGATCGGCGGAGGTAACCGCATTGTTTGTCGTGCCGGTTTCTCCGATTTCTGCTGCGACTCTGTTCTTTTCGTTTACAACCGCAAAACCATTAAAATGATTTTTCTTTCCGACGGTCACATAGTTATCGTCGTCTTTATAGAGCAGGAATGATGCGGTATCCCATGAATTTGCCTTTTTGACCGGCAGGTTATCCACGTGGACGGCTGTCCAAAGATCATCTTTGTCCACACCGGAGGGGATGTCATACAGGAATACCTGTGCGTTGTTGTCCTGCTGGTACAGGTCTGTATTCCGCATGATCATAGTGAGCGTCTCGCCCGCCGCGTCGATCGCATAATCGCTTGTGTTCTCACGTACAATGGAGAACTCCGGACGCAGCGCGTCAAAATGCAGCGGGGAAATGATCACCGTACGGGTATCGCTGACTTCTCCGACGGATGCTTTGACCGTAACGATACCGGGAGCCTGCGCGGTCAAAACGCCGTTGGCGTCTATGGTTGCACAGACGGTTATTCCGCCGGTCTTAAAGTCTGCAACCGTCCACGACGGCGTTGCATCTGTGCCTTCTACGGAGGCCGTGAACAGATGTGTCGCACCGATGGCGTCGAGGCGGATATTATCCTCTCCCGCAATTGTCACCTTGCTGGCCTTGGGCGCTTCGGTTCCTTCCACGGTGATGCGGACCGGCTCCGAATGCAAAACGGAACCATTCCACTCGTAGTAGGCGTATACATCCACCGCGCCGGGCTTCAGCGCCGTAACAAGGCCGGACTCGTCCACCGTTGCGATCGAGGCGTCCGTGGTTGCATACTGTACATGCAGCGCTTCAGAAGGCGCTTCGTTGCGGTTGCGCGTTACAACCGTAGGATCATTGATCACATGGATTTCATCCGCGCTGTCCGCCGCATTGCGCAGAACCGCATACTTTTTTAAACCGTCATCGTAGGTGTTCCCTTCAATTACAACATTCTTGCACTTTGTAAACTCATACAGATTGTCGTAATTGTTATTGGGGGTGTTCCCCTGTCCCGCTGTTCCGGTGTTGCTGTTTGCAGTGGCGTTCGTTGCCAATTTGACAGAAGCGCCGGGCTGCAGCGTCTGCGTGTCTGCGCTGACGGCAAGCTGTACGTCCGGGTTGTAGCGGAGCACTGTATTGTTTTTGATGGTCAGGTTTTCCACGCTCTCCGCCTTGACAACGCAGTCAAGGTCCATGTTGAACGTATTGCCCTCAATGGTAATGTTTTTATGAATTGCCTCATTGGGGTCCGGAAGCCCGCCGCCCTTTGTAATCGGGTGGATATAGATGGCCGGCGCATACTCCCAGGAGGTTCTGCCGATGGACTTGATATAGAATTCGTTGTTGCGGATGGTCATGTCCCGAATCGGTCCGGATTCGTACCACTCATCGGAGTCGTTGGACAGATAAATGGTCGCCATAGACATGTTCAGGAATGAATTATCCTCAATCAGGACCGGATTTCTGGTCGTACAGAGGATGCCGCGGGTGGTCACATTTTTGAAGGTGTTCCCGCGGATTGTCACCTTCGGTGCGAAGGTGATGTTTTCACATACAAAGCGCGGTTGGCGGTTGAGGTTATCTCCAATTCTCTCCGAAAGGTTTTCCGGGAGCGTCTCCGCGAATTTGACCACCATGGTTTTCAGGTCGTTGCCGCTTTCACCCGGATTGGAGATGACCTCGGAAACCGTATATTCCGTTTCATTGTCAGTAGAAGTCAACAGGTCTCTGGTGTAAAACACCACCTTGTCCCCCACATGGAACTGTGGGAAACCGCCCTGCTGCGCATGAATATACTTGAGCTGCAATGTATGGTCGTCGATTCTCTGCTCAACACGCGTAAAGGTACCGTGCAGATTGATCGGGTCATCGTGAGTATTGGCAAAGTTGCAGTTCTCAACGATGAAATCGCCCGCCGCTCCGGAAGCATGGATGCCGTCCGCATAGCTGACCGTACGTTTACCGGTGCCTTCGCGCGGCATAAAGTTGCAGTTGCGATAGGTGACATTGGTACACATCTGCGTCAGCCAGCCAAAACCGTGCAGGAAATGCACGTTGATGCTGTCTGCAACGACGTCGGTGCTTTCCCAGAAGAATGCGCCGGCGGTCTCGCGATGCGCCGAGCTGCACAATTCAAAAATCATCCCCTGCTTTTGCATGGCGGGACGGGAGGAATAGTAAATACGAATGGTGTTGTTTTCCAACTGTTCGATTCGGGTCGCGTTCTGGAACGGTCCCTGATTGGTAAAGTAGGCGCGGGACATTTCCTCTTCCGGCTGATATGCCACGACCGAATACGCGTTATGAATGCCTCTTTCCGTCCAATAATACTGGCCGGTATAGGGGCTCTTTTCACTATGCCATACCAGGGTGTTCCCGGAGATTTCATAGGGGAAGCAGGCTGGAATATAAAAATCAGTGTAAGGGCTGCCATCGGTCCCCATCCCAACGACATTCATTTCAGAAACCGTCGGAACGGCAAAATCCCAGGAAAAGTCATGCAAAGTGACATTTTCGGACTTTACAACGGCCAATGCCATCATGTTGCCATGGATCATAAAGAGAGAGCCGTTACCTTCCATGGTAAAGTCCTTCTGATTCTCAATCAGAATACCAATCGGTTTAATCGGATGATCCGTACTGTTGGTGTTGGACGTGTGGTATTCACGCTTCTGTGCGTAATCCTTGTAAACATGATACTCGCCCTTCGGGAAACTTACTGTAACGGAAGCAGCGCCGTTTTCTGTCGCTTTGCGGGCTGCTTCAAATGCATCCCAAATGGCAATGGCGCTGTCCCCTTTTCCACTTGGATCGGCTCCAAAATCGACCGGATTAATCACAACATCCTGTCCGGTTAAATCGCCGTCCAGGTCCTGTGTGTAGCCGGAGCTTTCCGGTGATATTGCTACGGCGCCCGCTAAAATCGACCCCGGCAAAATCATTTGAAGAACAAGCAGCATGGCAAGCAAAACTTTCCATTGTTTCTTCATATCTTTCCTCCATTCTTTATTTCCTCTTTCAAATAGCTGTAAATTGTCATCTCCTTTCTGTACAATTTAGTCTAAAAACCAGCAGCTATTTGTAGAAACATTATATCATATATCAGAAATGAAACCAATAATTTGTCCTATTATTACGCATTTGATGATATTAATGGATAAATTAATTTTTTAAGATAGTTAAGTTTTCCGGTTCCTGAGTACTTTCCGGCTGACCCGGCAGAAAAATAGTTTTTATTATGTTCAGAGGTGAAGGATCCGGCCATTTTCATATTATAAAGAAATACCACGCAGAACAAAATCTGCGTGGTATTTCTTTATAATATCATCTGCTGAAATTCGTCTTCTGAGAGGATGGGAATGCCGATCTGCTGTGCCTTTAAAAGTTTGCTTCCTGCCTCTTCACCCGCCAATACGTAACCGGTCTTCTTTGAGACGCTGCCGCTCACTTTTCCTCCCAGCTTTTCTATGATCGCCGTTGCTTCCGAGCGTGTCAGCGTCGGCAGCGTTCCTGTTAAAACAAAGGTCTTGCCGGCAAAGCGGTTATCACTGATTTCTGTTTTACTCAGCATATTCACGCCGGCGTCGCGCAGACGTCCAATCAGATGCGCCGTGCTGGAGAGATCAAAATATTGCCGGACGCTTTCCGCCATGATCGCACCGAATCCGTCAATCGCCGCGATCTCTTCCTCTGAAGCCTGAAAAACAGCATCGATCGTCCGAAAATGTGCTGATAAAAGCTTTGCCGCCTTTAAACCGATGTGTGGTATCCCCAGCGCATAGATCAGCCGGTACAGATCGTTTTCCTTTGTATTGGCAATCGCATCGATCAGGTTCTGGGAGGACTTTTCCCCCATGCGCTCCAAAGCTTCCACCTGTTCCTGCGTTAGGGTATACAGGTCTGCGGGAGACGACACCAGCGCCTGTTCTACCAGTTGTTCCAGAACAGCTGGCCCCAAACCGTCAATATCCATTGCATCCCTGCTGCTGAAGTGGATCAGATGGCGCAGCAGCTGCGCGGGGCATTCTGAATTTGTGCAGCGTGCCGCCGCTTCTCCTTCTTCCCGTATGACAGGGCCGCCACAGGAAGGGCAGATCTCCGGGATACGATAGGGTTCGGAATCCGGTTCATGCGCGACCACGGAAACCACTTCCGGAATGATCTCGCCTGCCTTTCGTAAAACAACGGTATCGCCTACCCGGATATCCTTCTCCGCAATGAAATCCTGGTTGTGCAGAGTCGCGCGGCTGACCGTCGTACCGGCCAGCGTAATGGGTTCAAACAAACCGGTCGGCGTCAATACGCCTGTACGTCCCACGTTGATCTCAATATTCAGAAGCTTGGTTTCTTTTTCTTCCGGCGGATATTTATATGCTTCTGCCCACTTGGGAAATTTAGAGGTGCTGCCCAACAGCTCACGCTGTGCAAAGGAGTTTACCTTGATGACGGCGCCGTCGATGGAATATCCCAAGGTTCCACGCAGTTCCCCAATCCGATGGACTTCCTCGATGACTTCCTGTATGGTATGGCAGGCTTTATAAAACGGCGGGACGGTAAAGCCAAGCTCTTTCAGCGCATTCAGAGACTCGTCATGGTAATGCAGTTCCATGCCATTGACCTGTTGAATATTAAAGACAAAAATATCCAAAGTGCGGCTTGCCGTTACCCGGGAGTCCTTTTGCCGCAGGGAACCGGCCGCCGCGTTTCGCGGATTCTTAAAGGGCTTTTCATCGTTGAGTTCCTGGCGCGCCGCCAGCATATAGAAGCTTTCGTGAGACATATAGACTTCGCCGCGCACCTCTAAAAAAGGCACCTCACGGTTCAGCTTCAGCGGCACGGTGCGAATGGTCCGGATGTTTTCCGTCACATCCTCTCCCACCAAGCCGTCTCCCCGGGTGGACCCCCGCACAAACAGGCCGTCCCGGTATTCCAGGGCCACAGACAGCCCGTCAAATTTGGGTTCAACAATATAAACGGGTTCTTCCACCACACCGCGGACACGACGGTCGAAATCCACCAGCTCTTCTTCCGAAAAAGAGTCGTGCAGGCTTTCTAGTGGAACGGTATGCTCTACCTTTTCAAACGTATTTAACGGAACGCCGCCCACACGCTGTGTGGGGGAATCCGGTGCAATCAGGTCCGGATACGCGTTTTCCAGCTGCTGCAGCTGACGGTACAGCATATCGTATTCGTAGTCATCTATTTCCGGCGCGTCTTCCACATAATATTTTTGGTTGTGATAGTTGATCTGCGCAGTCAATTCTTGTATTTGCTGTTTTGCTGTATCTTTATCCATACTGTTATTCTGGTCCCTTCTCCCAAAGACGGGCTGTAATCGGCAAAGAAGCCGCCGGGCAAACCATCCCGGCGGCCTTTGCCATTATTATTTGATTATACCCCGGCTTGCTATGCGCGTAAAGTCGGATTTATGAAAAACGCGCAAATTTCCTCATTTAAAATTGGTCATGAGCTGCGGAACTTCTCCAACAATGACGGTTTCCGCAACCGGAATACTGGTCTCTACTTCTGTAGTGGTATCGAAGCCCGGTAAGAACGAGTAAACGCTGGTATGTATGTTTAAAACAATGCGGTGCTTTGTCTGATTGATGCCCGCCGATTCAAAGGTGCTTTCAAACTCTGCCGTCACATTACCAACAAGCGTCAGCCGCACCGGCACCTTTGGCCCCCTGCCGTGCAGCAATTCGCTTCCCAGCAGAGTCCCCAATGCGATACCGGTATCCATGTGCCCATCGGTAAGATGCGCCTGCACGCTTTGCAGCATGCTGGCCTTCAGCGTATTCATCTGCGCCATGTTGGTAGTGATCGCTAAAATCTGTCCTGCGTTGTTTCGTTCGATGTTGACCAGATCCGTATAGGAAATCTGGTCTTCAATGATTTCCTGCGTCACCGCGTCGTTGACTGCGGATACAAATGTGACGCGCGCCTGGTTGGTCACCATAGAGCCCACAAAGGGACGCAGCTGTATATCCACAACGACAAACAGGACGACAAATAGCAGCAGAACCGCAATGACTTTTCCCGCAAAGGAATGACGCCGCCGGCCGGGCCTGCTTTTTCGCCAACGTCTCATATAGCCGCCTCCCTCCCGTCTGAAAGAATCCATACTCCATCATACGCAGGGGGAGTTATCAGGTGCCTGTCTATTTCCCATAGAAAATAAAAAAAGCGCGGAGAAATTTCTCCGCGCCCCGATAATCATAAACTTATTCCGCGTCGGCCGCCGCTTCTTCTTCAACAGGAGCAGCTTCCTCTTCCGGCTCAAGCAGAGCGCGGATGGACAGGCTGACACGCTTTTTATCAAAGTCGATGTCGGTGATCTTGGCCTTTACAACCTCACCAACCTTCAGTACATCCTGCGGCTTCTCAATTCTGTGATCTGCGATCTGAGAAATATGGATCAGACCGTCGATACCCGGAATAATTCTGGCAAACGCACCGAAAGTGGTCATACCAACAACAGTAACGTCTGCAACCGTGCCAGCCGGATAGTCGCGCTTGAGGATTTCCCACGGGTTATCCTCCGCACGCTTGAAGCCAAGGGAAATTTTACCCTTTTCGCTGTCAAGACCCTTAATATAGACGTTCACAGTATCGCCAACATTGACAACCTCGCTCGGGTGCTTGATTCTGCCCCAGGAAAGCTCGGAAATGTGAATCATACCGTCAATGCCGCCCAAATCGACAAACGCGCCGTAAGCAGTCAGGGACTTCACAACGCCGGTATATTCCTTGCCTTCTTCCGCGGTCTCCCAGAACTTGTCCGCCAAAGCCTTGCGCTCGTCCTTGAGGACGGAACGGATGGAACCGACTGCGCGTCTGCGGTTGCGGTTCACCTCGATGATGCGGAATTTGACTTCCTTCTTCAGCAGATCTTCCAACGGATCGTTGCGGGACGCGGTTGCCTGAGATGCCGGGATAAATACACGTACGCCATTGGAAACGGCAATCACGCCGCCCTTAATAACTTCTGTAACAACACCGGTCAGGATCTCCTCGTTCTCTTCTGCCGCGGCGATGGTTTCCCAGCCCTTTGCGGCGTCAAGACGTTTCTTGGAGAGCATGATGGTGCCTTCCTGATCATTGGTGCGCATGATCAGAAGATCCATTTCATCGCCAATCTTAACCAGATCCTCCGGCTTTACGTTCGGATCGGCAGACAGCTCGGCGACCGGGATGAAACCAGCCTGTTTTCTTCCAACGTCTACATAGACCTCGTTGGGAGCAATGCCGACAACCACACCGTGTACCTTCTCATCTGTATTTAAACTTTTGAGGGACTCTTCAAGCATCTCCTCAAAGCTCGTATCGGCACTCTCCGTTGAATTCGCACCCGCGTTTTCAATAAATTCTGACATGGTAACTAGTACCTCCTTTATTATGCTCGCCGGCGTTGAGGCGCCGGCTGTAATGCCAACGGAAGCGGCTCCCTTCAGAGCCGGCAGCGGAAGCTCGTCCGCCGTTTCGATGAGATATGTAGTGCAGTTCTGCCTACAAACATCGCGGAGTTTTGCTGTGTTGGAACTTTGCCTGCCGCCGATGACGATCATCGCATCGCAATGCTCGGACAATTCGGCCGCTTCAGATTGACGCTTTGCAGTAGCATTACATATTGTATCAAAAATTGTGGCATTTGTATATACCCTTTTTATGATTTCCAAACAATTTTCCCACTCTGATACGCTAAAAGTTGTTTGCGCGACAATTAAAACCGGTTTTTGATTCAGATGTGGAATATTATTTGTCAGCTGTTCCAACTCTGCGGCGTCTTTAAAGATATAGCAGTCGCCGCAATAGCCGCGTATCCCCTCTACTTCCGGGTGGTTTTTGTCGCCCGCAATCAAGACAATTTTTCCTTCAGCCGAAGCTTTTGAAACAAGTGTATGAATTTTTTTGACAAAGGGACAGGTTGCGTCCGCACATTTCAGATGCCGCGTCTGAATTTCATCCAGTACGCTTTGCGGTACGCCGTGAGATCGGATCACCAGCGTCGCGTCTGAGGGCGCTTCCTCCGGCGATTCCACAATTTGCACGCCTCTGGCATGTAGCTCCTGCAAGGTCTGCGGGTTATGGATGATGGGGCCGAGCGTACATACCTTTTCCCCTTTTTCCAGCAAATCGTGTACCATATGAACGGCGCGGTTCACGCCAAAACAAAATCCAGCGGATTTTGCCACTGTAATCTCCAAACGCTTTCACCTCTCCCAGATGGCAACCATTTTTATTTTACTCTGCTGCGTCTCGTTTATCCAGCAGCAGATTGATCTTTTCCGCAAGCAGGCCGGACGCTTCCCGTACGCCTTTTAAGGAACCATCCGGCAGGTTCAACCCTTCAAACGGAATCAACTCCCCAAAGCGCACCACAATGCGCTTAAATGGCTTCACCAAGCCTTCGCAGTAAATACAAGCGGGCAAAATGGGCGCTTTTGCCTTCGCGGCAACCAGGACGGCGCCTGCCTTTGGGCGGAACGGGGAATTATCAGACACGCAACGCCCCTGCGGAAAAATCCCCACCACACCGTGATCCTGCAAAATTTGTACCGCTGTGCGGACAGACTCCGCATCCCCTTTATCCCGCATAACGGGAAACGCACCGAAACGGTACAGCAGCCACTTGACAAAACTTCCGTGATCTGTAAACAATTCCGACTTGGCCATATAGCGAATTTGCCGTTTGACCGGAAGCGCCAGAAAAAAAGGGTCGATCACTGACCGGTGATTGCAGCAAATGATAAAGGGGCCTTCCAAAGGAATATTCTCTGTCCCCTCAAAATGAAGGCGGTAAAGCAGCCTGCCCAGCGGGTACAGCGCTTTTTTCCAAAACTGATAGGCGGTCACCGGCATCCTCCCTTTGATTATGCGATATGTTCCGGCAGGGATTCTTCCTGCCCAAGCTCCAGCAAATCGCGTTCGCGGAGTTCACGTATTTTTCCCATCACCAACCGGCTGGCGTTGCGAAACTCCAGGCCGGCCCCATGTTCAATGCCAAGTTCTTCTGGTTGAATCAATTCCCCAAAGGAAACAACCGCCTTGTGAAATAAACGAGGCTTTTTGCTTCCCACGGGTGTGATACAGGCCGGCAGAATGGGCGCATGATTGTTATAGGCAAGCATAACGGCGCCGGCTTTTGGCTGTCCAAATTCCCCATCTCTGGAGCGGGTCCCTTCAATGAATATTCCAAGCGCACAGCCTTCCTGCAAAAGTTCGGAGGCGCTGTCAATCGCATTGACATCCCCCTTACCCCGATGAACAGGAAATGCGCCCAGCGCACGCAGGAGCCATCCAAGGGGTTTTATGTCAAACAGTTCCGCTTTCGACATGAAAAAAATCTGTCTGTGCTGCGTAAACCCCAGACGAAGAGGGTCGGAAATACCCAAATGGTTACAGCAGACAATCACTTTCCCCTCTTTGGGAAAACGCTCCTTATTTTTTACACGGTAGGGAACAAAAGGCATTACGATCCATTGCGCCGCGGCTTTGGCAAACGCGTAAAGCGGCGTTCGTTTCATAGGCTAACCACCGTTCTCCGGAAATATCCGGTATCTTTTGAAAATAAAGCGTATTATGCCAGCTTTTGCCGGATCAGTTCCAGCAGACGGGCGATGGTTTGTTCCGGGGCCAAGCCCGTGCTGTCCATCAGAGCCGCGTCTTCCGCTGGAACAAGCGGCGCGATCGCACGATGCGAATCGTTGTAGTCGCGTATCTTCAATTCTTTCAGTACCTGCGTATAATCTGCGGCCTGGCCTTTTTTCAGCAGCTCTTGATAGCGGCGTTCCGCGCGCTCCTCCGGGGAGGCGGTCAAAAAGATTTTGACCTGCGCGTCTGGCAAGACAACGGTACCGATGTCCCTCCCGTCCATGACGACGTTGTTTTTCCGAGCCATGTCCTTTTGCAGGTCGAAAAGAAATTCCCGCACCTTGGGAACAGCCGACACATTTGAAGCCGCCAAAGAAATTTCCGGCGCCCGGATAGCATCGGATACATCCTCACCGCAGAGCAGCACCCGCTGTTCGTCGTTCTGAAACGCCAGCGTTACTTCAATTTCCAAAAGATGGGATGAAACCGCCTCCGCGTCTGTGGTTGCAATTCCCCTACGGACCATATACAAGCCAATGGCGCGGTAAAGCGCCCCTGTGTCCACATAAATAAAGCCGAGTTCTTTTGCCACTTTGCGGGCCATGGTGCTTTTCCCCGCCCCGCCCGGCCCATCGATCGCAATTGCAATCATTTACATATCCTCCAGTGTCATCGAATTGGCCGCCAGCCGCCCCGTGCAGAACGCAATCTGCAGGTTAAAGCCGCCGGTATATGCGTCCACATCCATCACTTCCCCGGCGAAATACAACCCTTTTACCAGCTTGGATTCCATGGTTTTCGGATTGATCTCTTTTACATGGACGCCGCCTGCCGTAACGATCGCTTCTTCGATCGGCCGGAAGGCTTTTATGGTAAATTGGAACTGCTTCAACAGCTCTGAAAACGCCAGACGCTCTTCCCTTGTAATCTGGTTGCATTTTTTCTCCGCCGCAATGCCGGAGCGTTTGACCGCTACAGGGATCATTTTATTGGGAAGCAGCGCTGACAGAGCGTTAATAAAGTCCCGATTCTTATTTGCTTCCAAGTCGCGCTGAAGCCGAAGGTCCAGCTGCTCCCTGCTCAACGCCGGTTTCATATCGATCGAGATACGGTAACGGCCGGGTGCCATTTCCCGCATATGCGCGCTGGCGCTTAAAATCATCGGACCGGAAACGCCGAAGTGCGTAAACAGCATCTCCCCGAAATCGCGGTAGATCTCCTTCTTCTTCTTGGTGTCCCAAACGGAAAGCGCAACATTTTTCAGGGAAAGGCCCATCATTTCCGCGCTGTCTTTTTCCTCCGTCACCAATGGCGCCAAAGAAGGACGCAGCGGAACGATGGTATGCCCTGTCTGTTTCGCCAATTGATAGCCGTCACCCGTGGAACCCGTCCCGGGATAGGAAGCGCCTCCGCAGGCGATCAAGACATTGGGTGCAAAAATTGATTCCCCGTCTTGCAGCTCCGCTCCCTGCATGCAGCCGTCTTTTAAAAGTAATTTCTTTGCCTGCCCTGTTAAGAAGCGGACGCCATGTTTTTTTGCATACCTTACCAGCGTATCTACGACGTCTACTGCACGGTCCGACTTTGGAAAAACCCGGTTGCCCCGCTCCGTTTTGAGCGGCAGACCTTCCTCTTCAAAAAAGGCCATTACCTCAGACGGTGGAAACGCCGAAGCCGCGCTGTACAAAAAGCGCCCATTCGAGGGCGTTGAGGCGATCAGCTCCGGCACCTCACAATGGTTGGTCAGATTACAGCGGCCTTTTCCCGTAATCATCAGCTTACGGCCCGGACGCGCGTTCTTTTCCACCAGGCAGACGCGCAGGCCGTTTTGCGCCGCTGTTCCTGCCGCCAAAAGACCGGCCGCGCCGCCGCCGATCACCAGCACATCATACGGATGGTTCACTTTTATGTTCATCCACCTTTTCATAGACTCCATATTCGTCCCAAATGTCTTCCAGCCGCTTAAAGACCGTTTTAACCTCATTGGATTTTTTCAGTGCGATTGTCACAATTAACGCATTGATCAGACTGAGCGGCGCGCACAGGGAATCCACAATAGACGCAATGTCGCTGCGCGCCAGCAGCAGATAATCTGCCGCCTCCGCCAGAGGAGAAAGCGCGCTGTCCGTGATCGCAACCACTTTGGCGCCGCGTTTGCGGGCAAAATCCATTGCCTTTACCGCTTTGCGGGAATACCGCGGAAAGCTGATACCGATGACCACATCGTTTTCATCGATACGGATCATCTGCTCAAAAATCTCCCCTTCGCTGGTTGCCTGCACCAGAAGGACATTTTCAAACAGCAGGTGCAGGTAGTAGGACAGGAAGGTTGCCAGCGCCAAAGAACTGCGCGCGCCCAGTACATAAATCTTTCTTGCACCCGCAATGGCATCCGCAGCCCTGTAAAAATTCTCATGAGAAGTCTCTTCCATGGTCCGGCGAATGATCTCCATATCCTGACTGAAGATAGAGTCCAGAATATCGTTTTCCCCGATGCGATTTGCCGTTACTTCCATTCTCTGCACGGAAGTCAGTTTATTCCGGATCATTTCCTGCATGGCTCGCTGCAGCTCCGGATATCCCGAATAACCAATCTCCATGGCAAAGCGCACCACTGTGGATTCGCTTACGCCGACCGTAGCGCCCAATCGCGCCGCCGTCATAAACGCCACCTTATCGTAGTGCTCCATGATATACTTGGCAATCAGGCGCTGTCCCTTTGAAAAGCTGGACATATTATTCTGAATTCTGACCGTTAGTAAATTATTCATTTTAAACCCATTCTCCACACGATATTGGTCTATGTTGCATTCCTGGCCGAACCCCGTATGGAAGATCCAGCCGGCTCCTTATCTGCATAGTAAAATAGTGGATCCTCCCTCCAAAAGACGAGGGCGGCTCCACTATATATTAAGTCCTAAAGTTTGAAAAATCAAGTTTTATTTCAACCGCAGCCACTTGCGAATAAACGGGTGCAGCCGCTTCCAATAGATGAGAATACCGCAGGAAATACAGTAATCGTACAGAAGAAACGCAATGTTGCCAACTAGTAAAAATACCCATGGCAGGTACAGGCCGAATAACGTAAAGCTCTCCGCAGGTACTCCCAATAGATGAAGGGCGAGCCAGAACTCCAAAATCATGGAGAGATTGAACACAGACAGCTTTGCAAGCCATACCAGATATTTCTTTTTAAGCTGCTCCAGATTCGCCTTTATAATTGGATAATAGCCAAAGAAAAGTACGAACATGGCAACTGCTTCTTTATCTACCGCAACCAGAACAGAGAGCAGAGAAGCCGCAATGTAAACGGACCAGGCCCAGCTCTTACCAACCTCCAACACAGCGATTACCGTGAGCGCGCCCCCAATCGCCGGCAGCGTATAGGAGGCGATCGGAATCAGATTGGTGAGAAACATGCCGGCGGTTGCAAGCGCCGTGAGCATACCGCACAGGGCCAGCTTCATACTGTTGTTTTTCAACAGCATCCACCGCCTAAACAGTCACAGCAGCAGTCGGCGCAGATCAGCGTGGAGCAAACGTCGCAGGGACTGCAGCCTACGTAGGGACGCGTATGAGGATTATACCCGCCAAACATACCGTTCCGCTGGTTGACCGCCTGATTCAGCGCCGCGCGGTATTCCGCATTGTCCGGGTCCATCTGGCAGGCTTTGGAAAAATCGTTGTAGGCTTCTTCCAGCCATCCCCGCTTATACAAAACAGTGCCCTTTAAAAAATACCATTCCGCGTTGCGGCCTTCCATCAGTACGCCGTCCAGAATCTGCTCTGCATCTGCGATCCGGCCGGACATAATTAGGTTCCGTACATCGCTGAACTCGCTGTTCGCACTGGCATAGGACGTATATCCGCCCGGCTGTGCATACCCGCCTGCGGTTCTGTTTTTCCGCTGTGCCATCACTGTGTCGTAGGCTTCGTTGACTTCCTTCATTTTCTCATTGGCAAGGTCCGCGATGGGACTGCCCGAATAATTGTCCGGATGATATTTTTTGGCCAGCGCGCGGTAAGCATTTTTCACTTCCTCGTCTGTCGCGTTTGGAGATACGCCAAGAATCTTATACGGATCCGACATTCTCTTCTTTCTCCTTCTTAAACAGGATTTCTTTTTGCATATCCGGCAAGCCCTGAAGCACAACATTGGTAACAATCGAGCCGAACTGATGGAACTCCATGATATTGACAGCCGCGACCAATTGAGAAAGGGTTGCATTCAAAAGTTGATTGGCATAAGCCTTTGCATCCTGTATGAATTCTTCCGTGGTATTTTCGTCAAATTGATATTTTATAATAAAGGGATTGAAAGCGCCTTCTTTCAGATCCTTCTCCAGATCGTCCGCCGCATCTATAATATAGACCCAACGGCCCAAAAAATACCCCGCCTGCCGCACAACGCGGTCCTTGGGGCTGAGTTCCGGAGCGGAAAGTCCATAAGCAAATACCTGTTCCATCATTTTGGCGGTAGGTTCTGCATAAAAATCGACGCTCTGTCCTGTATTCTGCTCTGCGGCCGCCTGCTCTACCATAGCCAGGGCAACAATACGGTCCAGCTCTGGAAATTCTTTTTCCGCTTTTCTGCGCGCTGCTGCGGCAAACGGCAGGAGCAGATAGGAACGGATGCGCTTCCCAAAACGGTTGTCCACAATATCGTCGCGAATTTTTTGATACACCAGGATAACGGACAGCGCCGCGGCCAGACGCAATTCTTCTTCTCCGCCCGTACAAAAAGTGCATTTTTTTAATGGGTTGACCACACAGTGCCCTTGCTGAAAGCCTGGGCAGCGATTTTTCAGCGACATCAGCGCCAGAACGTAAAATGTACAGTCATAGCTGAGAGTCATCCGGGAGAACCAGCCGTAACTTTTTCCCAGCTGCTTACACAGCGAACAATATACACCTTTATATTGTTCATATTCCCGCACCAGCAATTCTGCCTTTTGGGGTCTGATATAACCAAACACGCGGGCACCACCTTATGGGATTGCTCATACGGCCTGTGCCTGTTCGTATGCAAACCCTTCATATTGACTATACTGTATTCTACTATATTCCATACGGCTATTTAATTAACAATATGTAAACTTTTGCGCTTGCAAAGCCGTGGGAAGTCCTTTGTACCCTCATCTGTTTCTTTTGAGGAATGTTCTTGTAAGCTTTATCCATATACTTGCCGGACTTCTTCCGTGATTTGTGAACCGCCTGATTGCTTCCACTGGTCAGCAAAACTGTCAAACGCTTCTATGGACTGTTCGCCCGTCACAATTTCCAAAAAGATCGTTTGCTCCAGATTCTGCAGGTCCAGCCAATGCTTCCGCATGAAGTCTGTTTCCCGCACAAAGATGGGCGTGATTTTTCGCACCGGCGTTTGTATGAGAAGATTATAAGCTTCTACCCTCGATTTATACGTTTGCCAGTCACGAGGATTCGGCGGCTCGCCCTTGTCAATTGCATCCAGATAGGAGCGGACGGAGCGGTAGTTGGATGTATCTCCCGCACTGAAAGACGTAAGCGGTGCTTCTTCCTCCAGAGCCCCCTGTATCGAAGCGCCGGACCTGACAAACGCATCGTCATAGCCGATGTGCATATTTAAAAGCATTCCATCTTGATTTAAAGCGGAGGTAAATTCCGGCGCTTTGTCCCGGACATAATCGAATTGTATGCTCGCCAGCTTCACCGCGGCCTCCGGATGTTCAAACCCTTTGCGCACTACAATAAAGCTGCTGTTTGGATTCCCGGCAAACATTGTGACCGCTCCCTCTTCATTTTTGGGGACAAGATACGGCGTCCAATCCGCTTCCGGATTTTTCCGCAGACTGTCCAACAGCAGTTCGCTGCTCCAATAGTTACCAAAAAAGGAGCCGCTGATCCCTTTGGCCAACAAATTTTGACAATCCTCTTCCGTTCGCAGCATAAATTTCGGATCAAGCAATCTCTTCCGATACAGCTTGGCTACACGTTCCAGTGCCGACTTCATCTCCGGCTGGACGGAGCCGTACACGATTTCCCCGGAGCCTGCCCGGAACCACTGTTTGGGAAAGGCGCCATAAAGCGTAAAGATAGCATTCAGCATATAGACGCCGGAGGAATCCCCCGCGATTTGCGGACTGCACAGGAGGCCGACCGTTTGTCCCGGCCCGTTATTTCCCGGGTCATCCGCAACAAAGCGGCGCAGAATTTCCTCAATATCTTCCATGGTCCGCGGTTCCTGCAGCCCAAGCTTCTCCAACCAATCCTTTCGCAGCCACAAATAGCCCGGACCATGCGACATTTCCGTTGTGGGTAGCGCCATGAGCTTTCCATCAAAAATGGCTCCGTTCAGACATCGGCCTTCATAAGAATCGTATATCTCCTTGATACGCGGACTGGCACAGTTTTCGTAAGCTTCCGTTAAATCCGCGATGAGCCCTTCTTCATAAAGCCTATAGAGCTGCTGGGCGTTGACGGTCATGATATCCGGAAGATCGCCGCTCGCAATCGACATGGATACCTTTTGCCGGAAGTCCTCTTCACTGCGTACGTCAAACGCATTGCAAAAACGGATATTTAAAAAATCCTGCAAAAAAAGCGAATAGGTATAAACCTGTTCCTGAATGGCCTGTTCCTCCGGATAGCCTCTGCTTTTTCTGCCAATCGTACAAAGAACGGGCTCCGGGTATTTGCCAAAAGGCGTCGTCTGCGCCTCGTCCCAGGAAACTGCCTGCTGATAAATTCCTGTGGGTTCTACAGGCGCCTCTTCCACGGAAGGAGCCGTACATGCAGACAAAAAACACAACAGGCCCGCCAGCAGCATAGATCCCCATCTTTTCTTTTTCATGTTTTTCCCTTCCATCTATTCAGAATCAAATTTTACTTATAAAATCATTATAGAAAATCCGGCAGACAATTTGTAATAGTTAAATGAATTTTTATGTAATACATTTAATTTTTCATATAACATTTAAAAATCTGTTTTATTGCGGTATCGTTCTATTAAGACTGGTTCTGCAAAGTATTTTTAAAGGGGGACGACATATGCTGCACATGTTGATTGCCGACGATGAACGGGAGGAGCGGGAAGGCATTCAGTTCCTGCTTGACAAATATCATTTCGATGTGGATACAGTCCATGCTGCGAACGGCAAAGCGGCGCTGGAATACCTCCGCGAACATCCGGTGGATATTCTCTTTACCGATGTGCGCATGCCGTTTATGGACGGTCTTGCTTTGAGCCGGGAGGGACTGACCTTACAACCCAAAATGCGCGTAATTTTATTCAGCGGGTTCAGTGAGTTCGAGTACGCCAAAACGGCGATTTCTTTGGGCGTGAGCCATTATATTTTAAAACCTATTCGAATTGAGGAATTTTGCAGTGTGATGGAACAGGTGGTTCAGGAAATACAGAAAACCCGTGCGGAAGAGGAACGCAGCCTACGGCAGCTTGCCTACGTCAGAGAACATCTATTGTACTCCCTGGTGAACGGAACACCGATGGAAGCGCTGGCGGCCAAAGCCGGTGCGCTTTTTGATCTGTCCTTTTTAGAAGCGTATCACAAGATGCTGCTCCTGGAATTTCAAAGAGACTTCTTTGAGCATGCAGGCGTTTCCTTTAAGGAACAGCTCTTTTCCCGCATGGATGTTTCTGCGGATTATATTAATTTAAATCCCCGCCAGAGTCTGTTGCTTTTCCCGGGAGATGTTTCGCAAACAAATTGGCGGCAATTGGCAGAATACCTGTTTGACTTTATCCGGCAATCGTCTGATAAGGTATGTTATATTGCCGTCAGCAGCGCCTTTTCCGGCGCCGGCAGGATCTCACAGGAATTGGATCAGCTGGATCAGCTGATAGAAAATCGTTTTCTTTTTCCCCATACCTATTTGTTTTTCCAGGAAGACTTTGCTGAAAACATCCCGGGCAAACAGACGGATGAAAACGAATCGCAGGATAGCGGAACGGGATTTGCCTCAAAAGAACAGCATCCTGATTCCACGCCCCACAGCTATGTGGAAACGGTAAAGAATTATATACAAGAGCATTACAATGAGGAACTGGATCTGGAAAACCTTTCAAATATGGTTTATCTGACGCCGCGCTATTTAAGCCACATATTTAAAAAGGAAACCGGATATGGGATCAACAAATACATAAAGGCGATGCGTATGGAAAAAGCGAGGGAATTATTGGAGAACACGCACATGAAGATTGTGTCCATCTGCACCGCGGTCGGTTACAGCAACGTATCGTATTTCATTCAAAGCTTTCGCGAGTACTTTGGAAAGAGTCCTGAAAAATTCCGGAAAAAGGATGCGTAAATCATGAAATCCATCTTGGGTATGTTTAAGGACCTCAAGTTTCGCAAAAAGATTTTACTGAGTTATCTGCTGGTCAGTATCGTTCCCATATCCATTCTGGGTATTTTCTGCTACCAACAGACAACGGCGCTTCTGCTCTCTCAGGAAAAAGCGAACCTGCAGACCTCTTTACAGCAGGCCTGCGGAGCGATTAACAATCAATTGGAAATCTA
Organism: Clostridium sp. D33t1_170424_F3; assembly: GCF_015667585.1. GTDB lineage: Bacteria > Bacillota > Clostridia > Oscillospirales > Acutalibacteraceae > Anaeromassilibacillus. The sequence goes on along the minus strand of NZ_JADPEG010000001.1, from coordinate 13,784 downwards.
CAACAGTCTTTCCGATTATCTGGCGTTTGACGCTGACCTTTTGGATACTGCGAACCGTACCTACAACAGCTACTTGGAACTTTACGACGTATATACGAACACCATCGCGCCGACGTTTCTGGCAATGAAAAATCTGCACGACGGCGTAGACCACATTACGCTCCTTTCCGGGACCAACGTAGAACCGCACGGCGACATGGTCCTTCCTATTGCAGAAGTTCAAAACGAACCCTGGTTCGACCAGGCGATGAATTCCGCAGGAATTAATTGGTTCTGCGACGAATCGGCGCAAACAGTTTTTTCCGCACGGAGAATCCCGGGGCTCTTAGATGGAAAAGAGAGCAAAAAAAATCTCCTTTGTATTGCCCTGAATTATGATGCGCTGTTCCAGCCCTGCCAGGAGTTGTTACAGAATCAATGCGGCATTTATCTTGTGGGCGCAGAACAGACGGTGCTATTTCAGCAATATAATTCTGATGAAGAACCACCCGTGGTCTCGCTCCTGCAGAATGGCGCGGGATCTGTTTCCTGGAAACAAACCGAGTACGCGGTTATCCGCGCGGATATTCCAGCCTGCGGCTGGCAAGCAATTCTATATAAACCGACTCATCTGATTACGGATGCGGCTTCCCCCATCGTTTTGACGGTGCTCTGTATGATCTGCATCTGTTTGGTGGTGATTCTGCTTATGGGCGGACTGCTTTCCTATGCGGTTGTCAGCCGTATTGAAAAGCTGAGAAAAAACATGCAGCAGGTTGTGGAAACCGGGAATATGACCGTTTTTGTAAACAGCCGCTCCAGAGACGAGGTTGGAGACCTGGTTCGCAGCTTTCAGAAGATGATTGCCCGAATCAACCTGCTGATTAACGAAGTCTATAGAGAAAAACTCGCACAGAAAGAAGCGGAACTGAAGGCTCTGCAGGCGCAGATCAACCCGCATTTTTTATACAACTGTCTGTCTTTAATCAATTGGAGGGCCATCCGCTCGGATGCCACAGATATCAGCGAAATCGCGCAGCTGCTGTCGTCCTTTTACCGAACAACATTAAATAAAGGAAAAAATCTGACATCTGTCGAAAATGAGCTGCAAAATATCCGTTCTTATCTGGATATCCAGCTGATTATGCATAGCCGCCAATTTACCGTGCTCTATGAAATAGACGACCGGATTTATCCTTACACCATGCTGAATCTGCTGTTGCAGCCGCTGGTAGAAAACGCTGTCATACACGGAATTGACCAGAAGCCCGAGGGTACGGGATGCGTCCGCATTGTTGGAAGGCAAGAAAAAAACGCCATCATCTTTCAGGTGGAAGACAATGGCGTCGGTATGAATGCTGCGGTGGTTTCTCGTCTTCTGGAAAAAGATACCGGCGGATACGGCCTGAGAAACGTCCAGGAGCGTATTCAGCTTTATTACGGTAAGGAGTACGGTCTTTTCATTCAGAGTATGCCAGACCGCGGCACCACCATTACGTTAACCATTCCGGTGCGGACAGACTCACTCGGGCCTTGAAGTCATCCAAAATAAAGGCTGTTCCGCAATGGAAAAACCCAGACTTCTCTGCAAAGAAAACGAAGCGGTGTTTCCCTCTATAATCTGTCCAAACGGCGTCCAGCCTTTATCCAACATGATGTTGACCATGTGTATCTCCAATGCCATACCGATTCCCCGGCGGCGGTATTCCGGAAACACTTCCAGCATGCCGATAGAACCCTCTTCATGTATGCCGATAAAACCCGCTAACTCCCCCCGCAGGAACGCGCCGTACATTACGCCGGATTCCAGGCGGCCCAACAAATATTGATCGTCCTGAATCATATGATACTGCGCTTTAACTGCAGAGAGGAAGGTATTGTCCAACTGTTTGATTTCAATGCCGGTCCGCTCCTGCGGAATCCGCTGTTCTTTGCGATATACGGCCTGATAACAATCCGGGCCGATGTACAGATGGGATTGTTCCGCCAGCTCTTTCGCATAAAATTTTTGATGGCATTCAATCAATTCCGCATTTTTGATTAACGGAAGCATGTTTTCCGCAGCGTCCTCCCGCGCGGCGCTGACCATATAGGTGCCGGACGGCTGATCCAGCAAAAGAACGCCGTTTTGATCGGCATACAAAAGCGCCGCACGGCCGCGCCGGAGGCTCTCCAGCATGTCCATATGCAGCAGCAAATCAGATTCTAAATAGCATATCGCCTGTTCCCGATCCGTCATTTTGGATCTCTCCTTTTTTATTGCTTGCTATATGCTACCATATTCACCACCAATTCGCAACTTCAGCGCTGTTTTGTTAAAAAGTTCCCTGCCCTGCCCTTTATTGCATCTCATAACGGGCCGCATCCCTGGAAATCCTAATGACGAGGTGATGAGTAATGCCACAGGAAAGCGCAAATTTTATTGTTGAGAATATTCACGGCAAGCACGACCTGAAAGAAGTCAAACGAGAGCTTGATCAGCTGCATGGCGTCCATTCCGTCAGCGTCAACACACAGCACAATCTGGTCTGCGTCGATTACGACAGTTCGGGCACCTCATACGATGAAATTGAAAACCATCTGAACAAAGCCGGATATGAAATTGCTGCCGACGCAAGTCAAATCAACACAAGATAACAATCTGCACATTCCCTCTTTCGCGTTCTTTTCACTTCTCTTTTGTCTTAAAAGTGAAACGGATAAAAGGATTTCTGCCTATACTTGCATGGACGTTCTGTCTTTTGAAAAGGACAGAACGTCCATGCATTTTCGTACAAACATATTTTGTCCCGCAGACATCGCAAACACAAAAGAAAGTAATACCATCTATATGGCATTACTTTCTTTTATTGTATCTTAAATTTTTTAAAGCTGTTTCAACGCCTGGTCAATATCGCTTAAAATATCCTCAATATTTTCAATGCCGACCGACATGCGGATCATATCCGCGCCGATTCCCGCCTCCACAAGCTGCTCGTCGGACAACTGGCGGTGTGTCGTACTTGCGGGATGCAGCACACAGGTGCGGAGATCCGCCACATGGATTACAATGGAGGCCATTTTCAGGCTCTCCATAAACTTGGCGGCCGCTTCTCTGCCGCCTTTAATCCCAAAAGAAATGACGCCGCAGGTACCGTTCGGCATATACTTTTTAGCAAGCGTATAATACGCGTTGCTTTCCAGACCCGGATAATTGACCCAGGCGATCTTGTCGCTCTTTTCCAGGTAGGAAGCGACCGCCAGCGCATTGGAGCAGTGGCGCTCCATACGAAGCGCCAGGGTTTCCAACCCCAGATTCAGCAAAAACGCATTCTGCGGGCTGGCCTGCGCGCCAAGATCGCGCATCAGGTGCGTCCTTGCCTTTGTAATGTAAGCAGCTTTGCCAAACTGTTTTGCATACACAACGCCGTGATAGGATTCGTCGGGCTCCGTAAACTCCGGATATTTGCCGTTCTCCCAGTTAAAATTACCGCTGTCTACAATGACGCCGCCCACCTGCACGGCGTGGCCGTCCATATATTTTGTTGTGGAGTGAATGACGATATCCGCTCCAAAGGTAAACGGACGGCAATTTACCGGCGTTGGAAACGTGTTGTCAACCAGCAGCGGGACCTCGTGTGCATGCGCCACTTTTGCAAAGAGCTCCAGATCGGTTACAATCAAAGCCGGGTTTGCAAGAGTTTCGGCAAATACACAGCGCGTATTCGGCTTAAACGCCGCGTTCAATTCCTCTTCAGTGGAGTTTGGAGAAACAAAAGTGAATGCAATGCCCATCTCCTGCATTGTTTTATAAAAGAGGTTGAACGTACCGCCGTAAATTGCACTGGAGCTGACCACATGGTCTCCCGCATGGCAAATATTCAACACGGAAATGAGGGAAGCCGCCTGGCCGGAAGAAGTAAGCATCGCGCCCACGCCGCCTTCCATTGCGGCGATTTTCTTTTCTACTGCGTCCAAAGTCGGATTACCCAGGCGCGTATAGAAGAAGCCGGCTTCTTCCAGGTCAAACAGTTTGCCCAGCGTTTCCGCATGGTCGTATTTGTAAGTGGTACTTTGTACAATCGGCACCACGCGCGGCTCCCCGTCGCCGGGCGTATAACCCGCATGGATGCACTTGGTATCAATATGGTATTCGCTCATGTAATGATTCCTCTTTTCACGTCTTGTTTTTTATGAATAAAGCAGCGATTTCAGCCACTCTGCCGCTGTGTCTGTAACGGAAACCACTGCCCAGATCAGTAAAATAAAAAGCACCACTGAAACTGCGCGCCAGAAAAACCGTTTGCGCGGGCTCATTTCAGCAGTTTCTTCTCCATCCGGAACGGTAACTTCCGAATTGGTGACGCCGATGCTCTGCATCAAATCGATGGCTTCCTGCAGCCTGCCGCAGGGAACGAAGATGTTTTTATTGCTGATTCCGCCTTTGCCCGCATATGCAGACGCAATTCCTTCCAAACCGCAGACGCGCTCTTCGTGCGGAATCTGTTCTTCATCCAGCGCAGCCGCAATTTGATTGCACTTTGTCTCCGTCGCGGTCATCAGCATGACCGGGTCTTCGGCCTGCGCTTCGCGCAGCTTTCTTTTTCCACAGGCCGGGCAGCGTCCGCCCTCTTTCACCAATACCTGACAGCTGGGACAATACAGCATCATTTTTCACATCCAATCTTTTCCCAATCATAGCATATTTGCGTACTCTTTTGCAATCCCCATTCTATTCAGCTGCAAATATCAGAAAAAAACAGGCTGCAGCTGTTCTCCCTTCAACGCCGCCAGGGCCGCCGGCAGCAGTTGAGCAAAATCGGAAACCAGGGAATACGGTTTCTTTACCGGGTCGTCTTCAGACATAGGCACAAAATACACGTTCTTTGTATTGAGAAGCTTCCCGATGTTTTGTGCTGAAGCGGAAAGCGCGTCATTCGTCGCAGGAGCCAGCAGAACCGGGCGGCCAATCCGCAGGTTAGATTTTACCGCCATGGTGACGGGCGTATCGGTAATGCCGTTGGCCAGCTTTGCCAGCGTATTGCCGGTACAGGGCGCCACGATCATCAGGTCAACCATCTTCTTCGGCCCGATCGGCTCGGCGCCGACGATGGTCTGAATCAGCTTTCTGCCGCAGATTTCCTCAATTTCCTGGACAAAATCATCCGCCTTGCCAAACCGGGTATCGGTCTTGGCCGCATTATAAGACATGATCGGAACCAGATTGTATCCCTGTTCCGCAAGAAATTTCATCTGCTCCAGCGACTTTGAAAAGGTGCAGAATGAGCCGCACAAAGCATAGCCAAATGTTATATCGTTCAAAGCGTTCACTCCTCTATAATATGATAAATGGTATTTTTAATGATATCTCCCGCCGCCTTCGGTGCTACGCGCCCCGGAAGAGACAGTGCTTTGATTGCCTGAATGCCAAGCTTCTCTGCCGCTTCATAATCAACGCCGCCCGGCGCGGAAGCAAGATCGATCAGAATGGTCCCCTGCCGTGCCTTGGAAAGCGTTCTGCGGTTGAAAACCAGAGCGGGAACCGTATTGAAAATCAGGTCGTATTGGTCCCTGTCGCAAATATCGTCTGTTTTAATTGACCGATAGCCGTAGGACTCAATCCACGCAAAATCGCTTGGCTTGCGTGCGCTGACCGTTACATTGGCGCCGATCCCCCGAAGCATCCACGCAAGAATTTTACCAATGCGGCCAAAACCGACCACCAGACAGTTGCTGCCGTTGATGGTGCCGGGGAATTCCCGCATGGCGATTTCCAGCGCGCCTTCCGCTGTGGGAACGGTATTGCGCACGGTGAACTCTTCCCGGATATAGTAATCATAGGTATCGATGCTGTCCCAGAGTTCACTTGTCAAAAACAGCTTCCCCATCATGCCGCCAAACACCTGTTTATGGCACATATACTCAGCAAATTGGTCGTCCAGGAGAATTCGGTTCTCACTGTATTGTACGTTCAGATATTTTCCATCCGTTGTAACGGGCAACGGCAGAATAATATTTTCACATCTGGCGGAAAGCTCCTCCAGCTCAACCTTTTTTACACCTTTTGAAAAATCCACGGTGTCAAAGCCGAGTGTGTATACGGTATATCCGTCCGAGGCAATGGATTCGGCCAACGCGATTTGCCGCCGGTCGCCGCCGATCACACCAAAATTATTAGTATCAATCATTTTGAAAACCTCCAGTACTCGCTGAACCGCGTTCTCTATGGGAAAACATGGCTGTACCCTATAGTATGGAAATTTTTACGCTGTGTGATTATCCTGTGCAAATAAAAGGGACAGTGCTGAAGCGCAAATTTTTCTTGAAAATATTCAAGAAATTGTTTATTCTTTTTAGGATTTGCAATATAATAAATTAGTTATGGAAAACACAGATTGCACTTCAATTGACCATGAAGGAGACATATAGAATGGATTGTAAGGATATTTTATCTCAGGTAAAAAGGATTCACTTTGTCGGTATCGGCGGTTCCGGTATGTGTCCGATCGCGGAAATCCTGCACCACAAGGGCTATGAGCTTACCGGCTCCGATACCAACGAGTCCGATACATTGCAGCGTATCCGTTCGTATCAAATCCCCGTCACGATGGGACATAAGCCGGAAAACGTGGGCAGTGCGGAGCTGGTGGTTTACACTGCAGCGGTCAAACAGGACAATCCGGAATTGGTTGCAGCGCACGAACGGGGAATTCCCACCGTGGAGCGTTCGGAAATGCTCGGCATGGTGACAAAGCGCTATCCCAACACCGTCGCGGTTTCCGGCACACATGGAAAGACCACCACCACTGCGCTTATTACACAGATTTTTGTCAACGCGGGAACCGACCCTTCCGCAATTATCGGCGGAAAACTGCCGTTTATCGGCGGCAACGGACGTGTCGGAAAATCTGACACAATTGTGTGCGAAGCCTGCGAATATGTGGATACCTTCCTGCATCTGCATCCGGCAATCTCCGTTATTTTAAACGTGGACGCCGACCATCTCGACTATTTTAAAAACCTGGATAATATCATAAAATCCTTTCGTCAGTTTGCCATGCAGACTTCACAGCTTCTTGTAATCAACGGCGACGACGTAAATTCCCGCAAAGCAATTGAAGGGCTCACCCACGCGCAGATTCTGACCTTTGGCCTGGCCGCGCAAAACGATTATTATGCGGTCAACCTTGCCGACACCAAGCAGGCCTGTGAAAAATTCACGGTGATGAAGCGCGGCGAGAAGCTCTGCGACGTGAATCTCAGCATCCCCGGCAAACATAACATTTACAATGCGCTGGCTGCGGTTGCAACCGCCGATTATCTGGGTGTTTCTCCCGATTGCATTGCGGAGAGCCTGCATCAGTTTACCGGCGTTCATCGCCGCTTTGAGGTACTCGGCAATTTCGGCGGAATCACAGTTGCCGACGACTTTGCTCACCATCCTACGGAATTGACCGCTACGCTGACCGCCGCCATGAACATGGGATACCGGCAGGTCTGGGCCGTATTCCAGCCGCACACTTATTCCCGTACCTCCATGCTGTTGAACGACTTTGCAAAAGCGCTCTCGATTCCGGATCACGCCGTACTTTCTGAAATCCTGGCGGTGCGGGAAGTCAACACCTACAACATTTATGCAAAGGACCTTGCGGAAAAAATCCCCGGCTGCGTATGGTTCCCTACCTTTGAAAAAATTGCGGAGTATGTGATGGCGCACGCGCGGGAGAAAGACCTGATTTTGACCTTGGGTGGCGGAGACGTTTACAAATGCGCAAATTTGATTGTCAGCAAATATCAGGAAAAAGGCCTGTAAGTTAGTTTACGGGAAACATTAGACGGTAAAAAAGCTGAATCCTAACCATTAATTGGCTGGGATTCAGCTTTTTAATTTTTATAATAACTTCAACCATTTCTTTTGTCGATGTGTGTAAAAGCAATTTGCCCATAGGCAGACAAAAGGCGTTTTCCACCCGGCATATAGCTCAACTTCGTCTGTGTATTCTGTTCTATCTCTTTCAATTTCTCTTAAAATTATTTTATGGTTCCAAATGGGAACATGCACGTTTACTTCCTTTGTATAAACTTCATAAGTATCCTTTTGAAATCGAATCACATGAATCGTATGTACTCCAAAGGGTATCAGACAAAAGAGTCTAAAATACAACTGAAAAGTTTTGTCTTCTTCCCAAATAAAATCACTTGCACTGTCCATCAGTAAAAAAGAAGCAAACGGCTTTGCGATATACTGCAATGTAGTAAGTTGCTGCAGCTTTTCCCACACCACATCCCGCGATGCAGGAAAAACAGATTTCTTTAGTACGACTTTGTGTTTCATTTTTCACCTCTTTTATCGCAGTAATCCAGGAGTTATTTTCCCGATGCGTTTTTCATAGCGGACAACTGCTCCATGGTCTGTTGAATGGCTTTCAACGCCTTCTCCGGATCATTGATTGAGCTGACCGTCCGTTCCATCGGACACGGCCCCGTTCCCGCACGGTTAATAATCTGTTTTGTTATCGTCTGACAATGAGCTTCTATGCCATGGCGTGCAAATACCGCAAGGGCAGTTTCCGTCATAACCGGAGCGTACACCCGTTTTACACCTGCCAACGCAAATAACAGTGCGGCTGCCTTTCCCACAATCTTATCCGCGGCGGAAAAGCCTCGCAAATCAACGCCGGAGGTAATCCATCCTACAAGTGGGGCCACCCCGCGCTTTTCACTGGTGTAAACTGTTTCCCCTTTGCATAAAACACAGGTATATGCGCTCTCTTCCAGCCGCCGGATGGCGTTTTCCCAATCATTCATAGCACATCACTTCCCCTTTACTTCTATTATTTACGATAGAAAGAGATCCAGCCCTTCGGTTGGATCTCTTTTATAGAACATCTTCTGCCCGAGCAGTCCTGTCTCTGTCCGGCAAAAACATTCTATTATACGTTTTTACTCATAGCGCAGAGCTTCAATCGGATCAAGTTTCGCCGCTTTGTTCGCCGGATAATATCCAAAGAACACACCGATCATCATGGAGAAACCGACCGCTATGATAATAGACGCCAACGAGGGTACGGTAGGCGCCTGCATCAGCATACCGCCCAGATATCCAAGCCCGGCGCCGACTAAAATACCCAGCGCGCCGCCGATGATGCAGATGATCATGGACTCCACAATAAACTGCATACGGATTGCCCCGTCCGGTGCGCCAAGCGCTTTACGGATACCGATCTCCCGGGTGCGCTCCGTAACGGATACCAGCATAATATTCATGACGCCGATGCCGCCGACCAGCAGGGATATGCCGGCAATAACGGCAATCGCCATGGACATGGTTCCCATCATATCTTTTACCTGAGATACCATGGAATCCATACTCTGTGCTTCCAAATGCATGGTTTTGTTTTTCGCATAGTACCTGTCGTTCAGATAGTCCGCGGACTCCTGTGCAAACGCCTGGTAATCGATACCCGGCGTCAGAGCCGCATAGAAATAAAAGTATCCAGAAGGCGTAACATCCTGAATCCGATAAGCTGTAGTCAGCGGAATATAAATGGAGGTAGAAGAACCGCCGCTTCCCACCATAAAGCTGTTGGTCTGATCCTTGTACACGCCGATTACCGTAAAGGTCAACCGCCCCATGGCATCGGTCTGTACCTGCACTTCCTGGCCAAGCACATTCCCATTCGGGAAAATCTTATCGGCCAGGGATTGCGCAATGACCGCAACGTACTTGCCCCGCTGTGTGTCCGCCTCGCTGATAAACCGCCCCTTTACCATGTCTACCTGCAACCCGGTCGCGCCGCTCGCAAAACCGTCATTGACGCCGTTCAAGCTGACTTTGGAAGTTTCATGAAACTTTGTAATCTCACCGTTTCCGGCGCTTTCCTGCAGGGCGATTCCCAATATGTTATCGCCAAATCTGTTCACATAGCTTTCCAGCATTTCGTCGGTTATGACATCCTTATCGGAATAATAATACGAGCCGGAATAGTCCCTGGGGGAAACCTGCAGCGCAATATTATTGACGCCCATGCTCTCCATGGAGGAACTGACGGTAGCCGTCATGGACTCTCCGACTGAGGTGATTGCAATAACAGAGCCAATGCCGATAATGATACCCAGCATGGTGAGCAGTGCGCGCATCTTATTGGCTTTTAATCCGGCAACCGCCAGGAATATATTTTCAAACAGGCTCATTCCACAGCCCCCGATCTTGCATAAACATTGCCGCGCTCACTTTCAATGTTGCCGTCGCGAATGGTGATGATCCGTTCCGTTTCTTCTGCCAACTCGGTGTTATGAGTGATCAGCACGATGGTCTTTCCCTGCTTTTCGTGCAGCTCGTGAAAGATATCCATTACCAGTCTGCCCGTATGGCTGTCCAGCGCGCCGGTCGGTTCGTCCGCCAGAATAATTGCAGGATCGTTGGCCATTGCGCGCGCAATGGCGACCCTCTGCTTCTGTCCGCCGGAAAGCTCATTGGGCATATGCTTGCGGCGTTCCTTCATTTCCACCATGCCCAGCAGTTCTTTGGCGCGTTTGCCGCGTTCCCGTTTGGAAAGTCCACTGTAAAGCATCGGCAACTCCACATTGCCCTGTGCGGTGGACCGTGGGATCAGATTGAAGGTCTGAAACACAAAACCAATTTTCTTATTACGGATCTGGGACAGTTTTCGACTGCTCATCTCGCTCATTGGAACGCCATCCAGTATGTATTCCCCGGAGGTTGGGCGATCCAGTGCGCCAATGATGTTCATCAGGGTTGACTTGCCGGAGCCAGATGCGCCGACGATGGAAACAAACTCCCCTTCACGGATATCCAGATTAATACCATGCAGGATTTCCAGCTCATTTGGCGTTCCAACATAGAAAGTTTTAACGATATCCCGCATTTCAATCACTGTCTTACTCATTTACAGCAGCTCCTTGCACACCTGCCGGCGTCTGCCCCATCGCAGCGGCATCCGGCATTACGGAAACCGCCATGCCCGGCTGTACCTGTTTGCCGTCCGCAATCAGCAGCATCCCCTCCGTAAGGCCTTCTCCGGAGATTTCCACCTCATAATCGGTTTCCAGTCCCTGTGTAACCGGGATCGCCTCCGCAACAGACGTGCCGTCCTCCTGTGTTTTAACGGTGTAAACTACGGTACTGCCGTCCGCAGCCATTGCAAGCGCATCATATGGAACCGCAAAAACGCCGTCCTTTTGCTCTGTCACAATATCCGCCCGCGCGGTCATACCGATCCGAAGCCCGGTGTCTTTCGAGGAAACAATGACGGTTGCATCAAACTCCACGTCCTTGGTGTTGGCGGCGTCGCTCTTGCCGCTGTCTCCGAGGGGCGTTTTTACCGCGGTCGGCGCTACCTTCTCCAGATACCCCTCGAATTCGCCGTCTCCGGTCGCGTCGGCTTTGATAATTGCCGGCATGTTAGGTTGAATCATATTGACATCGTATTCTTTGATTTTAACATCCAGCTGAAGCGCATCCGTATTTTCAATGACAAACATCACGCCGCTTGGGCTGGCGCCCTCTGTCGCATAGACGGCGGTAATCGTGCCGGATACCGGCGCCGTCACTGTGCAATTCTCCAGCTTGCTCTGCATACTTTTCAGTTCTTCGCGCGCGGCGCGATCATCCGCGGTAAGCTTACTGCTCTCCACTGCCTGAAGGGAATCCTCCAGCCCCTGTGTGACCGCCGCCTGCGCTGCTTTTTGCGCCTTCAGCGCGTTGTTATATGTATCCTTTGCTTTGGACAGATTCGTTTCAAATGTTTCCAACTGGGTATTGACCGATTTTTGGACTGCGTCCAGATTCTTTTTTGCCGTATCATACGCCTGCTGGGCATCTGTTACATTTTGGCGAAGCTGCGTGATACTGAGGCTTGGAGTACCCTTCATATACAGGGAATCCGCCTCGCTTTCCGCTTCCGCCAAAGCTTCTTTGGCCTCCAGCAGGTCTGCCTTCAGTTCTTCTTCATCGTCGCTCTTGTTTCTGACAGCTTTTTCGTATGCTTTCAGCGCCTTGTCATAATCCTTTTTCAAGCTGTCATAATAGCTTCCCAACTCGTTCCGGCGGTCTTTCAGCGCTTGTTCTGCTCTTCCAAGCTCGGTTTCCGCCCTTTCAAAAGTGGACTGGGCCGAAATTTGCTCCGCGTTCAAGTCAGCGTCTAAATTAGCCTTTGCGTTGTCCAGATCCTTTTGCGCGTTGTCCACACTGAGCTTCGCGTCATTCACTGTCTGCTGGGCGGTATTCAGCTGTGTATTAAGGCCTTCCTCCACATTGTTCATTTCATCGTTATATTTTTTCTGGCTGGATTTAATTTGCTGTTCGCTTGTCGCTTTTGCAGAAGCAAGGGAAAGTTGTTTTTGTTTAATATTCTGCTGTAAATCGTCAGAATCCAGGAGGCATAACACGTCCCCGGCATTGACACGATCGCCGACCTCTACCATAATGTTTTTAATGGGATAAGTCAGATTGGAATACACGTTTACAGCGTCGGTGCTCTCCACATTGCCGCTGGTACTGACCGTACTGCGAAGCGTCGTCTTTTGCAGAGGAGAGAGCTCAACGGGCATTGCCATTGATCCTGTGTTCTGGGGCCGCAGGAACATTACGCCAACTGCAACGGCAGCCAAGATTCCAACAACGATTAAAACTTTCTTTTTCAAAACGATCGACCTCCATTATTTTTCCAAAAAGCACATAAACATAAGACCAATGAAAAACTTGTGATCTTCTGTTCTTTTTAATTGTACCAATCAACTAGTACAATAATACACACGTGTTTCTGAAAAGTCAAGGGATTGATCCGTTTATTAAGATTTATTTAAGCTTTTCATCTATTTTCACAAGTCTGTTCGCATTCGAGGCAGAATCTTCTTAAAAACGCAATAACAAATCCTGTAATAATACACAAACAGGATTTGACAAATCCCCGTTCCGGAAGGTATACTGTTTTTATAAATGCTGTCTGAAGACAGCCGCCATGAACCGATTGAAATCCAAAATGGGACGCACAGCACTTTATTGCCGGTGATATCCCGTGGCAGGAAGCCGCGGATTACTTTCTCCGGCTCTTTTGTGTTGTCCAAAAGATTCAAGGAGGGCTCTTTCAGACATGTTTCAGAAAAAAGTACATTTTCAGGCGGTTCGCCTGACGGAGACGGCGCTTTGCATTGCGCTTGGCCTGCTCCTGCCAACCGTATTTCACGCGTTCGGAGCAGGGAACGTCTTGCTTCCCATGCATATCCCGGTTTTGCTGTGCGGCCTTTTGTGCGGGTGGCAGTACGGCGCGGTATGCGGTATGGTGGTTCCTTTTCTTTCCAGCGTCTTCACGGGAATGCCTCCCATTTTCCCCGTCGGCACGGCGATGATCTTTGAGCTTTGCGCCTACGGTTTGCTGGCCGGCCTTTTGTACCGCGCACGGAATTGGAACGTCTACATTGCGTTGATCGGCGCCATGCTGGGAGGACGGCTGGTCAGCGGGATCGCCAACACAATTCTGATGGGAATCGCAGGGAAGCCCTATGGCTTTTCCATTTTCCTTTCCAGTGCATTTATTACCGCCTGGCCAGGCATTATATTGCAACTGGTTTTGATCCCCATCCTGATCCTCAGCCTGCAAAAATCCGGCCTGATGACCAGAGAAACCTGAGACCAGGCAGCAAGACAACGTATCTTATTCCAGAGTCAGGACCCCCGGCAAAGCCGGGGGCTTGGGAAAGCCCTAGAAGGGCATGATACAGACAACGCCCCTGAAGGGGCCACGAATGGGTCGGCCAACTGCATTGCTGACTCATGGCGGGCCCCTAAAGGGGCATTACTTTTT
>NZ_JADPEG010000019.1 GCF_015667585.1 Clostridium sp. D33t1_170424_F3 | reverse complement strand
GTCGGTGCGAAATACGAAATCTACACCATCATGCACGACCTGATCAAAGAGGGCAAATCGATCATCATGATCTCCTCTGAGATGCCGGAGCTGCTGGGCATGGCAGACCGCGTCATGGTCATGTGCGAAGGCCGCGTCACCGGCATCCTCAGCCGCGAAGAGGCCGACTCCGTCCAGGTGATGCGCCTGGCCACCGCGTTTATGAAATAATTTTTGAATTTGAAGAAAGAAAGGATCATTCGCATGCAAGAAGGAAAAATCGTCCAGCGCAAATCGTTTGCGTTGGCATTTGTCGGTACCGGAGCGGTACTCGCCGTGCTCGGCATCATTTTAAACTTTGTTTTGGATGCAACCAAGACATTTGATCTGCCCTGGTTCGTTCTGGGTATCGGGCTTGCCGCCGTATTGTACGGCGTTTTACAGCTGACCAAGGGCAACCGCCTCACCTCCACCGTCTCTTTTTCCGGAAAAACCGCCAAACGGTTCCTGACCAACAACGCGATTATGCTGGCGCTCATGGTGCTGATCGTCGTGATCTGCTTCCTGGAGCCGCGCTTCATGCAGATTCAGGTACTGCTGGACATTCTGACGCAGTCCTCCACCCGTTTGATTATCGCCCTGGGCATCTGCTTTGCCCTGCTGATCGCCGGCACGGACCTGTCCGCCGGACGTATGGTCGGCCTGGCGGCGGTCATTTCCACCTCCATGCTGCAAACGGCTACATACGCCAACCGTTTTTATCCCGATCTGCCCCAGATTCCGGTGTTTATCCCGATTATCGCGGCAATCGCGGCCTGTATGCTCTTCGGCGCGCTGAACGGCTTCCTGGTGGCAAAATACGACATGCACCCCTTCATCGCGACGCTGGCGGTACAGGTTATGATTTACGGCGCGTGTTCTCTGTATTTCGACATGCCTCCGAACAACTCCCAGCCGATCGGCGGCGTGCGCGCCGATTTCACCGCGCTGGGCCAGACCAGACTTTTTCAAATTGGCTCCTTCAACGGCATTTCCATCCTGATCCCGATCGCCGTACTGTTTACCGTCGCGATCTGGTTTGTTTTAAATAAAACCGTGTTTGGCAAGAACGTCTACGCCATCGGCGGCAACCGCGAGGCGGCTGTTGTTTCCGGCGTCAACGTGTTCAAGACCATCCTGTTTATCTTTATCCTTGCGTCCTTTATGTATGGTGTGGGCGGCGTTTTGGAGGCTGCCAGAACCGCGGGCGCAACCAACAACTATGGCAACGGCTATGAGACGGACGCCATCGCGTCCTGCGTGGTCGGCGGCGTATCCCTGAACGGCGGCATCGGTACGGTCGGCGGCATTGTCAGCGGCGTGCTGATCTTCACCGTCATCCAGTACGGCCTGCAGTTCATCGGCATCAGCCCGATGTGGCAGCAGATCATCAAAGGCGTGATCATCGCCGTCGCGGTTGCCATTGATATGTCCAAGTACAAGAGAAAATAAGGAATTCTCATGAAAGTGTGGAACGGGGGACGCCTGCAGGGCGTCCCCCGTTCTCCCTGTAAAACCGGAAAGGGCGGAGCCATTGCGGCCCCGCCCTTCCGGTTTTGGATAAGGAAGAATTTATGAAAAAGAGTCTTGCAAGCAATTCAGATGGGCGTTACTGGCCGCTGGCCTGTACCAGCGTGACGTCCGCCGTAAAGGTTTTGCCCGTCAGATCGTTGACCACCGTGAGCGTCACTTTTTCACCCGGCTTCTTTTTGCTGACATACGAGGTAATCGTGGAGCTGTTGGAGATCGCTTTGTCGTCGATCTTGGTGATGATACAGCCCTGCGTAATGCCCGCGTCGACAACCGACTGGTTGTTGACGGACGCGACGTACATGCCGGGGGTCAGCCCGTAAAAGCGGGCGGACATGCTGTCCAGATACTGGCCGGAGATGCCGAGCACCGCGCGGTCCTTGACGTAGCCGTAGTCCTTGAGGTTGCTGATCACGGGCTGCGCGTCGTCGATCGGAATGGCAAAGCCGAGCCCCTCATAGCCGGTTGCGACGATCTTGCTGGAGTTGATTCCGACCACCTGGCCGTACATGTTGACCAGCGCGCCGCCGGAGTTGCCGGGGTTGATCGCGGCGTCCGTCTGGATGCAGTCCATGGTGTAGCCGTTTTCACTGTTGGTGATCTGGCGGTTCAGCGCGGAAACATATCCGACTGTAACGCTGGAGCTGAGCTCCAGGCCGCCCGGGTTGCCGATTGCCATGACCGTATCCGCGACCTTCAGGTCTCCGGAGGAGCCAAATTCGGCGGCGGTCAGGCCGGTGGCTTCTATTTTAATGACGGCGAGGTCCGTGATGCTGTCGCTGCCGATGAGCTTAGCCTCATAACTCTTGCCGTCGGAGGTAATCACTTTCAAAGAGGTTGCGCCGTCCACCACGTGCGCGTTGGTGATGATGTAGCCGTCGCTGGTGGCGATCACGCCGGAGCCCTCGCCGACCGGGGAAACCTCATCGCCCGCTTCTTCCTGCTGGCGTCCGCCGTTGAAGAAGTATTCATAGCTGTTGGTGGATTTCTGGTAATTCTGAATGCACACGACGGAAGGAACCACCTTTTCCGCGATCTGCTGCAAGGTCAGCTGGCCGTTGATGGTCGCGGTGGGCTGGTTGTTGTCCACCAGCTTGTTGATGGTGAAGGCCGGGTCCGTCGGACTGCCGGAGTTGTTCACAGAGATATACCCGTTGTTGATCAGCGCCATAAACCCGCCGATGGAACCAACGGAGATCATCAGGCAGGCCATCACGCCTGCAATCACCTTGAGCGCGGTTTTTTTGCCCTTGCCCATGGGCTTCTTTTCCTTTTTGGGCTTGGGCTGCGCCGCGTAAGACGGCTGCGGATTCTGGTAGCTGTGGTAGTAATCGCCCTGCCACATCACCTGGTTCTGATGCCCGCTGTAGCTGTTCGGCTGCTGCGGCTGCTGGTAGGAGCCGCCGTAGGTGTACTGCTGGGAACCGCCGTGCAGATTGGAATACGCGCCGTAGGGATATTGCTGGCCGTTTGCCGGGCCGTTCGACCCGTAGTAGGAATAATTCCCCTGCTCCGGCTGGCTCTGCGCGTATTGGCCCGCGTTATCCGGCTGCCAGGCGTTCATAACGGGCTCCGTATGGGGTTCCTCCGGAGCCACGGCCTCCGCCGCCGGTTCGGAGTGGGACTCCGCCGCGCTCCAATGGTATTCGCTGTTTTCCACAGGCTCGCTGTTTATGGTGGAATCCTGCGCGGAAACGTTCATCGATTCCGCTGTATCGTGTTCCAGGCTGTTGTCGAAGCCTTCATTGGGAGTATGGTTCATTTCGTTCGGATTATACATAAGACCTCAAATCCTTTCCAAAAAAGTTTATCGTCATTTGGTTTGTTCTGTTCTCTTTGGTGTGCTTTTATTATCGCAGCGCATTGTGACCGCTGTGTGACGGCTGTTTTATGTTTTACTGACAAATAGCCGAAGAAATCCGCAGCTTTTTACAAGCAGTATCCCCCGCGCGCGGCAAAAGTATGAAGGGCGGCTGTGCACACGTAAGCTTCCCTGTAGAAATAATCGTACAACGCACACATTTTGCAAATAAATTAATCGATATTGTGTTTACATCATAAATAAAATCTGCTATTCTGTATATAACAAATAAACGCAGGAGGTGCGATGGATGGCACAGACAAATATCAATATCCGTATGGACGAAAATCTGAAGCAGCAGTTTGACCGCCTTTGCAATGAACTTGGATTAAATATGACGACAGCGTTCAACATTTTTGCAAAAACAATGGTGCGGCAGCAGAGAATTCCGTTTGACGTGGCCCTCGATGTTCCCAATGCGGAAACTTTAGCGGCAATTGACGATGCGAACCACGGACGCAACCTCAGCAAGCCGTTCCACAGCGTGAAAGAGCTGATGGAGGACCTGAATGCTTGACATACGGTATTCAGCCAAATTTAAGAAGGACTATAAAGCGGTAATCAAGCGCGGCTATAACCCTCAATTGCTGCAAGATGTTTTGGAGCTTCTATGCAGTGAGCAGCCGCTGCCCGCCAAATACAGGGACCACAATTTATCCGGCAGCTACGAAGGGCACAGGGAATGTCACATTATGCCGGATTGGCTGCTGATTTATAAAATTGAGCGTGAAACGCTGACCTTATTATTGACCCGTACCGGCACGCACAGCGACTTGTTTTGATAAATGGCCTGGAAGAAAAGGGCGGCGTCCGCGGATGCCGCCCTTCTGTTACTGTTATACTTTTTTTGAACCGCAAGGGACCGATAGAATCAAATTTACAATCAAAAAAGCCGATTGCCCGCAACTAAACCGCGGCTAAACCAACGGGTTACACCATTCAACTGCAAATCGGTTGTGTATCCTGTTATAATCGTGATATCATTTATTCAAATGAAACGGGAGGCGCCGCATATGAATCACAAAACGCTGGGCATGACGATTGCTGAACTGAGAAAAAAACAGGGGATGACCCAACTCGACCTTGCAAATAAAATGGGGGTTACGGACAAGGCGGTTTCAAAGTGGGAACGCGATGTATCCTGTCCGGACGTAAACGCATTTCCCCATCTGGCAGACGTTCTGAACGTCTCTGTCAATGAACTGATGCAAAGCAAAACGGAGAACCGCTCTTCCAAAACGAATTTCAAAGAGATTATCAGCCTGATCTTCAAAGGCGTGGCGCTGGCAATGGGAATTGCCGTGGTTGTCCTGTCTGTTTTGGACGGGTTAGATGTAAAATCGGGAATCACGATGCTGGGCATCGGTTTGACAAGCCTTGCGCTCTATACATTGCAAACCAAAGAATCACCCGTTTGATTTGCAGGGAAAGGAACCGCGAAAATGAGCGATGATATAAAAGAAAAACGGGACGGCGCTTTACAGGTCGTCGTTTCCACGCTCCGCCGGTGCGAAGCGATCCAACCTAAATTTGCGGAGGGAACCCCGCAGCACTCCCTGCTCCGCAACCGGATCAAGGCGCTGACCATTGTGAAGGCCCTGCTGCTGCATGAATCCGTAACGGATTCCTATTCAAAGGAGGAGCTGCTGGCAGCGCTTCCGCCCATTTCCTCCATCATCAGCAAATGCGAAAAAGCACAGCGCAAGTTTGCGGAGGGAACGCCGCATGACAGGCGCTTCCGGGAAATGATTGAGGCGATGCGCCTCTGCAAAACGCTTCTTATCAATGAAATTGAGCAAAGAGGCTGATTTCAGCCAACAAAGAAGGGCGGCGTCTGCGGACGCCGCCCTTCTTTATATAATTCACGAAATCGAATAGACCATTTTTTGACAGGGATAGTGAAAAACCTCCAGAAGTTCATCATCCTGAAATCCGCAGGCATGATAGCAGGCCCGTGCGGCAATCCCCTTCGGGTCGCCCTCCCGGAACGTGACAACAGAAATCACATCACCTGACTGGAAGTTCGCAGCCATCATTTCAATCAACCTTTTGGCCACACCTCTTCTGCGCGCCCGAGGGTGAACCGCCAAAAATTCCAATTCCTTTTTCTCGCGCGAAAACAACAACAGGCCAATTATGCCGTTTTCTTCCGCCAAAAGCGCTGTTCCGTCCGCAATGCCATCTTGCACCGCTTTCTGGAATTCTTCTTCTTTATAACCCGCAAAGTCATCCTTCACGACTTCGACAAACGCGACGCAGGCGTTCATATCCGATTTATTTATCTTTCTGGAAATCATTTGACCACATCCTTTTCACCCGCTTAAACTTTTTCATTGTTATCCAAAAAGAAAAAGCCCTCGTATTTGCAGCCCAGTGCTTCTGCAATTTCCACAAGTTCCTTTTCAGAAAAATTATCGCGCTTAAATTTATTATATAAATTGGAAGGGGAAGTCCCCAATTTTTCAGCCAGTTGCACCGCAGTCATTTGTTTTTTTACTAAAACTATTTTTATTTTTTTAGCCATTGTCATGAGTCATGTTCTCCTCATTTTTATAAGCTTATTCTTCGTTATTAATATCAGTATGCTAAGTATACTATTAAAAAACTGCATTTTCAAACAAATGAAAATAAAATCCGATAGAAAATTTAAAAAACAGATTGACAATATCACCTATTCGTGATACTATCACTATTAAGTGATAGTCAAGGAGTGATAAAAATGAAATCTGTTTTACAGGAATTCTACTACGGCAACCTCTGCCCCAATGAAAAGCCTTTCCACGCGCCCCCCGCCTATGACAGAGCCGTGAAAACGCTCTGCGAATGCGAGGATTATCTGCTGGCGCATCTGGATGAAACACCCAAAGAATACATGCGGCGCTACCAGCAGGCAGACAGCCAGATGCAGAGCATCACCACCGAGGAAACGTATCTCGACGGGTTCCGCACCGGCGCGCGCATCATGCTGGAAATCCTCACGGATAAAACCTGCGGCTTCAGCGATGATGCGGAATCCTGAATCCCTTTCTTCCCCTGTTGTATAAAGGGGCATTTTATCTTATAATAGGACTTGCTTCCGATTTTTGCTGCCAGTTTCTGGCGGGTGAAAAATCCGGGCTGATTGACTTGTATCATACATAGAGAGGAGGACGCCTTTTGGAAAAATTGGAGCAGGCATTTCCGGAATTCCCGGAGCTGCTGCAAACATATTCCGCTATGGTGCTGCGCGTTGCGTTTGCCAATGTGAAAAACATGCAGGACGCGCAGGACATCGCACAGGACGTCTTCCTGAGCGTGCTGACCAAGCAGCCCCAATTTGAGAGCGAGGAGCACGCAAAGGCGTGGCTGATCCGCGTCACCATCAACCGGTGCCGCAACCACGCCAAAAGCTTTTGGAACAAGCGGACGGAGGGCCTTTCCGAGGACCTGAGCTACATGCCGAAGGAAGAAACCGGCGTGCTGGAAGAGGTTTTAAAGCTGCCCAAAAATTACCGCAACGCAATTCATCTCTATTACTATGAAGGGTACAGCATCAACGAGATTGCCGACCTTCTGCATAAAAAGCCCGCTACGGTGGGCACCTGGCTGGCGCGCGGGCGCACGGCCTTAAAAAGTGCGCTGAAAGGAGGATTTGACGATGAAGCCTGACGCATTTGACCCCATTGACAACCGGGAAACCTATCGCGCGGCGATGGACCACCTGTCCCTGCCGCAGGATTTTGAACAACGCACATTGGAGCTGGCGGAACAGAAAGCCGCCCAATTACAGGAGCGCCAGGCGGCGCGCGACGCCTGGAAGGCGCTGCCGTTTTACCGGCGGCCCGCCGCGCAGGTCTGTTTTGCGCTGTTATTCGTCTTCGTCCTGAGCACGGTATTCATCCTGCCGATGGGGCTGAACGAAGCCACGCCAATGGCCACGCCGGAAATGGCCCGGATGGAACCGCTTCCGGACGCCAAACAGGAGCTGGACGGGACGTCCTTCCAATCCGCGCCGGGGGTTGAGTTATATTCCGGACAGATCGCCCCGGAGGAAGGGATGGACGGCGGCGCGGCGGAAAACCGCAAGGAATTCGTGCAGGAATCTCGGGATGTCAGGGAGGCCGGCGGCGGAGCGGAACAGAAAGCGAATGAACAGGAATCCGCACCGTCCGTGGAAGACCGCGCGGCAAACAATTCCTCCGAAGCGCCGCCCCCCGCTGCAAGGGGTGCCGAACCGCAGGCCCCCGCACAGAACGGCGCTATGCCCCTGACCGGTGCGGCGTTTAGCTTGGAAGCCCCGCTCGCTTCCGCCAGCGGCTCCGCCTTTGCATACCAGCCGGGCGGAAAAACGATTCAGTTCTGGAACGGAACAACTTTGACCGACGCCGGGATTACGGGCGCGGATTCCCTGCTTGCAGCCCCGGACGGCTTCTACTACACCGCCGCAAACAAGCTGTATCACGTCACAAACGGCAAAAACGCCGCATTGCTGCGCGATTTCAACAGTGAAGCGCTTCTCGCCAATCAAAAATTTACCGTGCATCTATTTGGCAGAAGCGGCGCATATTTATATTTATACGCCAACAGCAGCGAGCCGTGGAAGGAACCGCTTCCCTACACGATCCTGCGCGTTTCGGTGGACGGAACAACGGAAAAAATCCTGTTCTCCGCGGACGGCAGGACCGCGGGCGGAACGGTTTCCCAGGCCGCGCTGAGCGGCAATACCCTCTACTATTCCCTTTCCGGCGGCGGGTTTTATGCGCTGAACGCAAACGGCGGCACGGCGCGCTGGCTTTCCGGCAGCACGACCGCCGAACCGTTCTACGTGTGGAACAACGAGCTGTTCTATCTCGATGAGGAATATTACCTCTGCTCCATCCAGACGGACGGTTCCGGGGGCGAACGGCTCACCGGCGAAACGGTGGTCTCCAATATCGCCCTGCAGGGCGACGCCGTCTACTTTATGCTGGGGCCGGACGCGCACTCCACAGAGGGAAACAGCCTCTATGCGCTCGACCTGAACCGCGGCGCGATCTCCCAGGTGCGGGACGGCACGGAGGACTTCCGCCAACTCTATCCCGCCTCGGACGGCCTGTTCCTGACCGCATCCGACGGAACGGCGTACCGCTATTCCCTCTCAGCAAACGAATTGAAACAACTGGGCTAGAACGATTTCAGCCGATCTTATTGGCTGGAATTGCGGTCAACCTTTCAGGAGGTTCCTATGGAAAAAGGACTGCTGCATATTTACTGCGGGGACGGCAAGGGCAAGACCACGGCGGCGATGGGCCTGATCGTGCGGGCCTGCGGCGCGGGAAAACGCGTCCTGCTGGGCCAGTTTTTGAAGGACGGTTCCTCCAGCGAGCTGAACGTACTGCGCCAACTTCCCGGCTTTTCGGAAATCCCCCCGCAGAAATGCGTCAAATTTACCTTTCAAATGAACGACGCGGAAAAGCTGGAGACCGCCGAAAAATGCGCGCGGATGCTGCAAGAGGCGCGGACGGCGGCGGAAGCCGGTTCGTGCGACCTGCTGGTGCTGGACGAGTGCTTCGGCGCGCTGTCCACCGGCATGCTGAAGGAAGCGGAAGTGCTCGATTTCATCGCGCACAAACCGCCGGAGCTGGAACTGGTCCTGACCGGGCGCAACCCGCCGGAATCAATTGTACAGCTCGCAGACTACGTCTCTGAGATTCAAAAGATCAGGCATCCCTACGATGCGGGGATTTCTGCCCGCAGGGGAATCGAATACTAGAGGGGTCTTGCATTTTGCATTACTGGAATGATTTTCGGGGAGCCGCGTGGCGCAGATGGGCCATCGCGGTTCCCGTTGCGCTTTTTATTGTCATTGTGGCGTCGTTTCTGATCGTGACCTTTTCCTTTCAAAGCCGCCCGCCGGTGGACCCCGTGTTTCCGGAGGAGGTCTTCGGCATCCCGGTACATACGGAGCTGGTCCCGGAAACCCTGCCCGCGCGCCCCGGCGACAAAAGAACCGTGCAATACGTCGTTATCCACGAGACGGGCAACGCTTCCGAGGGTTCCGGTGCGCAGAGCCACAGCGCGTACCTGCTCAGCGGCAACAGCGGCACGACCTCCTGGCACTACACGGTGGACGACCACGAGATTTACCACCACATCCCGGACGACGAGGTCGCCTGGCACGCCGGGGACAAACGCACGCGCGGCGGCGGCAACATGGGCGGCATCGGCGTGGAGCTCTGCGTCAACGCGGACGGCGATTTTGAAAAGACCTTTGACAACGGCGCGCGGCTGACCGCTTATCTGCTGGACACCTACCGGTTGGACCTGAAGGACGTCAAACAGCACGCGGATTTTATGGAAAAGAATTGCCCGGAAACCATTCGGGACAACGGGCGCTGGCAGGAGTTTCTGGACAAAGTGCAGGAATACCGGAATCTGCTGGAGGAAACCGGGGAGTAAAAGCAACCGCCCGCAGCGATTCAGCCGCGGGCGGTTGCTTTTATTCCATCAGGAAAATCGCCAGATTTCCAACCTGTAAACCAGCAAAAACTCCGTTCCTGCCGGGTCAGCCGGCAGGAACGCAAACACCTGAAATGCAGCCGGTTTTTACTGCATAAGCCGCGTTTGCGGGCATCATTAGGCTGCAAATGGGTTCCCCGTTAACCAGCTGAAACGGAGGCCTGTTTAAACCCTGCGAATAAAACGGCACAGGACATTACCGGTCCTTTTTTAAGAGATTGATGATTGCAAGCGCGGTTATAACCGGCGTAAACATAAGGAAAAAGCCCATAACAAATCGAACGGTGAATGCGTATTCGGCGGCGCTTAACAGCCATAGACCAATACCGGCGGAAATCAACGCAAAGAGAATGGTTATCACGCCAAAAATAATTTTATTTTTTCTTTTCATGGAGAAATCCCTCCCAATCCTAATGGAAGCACCGCTGTTTTTCGCATTGTCAGATTGTGTCCAACGCACGTTGCAGGGCTTCCGCCAGTTTCCCGATGTGGATACCGTCCACAAAGGAATGATGCACCTGCACAGAGAACGGAAGCAGAATTTTTCCGTCCCGCTCAAAATACTTTCCCCAGTCAAACAGCGGTGTGGCGCTGTCCTTCTTGCCGGAATCGGTGTGGGAGATATGGGTGAAGGACACCCACGGGAACGGCGAGAACTGGTACACGTCGTTGCGCATTGCCGTACCCGGGAAATAGCAGGCCTGGTTCCGCTCCGTCTCCGCCGCGAGGGCGGCATATTCCTCCAGACTGTCCCGCATTTCCACATTGACGACCTTGAACAGCTCTATTTCCGGGTTCAGGTAGGTGAACGATGTGTGGATCTGATCGTACAGAACCACCTTGCCGCCCTCAAAGCGATAGCGGAACTCCTCAATGGAGTTGGCGCACTTTGTGACGGTATGGATCAGTGAAAAGGTAAACGATAGCCCTTTTTCCCGGATTTTGGGCAAAAAGTTTGAAAGGTCCAGCTCGAAGCTGACGCCGTACTGCGGCTGCGCGCTGTTCCGGAACACATGGCAGTGCAGCGCGCGCTTCCAGGTTTGCATGTCAATTTCCCGATACGCCGGCATAGGGAATCCCTCCTTTTTCTTTTAACGGACAACCCGGTAACACAGGTGCAGGTAAGAATGCGCCAGCACGTCGCACCGTTCCAACTGTAAAATGCCCAATCGGTCCAGCTGAGACCGCTCCGTGATGGAAGGGCCGTCGATCAAGGACGGGGTGTCCTTCCCGCCGATCAACACCGGTGCCACCACTATATTTACATAATCCAGCAGTTTTTCCCGCAAAAACAGCCCGTTCATCGTTCCGCCGGATTGCACCGTCAGCCGCTCCACATTGTGTTCCTCCGCCAGCCGTTCCAAAAGCTGCTTTAAATCCAGTTTTTCCTGATAAATCACCCGCAGGTTTTCCTCCTGAACGGAAAACGCGGGATGCTCTCGGTTCGTGGTGACCAGAACCAAATTCCGCACCCACCGGCACAGATAGGAAATCCCGTTTTTATTGAGGTGCGGGCGGTTGTCCACAATCACAAAGGACACGCCCATTGGTTCCGGTGCTTCCGTCCGCTCGTTGACGCCGATTTTCTGCATCACCCTGCCGGTGTTGAAGGACCACAAATCCGTCTGCGCCTCCAGCGCGTAATACTGATGCAGGCCTTCCTTCACGCCGTCCAGCGTGGAAAAGTCCCGGTCGACGTCCAATTGGTCGGACGCGCCGGTGCTGATTTTCCCATCCGCCGAGGTCATCAAAAACAGGGTGGTAACGGGCCTCTTCGCCATATGGTTTTGCCCCCATTCCTACGAAATCGTTTGTTTTGTCAATACAACTTTACGCTTCGCTTCTTTAAAAGTCAACCGAACTTTTTCAGAAACCCGTGAACCGCTTTCCTCCCCGCGTCCATTACGGGGTGAAGGGCCGCGGGGACCAACCTCCCCAAAACAAGGATTCCCATTCGGAAAGGATGGACGATTTGAATTGTACCGAATTGAGCCGATGCATTGAGCTGTACGGCAAAGCCATTTACAGCTTCTGCTGGCAATTGACCAAAAACCAGTCCGACGCGGACGACCTGTATCAGGAGACCTTCCTGAAGGCGACCGAGCTGCGTCAGCGAATCGACCCGGACGGCAACCCGAAGGGATTCCTGTTTTCTATCACCCTGCGCCTGTGGAAGGACCGCCGCCGCAAGTTTGCCCGCCGGCAGCGGATCGCGCCGACGGAAGCGCTGAGCGAGGAAACCGACCGCGCCTGCACTGACGAACTCACTCCGGAGGAGATCGTCCTTTCGCACGAGCTCTGCGAATGGGTGTGGCGCGCGGCGGACAATCTGCCGGAACGGTACCGGGTCCCCCTATACCTGTACTACACGGCGGACCTGTCTGTGGAGCAGATCGCTGCCGCGCTGAAAATCCCCCAGGGGACGGTCAAAAGCAGGCTGCATCACGCACGCAAAGCGATAAAACAAGATTTGGAGGCCAGACAATATGAACGAGCATGACTTGGACCGTCTGCTGCGGCAGGCCCTTTCCCCGGCTCAGGTCCCTTCCAAAGCCCTGAATCAAACGACCATTGACCGGATAAAGGAGAGAAAAACGATGTCAACATCCAATCATAAACGATTCCTGTCCGTCGCGCTGGCGGCGGCGCTCATCCTCGCACTGTCCCTGACGGCGTTCGCCTCGTGGCGGCTGCTGTCCGCAAGGGACGCCGCCGAAAAGGCGACCGGGAACGCCGCCCTGGCGGCGGCGTTTGAAAGCGAAGACGCCGTTGCCATCAACAAAAGCGTCGATTCCGGCGCATACCATTTTACCCTGCACGGCATTGTTACCGGAGAAGGGATGAGCGGCTTCGCTGGCTCCTCCGAAAACGTACAGTCGGACCGCACATACGCGGTGCTTTCCATCGCCAAACAGGACGGCTCCGCCATGCCCGGCCCGCAGGATGAAGCCTACGGCGACCCGCCGTTCTTCGTCTCTCCCCTGATTAAAGGCCAGATGCCGTGGCAGGTCAATATCGCCTCCATGAACGGCGGCTATTCGGAAATCGTCAGCGACGGCGTATTATACCGCCTGATCGAGTGCGACGGCATCGAGATGTTTGCGGACCGGGGCCTGTATCTCTGCGTCAGCACCAGCAGCTTCTATGACACCAACGCCTTTGATTACGACGAATCGAGCGGCGAAGTGCGCGCCAATCCCTCCTACAATGGCGCGTGCGCGCTGTTCGACCTTCCTCTGGACGCGTCCAAAGCCGATCACGAAAAGGCGGACGCCTATCTGGAGTCCCTCCTGAACCCGCCGGAGGAACCGGACGAACCGGACAGTGAACCGGAAACCGACTGGGCCGCGGAGCTTGCCAACGGCACGGTCATCCCCGGCTCTGAAAAGGAAGTCACCTACGACGAGCTCGGCATGGCGCATTACAGCTTTGACGGGGCGGAAGTCGCCATCGACCCCTCCATGCTCTTCGCGGAAGGGCAGATCGGCCCGTCGGAATTTCCGCACGAATTTGAAAACGACGGCAAACGCATCGCCGTCCAGTTCAGCCGGGATGAGAACGGCGTGATTACCGCAAAGTCCATTTTACTGAGTTGACCATTATTATAGATACAGACAGCCCGCAAAGAACATTCTTTGCGGGCTGTCTTATTTTTTATCAAATAAATTTCTATTCTAAAACCTGTTGACTTTTCTCAAAAACCGCATATAATAAACATATGAACAATAATTCATATGAAAGAATGTGAGAATATGACAGACCCCACCGGCGTGGAACGCTGCGAATTTATTCACGCGCACGAGGACATCGTCCGGAAAGTCAACCGCGATATGCCCGACGAAGAAATCCTGTACGACCTGGCGGAGCTGTTCAAGATTTTTGGCGACTCCACCCGCATCAAGATTCTGTACGTCCTGTTTGAATCCGAAATGTGCGTATGCGACATCGCACAGCTGCTGAACATGACGCAGTCCGCCATCTCGCATCAGCTTCGTTCCCTCAAGCAGAGCAAGCTGGTCAAATACCGCCGCGAAGGCAAAACGGTTTTTTACTCCCTGGCGGACGGCCATGTGCGCACGATCATCGACCAGGGGATGGAACACGTCGCAGAATAAATCAAATTATCGAGGAGGAACCTGACTATGAAAAAACGTTTTAAGCTGATCGATCTGGACTGCGCGAACTGCGCCGCTAAAATGGAAGACGCTATTAAAAAAATCGACGGTGTGCAGGACGCCGCCGTCAGCTTTATGACTCAGAAGATGACATTGGAGGCGGACGACGCCCGTTTTGACGCCATTATGCAGGAAGTGGTCCGCGTCTGCAAGCGCATTGAACCGGACTGTGTAATCCAGCTGTAATCCACAACATTTTAACAGGAGGGATTTCCATGAGCAAAAAGCAAAAGAACACCCTCATTCGTATTATCGCAAGCGCCGTCCTTCTGGCCGCCGCTTACCTCATCCCCTCTGCGGGAATCGCCCGGCTGCTGCTGTTCCTGATTCCCTACGCCATGATCGGCTGGGACGTCCTATGGCGCGCCGTGCGCAACATCGCCCACGGGCAGGTGTTCGATGAAAACTTTTTGATGGCAATTGCCACTGTCGGCGCGTTCTGTCTGGGGGATTACCCGGAGGGCGTGGCGGTTATGCTGTTCTATCAGGTGGGCGAATTGTTCCAAAGCTACGCGGTGGGGCGTTCCCGCCAGTCCATCTCCGCCCTGATGGATATCCGCCCCGACTATGCCAACGTGGAGCGGAACGGCCGGTTGGAGCAGGTGGACCCCGAAGATGTGGAGGTAGGCGACACCATTGTCATTAAGGCCGGGGAAAAAATCCCGTTGGACGGTACGGTGCTGGAGGGCTCTTCTTCTATCAACACCTCTGCGCTGACCGGCGAATCCCTGCCCCGCGACGTTGTTCCCGGCGACGCGGTCATCAGCGGCTGCATTAACCAGAGCGGCCTGCTGAAGGTACAGGTCACCAGGGAATTCGGAGAATCCACCGTGGCAAAGATTTTGGATCTGGTGGAAAATTCCAGCACAAAGAAAGCGCGCGCGGAAAACTTCATCACCCGTTTTGCCCGCTACTATACGCCGGCAGTCGTCATCGGCGCATTGCTGCTGGCGATTCTTCCCCCGCTGATTTTAGGCGGCGGCTGGGGCGACTGGGTGGAACGCGCGTTAATCTTTCTCGTCATTTCCTGCCCATGCGCACTGGTGATCTCCATTCCGCTCAGCTTTTTCGGCGGCATCGGCGGCGCGTCCAAACACGGCATTCTGGTGAAGGGCGCCAACTATCTGGAGGCCCTTGCGGAAACGGAAATCGTGGTTTTTGACAAAACCGGCACCCTGACCAAGGGAACTTTCACTGTAACGGCAATCCATCCCGATCAGATCAGCAAGGAGCAGCTTCTGGAGCTGGCCGCGCTGGCGGAAAGCTATTCCGACCACCCGATTTCCCGTTCTTTGAAGGAAGCCTGCCAGAAACCGCTCGACGCCGCACGCGTTGCGGACGTGGAGGAAATCTCCGGCCACGGCGTGCGCGCCAGGGTGGACGGCAAAACCGTCTGCGCGGGCAACGGCAAGCTGATGCGGCAGATTGGCGCGGACTGGCACGAATGCCATAGAACCGGCACCGTGGTACATGTGGCGGTGGACGGCCTCTACGCCGGACATATCGTGATCTCGGACGAAGTAAAAGAGGATTCGGCATCCGCCATTGCCAGCCTGAAGCGGCAGGGCATCCGTAAAACGGTGATGCTCACCGGAGACAGCAAAGCGGTGGGCGAAAATGTGGCGCGGACGCTCGGCCTGGATGAGGTCCACACCGAACTGCTCCCCGGAGATAAGGTGGACCGGGTGGAAGACCTGCTGAAACAGAAAACCGGCAAGGGCAAGCTGGCCTTTGTGGGCGACGGCATCAACGACGCGCCCGTGCTGTCCCGCGCGGACATCGGTATTGCGATGGGCGGCCTCGGTTCCGACGCCGCGATCGAAGCGGCCGACGTGGTCCTGATGGACGACAAGCCGTCAAAGCTCGCCGCGGCCATGCAGATTTCCAAAAAAACGCTGCGTATTGTCAGGCAGAATATCGTCTTTGCGCTTGGCATTAAACTGCTGTTTCTGGCGATGGGCGCTTTCGGACTGGCAAATATGTGGGAAGCGGTCTTTGCGGACGTAGGCGTATCCGTAATTGCAATCCTGAACGCGTCGCGCGCTCTGCGGGTCAAGACGGACGCGGCATCATCCCCCGGACAGGAACCGTCCATTACACCGCAAAACGAATAATTCTATTTCCCGTTTGTAAATTTCTTCTTTATTTATACAATTTGTAATATTAAAAAAGACGTACCGAAGGATCCGGTACGTCTTTTTTGTCTTATTCCAGATTAATGCCGAACTGCTCCGCGATGTTTTCCAAGCCGTCCTTGATTTCCTCGCGCGAATAGTCGTGCGCTTCCAAAAACGCATCGTCGTAGCCCTTCAGCTTGCTGTAAAACCCCAAAGCAACCTTTAAATCCTGCATATTGCCGGTATCCATTTCCTCATACAACAGGTTTTCCGCCTCGTTGATTTTCCCCTCTTCCAGCATCTGATACAGCCGCATGTACAGCTCGTCCGAAGCCGTCCAGGCCGTCTCGTCCTGAATGGTATATTCGGCAACATTTTTTCCGTACAGCAGCCGCGCCAGGATCATCACAATCATTTCGATCTGCCGCAAAACGTAGTCTTCCTGAAACATTCGATCTCCTCCGCTCTTTTAAAAATACGATAGACCCATCATAGCACAACGCGCTTTTCTGGGCAAGAAAAAGATTGCACCTGTATATTAAATCATATTTTATACAAATTGTATTTTTTATTCTTTCTTTTACCTGTTTTCCGTATAAAGCCGCCGCTTTTTCAAATGCTAGTATTCAGAATCAAGCGGCGGGAGGGAATGCGCGTGGAAAAAAGCGGCGGACTAAAACGGTTTGCTTCCATGATTATCGGCGCGGTGTGCGGCGTGCTGAACGGGCTGTTCGGCGCGGGCGGCGGAATCGCGGCGGTTCCTCTCCTGAAATGGTCCGGCATCCCGCTGAAAAAAGCGCATGCGACCTCCCTCGCGGTCATCCTCCCCATCTCCATTGTCAGCGCCGTTCTGTATTTGATGAACGGCACCATCCAGTTCACCGACGCGCTGCCCTACCTGCCCGGCGGCTTCATCGGTGCGATCCTCGGCGCGATGCTGATGCAAAAGATTCCCGATAAGCTTCTCAGAAAGGCGTTCGGCGCGTTTATGATCTACGCCGCCGTCCGGCTGCTGTTCCGATGAGCACGTGGCTGGTGGCGGGAATTGCCAGTCTGGTGGCGGGCTTTGTCAGCGCGCTTGGCCTGGGCGGGGGCGGCATTCTTGTTTTGTATTTGACGCTGTTCCTCAACATGGAACAGATGCAGGCGGGCGGGATCAATCTCATTTTCTTTTTGCCGCTGGCGGCGGTGTCCATCGCGATCCACATCAAAAACAAGCTGATCGACTACAAGTTTGCGCTGAAATGCGCGCCGTTCGGCGTGCTGGGCGCTTTCCTGGGCGTTTGGCTGGCCAACACGATCCAGCCGTTCTGGATCAGCAAGGGCTTTGCCGTGTTCGTGCTGATTTTGGGCATCCGGGAACTGTTCTTCTCCCCTAAGAAAAAGGAACCGGAGGAGGAAGACGCATAGTTTTCCCGACCGGTTTTATCAATATTGATAAGCGCAAAAAGGTGAACAGCCAAGGCTGTCCACCTTTTCTACATAGAAACAGATTCGCCCATCTTTTTCCACTCACAAAATAAGCTGTACCGCTATGGCTTTGACGTAATATCCTGTATTAGATCTTCTACATCCTGTAAAGATTTTAACTGATAGGAATACGTGTAGTCGTCAAAAATCAATTTGCCGTCATCATAGAGAAAAACATCTCTCCGTCCATCCGTCAATCCATAATCCGCAATGTCCGGGAAATACAATTCTGCGTCGTCGATCCTCCAATAGGACGACGCATCGTATTTTTTGGGCAGGAAAATCCCCGTCATTCCGCTTCTAATGCAGGAAATGACTTCTGAATCCTCATAATGGACAATGGTGTTAATGGGAACAGGCATGAGAAGAGATACCGTTGAACCAACGGTTGCTGTTCCTGACAATACCTTAGTAACCTTTACCTTTGCAATGGATTTGTCATAGGTATAGGAACCGATGGATATTCTTATGTTTTTAATGTCCGATACCTCACCCATAAACATATCCGCCGAATGATTGTTGATGAACTCTTCGGGCGTGTAGTATGGAAACAGGGCGGATGACTCTAATAATGAAAAGTAAAAAGGGATATAAGAAACTTTAGCGTTTTTGGAAGAAGCGGATAAACGCATGGGAATCGAGATGTTCGGCAAAACACATCCTATGCTGATAAGAATCAAGATTGCCACCATGATAATAACCGGTTTTTTCTTAAACATTTTCATTTCCTCAAATAAATTACAGCTAAACACCTACAATTATCAAGCCGCCAACTTCCTGCTATTGATTTACCTGTTTCTCATCGGTTCTTCCCACCAGATAATCCAGCGACACATTGAATAACTCCGCAATTTTGAGCAGGATTTCCAATTTCGGCTCCCGCGTTATCAGTTCATAGTTCTGATAGGTCTTTTCGGTAATATCGCAGTAGATCGCGACTTCGCCCTGCGTAAGCCCCTTCTCTTTTCTGCATTGTTTCAGCCGCTCTGCCAATATTTCTTTCATGTTTCAGCACCTACAATTGTTCTGATCTATACCAAAGTATACGATTTTGCAATAGAGATAATACCAACGATCGTTGGTGACAGGCTGCAAGAGGACAAAAATGGACCACTTGTATGATCGTCCACACAAGCTTTGGCGAACGTCTCCTCACATTTTCACAAACCCTCTTGACATTTCTGTCTAATTGCATTAGACTAAAGATACAAGGCAGTCTAATGCGATACGACAGGAGGGCTTTTCATGCATACCTACCAATTGGGTGAAAAACAACAGCAGTTTGCAGACATCATCTGGGACAACGCGCCGGTTTCCTCCCGGATGCTGGCGGAGCTGTGCGCCGAGGCGTTGGGGTGGAAACGGACCACCACCTATACCATGCTGAAAGGGCTCTGCGACAAGGGGATTTTTGAAAACCGCGGCGGCACCGTCGTGGCATTGATGAGCAAAGAGGATTTCGCCGCGGCACAGGGAAAAGAGTTCCTGCGCGAAAGCTTCGGCGGCTCCCTGCCGAAGTTCCTGACCGCCTTTACCCGAAAAAATAAACTCAGCGACAGCGACGTTGCCGAGCTGCAAAAGCTGATCGATGAACACAGGGAGGGATCGTAATGCTGGAATCCTTGTTTTTATCCGTACTCCGCATGAGTCTCACTGCAAGCTATGCCATTTTGTTCGTTCTGCTTGCACGGCTGCTTTTGAAAAAAGCGCCCAAGATTTTCTCCTATGCGCTGTGGAGCGTGGTTTTATTCCGGCTGCTTTGCCCGTTTTCCTTTGAAAGCGTTTGGAGCCTTCTGCCGGCGAACGAGCCGCCTGTTCTGCAGGAGGTTTTCTACGCCCCAACGACGCCGAACAGCGGCGCAGCCGCTCCCGCCGTCACGCCCATCGTTCCCGCAGCCCCCACGGGGCAAACCCTTTCACCGGACTGGAACGCGATCGCGGCTGTGATCTGGCTAGCAGGTGTTTTCGCCCTCCTTGCCGCCAGCGCCGTCTCGCTGGTCAGGCTGCGCGGCCGCCTGCGGGACGCGGTTCCTTACAGAGACAATATTTATTTTTCCGAATCATTGGAAACCGCCTTTGTCATCGGCTTTTTTCGTCCCAAAATCTATTTGCCCGCGCACCTTTCCGACGCGGAGCAATCCTTCATTTTGCTGCACGAACAGACCCATATCCAGCGTTTGGACTATCTTGTAAAGCTGGTCAGCTTCTTCTCACTGTGCCTGCACTGGTTTAATCCGCTTGTCTGGCTGGCGTTCGCTTTGAGCGGCAAGGACATGGAAATGTCCTGCGACGAAGCGGTAATCAAACGATTGGGAAGCAATGTCAAAAAGGACTATTCCTCCTCCCTGCTCACCCTTGCGGCTGGGAAACGGCTGCCGGGCGGCACGCCCCTCGCCTTTGGCGAGGGCGACACAAAAGGCCGCATCCGGAATGTCCTCCATTACAAAAAGCCGGCCTTTTGGCTCGTTGCCATTGCAGCGGTTGCCGTCGTCTGCGTGAGCGCCGGGCTTTTGGCCAATCCAATCAAAAACACGGCGGAAGCGCCCGGGCCGCAGCCCCTCCTGCAATACCGCACCCCGTATACCGGCGACAACGCCGCCGTGGGGAATCTGGTTTCCGCGTTGGATTTCCCGGAAAACCTGCAATACGACGGCGTCGAACTGCAAACGGCGGAGACGCCCTACGGCATCACGATTCGCTTCAAGACCGATACGGAAACCCGAAATTTTTACTCCGGCGCTTTCAATCAGAACCCTTTTCAGCAAAATGCCGTCCTCCTGTTTTCTCTCATTGAAAACGCTGACACCATTACCTTTACTTGGGACGACGGAAAAGATCCCTATTCAGAAAGCTTCTCCCGCGCATGGGCGGAGGCCCTGATGGAGGAAGAAAATCTCTTTGGGCGCACGGAAACCCCGGAAAAACTGGAAGCGCTGTTACAGGAAATCCCGGTCAAAGTGGGCAATCACACGGAAGATCAGATCAAGCACCCGAAGGAAACGCCTCATGAAGCTATCACCTTCTATGTGAAGCCCGACGAACCGCTGGACGTCATCGGCAACACCGCCGCCACCGTGTTCCTGAATTCCTTTGTGGGAGAAGATGTTCCCGCGGACCGCCGCATCGCAGCCTTTCAAATTACCGACGTTACGGTGATCGCCGGGGAACCAAAGGCCGGGACGACCCGGGAAGAAATGCCGTATCATTATGTGGTGCAGATGACCTACGACATCGAAACCTCTTCTGAGGAATACCTTGCGGCGGGAGACGGCATATCGGGCAAGGGCAAATTCAGCGGCCTGTTCCGCGAGCTTTGCGTGAAGGCTCTGGAAAATGGCGGCTTTGAGATTGTCAGCGCCGGCACCGGCGGCGGCACGCAGGCGTTTGCGCCGCCGGGCTACCAAAACAGTCTGACTGACGGCGAACGGAAGGAAACCGAGGCGATCGCCAAGGCGCATTTTTCCAAAGAACCCTTTGAAGGGGTCGCCGCCCTCAACGCCGTACCCGACGATTCGCCCCAATACCACAACAGAGGCATTGAAAGCGAGTACGCGGCGGGCAATCTCATTATCTATGAGGTCCTCACCGTCAAGGACCAGCGGGAGGGCAGTCCCCCGCGCACAATCTCCATTGCGAGAACCAGCCGGGATGCGGATTGGGAGGTCGTCAACTGGGGCTATTGATATCCGTTTGACAAATGGAAATGCCTGTGATACGATAAAGATACATCAACGGGGGGCTCGCACCGGCGGGCTGAGAGTAAGCGGAACGGAGCTTTGACCCAAAACCTGATTTGGATAATGCCAACGTAGGGAACCACACGATTTTTCGGGGACATGCTTTTGGCGTGTCCCCTTTTGTCGTTTTGATCCGCCGCATATCCAGTGATAGAAAGAAGGATTTACCCATGAACGCAATCGATTGCAGCCTGTATCTGGTGACCAACAGCGACCCGTTCCCGGAGGAACGCTTTCTCAAGATTATAGAAGAAGCTCTGCAAAACGGAGTTACTCTGTTACAGCTTCGGGAAAAGGAGCTGACCGGGCGGGCGTACTATGAACGCGCTCTTGCTGTCAAAAAGCTGGCGCACCAATATCACGTTCCGCTGATCATTGACGACCGCGTCGATATTGCACTGGCGGCAGACGCGGACGGCGTGCATCTGGGGCAGAGCGACCTGCCCGTCTCTGTGGCGCGCCGGCTGATGGGACCAGATAAAATCATCGGCGCGAGCGCCAAGACGGTGGAGCAGGCGCTGGAGGCGGAACGCCAGGGCGCGGATTACCTGGGCACCGGCGCCATTTTTCCCACCAAAACAAAGGTAATCACCCGGCAGACCAGCACGGACACCCTGCGCGCCATCTGCGAGGCCGTGAAAATCCCGGTCGCCGCGATCGGCGGGCTGAACCGTGAAAACGTCCATGTGCTGGACGGTATCCCCGTCAGCGGTTTTTGCGTTGTCTCCGCCATTATGTACAGCGATACGCCCGGCGCGGCGGCAAGGGAGCTGGCGGCGATTTCCACCAAGATGCAGGCCAGGCGCCAGAGTCTGTAACGCGTGTTTCTTTGCCGCCGCTGAATTTTCCACAGGACGCGCGCAGAATGTGGAAAACGGGCGTCTCTTTTCGCTTTACGAATCCTCGAAAATGCGATATAATAACCGCACGGCGTGACCAAAATCAGAGATTTTGACGCCTGAGCGAACATTGTTCCGTTGTGATGGAGGCTGCGCCTCTTCATGGAATAATAACCGCACGGCGTGACCAAAATCAGAGATTTTGACGCCTGAGCGAACATTGAAGCATACCGGCTATGTGCAAATCGACTATAGCTGGTTAAATGCATTCCATAATCGATACGGGTATGCTATAATAACAATTACATAAAAAATTTTAAGTAGTTTAGAAGCGGGAAACGCACCCGTATGGAGGATTCTATATGAAATTAAAACCATTGCAAATCGGCGAATTGACCGCTCGTCTGCCGATCATACAGGGCGGCATGGGCATCGGCGTCAGCCTTTCCGGGCTGGCGGGCGCAGTCGCCAAAGAGGGCGGCGTGGGCGTGCTCTCCGCCGCACAGCCCGGCTTTGACGAGCCGGACTTTTCGGAAAACACCACGGAAGCCAACCTCCGCGCTTTGGAACGCGAGATCAAGCGCGCGAAGGAAACGGCGGACGGCAACGGATTGATCGGCGTCAATATCATGTGCGCGCTGCGCAACTACAAAGAATACGTCCAGTGCTGCATCAAAAGCGGCGCGGACCTGATTATCTCCGGCGCGGGCCTGCCGACCTCCCTGCCGGAGCTGGTGGAGGGAAGCAAGATCAAATTTGCCCCCATCGTCTCTTCCCTGAAGGCGGTCAAGGTGCTGTTCAAGCTCTGGTCCCGCCGGTATAAAACCGTATCCGATATGGTGGTAATCGAAGGCCCCATGGCGGGCGGGCATCTGGGTTTTGCGGTGGAAGAAGTTGACAAGGACGACTTTTCCGACTACGACCGCGAGGTTTCCTCCATCATCGAATATGTGCGCGGCTTTGAAGAGCCTTTCGGCAAAAGGATTCCCGTCGTTGTGGCGGGCGGCGTTTACGACCGCGCCGACATCGACCACTATCTTGCATTGGGGGCGGACGGCGTGCAGATGTCCACCCGTTTTGTCGCCACAGAGGAATGCGACGCGGATATTCGCTTTAAGGAAGCCTATGTCAACGCGAAAAAAGAGGATATTGCCATCGTCAAAAGCCCGGTCGGGATGCCCGGCCGCGCAATCCGCAACGCGTTTATCCGGGAGCGGGAAAAGAGCAAGGAGCGGATTCAGAAATGCTACCACTGTCTGGAGCACTGCGACCCGTCCGCCATTCCCTACTGCATCACGGGCGCGCTGGTGCGGGCCGTCCGCGGCGACGTGGAGAACGGGCTGGTGTTCTGCGGCGCGAACGCCTGGCGGGTAAACCGCATCATGCCCGTTAAGGAATTGATGGCGGAACTGGCAGGGGAAAGTTAATTTGCAAAAAACATGTCATGGAATGCAAAAGCATTTCATGACATGTTTTTTTATTATCCTATCCATCTTTCCTTTTTCTGTTCTGACACCATCGTTTCAAAGGTAACAGGATTCAACATATAAATTTTCTTTTTGTATTCCTGCGCTTGTCGGATTGTTCTTCCTGTTCCACTTTTTATATTTGGATGCTCCCAATCATAAACAGCAAATAAAGCATCTGATTTTTCAACCATATATAGATTGCGCTCCTGATATTTGTCATGAACAGAAAAGTTGCTCAGACAGACTCGTCCATCACAATTTTTAATAATAATATGGTATCTTTTTTGATCTTCAAAGGTCCAAAATCTTTCCCTTTCCCTAAAGGGATCAATACAGATTAACTTTATATCTTGATATGTCGTCTTCAGCTTTATAATTTCTTCTGCACTCCACATATCCACGCCCAATGTCATCGATGAATAAAAGCATCTTGCTCCGTAATCATATAACAGCTTTATCTGGGTTTCAATCGCAGCTTTTAATGCTATGCAGTCTGGGTCCCACTCATCATATCCAAAGGTAAAACGGATTGGCCTGGGCCCTGTGATAGAACAAGAAAAAAATTTTGTCATGTCAAGCCTCCTCTTGGTCAATTATTGACCAAATTATAGCACGAAAATCCTTTAGAATCAATACAGGTCTACTTTTGACCAAAAATTGTGAGGAGGATTGACATGCCTAAGCTTTTAGCACCAGATGGAAGCAAAAATATAATAGGCCCGCGCATCCGCCTCTTAAGAAAACAAGCAAAGCTTTCACAAGAAAAATTAATGGAGGATTTACAGCTACTAGGGTTTGACAGTGAACGCGGCGTTATAAAACGAATTGAAAACGGTGATCGTTTTGTCTCCGACATTGAGCTGAAAATGCTGGCCAGTTATTTTCATGTTAAATACGAGTATTTGCTTGACGGCAAAGAAGAAAATTAAAATGCGTCCTCACAACATTCTGTGAAGACGCATTTTTTATCGGTTATTCCAATATTGTTCGAGTTTGTCCTCCGCGTCGCGCAGAACGTTTTCCACAAACTCCTGCGGCAGTGTGGAAAACCCGCGCGGCGGCTCCGGCTTGTCCGGTTTGGGCGCGAGCCGCTTTTCCAGCACCAGCATGTCGTGCCACGTGCCGAGCTTATAGCCCGTGCGCGGATACTTTGCAATCTGGTGAAATCCCAGCCGCTCATGGAACGGGATGCTGTCCCGGTTTGGAATCGTCACCAATGCATACAAGGACAAATATTCCATTTCCCGCAGGAACTGGAAGACGCATTCATACAGCACCTTTGCGATACCGCGCCGGTGGAACCGCGCGGAAATATAGACGCTCAGCTCCGCGTCCCACTGGAAGGCCTTGCGCTCCCGGAAGGCGGCGGCGTAGGCGTAGCCCGCGATTTCCCCGTTGATTTCACAGACCATATAGGGAAACCCCTGCGAGATTTTCCGAATGCGCGCGGCGAATTCCTCCACGCTGGGCACATCGTATTCAAAGGTAATCGAAGTGTCTTTCACATAAGGCTCGTAGATACCCACCAGTGCGGCGGCGTCTTCCGGCCTCGCCAATCGAATCTGCACCATTGGGGTCCCCTCCTCTTATACGTTGAAACGGAACAGGACAATGTCCCCGTCCTTCATCACATACTCCTTGCCCTCCGAACGGACAAGGCCTTTTTCCTTTGCCGCGGTCATGGTGCCGCAGGCCATCAGGTCGTCAAACGCGATAACCTCCGCACGGATGAAACCGCGCTCAAAATCGGTGTGAATCTTGCCCGCCGCCTGCGGCGCTTTGGTCCCCCTGGTGATGGTCCACGCGCGCACCTCCGGCTGGCCGGCCGTCAGGTAGGAGATCAGGCCCAGCAGGGAATAGCACTCGTTGATCAAGCGGTCCAGGCCGGACTCCGCAAGGCCCATGTCCGCCAGGAACATCTGCTTTTCTTCCAGCTCCATGCCGGAGATTTCCGCTTCGATCTCCGCGCTGATGGGCAGGACACCCGCGTGCTCGCTGTCCGCAATCTCTTTCACCTGCTTGAAATAGGGGTTGTTTTCAATGCCGCCCTTGAAATCGTCTTCGCTCACGTTGGCGGCGTAGATCACGGGCTTATTCGTCAGCAGGGACACGGTGGAAAGGAGCTCGGCCTCTTCCGGCGTACACTCCACGCTGCGCGCGGACTTGCCCGCGTTCAGCGTCTCCTTAACGCGGTGGAAAAAGTCCAACTCTTCCTGATACTTCTTATCGGCTTTGAGCATCTTCTGGGTTTTATCGATCCGGCGGTCCAGCACCTCGATGTCAGAGAGGATCAGCTCCAGATTGATGGTTTCAATGTCGCGCCTGGGATCGATGCTGCCTTCCACATGAACGATGTCATCGTTGACAAAACAGCGCACCACATGGACGATCGCATCCACCTCGCGGATATTGGCAAGGAACTTATTGCCCAATCCCTCGCCCTTGCTGGCACCGCGCACCAGACCGGCGATGTCCACAAACTCGATGGTTGCAGGCGTATATTTTTCCGGATGATACATTTCCGCCAGCGCGTCCAGACGCTTGTCCGGCACTGCGACGACGCCGACGTTCGGCTCAATGGTGCAAAACGGATAGTTTGCGGACTGTGCGCCCGCGTTGGTAATGGCGTTAAACAGGGTGCTCTTGCCGACGTTCGGCAGGCCTACGATTCCCAGCTTCATTCGTTCAACCTCTTTTTCGTTATTTTCCAGCCGTAAGGCATTTCTTTTCATTGTTATTATACCTTTTTTCGGGAAAAAGAGCAACAACAGGGTTGCTGGCATCTAACGCGTTTTCCCGCTTTTCTGAAAAGCGGCGGTTTCCAAAGGCAGGGCCTTTGGCCGTTCTCCGCAGAGAACGGAACTCTCTTCCTGAGAAGAGCGAGTGGAAACGAGTGATATTGTTGTTTATGAGGCAGGAAGCTGCCTCTGGGGCTTTTCTTTGGTTCCCCGGCTTTCGCCGGGGGGTTTCGTCGCTTTGAAAAGCGACAGCAAAGACTTTTTACTTTAATAAAGTAAAACAAATTTAACATTGCAAAAGCAATAGAATTCCTTGATTTTAATAAGCAAAAAAATTGTTGCACAAGCAATGTTTTTTTAAAATCTTTAACTTTACTTCAATAACATCTTATTCTTAGATTGTTGCATTAACAATATTATATTAAAAATCCTAAATATCCTTATAGGACTTTACATAAAGCAAGCAAATTGACTGCACGCACAATCTTTGTTGCTTACTCGCTTTTGATAAAGCGGGAAAAAACCGCAGGTTGCCCTCATGCCGGGCGGCACTTACTTTTCGTCTTGCCACAAAAGTAAGCAAAAGCACGCGAAGGGGGGCGTGAGAGATGGGCTCCGGATGGGTACGACTCGCGCCCCCCTTCACCCCCGGTATCCCCCGTATACCTAAGTTGCTCAGGGCCAGCAGTGTGGTTTTCATTGCCGGCGGAGCTTTGGCTGAATTTTCTTCTTTAAATTTTTAGCAAATTATCGGTGCAGATGCCACACGGGAGATTGTTCTTTCCGTCGCGGGTATCCGTGGTATTTTATTTTGCTCCACGTCCGCCCGCGCCGTGCCGACCGCAGGTCTGGTATGAGGGAGGAAAAAGTGGTAATATTATGAAAGGAAACCAATCCAGGAAGAGAGGATCTGAACGTATGCCGTCCTTTAACGAACTATATGACCGACTGGTCCGCGCGTCTTTGGCGGACAAAACCGAAGAAGAGCTGGAACAGCTCCGGCGGGAGGACTTTGACAAAAGCCAACTGGAATGCCTGCTGCATCCCGACCAATACCCCGCCGTCTGGAAGATCGGCGACTGCGACTGCTCACAGGAAGAAGCCGCCAACTGCGCGGGAAAATGCCTGTTTGACGCGCTCCACACCGATGAAAAGGGCAACGTCACCGTCAACAACAAGCTGTGCGTCGGCTGCGGCGCGTGTGTGGAACGCTGCAAGGCGAAAAACCTGGTGGAAAGCAAAGACATCCTGCCCGCGCTCAGCCTGCTCCACAACGAGGACGCGCCGGTCTACGCCATCGTCGCGCCCGCCATCATCAGCCAGTTTACGGAGGAGGTCACCCCCGGCAAGCTGCGCACCGCGTTTAAGGCGCTGGGCTTCGCCGGCATGGTGGAAGTCGCGCTGTTCGCCGACATCCTGACGCTGAAGGAAGCGCTGGAATTTGACCAGAACATCCACACCGATCAGGACTATCAATTGACAAGCTGCTGCTGCCCCATGTGGATCGCCATGCTGCGCCGCGTCTACAAGCAGCTGATGCCGCACGTCCCCGCCGCCGTCTCCCCGATGGTCGCGTGCGGACGCGTGATTAAAAAATTAAAGCCCGGCGCCAAGGTCGTCTTCATCGGGCCGTGCCTCGCCAAAAAGGCGGAGGCCAGGGAACCCGACGTCGCCGACGCGGTGGACTATGTACTGACGTTTAAAGAGGTGCAGGACATCTTTGCATTCGCGGACATCCACCCAGAGAAAATGGCGGAGGACAACCGCGACCACTCCTCCACGGGAGGGCGCATCTACGCGCGCAGCGGCGGCGTCAGCCGCGCCGTCAAGGACTGCGTGCAGCGCCTGAATCCGGACCGCAAAATCAAGGTGCACGCGGTACAGGCCAACGGCGTTCCCGCCTGCAAGCAGCTCCTGAACGATTTGCAGGAGGGCAAGATCGACGCCAACTTTCTGGAGGGCATGGGCTGCGTCGGCGGCTGTGTCGGCGGGCCGCGCGTGCTGATCGACAGGGACGCTGCCCGGGAAAACGTCAACCAATACGGCGAAGAGGCCGCCGCGTCCACGCCGATCGACAACCCGTATGTGATCGATCTGCTGCACCGGCTGGGCTTCTCCACCGTGGAACGGCTGCTGGAGCACGACCACATGTTTACCCGCAAATTTTAATTTCATATTCAGAAGGAGGCCCGCGCGGCCTCCTTTTTTTGGTACATAAAAATTTTTTGAAAAAGTTGAAGTCAAACCGCGCCCTGCGTCGTTTTATTGATTGAACGGCCGGGAACACAGGAGGGGGTGAACACGGGCAATTATGACAAATGAACATTTTTCACAGCTGGTAAAGCAATATGAAAAGCTCGTGTTTACCATCTGCTTTCAGATGGTGCGGGACTATCAGGAGGCGCAAAATCTTTCGCAGGATACGTTCCTCTCCGCGTACCGCAGCATCGACAGCTGTCCTCCTGAACAATACAAGCCGTGGCTTTGCCGCATCGCTTCCAACAAAGCCAAGGATTATTTAAAAAGCGCCTACGCGCGGCGTGTGGCGATTCCCGGCGAAGAAACGCTGGACGCCATCCCCTCCCACGCCAGCCCGGAGGACCTCTACATCGAGGGCGAGAGCGAAACCCGCGCCCACCGCATCGTGCGGAACCTGCAGGAACCCTATCAAAAGGTATCCGTCCTCTATTTTCTGGAAGAAAAAAGCGTGGAGGAAATCGCGGAAGCGCTCAAGCGCCCTAAAAAAACCGTACAAACACAATTATACCGCGCAAAAGCCATACTGCGAGAACAACTGGGAAAGGAGCTGAGCCAATGAAACCCTATTTTGACGCGGACGGCCATCTGACCGATTTTGCCTTTGACGAACTGCTGCACGGGGAACCGGCTGAGCTGACCCGGCTGGAGATCGCGGAGCATCTCTCCTACTGCGACGCGTGCACGGAACGGTACGCCGACCTGCTGTGCGGGGACTCGCTGCTCGACGCACCGGAAACGCTTCATCCTCTCACGATGCGGCGCCTCCGGCAAAGGGCTGCGGAGCTGTTCTTCAACCGCTATGTGGCGGTGGGCGT
Source organism: Clostridium sp. D33t1_170424_F3 (assembly GCF_015667585.1). Classification (GTDB taxonomy): domain Bacteria; phylum Bacillota; class Clostridia; order Oscillospirales; family Acutalibacteraceae; genus Anaeromassilibacillus. Next base: position 41,754 of record NZ_JADPEG010000019.1, on the reverse strand, counting down.
CGCGGCGTGCCTGACCATGCTGCTCTGGCTGGGCGGCGTCTTCAACCTCAGCACAAACGAAACAAAGCCGGACCCCTTCCAAGGCCTGACAAGCTTTTCCACACAATTCTCGGAGAAGACCAACGAGATCGGGCGGCAGGTATCGGACGGCATTCAACAATTTTTTGACCACCTGAATTTGAAAGGAGCTTCCGGCAATGAAAAAAAGTAGTGTTTTGACCTTCCTCTTTTCCATGTTCCCGGGCGCCGGGCATATGTACCTCGGAATGATGAAAAAGGGCGCGTCGCTGATGCTGGCGTTCTGCGGCGTTATCGCTGTGGCAGGCTTTTTCAGTCTGCCCTTCCTGACGATTTTAATCCCTGTCATCTGGTTTTATTCCTTCTTTGACGCAATAAATCTGTGCCACCTCCCGTATGAGGAGCGTCTGGCACAGGAGGATCACTTCCTGTTCGGCGCGGACGATTTCTTCAAAAAAGACTGGCTGGGCGTCGCAAAAAAGCGCCACCTGCTGGTCGGCGGCATCTGCATCTTCCTCGGCGTCTGGATGCTGTTCCAAACCTGCATCGGGCCGTACATGTCCCTGATCTACGACACCCTGCCCTGGCTCTACCGTCTGATCGACAACCTGCCGACGATTCTGGTCGCCACCTGCGTCATTTTGCTGGGCGTTTACCTGGTGGGCGGCGGCAAAAAGAACAAGGAGCCGATCGACACCGACTACATTGAATACGGAGGGAACCGCGATGAATAACGAATACCCGGAACTTGATTTTGGCAAACAGCCGGAACCGGAACAGGAGGTCTGCTACTCCCCGGAGCCGGAGCAAACCCAGACGGAGCCGCCGCGCTATTCCGCGCCTGTCCGGCAGCCCGTGCCGGCGCGCCCCCAGCCCGCGCAGCGCGTGCGCCGGGTCGGCAGCTTTTCCATGGGATTGGCGCTGATCGTCTTCGGCGTGCTGCTCCTGCTGTTCCTGTTTACCCGCAATTACAACATCCCGCTCACCGCGGCAAAATGGTCGCCGCTGCTGCTGGTCTCCCTCGGCATCGAAATCCTTCTCAGCAACGTGCTGTTCCGCAAGGATAAGTTGAAATACGATTTCCTCAGCTGCCTGTTTACGCTGTTCCTGCTCGGAAGCAGCATGGTCATCGCGTCCATCCCCGTCTTTTATGAAGTCGGCCCGCAGCGGAGAATGGCGGAGGAAACCATCTCGCAGGAAATCCGCAGCCAATATTACGACACGCTGAAGGGCACGCCGGAAATTTCCGCCCTTCATGTACGGGTCAATCTGTACGGCGTCGATAAGGAGATTCCCAAAAACGCGCAGGATCTGCGCGCGGGGGACAGCGTGTACACCAGCATCGAGCTGCTGGACAGCAGCGAAACTCCGGAGGCCTTCGCCGCGCGCTGCAAGACGCTGATCGACAAGCTGAAATTCAGCCAGGGGTATGCAGAAACCATTCATTTTTCATCCATCCCCGCCGACAGCCAAACCGCACGGACCTACGACCTGACCGTCAACGACCGCTTCCAGGCCGATATGACGGCGGAAACGCTCTCCCGCCTGGTTTCCACCACGGAGCCGGAAGTGGACGCATAATATATATAAGCGCAAAACATAAAACAGGGCCGCGGCAAAACAAAGAAGTTTGCTGCGGCCCTGCTTGTTTATGCCAGAACGCGGAGCGCTTTTAACAGGATCACACAGTCCCGCATACCGCGGCGGTAGGCGCGTTCCTCATAAATCTCAGTTACTCCTTTATAGCAAATCGATATTATGCACAAAGGACTTAATTAAGGCCAGCTGTTCTCTCGAACAATCAATCAGCAATTGAGAAATCTCTGAAATACAGGCAAGCTTTATGGGGTCGTCTTCATCTTTCGCATCAATTCTGATAATATCGTCGAGGGGAATCTGGAAGCAAGTACAAAAAAACATTAGCTTTTCGAGGCTCAGCTTTTTAACGCCACGCTCAACCTGTCCATAATATTGCTCGCCAATGCCCAGTATTTCTGACAGTTGCTTTTGAGTCATCCCTGCCAGCAAACGGTACTTTTTGAGCCTCTGACCGACCGCTTTCAATATACTTTTGTCCAACAATATTCTCACCTCGTTATTCCTTACCATGTGTCACATATTTGCATGTAATTAAAATTATCACACTTCAAGTTGAAGCATACAAATTCACTTCAACTTGAAGTACAACTAATCATAAAATAAAATCACTATAAAGGTTAAAGACACTCGTTACATATGGAACTTACAACGCCGGTACTATCAGCGAGAATTGGCGGAGTTTTTAGAAATCGACCGTTCTACTTACGCTTATTACGAAAGCGGAAAAGTTGTTCCACCTTTGCATATCCTATTGGAGCTTAGCGATTTGTATAAAGTGTCGCTCGACTTCCTCGTTGGAAGGGAATGGAATGTTTTGGGGTCTGAACAAACGGAAGAGACGAAAGCGGGTGAATATTCTTCACTCGCTTTCGTCTCTCTATTTTTTTGAAAAGCTCCACATGAATTTTTTGTACTGCTCCTCACACTGTATTATTATATTTTTCGTGCAATGTATTGTATTCTTCGTGCAAATTGCATATAATATAAGTATCTACTGGAAAGGGGCGATCTAATGGCCAGCAACACAACAAACATCAGCATTCGCATTGACACGGAGCTTAAGGCACAGGCAGACGCGCTTTTTGCCGAGCTTGGCATGAACCTTTCAACGGCATTCAATATTTTTGTCCGTCAATCTCTCCGTGAAGGCGGCCTTCCGTTTGAAGTAACGTTAAATCAACCAAACAAGGAAACCATTGCCGCAATGCTTGAGGCGGAAAGGATTGCGAAAGACCCCACAGTAAAGGGTTACACGGACGTAAACCAGCTTTTCGCGGATTTGAAAGAATGACAAAATACATTGTTAAAACCACCACACAGTTTAAGAAGGACTACAAACTGGCGATCAAGCGCGGACTGAAAATTGAATTGTTGGAACAAATTGTAGCAAGCCTTGCAGCCGGCATGCCTCTGCCGGAGCAAAACAGGGATCATGCCTTGAGCGGCGATTGGCGCGGGCATCGGGAATGTCATATTCTTCCTGATTGGCTGCTTATTTACCACATTGAAGACGACGTTCTTGTCTTAACCTTAGCCCGCACCGGAACGCACAGCAATTTATTTGGAAAATAATCTGCCCTATTTAGAAAGTTTATGCGGTGTTTTTTGTTTATCGTTCCTGCGTCTGCTCATCTGCCTCGACAAACGGTTCAAAAAAGATACAAATAAAAACATCGCCCTTGACGGCTGAACCAGCCGGTCAAGGGCGATGTTTTTATATCACTTTTTAAAAAAGGCATTGCGCGATCCGCGCTTTTTATCTCCGGTTATGGATTAGAAACCCTTCGGGTTCGGGCCATACTGGTTGGCGCCGGGCTGGCTGTCCATGCAGGCGAAGACCAGCAGGACGATCGCACCAACTGCCGGGATCAGGCCCAGAAGCAGGAACCAGCCGCTTTTGCCGGTGTCGTGCAGTCTTCTGACCCACAGACCAAGCATCGGGACCAGAATCGCCAGGCTGTAAATACCAGAAATAATGCCAAAGAAGGACGCAATGTTAACAAGGATGCCCAGAATAAACACCACGATAAAGTTTACAAGAAAGGCCATCCAGAAGTCTCTGCGTCTTGCACGATCCTTGAAGTTTACGTAGTTGGTCCACATGCTAATGTAAGGCTGCAAAAATTCCATAGTGAGCAACTCCTTTTGTAATAGAATGTTCACATTATAGCACATATCTATTCACAAGGAAATGCTAGTATCCCATTTCATTGTAAAAATTTCGACTTTTTAAGACTAACTTTTATAAATCTTGTATAAATGCTTTATTGATCTTTCTTAACAAGGAAGATTTTTACAGATTTTACGCCTTTTCTGCACGGCACACGCATTTTCATAAGAAGACGCGCTTTTGTCAAAGCGTATTTTCTTTTCAGCCACCGAGTCAATGCAGCATACGCGGACCCCGTATTTTTTATTCCTCTTTGGGCGGCAGCATCGTCAGGGAAATGCGCTTTTTTGCCATGTCCACGGACAGCACCCAGACCTTGACAATGTCGCCCACCTTGAGCACCTCGCTGGGATGCTTGATATAGCGGCTACACACCTGGGAAATGTGCACCAGCCCGTCCTGATGCACGCCAATATCGACAAACGCACCGAAGTCGATCACATTGCGCACGGTGCCCATCAGCTCCATGCCCGCCTTGAGGTCCTCCATGCCCAGCACATCCGTGCGCAGCAGCGGGGGCGGCAGCTCGTCGCGGGGGTCGCGTCCGGGACGCAGAAGCTCCGTCACGATGTCCTGCAAGGTCGGCACGCCGACGCCCAGTTCCTGCGCGGCGGTATCCTCGCCAATGGACTGCACCTTTTCCCGCAGGCCGTCGAGCTTCCCGGCGCGGATGTCCTTCATATCGCAGTCGCAGAGCTTAAGCAGCGCCTTTGCCGCCGTGTAGCTCTCCGGATGGACGGCGGTGTTGTCCAGCACGTTGTCGCTTTCGCTGACGCGCAGAAAGCCCGCGCACTGTTCAAACGCCTTGGGGCCGAGCTTGGGCACCTTCTTCAGCTCCGCGCGGCTTTTGAACGCGCCGTTTTCCTCGCGGTACTTGACGATATTTTTGGATACCGTTGCGGAAACGCCCGCCACCTTTTCCAGCAGGGACGGCGACGCGGTGTTCAAATCCACGCCGACGGTGTTCACGCAGTCCTCCACCACGCCGGAAAGCGCCTCATTTAACCGTTTGGGCGGCATGTCATGCTGGTACTGCCCCACGCCGATGGCCTTGGGGTCGATCTTGACCAGCTCCGCCAGCGGGTCCTGCAAGCGGCGCGCGATGGAAACCGCACTTCGCAGGGTGACGTCGAAATCCGGGAACTCCTGCGCCGCCAGTTTGCTTGCGGAGTAGACGGACGCGCCCGCTTCGCTGACCACCATATACGAAACGCCGGTGTGCAGCTCCCGGATTACCTCGGCGGCGAACAGCTCCGTTTCCTTGCTGGCAGTGCCGTTGCCGATGGCGATCACCTCCACGCCGTGCTTCTGAATCTGCTCAGAGACAAATTTCTTCGCCTCCTCAACCTTCACCTTGGAGTGGGTCGGATAGATCACGCCCGTGTCCAGCACGCGCCCGGTCGGGTCGACAACCGCCACCTTGCAGCCCGTGCGGTAACCGGGGTCCAGCCCCATGGCGACGCGGCCCTTCACCGGCGGCTGCATCAAAAGCTGGCGCAGGTTGACGGAAAAGACCTTGATCGCCGCCTCGTCCGCGTCCTCTGTCAGCTTGCTGCGGATTTCGCGCTCAATTGCCGGAAAGATCAGCCGGCTGTACGCGTCCTCGCCCGCCTCGCGCACTGCCTCCGCACAGGGGGTATTTTCCCTGACGCAGGTGGTGTAAATGATATTTAAGCCGCGCGCCGGATCCAGCACGATGCTGGCCTTGAGAAAGCCCTCGCGTTCGCCGCGGTCCACCGCCAGCACGCGGTGCCCCTGCAATTGGCGGATGGGCTGGCGGAAATCGTAGTATTGCGCATAGACGGAGTCCTCGTCCGGCCTGGCGGCCTTGCTGACCAGCTCGCCCTGTGCCAGCGTCACCACGCGCAGCCGCTTGCGGATGCCCGCATCGTCGGAGATCATCTCCGCAATGATGTCCTTCGCGCCCGCCAGCGCGTCCTCCGGCGTTTCCACGCCCAGCTCCGGATTAACATACGATTGCGCCATATCGATGGGATAGGCCGCCTTCGGTTCCTGCCTGTAGATTTCCAGCGCCAGCGGCTCCAGCCCCTTCTGCTTTGCCACGGAGGCGCGCGTCTTGCGCTTGGGACGGAACGGGCGGTAGATGTCCTCGATTTCAGAGAGCGTCGCGGCGTTCGCCAGCGCGGCGGAGACCTCGTCCGTCATGCAATCCGCGGCGGTAATCAGGTCCGCCACCTCCTGGCGGCGCTTCTCCAGTCCGCGCAGGTATTCCAGGCGCTCCGCAATCTCGCGCAGGGTCTGGTCGTCCAGGGAACCGTGGGCCTCCTTGCGGTAACGCGCGATAAACGGGATCGTGTTCCCCTCGTCGATCAGCTCGATCACTTTTTCAATCTGCCAGGTCTTTAAATGAAACTGGTCTGCCAGTACTGCTGTAAAATCCATACTTACCACTCCCGTGCGGCGGTTTCCGCCTGTTTTTTCGCCTGTTCCATGCGCAGCGCGACTTCCTCCGCGGGGAACAGGTCCGTCCCCTCCGCAAAGATGCACGCATAGTCCGGAATGCCGAAGAATTCCGCCAGCGCCTTCAGCTCATACGAACCCAGTTCCAGATGCGATGCCGGGCCGGTGTACACGCCGCCGCGCGTGGTGAGGAACAGCAGCTTTTTCGCCCTGCAGCAGCCGATGCAGCCGGTGTCCCCCTCCCCGTAGCGGAAGGTCACGCCGGGCGCGGAAATGTTTTCGATATAGGTTTTGATGATGGCCGGGAAGCTCAGCTCCCACATGGGCGCGGCGATGACAATGCCGTCCGCCGCCGCGAACCGGCGCGCCTGCGCAAACTCCGGGCCGTCCAGCTCGCCCTGTTTTTTGAGCAACTCGTGCTGTTCAAAGGTCTCTCCTGTTATATTGGAAAAGTTCTCTTCCGCCAGACGGAGCGTATCCACGATATGGTCCGGATGCGCTTCCCGGTACGCGGCCAAAAACGCTTCCATCAGCACACGGGTGCGGCTGTTTTTGCGCACGCATCCGTCCACCACCAACAGCGTTGGGAAAATGCGTTTTTCCATCACATAGTCATCCATCACAAAGCCATTACCGATGTCCGTCACCAGCGGATGAGATACGACAAAGTCCAACGCCTTATAGCACGCGATGGAACCGTCGTTATATTTATTGACTGTGAGCCAGATTTTTTTGAGCCCTTCCCCGCGGCACAGGTCCGTCAGGAACGCAATCCCCCGCGAGGCGATCCCTCTGCGGCGGAACTCTTTCCGCACATAGATTTTGCTGAGAAACAAGGAATCCTCGTCGCGGCGGATGCCGGTATAGCCCGCCTTTTCCCCGCCGCAGATAAAGAAATAATAATGGTACCCGTCGTCCGCCATCTGCGCCCGCATCGCCGGGGCAGACTGGAATTTTTCAATCATATATGCGGTCTGGTCCGCGCCGATGATCGGCGTAAAATGCTCCGTCCAGATGATTTTTGCCAGCGCGGCAAGCTCGTCCACCTGCTCCGGGGCCACCTCCAGAATTTGCACTTCTGTCATTGCAATGCCCTCTTTCCTGATAAACTTAACGTTTCTATTATACGTTTTTTTCCAAAAGAGCGCAACGTGGAATTCGAGACCTGCGGTCAGCTCGCGCCTGCGGCGAGGATTATTTTCACCTGGCTGGTGATGATTAAAACTTGTTTCCCCACCTTTCTAAAAGGTGGAACCTGCGGTTAGCTTGCGCCTACGGCGAGGTTGTTTTTCACCAAACAGGTAATTTCTAAAACGTGTTTTTCCGCTTTTCTAAAAAGCGGCGGGATCAAAGGGCAGAGCCCTTTGCCGTTCTCCGCAGAGAACGGAACTCTTTTCCTGAGAAGAGCGAGTGGGAACGAGTGATATTGCCGTTTATGGGGCAGGGAACTTCCTCTGGGGCTTTTCTTTGCTCCCCCGGCTTTCGCCGGGGGATGTACGTCGCTTTGAAAAGCGACAGCAAATACTTTTTTCCCTATAAAAAAGTAAAACAAAAACAGGGCGTCCGCCAATCCTGACGAACGTCCTGTTTCATTTCCGATGATTCTTTTTTACTTCAGAAGCGCATCCTTATTCTCAAGAATCGCCTCCACCGCCGCGCAGGCCGGGCAGTCGCAGTATTTGGCCCCGGCGGCCTTGATTTCCTTTGCGTGCGCCGCGACTTCCTTCGCCTTGTCCGCTCCAAAAATCCGCGCGCCCATATCCGACTCCGCAAAGCCGATCAAGCCGTCAATCGGCATGATGTCCGCTTCCAGCTCTTCAATGTATTTCTTTGTTTCCGCGGCTTCGCTTTCCGTTCCCACCGCGTCCAGCCAGGCCTGTGCCGCCGCCTTTGTCTCACCGCTGCAAGTCGGGGCGTTCATCAGTTCGCGCGTTTTTTCAACCACAGCATTTAATACCGTTTGATCCAGCATGTAAATTCCTTCTTTCTTCTGGATTTTTCTATATTTTACCACTGTGGTTCCTGCTTTGCAATTCCCAGTTGTTTCCTCTTTGTAAATTTTCAGTTATCTTTTAGAGAAGTGATGACACTGTTGAAGATATCCAAAACCTGCTTTCTCTTTGAAACATCGACGGATTCGAGCTTCTTTAAGAGGTCGTTGCTCTTCGACTGATAGCCAACCGATAAACTATCCTGTAGCACGTCATCCGCAGAAGCAGTCAGGGTATTTAAAATCAGGACGAAGGTTTCCAGCGTGGGGATTTTGTCTCCGCGTTCAATATCAGCCAGATACCGGGTGCTGATGCCGATTTTCTCTGCGCATTCCTTTTGGCTCCAGCCGCATTTCGCCCTATGGTTTTTCAATTTCTTCCCAAAACTTTTCGAATCCACAACGATCACCATCCATACTTTAGGAAATCTTTTCCATCAACAGTATACCGATTCTGTGAAACAGATGGAATGATCTATCCGTCGGAAAAACTCCGGATAGCGGGTGTTGTCCAAAACTTATTGATGTTACCATAAAGCAGAAAGGAAGGGAAAATAAATGATAGAAACAACGGACATTGTCCGAAAGGTGGACGAGTTGGGGCGGATTTTATTGCCAGTGGAAATCCGAACCGCTTTGGGAATCTCGGAAAAAGACCGCTTTATCATATCCGTGGACAAAGAAAACCGTCAAATCATTCTGCAAAAGGCCGATTATGTGTGTTTGAAATGCGGTTCAACGGAGTTGTTAAAAGAAATCACACCGGACTTTTATCTATGCGAAACCTGTATCAAAGAGCTGAAATAGCAAAAAGAGGGGCCGTTGCAGAATAAAACTGCAACGGCCCCTGTAGTTTGCCCTGTAGCATAAAATGTCCGTAAAGGACCATATCACTCGTTCCCACTCGCTCTTCTCAGGAAGAGGACCTCCGGTCGGGACGCTCGCTAGAGGCTAAAGCCTCGCTCGAGGATCTAAACGACAATCGCCGGAGGCGCGAAAGACGTTGCACGTCCCGCTCCTTGCGAGGAGCGGCAAAGGGCGCCGCCCTTTGATCCCGCCGCTTTTCAGAAAAGCGGGAAAACGCGTTGTTTTAATAATTACCAGTCAGATAAAAACAATTCTCGCCGCAGGCGCGAGATGACCGCAGGTCCCGCTTTTCAGAAAAGCGGGAAAACGCGTTTTAGCCTACGCTACAATCAACCTTTACAGATTACGCCTGCTCCAGACCGAACGTCACGGTTTCGCCGTTGACGTCCCATTCCTTGACGTAGCCGGCGGGTTCCGCCGCGTCCAGCGCCTCGGCGAGGACCTCGCCCATGATGAAGTCGCGGTTCTTCTGAATGACGCCGTCCGCGTATGTGCCCGCCTGATAGGTGATCTTCACATGGTCGGTCACCTGTGCACCGGATTCCTTGCGCATGGTTTGCAGCTTGCTGACGACCTCGCGCAGGAAGCCTTCCTCGCGCAGCTCCTCCGTGATGTGCGTATCCAGCGCCACGGTGCGCCCGTGGTCGCTGACCGTGTACGCGCCCGCCTTCTGCTCCACGCTGATGAGCAGATCGTCCGCCGTCAGCCTGACTTCGCCGGAGGGCAGGTTCAGCACCAGTTCACCCGTGGCGTCCAGCTCCTGCTTGGCGGCGACGCCGTTCAGATTGGACAGAGCACTGCGGATTTCACCCAGCTGCTTGCCGTACTTCGGGCCCACGGTCTTAAGCTGCGGCTTGAAGCTGTAATCCATGAAGGAAGCGGCGTCCTCCACAAACTGCACGTCCTTGACGTTCAGTTCCTCCATTACGATGCGGCGGAAGGCGTCGTCCAGTACGCGGCTTCCCTGCACATACAGCACGGGCAGCGGCTGGCGGTTCTTGATTGCCGCACCGTTGCGCGCCGCGCGGCCCAGCGTCACAACCTCCAGCACCTCGTCCATATTGGCCTCCAGTTCCGCGTCCATATAGGACGCGTCCGCTGTTGGGAAGGTGCTCAGGTGCACGCTCTCCGGCGCGTCTTTGTCCACCGTGCGCACGATATTCTGGTAGATTTCCTCCGCCATAAACGGGATCATCGGCGCGGCGGTGCGGGAGACGGTCTCCAGGCAGGTATACAGCGTCATAAACGCGTTGACGCTGTCCGTATCCATGGTATCCTTCCAGAAGCGCTCCCTGCTGCGGCGCACATACCAGTTGCTCAGCAGGTCCACAAACTCCTGCAGGCCGCGCGCGGCCTCCGGCAGGCGGTAGTTCGCCATATCGTTGTCCACGCCCTGCACCATGTGGTTGAGCTTGGAGAGAATCCAGCGGTCCATCGCGGACAGCGTTTCCTTCTCCAGCTTGTGCCGGGTGGGATCGAATTTGTAAATATCCGCGTACAGCACATAGAACGCGTAGGTATTATAGAGCGTGCCCAGGAAACGGCGCTGGCCGTCGAGCACGGCTTTGTCGTAGAATTTATTGGGCAGCCACGGCGCGGAGTTGGTCAGGAAGTACCAGCGGATCGGGTCCGCGCCGTACTTTGCCAGCGCTTCCGCCGGATTGACTGCATTGCCCTTCGATTTGGACATCTTCTGCCCGAACTGATCCTGCACATGGCCCAACACCAGCACGTTTTTAAACGGCGCTTTGTTGAACAGCAGCGTCGAAATCGCCAGCAGGGAATAGAACCAGCCGCGGGTCTGGTCGACCGCTTCGGAAATAAAGTCCGCCGGGAACTGCTGCTCAAACAGCTTCTGATTCTCAAACGGATAGTGATGCTGCGCGAACGGCATGGAGCCGGAGTCGAACCAGCAGTCGATGACCTCCGGCACGCGGCGCATCTCCCCACCGCACTTGGGGCAGCGGATGGTCACGGCGTCGATATAGGGGCGGTGCAGCTCGATGTTGTCCGGGCAGTTATCGCTCAGCTCTTTTAATTCTTCGATGCTGCCGATCGCGTGCATATGCCCGCAGCCGCACTGCCAGACATTGAGCGGCGTGCCCCAGTAGCGGTCGCGGCTGATGGCCCAATCCTGCACGTTTTCTAGCCAGTCGCCAAAGCGGCCGGTACCCATGCTCTCCGGAATCCAGTTGATGGTCTTGTTGTTGGCGATCAGATCATCCTTGACTTCGGTCATGCGGATGAACCAGCCCTCGCGGGCATAGTAGATCAGCGGAGTGTCGCAGCGCCAGCAATGGGGATAACTGTGCTCAAACTTGGGCGCGGCAAACAGCAGGCCGCGCTTCTTCAAATCCTCCAGGATGGGCTTGTCGGCATCCTTGACAAATACGCCGGGCCAGTCGGTCTCCGGCTTCATTTCGCCCTTCGCGTCCACCAGCTGCACAAACGGCAGGCCGTAGCGGCGGCCGACCTTGGCGTCGTCTTCACCGAACGCGGGCGCGATATGGACCACGCCGGTGCCATCGGTCAGGGTGACGTAGGTATCGCAGGTGACATACCAGCATTTCTCCGCCGGCTCCACAAAGCGATAGAGCGGTTCGTACGCCATGTGCTCCATCGTTTTGCCGGGGAAGGTCTCCAGCACGGTATAGTTGTTTTCACCCAGGACGGTATCCAGCAGCGCCTGCGCCATGTACAGGACTTCATCCTGGTACTGGACCTTCGCGTAGGTTTCCTCCGGATTGACGCAGAGCGCCACATTGGAGGGCAGCGTCCAGGGGGTGGTCGTCCACGCAAGGATGGAGGCATTCTCCTCCCCCTTCACGCGGAACCGCGCGATGGCGGAACGCTCCTTGACGTCCTTGTAGCCCTGCGCCACCTCATGGCTGGAAAGCGGCGTGCCGCAGCGCGGGCAGTACGGCATGATCTTATAGCCTTTGTACAGCAGCCCGCGGTCAAAGATATTTTTCAGCGCCCACCATTCGGACTCGATAAAATTGTTGTCGTAGGTGACATAGGGATGCTCCATATCGGCCCAGAAGCCGACGGTGTCGGAGAATTCCTCCCACATGCCCTTGTACTGCCAGACGCTGGCCTTACAGTGGTCGATAAACTGTTCCATCCCGTAGTCTTCGATCTGGTCCTTGCCGTCCAGGCCCAGTTCCCGCTCAACCTCCAGCTCTACCGGCAGGCCGTGGGTATCCCAACCGGCTTTGCGCGGCACGTTCTGGCCCTTCATCACATGGTAGCGCGGGACCGTGTCCTTGATGACGCGGGTCAGCACATGGCCGATATGCGGCTTGCCGTTCGCGGTCGGCGGACCGTCGTAGAACACATAGCTTTCGCCTTCGCCGTTGGCGTTCAGGCTCTTTTTAAAAATATCGTTCTCGCTCCAAAACTCCAGGACTTTTTTCTCCCGCTCGGGGAAGCTCAGGTCCTGCCCTACCTTCTGGTACATGCTGCGTCCTCTCCTTATTAAATACTCTGTTAGATGCGTTTTCCCAATTTTCACGCGCGTTGCCGCCAGCCAGTCAGAAATGGACTTCCTGAGAAAACAAAAAATCCCCGCCCCAATAACAGGGCGAGGATTTGCTCGCTATACCACCTATTACTGCATACCAGCATATGCGCTCCCGATAACGGGGGAACCGGCATGGCCTACTGACGCAATGCGCGTTTGGCCTGCGACTCGGGAGGGATTTTCCGTCGGTTCTACTCGCGCCGGGCTCGCACCCTCCCCGGCTCGCTGCGCCTTTCAACGCTGGCGTACTCTTCTCCGTCTACGTCTCTTTGTGTATTCATTTAGGAAAACCATATCACAAAACGGGGCCTTCGTCAAGCCCTGAAAACCATCTAATTTACTTATGTTCTCTCAGAATTTTCAACAGCCGTTTCTGGCTCCTGCCTTCGCATACAGCGACAATCTCGTCGTTCGCGTGGATGACCGTGTTGCCGTTCGGGATCATCATATTGTCCCCGCGCAGAATGGAAATGACCAGCGACCCCTCCGGCAGCTCCAGCTCTTTGAGCGTGATGCCCTCCAGCGCGGTGTCCTTGGGCAGCGTCATCGCACAGATGCCGGCCTTTCCCTTGTTCAGCGTCGCCAGCAGGTGCATCTCGGCAATGTCGACCTCCTGCTCGATCAGGTTGGTGATGATCTCCGTGCTGCTCACGGCGATGTCCGCGCCCAGGATGCGCAACGCGTCCATATTGCGGGGATCGTTCGCGCGCGCAATTACCTTGACCGCCTTAAACTGCCGCTTTGCTAGCTGGGAAGCAACCAGATTGTCCTGATCCTGCCCGGTCACGGCGATAAAACAGTCCGCGTTCTGCGTACCGGCGTTGTCCAGCGTCTCGATCTCCGTGCCGTCGCCGCAGATGACCTCCACATCCAACTCGTTTGCGATCCGCATGCAGCGGAATTTATCTTTTTCCACCAGGCGGACGTCGTATTTGCGCTCCAGCATATTTTCCGCCACATGGTAGCCCAGCTTGCCGCCGCCGACAATGACAACTTTCATAACAATCCCTCCGCAGGAAATTCCTTCCGGTTTCTATCTGCTCTTTTTATCAATCGATCATCATTGCGAATACAATGCGGTCGTTATCGGTGACATACAGGTCCTTGCGGCCCGCGCTGAGCTGCATGGTCCCGTCCGCATGTACCAGGCCGAACGGCGTTTCCCCCGGATCACAGGGCAGTTTGGTAACCAGCTGGCCGATCCAGGAGCGGTCCGCCTCCTTGACATGGAACGCCACCGTCGCGGTGCCAAAGGTTACCTCGCGGGAATCCCAGGGCTGGGTCAGCGCGGTAAACATCGCGTCGCTCGCCAGCTTGGTATGGCAGACCGTTTTCAGGCCGAAGCGCTTAAACACCTTTTCCCGTCCGGGATCGGAAATACGCGCGACCACGTTGCGCACGTTGAAAAACTCCCTTGCAATCTGAGAAATGGTGATATTGAGGTTGTCGTCCGGCGTACAGACCGCGACGGCGTCGCAGCTCTCAATTCCGGCGGTGCGCAATACCTTCATTTCCATGGGAAAACCGGTGACGGTCATCCCGTTGAAGTCCTCGTCCAGCATGCGGAAGTTGTCGACATCCGAATCCACCACCGCAACATCGTGCCCGTGCTCATCCAGAAGTTCCGCCAGGCGTCTGCCCAGCCTGCCGCACCCGATTACCAGAACGTTCACTGAAAATTCCCCTTCCAATACAAAAATGCCCTCTCCCGGTACAGGAAAGGACGTTTTGACTGCGGCGGCGCGTTCCGCCGCCCCGGAATATGGTTCCCAATATGATCGAAATAACACGCTCGGCCCTCTCTTGCGCTCTGCAAGGAAACAAACCGATCAAACAACTGCTGTGCACCGCGCACAGCGGGGATCTTGTGGCCCGCCCGGAGGGATTTACCGGACGCCCTGCGCCCTGCCAGCTTGCCCACCCGCGCTTGATGCGCCGGTACCGGGCTGCGCTGCTCCTCGCTGAAAACGTGCCACTGGCACCTTTTCCTTACGCTCGGACCCTTTCGGGTTCAAATCCCTCCTTGTGCTCCACAGGAGGGTCAAACCGATCAAACAACTGCTGTGCACCGCGCACAACGGGGATCTTGTGGCCCGCCCGGAGGGATTCGAACCCCCGGCCTTCAGAATCGGAATCTGCTGCGATATCCAGCTTCGCCACGGGCGGGTATATAAAAGCAAGTATGATTATAGCACGACCGTTTTAAAATTTCAATCACTGTTTCCAGAAAAGAAGGGATATTTTTCACTTATCTGTAAACAGACAAAGAAAGAGGCCGCGGTGCGTTCCGCGGCCTCTCCTGCTAAAGGGTTTAAAAGGAAGATGAAAAAGAAATATGTTACACTCGTTTATGAATGAAGAACGGAATTGCCGCCCTGTCCAGCGGGCCTTTTCCGGGCGCTTATCTCCGGAAGGCCCGCTGCGGGTTTTCTGATGAATCTTATGCGATTGCTGTGGTACAGTGCCGCGCGGCCGCCTGACCAGAGGCTTCCGGCCGGGACGCGCTTACTGCGAGACTCATTTTACGCGACTGCCACGGTGCAATGCTGCACGGCCGCCTGTCCGGGCAGCTGGGTATATACGCCTGTGGACTGGCCTGCGTTGCCGATCGCCCAAATACGGAAGTAATAATCGTTGCCGATCTGGGTGACAAACTGGGTCTTGAAGACGCCGCCGTTACCGACGGTGAAGCTCGGCGCTACGCCGTTGCCATTGAGAACGGTCATCTTGAAGCAGTACGCCTGGCCGCGCTGGACAGTAAACGGCAGTGTGGTATCGGACTTCACGCTGGCGGCTGTGGTTCCTGTGCCGGCGCCCGGCGTGGTCCCCACAATGCCATCGCTGCCATAGGAGCTGCCATTCTCATAGACATACACGGTCTTGGAGCCGCCTCCGGAGGAGCTGGAAGTGGTCTTCGGAACCAGCGCCATGATGGCGTCTTTAATGGCCTGCTCGGCTGCGTCTACCTTATTCTGTGTGGCTGTTGCGGGCAGTGCCTTCGCCGCTGCGACGGCTGCCGCCAGCTTCGCCCAGGAATCGCTAGTATACTTGCTGGAGCTGCGGGATTCCGCATCCTGAATCGCCGCATTCAGGCCGGTCACATCCGCGTCCATAACCTGATACGGGAAGTAAACGATGTTTGCTCTGCCATAGGTCGCATAGCTTGCATCTCTTCTCGTATAGATTGTCGGGGTAATGGAGCCGTCCACGATGCCTTCCGCGCACTTCATGATTTCCTGGAGATATTCTTCTGTGAAGGGCTCCAGATATTCCGCGTGGCCGGTGCGCACATTCAGCTTCTGGTCTCCCAGCTTGTCAAGAACCTTATTCAAATTCTGAATATAGGTCTGGATCGAGCACATGCCAATCTGCATCCACAGGTCGCCGGAACCGACTGCGTCGCCGGTATACAGGTCGTCACCATGCAGAAGAAGAATGGAGCCGGCGGTATGGCCCGGGAGCGCCAGCACTTCCATTGTCTCGCTGCCAAAGGCAATCTTGTCGCCGTCTTTCACAACTTTGACCTTGCCGGCATCCGCGCCCATCTTCCTGATGATAGAAGCTTCGTCGCCTTCTCCGGCATAAACATTCTTGACCTGGTCGTGTCCGACAAAATCGTCGAGACAGCCGATGTGATCGCCGTGGTTGTGCGTGAGGATTACGTCGATGTCCGCGTTCTTGTTTACCAGGACTTCGTTGACAATGTAGTCGTAGAGATTGCCGGCGCCCATGCCGGTGTCGATCACAACCGCCTTGTCGCCCTGCTCAAGGACCCAGATCTGGCCCAGCTCATAGTCTCTGATGACGCTGACGCCCGGTTCGACGGTCTCATGGACATAGTTCATGGACGGGTTGATCGTATGGTTTTCGCTTCTTTCGAGCGTCTGGTCAAAGAGCCAGTTATACGGGGTACCAGTGCTGTACACGTATTTCCACACGTGGTGAGACGGGATGATGGAACCCGCTGTGAACTCTTCAAACTTGACGCACTTGCTGCCGGCGGCCTTCAGCGCTGCAACCGCCTGGCGGGTGCCTTCGATATTGACGCTGTCGTCGTCCGCCGCATGGAACGCCCAGATTGGCATGTTGATAATGCCCTTGAGCTGCTCCGCCTTGTCGCCGTAGTATTCGTTCGGAATTCTGCCGCAGATCGGCATCGCCGCCGCGAACATGTCCGGATGGTCGAGGATGATCTTCCAAGTGCCGATGCCGCCCATGGACAAGCCCTGGATGTAGATGCGGCTGGTATCGATCGTGTCCGCGTTTGCCTTGATGAATTCATCCAGCATCTGCATCACGAGCGCTTCATTTGCTTCATTGACCCAGCCTTCGCTTGCGGTCGGGCACTGCGGGGCCAATACATAGGTCGGATTCATATCTGTGCGCTCTGCCCAGGCGACCGCGCCCTTGTTGGCGATCAGGTGGGACAGGTTGTTGCTGCCGCTTTCGCCGCTGCCATGCAGGAACAGGACCAGCGGATATTTGCCGTCCTTGTCCACGCCTGCGGACTTAATCGGGTCGAAATAGCGGTAATTGATGGTTTTGCCGCTCTCATTGGTCACCTTTCCGCTCTGGAAGTCGTCCACAACCAGATTCTTGACGGAATTGCTCAGGAACGCGTCGCGCGGAACGATTTCACCGCCCGCCGTCTTGATGTCGGTGAGCTGGGATACCTTGTAGGAGAGGTTGTATGTGCTGGTCACCTTGCCGTCGTAATAACTGGTAACCGCCTCTTCATCCGCCGGATCCAGTGTGATGGTCACGGTCTTGCCGTCCACCTTGACGTCCGTCACGGTGCGCAGGCCGATCTGATCGAACTTCGGATTGCTTGCAGACAGCGTCGCCTGCACCTGATAGGTTGCCTTGGAAACGGAAACCGGATCGATCTCATTCTCATATGTGATGGAAGCCTGGATGACCTTCTGGCCGTCGTCCTTCACCTCGGTGGTGAGCTCCGCGCCGATGCCGTCCTTGAGGATGCGGCGCGGGTCATAAACGATGGAAGCGGTTCCATAGGTTGCAACCTTCGCGTCGCGCACATTGCCGCGCAGGTACTGTGTGCCAACGATGGATCCGTCCACAATGCCCTTCGCGCATGCGAGGATGTCGCGGACATACTGGTCGGTCATGGTGCCGCGGAACTGTGCATGGCCGCCGTAGACCGTCAGGTCCATACCGGCAACTGCATCGTTCAGGTGCTGCAGGGAATCGACATATTCTTCGATGGAGCACACGCCGATCTGCATCCAGACGTAACCGGAGCCGATCGCGTCGCTGGTGAAGAGCTTGTCGTCAATCAGGAAGGCAACCGAGCCTGCCGTATGACCATAGATGTCAATGACCTGGAACGATTTGCCACCAAACGGAATCTTATCGCCGTCGTTGACCGGCGTAACTTTAGAGGTGTCTTTTCCTCTTCTTGTCAAGGCAGACTTCAGAGTCGCTTCATCGCGCGTGCCGACATAGATATGTTCCACGTCCTCACGCTCTGCAAAATCGTACGCCTGTCCAGTATGGTCGCCGTGTCCATGCGAAATCAGAACATCAATTTTCTTAACGCTCTCCGGCAGCATGGCTTTCATGGTATCGTAAAGGTTTCCAGCGCCCATGCCGGTATCGATGAGCACTGCACGGTCTCCGTTGACCATGACATACATCGGGTCTACATCGTAGTCCCAGATTGCCTGTACGCCATCGCCGTAATCCTTGAGCGTATACAGGGTCTTCGGGTTGATCTTGCCGTAATCGGTTCTGGCTTTATTCTGTTCAAACAGCCAGTTGTAGATTTCCTGGTCCGCGTACACGGCCTTCCAGCTGTGGTGCGGGTCGGGAGTGATGGAGCCTTCGAGGTACTCATAATATTTGACGGAGGTGTTGCCGTGCGCCTTCAGCGCCGCAACCGCCTTCTGCGAACCGGAGACGTTGACCGTGGTGTCGTTTTCCGCGTGCGCCACCCAGATGGGCAGGTTCGCCAGCGCGTCAAACGCCGCGCCGTTGTCTGTCTCATAGACAGAATCGTTGACCATGCCGCAGATCGGGATCGCCGCCGCGAAGAAGTCCGGATAGGTCAGGATCATGTTCCAGGTTCCCATGCCGCCCATGGACATGCCTTCAATATAGATGCGGTCCATATCCACCTGCGGATGCGCCTTGGCGAAGTCCTCGATCATCTTCATCAGCAGCTGGGGCATTCCTTCGCCCTGCCAGCCGCCGACGGAGAAGCCGGGGCTCTGCGGCGCCAGGATATAGCACGGATTCTGTGCGATGCGGTCTGCTTCCGCCCAGGCGACCGCGCCCTTGTTGGCGATCAGCTGTGCGTTGTTGTTTGTGCCGGATTCGCCCGCGCCGTGCAGGAACAGGATCAGCGGGTATTCGCCCTCGTCGTCCACCTTGTTGACCGCAACCGGGTCATAATAGCGGTATGGGATGGTCATTGTGCCGTCGCTGACGCTCGCCGTCTGGAAGTCGTCCACAACCAGATTCTTGACGGAGCGCTGCTTGCATGTCGCCGCCTTGGCGGTGTCGCCGTTCGCAAGCGGCAGGTCTTTTGTCTGGCGGATGGTATAGGCCAGGTCGTACATGGAGGTCTGGAAGCTCATATAATCAAAGTAGCTGGTGGCTCCCATTCCGTCGTTCTGGTCAAAGGTCAGGGTGATCGTCTTGCCGTTGACTTTAACGTCGGAAATGGTCCGCATGCCGACGTTATTGAAGGATTCTGTGCCCGCTGTGAGGCGCGCCTCGACCTGGAATGCGGATCTTGCAATCTGGCTTGCCTTTGCCGCGTCAAGCTCGCTCGGATAGGTGATGGTCGCGGAAACGACCTTCTGTCCGTCGTCGAACACTTCCGTGGTCAGGTCCGCCCAGATGCTGTCCTTCCGGACCCAATCGGGGCGATAGGCAATGGAGGCCGTGCCGTAGGTCGCCTGTCTTGCGTCGCGCACGCTGCCGCGCAGATACTGCTTGGTCTCGATGGTGCCGTCCACGATGCCCTTTGCACATTCGAGAATGTCGCGCACATACTGATCGGTCATTTTACCGCGGTACTGTGTATGGCCGCCGTAGACGGTCAGGTCGCGGTCGCCGATCGCGTCGTTCAGGTGCTGCAGGGAATCGACATACTCTTCGATGGAGCGGTCCCCGATCTGCATCCAGACATAGCCGGTGCCGATCGCGTCGCCTGTGAACAGTTTATCTTCCAGGAGGTATACAACCGAACCTGTGGTATGGCCCGGGACGTCGATTACCGTGAAGGACTTATTGCCAAACGGGATCTTATCGCCGTCGTTGACCGGGACAACCTTGTCCGCATCGTCTCCCATGCGGGGAATCACTGTTTCCGCGTCCGCCGCACCGATATATACGTGCTCAACGTCGTCGCGGTTCTGGAAATCTGCAATTTGTCCGATATGGTCGCCGTGACGGTGCGTAAGCAGGACGTCGATCTTCTTGACGCTGTCCGGGAGAATGGATTTCAGTTTGCCATACAAGTCGCCTTTTCCCATGCCGGTATCAATGAGAACCGCACGGTCGCCGTTGGTCAAGACCCACATCGGGTCCACGTCGTAGTCCAGGATCGCTTGTACCCCTTCGTATTCCCATGTGGTGTACTGGGTCTTCAGGGGGTGTTCCGGGTTGTGGTTTCTCGCTGTATTCTGCTCGAACAGCCAGTTGTAGATTTCCTGGTCTTCATAGACCGCTTTCCAGCTGTGGTGCGCGTTCGGGACGATTGCGCCCGGCAGATACTCATAGAATTTGACCGAGGTGTTGCCATGCGCCTTCAGCGCCGCAACCGCCTCTCTGGAACCCGCGATATTGACGGACGGGTCGTTCTCCGCGTGCGCCACCCAGATCGGGAACTCCGCCAGCGCGTCAAACGCCGCGCCGTTGTTGTCGGTAAAGTAGTTGTAATCGCTGCCGCTGGGAACGCGTCCGCAGATCGGGATCGCCGCCGCGAACTTGGTCGGGTAATCCAGAATCATCTTCCAGGTGCCGATACCGCCCATGGACAGGCCCTGAATATAGATGCGGCTGGTATCCACATTATGGGTCGCCGCAAATTCGTCCACCATTTTGATGACCAGGTCCTGGTTGTCCTGATTGATCCAGCCTTCGCGCGCCGTCGGGCACTGCGGGGCCAGGACATAGACCGGATTCTGCGCCACACGGTCCGGCTCCACCCAGGAGACGGCGCCCTTGTTGGCGATGATCTGGGACAGGTTGTTGCTGCCGCTCTCGCCGCTGCCGTGCAGGAACAGGATCAGCGGATAGCTGCCGTCCGCTGCCGCATCCGCGGATGCAATCGGATCGTAGTATTTGAAGTTGATGGTCTTGCCTTTTTCATTGCTGACGCTTCCGCTCTGGAAATCGTCCACAATCTGATTGGTAATCTTTGTGCTGCGGTACTTTGCCGGCTCCACCGTGCCGTTGTCCGTCTCGATCTCGCCCTTCTGGGTGATCAGATAGGAAATGTCGTACACGTTGGTGGTGCCGTTGTAGAAACTGGTGGTTGCCGCCGCGTCGTCCGGGTCAAGCTTGAGCGTAACGACGTTCCCGTTGACCGTTACATCCGTGATGGTGCGGTAGCCGTCCATATCGCTCTTGCCGTCGCCGTAGGTCAGGGACGCCTTGACTTTATAGTCGTTTTGGGAAACGCTGTCCGGATCGACCGCGCCGTCGTAGGTCAGGTTGACTTCTACCACGCGCTGGCCTTCCTCCTGGACCTCTGTCACCAATTCCGCCGGAACGTCGCCGAACGGGATCGCATACGGCAGAAGCAGGTCGTTTTCCGTCAGGCCGAGGGAGTTCATATTGAACTTCATCATTAAACGGTCGCGGGCCGGGAAATCGCTCCTGGTCGTGCAGACCGCCGCCGCGCCGTCTTCCGTATCCTTAAAGTGCATGAACGCGCCGTCCGTATCGGAGGTGCACTCTTCCCAGCTGGGCAGGCCTTCGCCGTTCGGGTCGCCGGTCTTCACAAAGTTCGCCCAGTAGGAGGACATCGTATCCGCCAGATAGTGGTCGTCTTCCGTCCACAGGCGCTGGCCTTCCACGCCGTCGCGCATGGAGTTAAACATAAACCACAGCTCGCTGGAATGGAACGAACCGTAGAAATCCTCGTCGCGGCCGCCCACGATTTCCGGATCGTGCGGGGCTAGGTCGTGATCGAAGTAATAAACATACGCGTTGTGGTCTTCGTTATGCGTCTTGCCATATTCCGCGGAAATGCGGTATTTTGCCAGGCTTCCGTCGCTGATGGCGCGGAAGTTCAGGCGGTATGCTTCTTTTTCTGTCCGCGGGTTATAGATGCTGCGGTTGTAAAGATCGCCGTACTGTTTTTCTTTGGAAGCATGGAACGCTTCAATATCCATCTCCCCGTCCGGATTGCCCGCGAGGGAGGTGTACTCGTCCGCCGTGCCGCCGATCATCACGTCGATGCCGTCCAGCGCGCCGTCCCTTGTCAGGTCGATGGATTCTTCGGTAAACACATAGCCGTCCAGCGTGTTGCTGCCGGCCGCGCTCTTCAGGGCGCTGTAAACGCCGGAATCCATAAACTCCTTCGCATCCATCGCGCGCAGTTTTTCCAGCGTGGCGCCTTCGCCAAACGCCTTTTCAATCGCCGCCTGGCAGGTCTCCTCTTTCTTTTCCAGCGTGGTATAGCTGCCCGGGGCCGCATAGCCGCTGAATCCGCTCTGGATGATCGCGCGGTTGTAAAGGCCCTTGGTCAACGGGGTGGAAAGCAGGGCCGTCACGGACATCGCGCCCGCGGACTGGCCGCAGATGGTCACGTTATCTTTATCTCCGCCAAAGGCTTCGATGTTCTGGCTGACCCATTCCAGCGCCTTGACCTGGTCCAGCGTACCGTAGTTGCCGGAAACGCCGTTGTTTTCCTCGCTCAGCTCCGGCAGTGCCAGGAAGCCGAACACGTTGACGCGGTACTGGATGCACACCACGATGATGCCCTTCGCCGCCAGCTTGGAGGCGTTGAACTCCATCTCGGAAGCATTTCCGTGGTCGTAACCGCCGCCGTGGATCCACACCATGACGGGCAGGTCCTCGACGTCCGCGTTTTCGGGCTTATACACATTTAAATAGAGACAGTCTTCGCTGATCTCCGGATTGTAGTCTTCGTCAAAATAGAACTCATCGCCCCAGAACTCTCCGACAGGGTTCAGATTCTCGGGCTGCATTGCCTGGTTGCCCCACTCGTCGCAGACGCGCACGTCTGTCCAGGTTTCTTCCAGGTCCTGCGGCGCTTTCCAGCGCAGGTCGCCCACCGGGGGCTGTGCAAACGGAACGCCTTTGAATACTGTAACGCCCTCCGTGTCGGACGGGACGCCCTGGATCGGACCGTTTTCAATCTGGACGATGCCGTCCCCCGCTTCTGCCTGGACCGGTTCCGCTGTGGCTGCAAACGCGCTTGTACAGACGCTGCACAGCATGGTCAGGGTCAAAAGAAGCGATAAAATCGATCGATGCATCTTTTTCATCTTTACTTGCTCTCTCCTTTTCCTCAATGGGTAATTTTGTGTCTGCTCTGCCGGACCGTGTGTTACTGCATGGGCAACCTCTCCTTCTTTTCTGGTTATATTCTTTAAAAAAAGCTGCAAAAACCTAAGCCTGTCAAACATTTTGCTTTTGACAAGCCGGGACCCCTTATTTGAATGTCTATGTTTAACCGGCTGCGCCGGGTGTTTTCTGCTGTACGATCCAGCGGTCCAGCTGGGCCTGCTTTTCCCTGACGATTTCGTCAATGCCCGCCGCCCGCAGTTCCTCGTTCATGCACGGCAGCGCCGTCGCCGGGTCGAGGCTCCCGCATTCCAATGCGTCCCGGTATCTATCCAGCACGATGGTGCAGGCGGTCACCTGCCCCAGCACCTTCGTGTCATCCCAGACAAACCCCCGCGCGGGGGACGGACGCGCTTCGCTGTTATACCGCTGCACCCGCTGCCAGATATCCGGCGGGTCGCCTTCCCACACGTCCACAAGCAATTCGTTCGGCCAGGACCAGATGGCAAAGGAATACTGGTTCTGCTTTATATCCCAGTCCTCCATCCGCCCGATCAGCCGTTTTTCCCGGTCGACCACCCGGTATGTCTTTCCTTCAATCCCATAGGTAAACAGGTTGGCCAGCTCCGGATTGGTGTACATTTCATTGAGCACCAGCATGGCCTTTTCCGGGTTCCCGCTGGTGGAGCAGATGTTCCACATGGAGGAAACCAGCGTCGATTCGCTGTAGGGCGGCACGATCTGAAAAATCGCAGTGGGGTATCCCGTGCCGCTGGTGGTTTCGCGCTCCTTGTCGGGCTTGACGTTTGCAAAATGGCCGAAGCCCTTGCCCGCGCGGATCAGCGCAAACTCATTGCTGGTATTGCTGGAGCCGTCCGGCATCATCAACCCCATATTGGCCCATTTCCATTGCAGTTCCACCATCGCACGGTAGGAATCCGTCTCAAAGAGGTTGACCACCCGGGTGCTGTCGGAAAAACTGTCCTCCAACACGCCGAGGCTGTCTCCCAGCCGGTCGTACGGCAAAGGCAGCCTTGCCAGCCCCGTGCTGGTGACGATGGGGTACATGTCCGGGTACGCGTCCCGCACTTTTATGAGCAGCGCTTCCAGATCGTCCATCGTCCGGATGGAATCCGGATCGACGCCCAATTCTTCCGCAAGGTCTTTCCGATAGACAAAGCCGCGTCCGTTCGCCTTCTCCCGGTTGATCGGCACGCCGCAGATTTTGCCGTTCATGGTAACGCAGGCCCAGTCCTCCGCGGGGATATCCTCCCGGATTTCCGCGCCGCAGAGTGGCAGGTACTCGTTGAGCGGCAGAATCAGGTTGTTGTTGACCATTGCGCCCACGCCGATTTCAAACGACGGGAACAGGTCGCACTTTTCCCCCGTGGAAACTGCCAGCTTCACCTGCTGCAAACAGTTTTCCTTGCTCCCGAGATAGCGCAGCCGCACATGCGCGCCGCAGGCTTCCTCTAGGATTTCGTTGGCCCGCGCTTCGATCTCCGCCCGGATTGGGTCCGCCGCCGTCCCCAGCGCATAAACGTCCACCGTGTAAAACGCCTCATCGGAGGACGACGGGTCCCCGCTGCTCTGCGGTTCTCCGCCGGGCTGTGTGCACGCGGACAGGCAGAACGACAGCAGGGCGGCAAGCAAAAGCGGCAAGCCTCTTTTTTCCCATTTCATACCTGGTCCTTTCCCAATCGTCCGCCGGGCACATCCTCCGCATTCTTTGACGGTCTTCTTATTTACTGGGTTTTTATGATTCACTGTGTTTATATTGTACTTCATTTGCTTTTCGATTTCTGCCAAAATACCGACCTCCGATGTTATAAAAATGACCTGTTCCCCTGTTTAAAAACCGGCTGAAACCCGCACTGTCATAAATCCGACCCGCGCGCTGTCAAAAATCCGACTTTACCAAAGTACAGGCGCGCCGCGCGATGCGGCACGCCTGTCTGTTCCGTCTTTTTCTATTCCCGCGCGGCGGCACGGTCCTCCGCCGGCGTCCTGCCCATCGCCTTCTTATACACCTGCGAAAAGTGGGAAAAATTGGAATACCCCACCCGGACGGCAACCATGCTGACCGGCAGATCCGTGGTGCGCAGCAGCGTCTGGGCCGCCTTCATTTTCTCCGCCACAATATAGTCCTTGAGCTGTACGCCGGTTTCCTTTTTAAACAGGCGGGAGAGATAATCCGGATTTAAGTAGAACGCCTCCGCGATGTCCGAGCGGCGGATATCCCGCTCCATGTGCGTCTCTATATATTGTTTGATCTGCTCCACCTGGCTCCTGACGTCCGCCGGCTGTCCGGCGCGCGCAAAGGGCTGGACAGCCGATTCAATCCACAGCTTGACGCCGTCGATTGTAAAGGCCTCGTGCGGGGAGCGTTCAAACAGCTGCCGGCCCGGCAGGAACGCATCCGCCGGGATGTTTGCCGGTTCGCCGGCGGCGCAGAGCATCTGGAGGAACGCCTGATAAAACCGCTGGAGCGTTTCGGCATTCAGCCGCCCGTCCCCGGCCGCTCCGTCCAACCATCCGCAGGCCTCCGCGCGGACCGCCTCCGCGTCGCCGCGGACCAGACGCTCCTCCCAACGCTTCCACTCCGGCGCCGCGAGAGTCCCCCGCGGCGCATCCGCGATACTCCCCCAGATAAACACCTTGGCGGCCAGCGCCACATTGCCTCTGCGGCAGCCGTACAAAATCCGCGCGCGCTCCGTCAGCTCCGGCGGCGTCAGCCGAGGACCGGTATAGCACGCGGCGTCACAGTGAAAATGCGCCCGGCACACCTGTAAAAAGTGTTCCAAGAGCGTGCGGAGCGCCTCCTCTTCCATCAACCGGGGCCCGTCCGCATAGGAAAGAAACGCAAAATTGCAGTGGTCCAACTGGATCAGCAGAAGCTTTTGCCCATGCTCGCCGAACAGCTCCGACAGGACGTTCAGAAACGCATATTTTAGCAGCTCCGCGCTCCATACGGCGGCGGCGTCCTCCCAGCGCAGCACCTGTATCAATGTAAAATAGACCGGCGTCACATCGTCGATCTGAATTTCAAGCTTTTGAAAATCCTCCAGCAGCCGCGGCAGGCTGACCTCTTCCCCCAAAAACCAGTTTTTGAGCAGCCCTTCCATCAGCACATCCCGGCGGCGCTCCATCATTTTCCCATAGGAAGAGTACGCCTGCAGCTCTTTTTTTGTCTCGATCCGGTGCGCGGCGCGCAGGACCGCCGCCTGAATATCTGCATAGCGCGCGGGCTGCAGAATGTAGTCCAGACCGCCCAGCCGCACGGCCTCCTTGGCGTAATCAAAATCCGCATGCGCCGTCAGGAAGATGCATTCCGTCTCCATCTTCTGATCGCGCACCCAGCGGAACAGGTCCAGTCCGGACTCCACGGGCATTTCAATGTCACAGAGCATCATATCGACCTTTTGATGCCGCAGGATTTCCTTTGCTTCCGCGGCATTGTACGCCTGCAGGACCCGGTCCACACCCACGGCGACCCAGTCCACGCCGGATACAATGCCGCTGACCACATTGATCTGATCGTCAATTACAAGGACGGTCATTTTCTTTCCTCCTCATCCGGTATAAAAATCTCTATGCTGGAACCCTTCTGCAGATTGCGGAAGGAAAACACGCATTTCCCCTGGTACAGCAGCGCAAAGCGGTGCTTGACGTTCATAATGCCCACACATTGTTCGCTGTATGCGATCTCTCCCGCGCCGTTGAGCTCTTCCAGCCGGTCCGGCGGGAACCCGCTGCCGTTGTCGGTCACGGAGAGGTTGACATATTTTGCGTCTTCCGTCTCCAGGCGGATCGCCCGGATCGTGATCCGCAGCTCCTCGCCCGGCAGGGACGCGTGCTTGACGGAGTTTTCCACAAAGGTCAGCAGGGACAGCGGCGGGATCTGGAACGACGCCAACCCTTCCTCCGCGTCCACCTCGCAGACCGGCGGGCTGGAGGCGCTCATCTGCTGCAAACACATGTAGTTGCGCACATTGCGCAGCTCGTCCTCCAGCGGCACCAGCCTCATATTGTCGCGGAACAGACAGCGCAGATAGTCGGACAGCGCCAGGATCATCTGCTGAATCTGCCCGAACTGCCGCTCCTGCGCCAGGGCATACAGGTTTTTCAGGCAGTTCAGGAAAAAGTGCGGCCGGATTTGAATCTGCAAATATTGCAACTGCGCCTGCTGCAGCTCCAGTTCCTTCTCATAGGCGGAGATTTTCAGCGCCTTGATCTCCCCCATCATCTCATTAAAGGTATCGCTCACCTGCTTAAATTCCACGATGCGGTAATCGCTGTCCATTTTCGCTTCCAGGTCGCCGCTTTTGATGGCGTTCATCGTCTTCACCAGCTGCTCCATCGGGCTGAAGAACAGCCGCTTGAGCAGGTAATAGCTGATGGGAATCAAAACCAGGATGAACACGGAAACCGCCAGCAGCAGAATCTGGACAAAATCCAGGTGGTTCAAAATGCCTTTATAAGGAAGCAGGTAGACAAACCAGACGCCCGCCGCTTCGGAGAAGCTCTGTACCGCCAGGTATTCCTGCGGTCCGCGGGTGAGGTAGTACGGGTCCCGCGCATGCGCCGCGGGATCGACGCCGATCTCCGCCGCCCAATCCTGTGCGGTGAGAATCCCGCCCTCCCCGTCCGCATAAAACAGGACGCCGTTCTCATAGTCCGCCGTGTCCTGCGGTTTGGACAGCCGGTTTAAATCCACCGCGCAGATACTGTACGCGCCGTCGCTTCCCAGCACGCGCAGCAGGAAGGGGATTTCCCCCACCCGGTGCACAAACCAATCCTTGCCAACGGCCGGTTCGCCCCGCGTCAGCTCCCGCAGGTACTGCTCCAGCGCGGTCTTCTGCTCATAGGAGTAGGAGCCGCCGTAGCGCTCCCGGTAGAGCCCGTTCCGGTCCAAAAACAGGAACATGCCGCCGATGATCTGCTTGGTGGCAATCAGTTCCTGGTAGCGGTCCGTGATCTCCTTGGCGCAGAGATGCGCCTCCATCGGGTCCATGCGGTAGCGCAGCTGCTGATAATTAGCGTCGCCGGCGACCAGGTTGGCCATAAAAATATCGATATCCCCCAGGTCCTTTTCCAGAGAAGTCTGGTAGAGATAAACCGTACTTCTGCCGCTCTCCGCAATCCGGTCGTTCATGGCGCGCACCGTGTAAAAATTGTACACCCCAAGGAAGGCCACAAGCGGAATGACAAACAGCATCAGCACCTGTATAATCTGTTTTTTTGATGAGATATGAATCTTCAAGCTTCCACCCGCTTTCCGCACGGTTTTCCAGTCATTTACCAATTCTTTTTATCTATTTTACCATAAACCTCCGTCTTAACAAGTATTTTAACGATTTAACAGAACCGTTTTCCCATCTTTTT
The DNA here is from genome assembly GCF_015667585.1 of Clostridium sp. D33t1_170424_F3. Taxonomy (GTDB): domain Bacteria; phylum Bacillota; class Clostridia; order Oscillospirales; family Acutalibacteraceae; genus Anaeromassilibacillus. The sequence goes on along the minus strand of NZ_JADPEG010000019.1, from coordinate 13,275 downwards.
AACCGGGAGGGATAAGGCCGTGCAGAATTTGCCTTTTTTATAAAAACGGATGCAAGCTGTGGGGAATTATGGTATAATTTAAATTAATATTGGCGTTTGGAAGGTGAAGTATTCCGGACACGCGTCCCCGCCCCGTTTTTCCTGAAAAAAGCGACGTTGTGCATCAAATGTCCATAAAATTGATACGCAAATGCCTTGTTTCCACGCCCCGTTGGCGATACAATGGAATTACAGAAACCATACCGGGGACAACACAAAGAACCGGCCCGCGGCAATCTCCCGGGAACCGGGGCTTCACACGATCAAACGTACATTTTTTGGGAGGTAATTCATACATGTTATCTGCAGAAGTCAAAAAACTGATTTCCGGCGGCGGGCTGGACGAAAAGCTCGCTTACATCTATGCCTGCGGCGTGGAAGACGCGGCCGGCTACCGTGAAAGATTCGTACATGCGGTCGAGTCCTTTGAAGGGCTGTATGGCACAGACCGCGACATTTCCATCTTCAGCGCGCCGGGCCGCACCGAAATCGGCGGCAATCACACCGACCACCAGCGCGGCAGGGTTCTGGCGGCCAGCGTCAACCTGGACGTGATCGCCATTGTCGCCGTCAACGCGGACACCAAGGTCCGTATCAAGTCCGAGGGCCACAGGGGCGACGAAATCGACGCGAAGAACCAGGACGTCAACCCCTCCGAGCTCAACACCTCCCGCGCCCTGATCCGCGGCATCTGCGCGCGGTTCCAGCAGCTGGGCTACACCGTGGGCGGCTTTGACGCCTACACCACGTCCAACGTACTGACCGGCTCCGGCCTGTCCTCCTCCGCGGCGTTTGAGGTGCTCGTCGGCACCATTGTGAACGACCTGTTTTGCGAAGGCAGGGAGACGGCGCTCTCCATCGCGCAGATCGGCCAGTATGCGGAAAACGTATACTTCGGCAAGCCCTGCGGCCTGATGGACCAGGCGGCCAGCTCCGTCGGCGGCTTTGTCCAGATCGATTTCCAGGATAAGGACCACCCGGAAGCGCAGAAGGTCGACTTCGATTTCACCAAATGCGGCTATGCGCTCTGCATCATCGACACCAAGGGCAGCCACTCCGACCTGACCCCCGACTATGCGGCGGTCCCGGCGGAAATGAAGGAAGTCGCGGCGTTCTTCGGCAAGGAAGTCCTGCGCGAGGTGGACGAGGCGGACTTCTACGCCAACATCGCGGCTCTGCGCCAGAAGATGGGCGACCGCAGCGTGCTGCGCGCCATCCATTTCTTCGGCGACAACGCCCGCGTTCTGGACGAGGCGGCGGCGCTGAAGGCGAACGATTTCGACACCTTCAAGAAGCTGATCATCGAGTCCGGCTATTCGAGCTATATGTACCTGCAAAACGTATTTTCGGCGGGACATCCGCAGCAGCAGGGCGTCTCTTTGGTGCTTGCGCTCTGCGAGCGCCTGCTCCGCGGCAAGGGCGGCGCGTACCGCGTGCACGGCGGCGGCTTCGCCGGCACCGTACAGAGCTTTGTTCCGGTGGATTACCTGCCGGAGTTCGTTCAGCAGATGGAAGCCGTTACCGGCGAGGGAAGCTGCCACAACCTGCGCATCCGTCCGGTGGGCGGCACACGCATCCTGTAAGAACCGGCGGGATTGCCGCCGTTAAATCATTACATCCATTCACAGGGATATAGGAGGAAAATGAACCATGGCTGAATTAAGATGGCACCCGCTGATCCAGGACTGGATCATGATCGCGTCCAACCGTCAGGGACGCCCGCAAATGCCCAAGGATTACTGCCCGTTCTGCCCGAGCTTCGGCAACGTGCCGGAGTACGAGGTGCTGGAATACGACAACGATTTCCCGGCGCTGTCCCAGAACCCGCCGGCGCCTGACGAGGGCATCGCGAACGATTTCTTCAAGGTTCGCCCGTCCTACGGCAAATGCGAAGTCATTCTGTACTCGCCCGGCCACACCGTGACCATGCCGGAGCTGTCCTACGACCACATGAAGAAGCTGGTCGACCTGTGGTGCGAGCGCTTTGAAGGCATGCGCGCCGACGAAAACATTAAATATGTGTACCCCTTTGAAAACCGCGGCGAAGTCGTGGGCGTCACGATGCCCCACCCGCACGGCCAGATGTACGGCTATTCCTTCATCCCGAAGAAGCTGCAGCTGGAAACCGATTCCGCCAAAGAGTATTTTGAGAAGACCGGCAACTGCCTGTTCTGCGACACCCTGAAGAACGAGCTGGAGGCCGAAAAGCGCATCATCTTCCGGAACGAGCATTTCACGGTGTATCTGCCGTTCTACTGCGAGTATCCGTACGGCGTATATATCATGGCGAACCGCCACGTACAGTACATCTCTGAGCTGACCGAAGAAGAAAAATACAGCCTGGGCGTGACCATCCGCGACACCGTCGGCATGCTCGACAGCCTGTTTGACTACAATTTCCCGTACATGATGTGCATGCACAACGCGCCGGTCAATTCCGGCGACTATTCCAAGGACTATCATTTCCACATCGAGTTCTTCCCGCCGATGCGCAGCGCCGACAAGCAGAAGTTCAACGCGTCCAGTGAGACGGGCGCCTGGGCGCACTGCAACCCGACCTGCCCGGAGGAAACCTCCGTGGAACTCCGCGCGGCCTACAAAAAGTTCATGGACGCGAAAAAAGGCGAGTAAGACCTCCGGTCGGGACGGCCCGCCCCTTCCTCTCACTAAAACCGTTTCCGCGCAGTTGCGGGACGGAAAGAACCTGTTCCCGATACATATTGCCGCAGCAGGCATAAAATAGCGGCCTATACCGCGAACCGGGCTGGAAAAAATCTGCTCCCGGCAAAATGTTTTCGCAACAGGCCCAGATCATAGAAAAAACGACCCTCCCGATGCGCGGCCCATGCCGCGGACGGGTTGGAAATACACCTCTCCCGATTTGCACAGCAGTCACAGAATCTCTCGCCGTAGGCGCGATCGTCGCTGTGCGCCTGGGAACCTGAAAGGATGGTTTGATTATGAATGTTCTGGTTACCGGCGGCGCCGGATTCATCGGCTCCCACACCTGTGTGGAACTGCTCAACAATGGATTTGGCGTTGTCGTCATGGACAATTACGCAAACTCCTCCCCGGACGCTCTGCGCGCCGTGGAACAGATCACCGGCAAAACGTTTCCCAGCTACGAATGCGACATGCTGGACTACGACAACTTTGAGAAAATTTTCAAAGAAAACAAGATTGACGCGGTCATCCATTTCGCGGGCCTCAAAGCGGTCGGCGAATCCGTACAGAAGCCGCTGGAATACTACCACAACAACATCACCGGCACTCTGCATCTGCTGGACCTGATGCGCAAGTACAACGTGAAGAAGGTTGTGTTCAGTTCCTCCGCGACGGTTTACGGCATGAACAACCAGGTGCCGTTCAAGGAGGATATGCCGGCGGGCGGTACAACCAACCCGTACGGCACCACCAAATTCTTCATTGAGCAGATCATGCAGGACATGTGCGTTGCGGATAAAGACCTGAAGGTCGCACTGCTGCGTTACTTCAACCCGATCGGCGCGCATCCCTCCGGCCTCATCGGTGAGAACCCGAACGGCATCCCGAACAATCTGATGCCGTATATCGCGCGCGTGGCAGCCGGCACGCTTCCGTGCCTGTCCGTCTACGGCGACGACTACAATACCCCCGACGGCACCGGCGTGCGCGACTACATCCATGTGTGCGACCTTGCGGTTGGTCACATCAAGGCGCTGGAGAAGCTGGACAGCATCCAGGGCGCGGAAGTCTATAACCTGGGCACCGGCAAAGGCAGCTCCGTGCTGGACGTTGTCAAGGCGTTTGAAAAGGCCTCCGGCGTGAAAATCAACTACCAGATCGCGCCCCGCCGCCCCGGCGACATCGCGGAATGCTACGCGGACGCCAGCAAGGCGAAGAACGAGCTGGGTTGGGAAGCCAAATACTCGTTGGACGACATGTGCCGCGATTCCTGGAACTTCACCCAGAAGCATCAATAATTATCCTTTATAAAACGCAGCCCCCGGTTAAAACCGGGGGCTTTTTTATTGCGCTGATTGTCCGTCTAGATCGTGAACAGGCGGAACATCTTCCGTTTTCCAGGCTTCAGCATTTCACGCCGTACAGATATTCTTTTCCGGACCGCTTTTCAACCTGCGTGTTGACGCGGATTCCTCATGGGATCTTAACGGAAAGGGCGGAAATCTTTCTGTCCTTTTGATCCCTTTTCACAGCGGTTTGTTTTATAATAGGGCTACCTTTCCGGGACGGCAAAACGCCGGAAAGAGGATTTTAAATTTGAGTATCATGCGGTCGCTTGAAAGGATGTTACTTTATGAACAGAACGGTTTTTCGCGGCGCAGGTGTTGCGCTGGTCACTCCCATGCATCCCGATGGAGGGATTCACTACGAAATGCTGGGGCGTTTGATCGATCTGCAGCTTGCAGGGCATACCGACGCCATCGTCGTGGCAGGCACCTCCGGCGAGGGTTCCACCCTGACGGATGAGGAGCACCGGGCGCTCGTATCCTATACGGTACGGCGCGTCAACCACCGGGTTCCCGTGATCGCCGGGGCCGGGTCCAACAATACGGCGCACGCGGTCGCGCTGTCCAAGGCGGCGGCGCTCGCCGGGGCCGACGCCCTGCTGCATGTGACGCCCTATTACAATAAGGCGTCTCAGCGGGGCCTGATCCGCCACTTCGACGCCTGTGCGAACGCCACGGATCTGCCGGTGATCCTTTATAATATCCCGGCCCGCACCGGGGTGAACATCCAGCCGGAGACGTATTCGGCTCTCTGCGAAAATGAGCGCATCGTAGGCGTCAAAGAAGCCAGCGGAAATTTCTCGCAGATGGCGGAAATCGCCGCCCTGTGCGGAGACCGGCTGGACCTTTATTCCGGAAACGACGACCAGATCGCTTCCGCACTGGCGCTGGGAGCAAAAGGCGTGATCTCTGTTTGGTCCAATCTGATGCCCTGCGCGGTGCACGACCTGTGCCAACACTTTTTTGACGGAGATTCGGAACGCAGCCACACGCTGCAGCTGCAATACCTGGCGCTGATCGAAGCGCTGTTCTGCGACGTCAACCCGATTCCGGTCAAGCAGGCGCTCATTTACATGGGTTTGGACGTCGGGCCCTGCCGCCTGCCGCTCTGTGAAATGGAACCGGCTCTGGCGGAAAAACTGCGGTTGGTTTTAGAAAAATACCACCTGTGCGCGGACCATTTGGATTCGCACCGCACGGCGGCAACCCGTTCGCAGACGCTTTGCCGCCGCGCCTGCGGCCTGTAAGAAGAAAGGAGCTTTGCTATGGACTTTATGGAATTGGGAAATGCCAGCCTGCCGACCGTGCTGATTCTCAATATCGGAACCCGGAGCGACCTCCCCGGCGTCTCCCAGCTACAGCAGAAATACCACCTCGTCATTCCGCTGGTGCAGAGCAGCACCGATCTGGAATCGGTTGCCGACGGAATCCGGAAAAAGTGCAGCGACCACGTGTACGCCATCTGCGTGCTGAGCAGCGGCTGGCCCATTGTGCGCCGTCTGCTGGAACAGCGCCGTATTTCTGCCGATAAAACCATTGTGGAGGGGCCGGAATGCGTACCGGGGGATCTGGTCGTGCATTCCATGATGACCTGTTGATGGCTTTTCGATTTTACGGTTCCGTGTACAATTTCTGTTTACTCCCTCTGATCCATTCGGTATGTCCTCGTGACATACACTTGATCCGGCGGATAGCAGAACGCCGGCTGTTTGGGGAGGTTACAATAAAAACCGCGCGGCGGAAGGGTTAAAACAGGCCCTTCCGCCGCGCGGTTTCTTTTATGCATTCTATTCCGTCGGACTGAGCAACTCGTCAAGCTCCTCCTGTGCGTTTTCCTTTGTCACAACGCGGTGCGGCACCCGCACATACTGCCCGTTGACCACGCGCAGGCGCTCCTGCGGGTTTTCACCTGCCGCAAGCACGCACCCGATGTCCAGCATGGCCAGAGCCTGCCGGCGGGCGTCATTGATAACGGAGCCGTACAACTCCCCGTCCAGGATGGACTGCAGCGCCGCCTTGGTCCCGTCGATCCCTACAACAATCGGTCCGTCTTCCAGCATATCCGCTTCTTTGAGCGCATCGATCGCCCCCAGCGCCATATCGTCGTTGTTGCTGAGCACTACCTCGATCCCGTTGCCGTACAGATCGAGCCAGGAACGCATCTTCGCCGCGCCCAGCGACCGCTGCCAGCTCGCCGTGTCGTTCGCCAGCTTTTCCATCTGGATATTGGCGGCGGTGATGGTTTTGACGGAATATTCCGTGCGGATCAGGGAATCCTGATGCGCCTGCTCGCCCTCCAGCATCACGTATTGCAGCTTTCCGTCGCCGTTTTTGTCGATGCCCGGATTCTCCCTGAGCGCCTCGATGATCAGCTGCCCCTCCAGGATCCCCGATTCCTTCGCGTCTGTGCCGACATAGTACACCTTGTCCCACATGCGGATATCCTCCTCCACCGGCTCGCGGTTGAAGAAGATCACCGGGATATTGGCGCGTTTGGCCTTGTCCACGATGACCGCCGCCACCGTGCGGTCCACCGGATTGACACAGATGACGTTGTACGACTGCGCAATAAAGGTATCGACCTGATCGTTCTGGTTCGACTGGCTGTTTTTACCGTCCACCACATTTAAAATGATCTTTTTCCCTGTCTCGTTTTCTTTTTCCTTTACCAGGTTTTCCAAATCTTCACAAAGACTGGCGACGAACGTATCGTCGCTGCGGTAGGTCGCCACGCCGATCTTGATGGTCTCCAGCTGCTGCCCCGTTTCGTCCTCCCCGCAGGAGGAGGTGAGCGCCAGCAACAGCAGACAAATCGCCAGCGCTGTAATTCGTTTCAAAAAAAGCCGCGTCATCGATGTTTCATTCCTTTCTGCCGTCTGCTTCAGCGGACAAACGGGAAAAGCAGGCGCTGATTTTCCGGGGAATACATATCTGAGGCGTTGACAATGGAAAAGTTGACAATCGTGTTCTCGCCGTGCAGGCCGTTGATCATATTGACTGCGGTCTTCACGCCGAGGTAGCCGATGTTGAATTCATTCTGCACGCAGAGGGAGGTAATCACCTTCTCCTCCACATAGGAAACCACCTGGTTGGTACGCCCCACGCCGTAGATTTCCACCGTAGTGACGCCCGGCGGGCTGAGGTCTTTTTCCGCTTTGGCCAGCGATTCCAGCGTGGCCCCGTCAAAAGCCACCGCCTTGTTCACGGTATTTTCCTGCAACAGTGTCTTAGCCGTCTCATATGCCTGGGTCGGATCGTCCGGAATTTCCCAGAAGGAGAGCTCCATTCCATTTTGTTGCAGGCTTTCCACCATACCCTGGTACCGCTCCTTGACGCTGGAGCTTCCCAGGCTGTTTTGCAGAATCGCCACCTTATTGCCCTTACCGCCGCTGTGGATGATTTCGCGCGCCAGTTTCTGCCCCAGCTCATAGTTGTCGCAGCCGACATACGGCAGGCTCGCCATATCCTCTACCGTCGATTCGATTGTGACCACGGGCACCGATTCCGTCGCTTTTGCAATCGGGGTCCGCAGATTCTGAGAGTTGACCGGCGCGATGACAATCGCGTCCGCACCGTTTTCCACCTCACGGCGCAGCAGGCTGATCTGCTCCCGTACATTGTTCTCACTGGAAAGATAGATGGGAGTGATTTCCACGCCCAGATCGCTGGCGGCCTGATTGATTCCCTGCTCAATGGTGCTCCAGCTTTCCGTCTTTTTCCCGCGGGCGATATAGGAGATCTGGTACGTCCCTTTTTGTTTTTTGTTCCACACGCTGTCGCTGGAAATCCAGATCAGAGAGGCGCCCAACAGCACCATGATCAGGAAAAAAGAAACGATCGTCCGTTTATGCATGGCGTTCCCCTCCGTCCATGGATTTCCGCCCGCCTCGTCCGGGAGCTGTACCGCCGTTGCGGTCGATGTCCTCCACTGTCATCGCCGGCAGATGGATGCGCGCCGTGGTGCCTTCGTCGGGTTCGCTGTGGATGGACAGGCCGTATTCCGCGCCAAAATAAAGCTGGATGCGCTCCTGTACGTTTTTCAGACCGATGCCGGAGCCTTTCCCGCGCGTTTTACCGGAATCTCCGGTCAGCAGCGATTCCGCCTTCTCCTGCGGCATGCCGAGTCCGTTGTCCTCCACGTCGATATATAGGTCCCCGTCCTTCAGATAGGCGCGAATGTTAATTTCGCCGTCGCCGTCCATGAACTCCATACCGTGGTAGATGGCGTTTTCCACCAACGGCTGCACGATCAGTTTGATCGTCGCGCAGCGCAGTGCGTTCGGCTCCGCCTGAATATCATAGACAAATTTATTTTTATACCGGATTTTCTGGATGGTCAGGTAATTGCGGACGTGTTCCAGCTCATCCTCCACGGAGATGATGTTTTTTCCCTTGGACAGGCTGATGCGGAACAATCGCGCCAGCGCCGTGACCATCTGGATTGCGCCGTCGTACCGCTCGTTTTCCACCATCCAGACGACGGAATCCAGCGTATTATAAAGGAAATGCGGATTGATCTGCGACTGCAGCGCATCCATCTCGCTCTTGCGCTTGCTCTCCTGCTCCGCCACAACGTCGTCCATCAGCTTGCGCATCTGCTGCGCCATGGAGGTGATGGTCTTGCCGAGGTGCTGTACCTCATAGGAGCCGTCGATGGAAATCTTCGCGTCCAGGTCCCCCTTTTCCAGCTCCTTGACAGACTTTTCCAACGCCTTGATTGGGTCCGCGATGCGGGAGGAAAGGAACATATTGACGGAAATCAACAGGAAGGTTGCAAAAAACACAAAGAACCAGGAGAAGACCTGAATCTGGTTATAATCGCTTGTGATGTCCGACATCGGGGACACGCCCACAATCTTCCAGCCGGTATAACCGACGGTCTTTACCGTAACCAGGCGTTCCTGCCCCTCAAACGATTCGCGGTGGTTGCCGTCCTCATAGTTCGCGGCGACCAGATTATTTTCATGGATCAGATTGGAATAAATCAACTGCTGGCGCGGGTGGTAGATGATTTCTCCCTTCCCGTCCATCAGGTACAGATACCCCGATTCGCCGAGATCGACATTCTTGCAGATCTGCTCGATGCCGCTGAAATTCATATCGACCAGCAAAACGCCGTGCAGAATCGACCCGCTGCGGGTCAGCTCCACGGAACGGCTGAGAGAGACGACCCAGCTGTACCGGTTGTCGGAATTCGTGAAAAGATTCTGCACATGCGGGGTGGAGAAATGCAGGTTTTCAATTTTATTATTCGCATCGACAAACCAGTCCTGGCTTTTGGGGTCCACCGTAAATTTCAGCTGGGAAAGCGGCTCCGCGGCGATGACCTCGCCGCTGTCCGTAAAGACCGCGACACTGACCAGCAGGTCGCGGTTGGTCTCATACAGCAGACGCATGTCCTGTGTCAGCTTGTCCAGATCCGAGGAAAGGTCGACGTTTTTAATCACGCGGTAATACATGGAATCGGAAACCTTCATCATGTTGTGCAGGTAGTTGTCCAGATTCAGGTTGACCTGGTTCAGCATGCGGCGGTTATCCTCGGAGACCATCTGCTCGCTGGAGCTGATAAAGCGCGCGGATAAAATCGCAGCCACCAGGATCATTCCCGCTACGGCGACCATCGTGAAGGAGATGGAAATCGTAAACTGGATGCTGCGCCGTTTGAGCGCGTGCCGGGCCCGGTCGGTTATGGCTTTATATCGTTTCAGCATCCTGTCCTCCCCCGGAACGCGGGCCTTCCATTACACATTCGCTCCGTCCCGTCCGGCGGTCCGGTATTTGGACGGAGAAACACCAAATCGTTTTTTAAAAACATAGCTGAAATAGTTCGGCTCCGTATAGCCGACCTTTCCGGCAATCACATATGTCTTGTCATCGGTGGTATTGAGCAGGTTCAGTGCCTGCTGCAACCGCACCTCCGTCAGGTAGGAGACGAAGCTCATTTCCGTCTCACGCTTAAATACCGTGGAAAAATACGCGGGGCTGACATGCAGATGGGCGCAGAGCATTTCCACGGAAATCTCCGGGTCCATATAGTGCTCTTCAATATAGAGCTTCGCATTGCGCGCCAGCAGTTTGGTGGAATCCAGCCGCTCCCGTTTGATCTGCACGCTGATCTTGCAGCAGCTCTCAATCATCCACTGCCGGATTTTGGAGGGGGAATGTGTGGCAAACGCGGTAAAATAGTTGAAATCCTTGCCAAAAATTTCGTCCGTGTTCAGCTCATAGGTGCGGATTACCTTCAGCAGGGAGGTCACCATTTCGACCAGGTACACCTGGTACTGGCTGAATGGCAAAATCGTTTCGATGCGGGAGAACAACTCGTTGATTACCTTGGTAATATCCTCTTCCCCGCCCAGCTTGATTGCGTTCAGGATGGCGCGCTCGTCCTGCTCGTCAAACTGGACCTGCACAGAGGCGTCCGGCTCGACGTCCTTGATGTAGACCGCGCGGCCCTCCCCCATGATGGAGCTGTAGTCCAGCGCACTCTGCGCCTCCCGGTAGGAGCGGCGGATCCCGTTCAGGTCCGCGGTCAGACCGCCGATCCCTGCGGCGATGTCCCCCTCCAGCACGCGGCTCGCGCTTTTACACACCTCATTCAGGCCGGTAATCAAACTGGTAACACCGATCGCGTCCGGAAAATCCGCCAGGATCGCAACATTGTCGGAATACAAAAAGCTGGTAAAATGGCAGAAACGCCCCAAAATTTCTTCGACCGTGCGCGCAATGGAGATCGGAATCAGCTCTTCCGCATCGTGCAGCGCCCGCGCGTCCGTGCCCGGCAGGCCGGCCCCCGCATGGATCAGCGCGACGGTCCAATATTTGGCGCGCAGGTTCAGCCGGTACATCCCGGCCTGCGCGCGCAGCTTTTGCTCCGGAACGCGCCCTTCCAAAAGCCCCACCAGGAACTGTTCGCGCAAAACCGGCAGGCTTTCTTCATAGTGGTGGCGCAGCGTCTCGATATCCCGCCGGTCGATCAGCTCCTGATCGAGCTGCCGTTTCAGCTTTTTGAGCGTCTCGGACAGCTCCTGCGCGTTGACGGGCTTGAGCATATATTCCGCGACGTTCAGCTTGATGGCCTTCTGCGCATATTCAAAATCATCAAAGCCCGAAAAGATGATCAGCTTGACGGACGGCATCTGCTCGGAAATTTTTTTGCACAGCCCCAGCCCGTCCATAAACGGCATTTTGATGTCCGTCATCACAACGTCCGGATGCAGGTGCTCCGCCATTTCCAGCGCGTCCAAGCCGTTTTCGGCGCTGCCCGCCACCTCAAAGCCAAGTGTTTCCCAATCTATTTTACGGATGATCCCCTCGCGGATTTCCTCCTCGTCGTCTACGACAATTACACGATATAAGCCCATATTTTAAGAATTCTCCTTCTGCCCACCCGATGAAAGCGGACGAATTCAGACGGTTCTTTTCACGATTTTACCTGAAAATCTGCTATATTGCAAGTCCTTTGCATTTTGTGCTTTTATTTATTGTACCATTCCAACAGAAAATGCGCAACTATCTTTGCCGCGGGCTGTTTCTCGTCCTCTGATTTCGCTCCATCATTTTAAAGACGATTCCTTTTTCAGGCATGCAAAAAGGCCCGGTGTGATGATTCACACCGGGCCTTTCCGGACAAGCCGGCCGGATTCCGCGCCATGGCGCGGAATCCGGCTTTGCACAATCGTGCGGGCCTGTAATTTTTATTTTCTTCTGTACTTGGACATATCGATCGCAACTGCGATGGCGATGATGACGCCCTTGATTACCTGCTGCCACATCGGGCTGACGCCGATGAACTGCAGGCCGTACTGGATAACGGTGAAGATCAGAACGCCGCTGATGATGCCGCCAACGGTACCGATACCACCGTTCAGGGATACGCCGCCGACCACGCAGGCCGCGATCGCATCGAGTTCGTAACCATTACCATAGTTGTTCGTTGCACCAGCGGTTCTTGCCGCTTCCAGAACGCCGCCAACACCATACAGGAAGGAAGCGAGGATAAAGATGCCCATGATGGTCTTGAACACGTTGACGCCGGAAACAACAGCCGCTTCGCGGTTGCCGCCGATGGCGTAGACGTTCTTGCCAAACACGGTTTTATTCAGAACAAACCAGATTGCGACCGTAAAGACAATTGCGATCGGAATCAGGATGGAGAACTGTCCGCCAATCTTGGTCTGGCCAATTGCAGCGAAGTCCGGACGGACGCCGCCGATCGGCTGGGAGTTGTTCGGAGGCATGTCGAAATACAGAGAACATGCGCCGTAAATCATAACCTGTACCGCCAACGTCGCGATGAAGGGGTGCATGTCATATTTTGCTACCAGGAAGCCGTTCAGGGTACCGAAGAGCATGCAGGCGATGATCGCCGCAACAATCGGAATACCGACCCACAGTTCCGGCAGGTTCGGATAGAAACGGTTCGCATATGTAGCAGTCTGCAGCATAGAGGTGGAGATAACAGCCGCCAGACCAACCATACGGCCAGCGGACAGGTCAGTACCGGCAATCAACAGGGTGAAGCAGATACCAAGAGCGATAATCATTCTGGTGGAGGACTGGGTCAGAATGTCCAGCAGCACGCGGATCTGCATGAAGCGCGGCTCAATGAAGCAGATTACAACAACCAGTACCAGCAATGCCAGCATAATTGCATTGTTTGTCAAAAAGTTTTTCGCAGTTTTCGCAGAGAAGGAAACTTCGGGATGGAGGCGCTCGCCTCTTGTAATCTGTACCACGCCGTAGATGAGGGCGATCGCACCGATACCCAGAATAAACCACGGCATATCAAATGTTTTTGTTGCGTCAAGTATGAAATTAAACGCGACTCCGAGGATAGCCAGTATCGCACCGACGACTATAAAGATCAGCGCATACTTTTTGCGGGGAATCGTCTTTTCTCCTTGCATACCCATTTACCTCACTTTCTTTTTTTGCAGCGCCCGAACCGCTTCGTACATCCGGCCCAGCCGCTTTAGGGAAATTCCCTGAAATCCGTGCCCTTCCGGCCGCGGATTTATTTCATAAACGCGGTGGCCAGGCGCATGACCTGGACGGAGTCGGCCTCTTCGCGGCTGAGGATGCCGGTAACGCGGCCTTCGCACATGACCATGACGCGGTCTGCCATGCCCAGCAGCTCCGGCATCTCGGAGGAGATCATGATGATCGATTTGCCCTCTTTGATCAGGTCGTGCATGATGGTGTAGATTTCGTATTTCGCACCGAC
>NZ_JADPEG010000018.1 GCF_015667585.1 Clostridium sp. D33t1_170424_F3 | reverse complement strand
AACCTTCGTCCGAAAGTACTTCCCGCTCTTTCAAGCGGGCTTTTCTCTCAAAGTCATTACGGGTTCTTCTTTTCTTTCACGTTGTTTAATTTTCAAGGTCCTTACACCGTCCAAACCGGCTTCCCGTCTGGGGTTTCCGGCTTTCACCGTCCGCCCTTTCGTTTGGGCCGTTCCGTAGGGTGCCTGACTATAATACCAAACCCATCCCCTTTTGTCAACACCTTTTTTTGAAAAAGTTTTGATTTTTTTCAAAAAGGTTGTACACCGCTCTTGTCCAGCCGGTCGTAAACATCGGAAAAATCCAGTCCCAGAGCCATTTTTTGAGGAAACAGGTCCGCCAGAGGGACAAGCACAAAAGCCCGTTCCAATATACCGGGATGCGGCAGATTCAGCTCTTTCTCTGCAAAATATTCTCCTTCATATAACAGCAAATCCATATCCAGCACGCGCGCGGCATGGTAGGTTTTGCGCTCCCGTCCCATCGCCGCCTCGATCCCCAGGCACGCGCCCAGCAATGCGCGCGGGGAAAGCTCCGTCTCCAAAAGGACGCATAAATTTAAATAATCGGCCTGCTTGTCCGGCACGTCAAACGGCTCCGTCTCGTACCAGTTGGAAAGCTGCAGCACCTTTGTCCTGGGCAGATGGTCCAGCGCCCGCACCGCGCGGTTCAGATTTTCCCGCCGGTCCCCCAGGTTGCAGCCCAGGCCCAGCACCGCTTTACGCATGCAGTTCCCCCCTCATGCGGGTAATGGACACCGCCATATAAGCAAACTCCAGTTTGACCGGGGCCTCCGGTTTCTTCAGCAGAACGTCCACCTTCTGAATCGGCGGATACTCCTCCAATATTGCATCCGCCACCCTCTGCGCGGCGCGTTCCAGCAGGTCGTCGCTCTGTTCCGTCATGACGCGCGCCGCCGTCTTCGCCATTTTGGCATAGCTCACCGTGTCGTTCAAGTCGTCCGTGCGGCCCGCTTTGCGCAGGTCGCAGTGCGCTGTAATGTCCAGCTCAAACGGCTGGCCGTCCCGCTTCTCCTCCGGGTTGACTCCGTGATACGCAAATACGCGCAATCCTTTGATGATGATTTTATCCATGCTTTGCCCTCCTGATCGCGGCGGCGACCTTTGCCGCCTGCACGGCCTCCGCCACATCATGCGCGCGAACCAGATCCGCGCCGCTATATACAGATATACTGTGCGCCGCCAGCGTCCCGGGCATACGCTGCTCAAACGGCGGGTTGCCGCAGGGCTGGCCAATCACACGCTTGCGGGAAGCCGCCATCAGCAGCGCGCAGCCGCCTGTGTCGATCTCCGCGGTGTTGGCCAATATCTCCAGATTCTGCTCATACGTCTTTCCGAATCCGATACCCGGATCAAAACAGATGCGGCTTTTTTCAATGCCCGCATCCTCCAGTTCGCGCCGCTTTTCCGCAAAGAAGCGGTTGAGCTGCCCAATGATATTTCCCTCTTCTTCGCCGCGCGGATACATGACGACACATCCGCAATCCGCATCCGCCGCGGTCTGTATCATATCCGGATCGGCAAAACCGGTGATGTCGTTAAGGATGGACGCGCCGTGCGCCAGCGCCTGTTTTGCCACCTGCGGATAAAAGGTATCCACGGAAACGGGCACGCTGGCCCGGCCCGCAAGAATATCCAGCACCGGCAGGAGCCGCTGCAATTCCTCCTCCGGCGAAATCCGCACCCAGCCGGGACGCGTGGACTGCGCGCCGACGTCGATGATCGCCGCGCCCATCTCCTGCATCTCCAGCGCATGCTGTTCGGCGTCTTTGAGAGAAAAATATTTTCCGCCGTCGGAAAAGGAGTCCGGCGTGACATTCAGGATCCCCATCACATGGGCGGCGCCGTCCAGCTCCATACGGTAACGGCCCGCTGTAAACAAACGCATCGTACCCCTCCTTATCCTCTGCCCCTGGTCAGCAGGGACATGACCTCCGCACGCGTCTTTGCATCCGTGCGCATGGAGCCGCGCAGGGCAGACGTCTGCGTGGTGGACCCCGCCGCGCGCGCACCGCGCATCGTCATACAGAGATGCTCCGCCTCGATCAGAACCGCCACGCCGTAGGGCTTCATATTATCGTAAAGAAAATCTGCAATCTGCGCCGTCAATCGCTCCTGCACCTGCGGGCGGCGGGCAAAGCAGTCCACAATGCGGGCAAACTTCGACAGCCCGATGATCTGCCCGCCCTTGGGAATATACGCGATGTGCGCTTTTCCAATAAAGGGGAGCAGATGATGCTCACAGACAGAATAAAGCGGAATATCCCGCACAATGACCATTTCCTCGTGCTGGCCCTGCTCGTTAAAGATTTTCAGATAATTTTTGGGGTCATCCTGCAAACCGGAGAAAATCTCCCCGTACATCCGGGCCACACGCTGCGGCGTTTCCAGCAGGCCCTCCCGCTCGGGGTCCTCCCCCACTGCCAGCAGCAGCTCGCGCACCGCATCTTCAATCCTCTTTGTATCCAATCCTCATGCCCCGCTTTCCTTGGTCAAAAATCGGTACCAGTATACCACACCGGAAAGCGGTCTGTCCATTTTTTAGGAACATGCCCCTCTTTTTACTCATAGGATGGGAGAAAAAGGAGTTGCTGTTATGTTTTACGTGCGCGTAAAAGACAATACAAAGATTGCCGTTTACGACTTGAACCCTGCGGGCAAGGAAACCGTTGTGATGATCCACGGCTGGCCTCTGTCCGCAAAAATGTACGAGTACCAAAAACGCTTTCTGGTTGACCACGGCTTCCGCGTGATCACCATGGACCTGCGCGGCTTTGGAAATTCCGACGCCACCTGCTGCGGATACGGCTATGACCAGCTGGCGGACGACATCTACCAGGTGGTACGCTCCCTGAATCTCCGCCCGTTTATTCTGGTGGGCTTCTCCATGGGCGGCGCAATCGTACTGCGCTATATGAACCGCTGCCGCGGCTACAATGTCAAAAAGCTGGTACTGCTGGCCGCCGCCGCGCCGATTTTCAACCGGACGCCGGACTTCCCCTATGGGAACAGCCGCGAATCCACCGACGCGCTGATCTGTCAGGCCAAAACCGACCGGCCGCAGCTCTGCCAGGATTTCAGCCGCCAGCTTCTATACAGCCCTCACAGCGAAGCGGTCAAGGATTGGTTCCGCGACCTCGGGCTTTCCGCCTCCGGCATTGGCACCGTCATGACCGCCTATTCCCTGCGCGACGAGGACGGACGTGCCGACCTGAAGGCCGTGCGCGTCCCCACCGGCATATTCCATGGGACGCAGGACCAGATCGTCCCGTTTGAGCTGGGGGAAATCCAGCACAAAGCCATTGCCAATTCCCGGCTGTCCCCGTTTGAAAACAGCGGGCACGGCATCTTTTACGACGAGCTGGAAAAATTCAACTGGGAGTTCCTCGACTTCCTCCAATGCTGACCCCGCACGAAAAAGGCGGCTGCAAAATTTGCAGCCGCCTTCGCCGTTTCCCACCCATGGGGTTTTCCCGCTTTCCTCCTATACAATATATAGGAAGTTTTTGCGTCACGGCGTAACAGTGATCTCCACCCGGTTCCCGTCCGGGTCCAGGACACAGGCCTCGTAATAGCCGTCGCCGGTCATGCGGGGTCTGCCGATGATCGGAACCCTGTCGCTCTCCAGCCGGTCAAAAATCCGATCCAGCTCCTCCGGCGTATCGACCGAAAAAGCGATGTGCGTGAGCCCGGTCGACTCAAACCCTCTGATGTTGTCTCCCTGCGGGATACAATCCAGCGTCATCAGCTCCAGCCGCGCGCCGGAAAAAAAGGACAGGAAATAGGATGTAAACCGTCCGTCAAAATCCTCTTCCGAAACGTACTTTTTATTGGGCTCCGCGTCGAAATACCGTACATAAAAATCCTTGAGCGACTCCAGCTGATGCGTCCAGATCGCCACATGCTCCAATTTCATCATTAATTTCCTCCCGATCATTTCGCTGTGTCATTTTCGTTTGCCGTTTTTCTGCTATCATAATACCGTCAAAATCAAGTGAAAACAAGCAGGATTGCGACTGATCCTATCACAAAAACGACGAACGGAGCGATCATGATGCCCATTCAGGAATGCCCCCTGACCATCGACGCGCATCAGCGGGAAGTTGACCGGCGCGGCACCCCCATGTTCCCCTGCGGCGGTTACGCCACCACCATCGGCCAGGAGGCCAACCGGGAAATCGCCTGGCACTGGCACGACGAAACAGAGGTTTTATTCGTATGCAGCGGAACGCTGCTGCTGGAGCTGGTCGGGCAGCGATATGAAATCCACGCGGGCGAAGGCGCCTTCCTCAATTCCGGCGTTCCGCAGGCCGCCACCGCACAAGGCGGGGACTGTGAAATCCATTCGCTTGTATTTCACCCCAGCCTGATTGCCGGGATGCCGGAAAGTACGTTGGAACAGCGGTATGTGCGGCCCCTTCTGGCATGCAGCAGCCTTCCGGCCATCCATTTCCACAAAGGGCTTCCCTGGCATCTGGAAGCGATTCAGTGTATCCAACAGGCTTTTGACGCCTGTCAGAAAGAACCGTTCGCTTTTGAACTGCTGGTACAGCAGGAGCTGTCCCGGCTGTGGTACCTGATCGTCAGCCATTACCCGGACGCCATAGACGACCGCGCAGGCGCCAATGCAGATGCATTGCGGGTAAAGGAGATGCTTGCATACATCCACGCGCATTATGCGGATTCCCTTACCCTGGCGGACATTGCAAAAGCCGCTTCCATCAGCGAGCGGGAATGCCTGCGCTGCTTTAAGCGGACCATCGGCCTGAGCCCGATGCAGTATCTGCTCAAGCACCGCATTTCGGCCGCCGCCGGCCTGCTCAGGGAAACGGATTGGACTATTACGGAAATCAGCCGGCAATGCGGGTTTGAATCTCCCAGCTATTTTTCCCTGAAGTTTAAAAGCCTGCTGGAGATCAGCCCAAAGGAATACCGCGCATCCCGATAAAAGAGCTGTCTTATGATCGGCAAAATCAAAAACAGGCTGAATTTGAAACGCCCCCGCTAAAAGGCGGGGGCGTTTAATCTTATCCTGTGCAAACCGCACACGGCTGCACGGTTCCTTTTTGCAGTTTACAATTCTGTGATAGAAACGTCGCCCTGCACCTTGACCCAATCGGTGTGGAAATCATCCACAGCCTTTTTGATCGCCGCCATGCCGAACGCCTCGTGCAGCAGCCCGGGCTGGACGGTCGCGGTGTGCGCGCCCGCCAGCAATGCGTTCGTCACCTGCGCCACGTTTTTAAAGCTGGCCGCCAGGATTTTCGTCTGTGCGCCGCAGGAATCGATCATCTGCCGGAACGCGGCGATGGTCTCACAGGAATCGATGTCAAGGTTCTCCATGCGGTTGTAATACGGGGCGATGAAATCCGCACCCGCCGCAATCGCCATAAAGCCCTGGATTTTGCTGTAAATGGCGGTAGCGGTCACGTTCACGCCCTCCGCTTTCAGCGCGCGCATCGCCTTGAGGCCCTCCTCCGTGGTAGGCACCTTGATATAAACCTGATCGTCGATATTCCGCAGGATCGCGTGCGCTTCGTCCAGAATCCCCGCACAGTCCTCCGCGATCACCTGCACATGCAGCGACTTATCCATGCCGATCAGGGAACGGATCTTCCGCATGTGGGCAAACAGGTCGATTTTTCCTTCCGCCTTCAGGATGCTCGGGTTGCTGGTAATTCCCGTAATCGGGAAGCAGGCGCTGTATTTCTCGATATCCGCAAGATTGGCGCTGTCAAACAAAAATTCCATGATGATGGCTTCCTTTCCTCTCTATCTATGCAATCAGATGACCTGTTCCGTGCGTTCGATGATATCATCCTGCGTCTGGCGGGACAAAACGTTGAAGAACGCGCTGTACCCCGCCACGCGGACAATCAGGTCGCGGTGCTTTTCCGGATGCTTCTGCGCGTCCAGCAGCGTTTCCCGGCTGACCACGTTGAACTGCACATGGTAGCCGTGCAGGCGGTTAAAGAAGGTGCGCAGCAGCATGACCAGCTTATTGCGGTTTTCCTCTTTCTCCAGCATCTGCGGGGTGACCTTCTGGTTCAGCAGCACGCCGCCGGTAATTTCCTCGGTGGGCAGCTTCGCAACACTCTTGAACACGGCAGTCGGGCCGTTTTTATCCGCCGCGTGGCTGGGGCTGCATCCCTCCGCCAGCGGTTCCCCGGCTTTGCGGCCATCCGGCGTCGCCAGCGTGCCCGCACCCTGCGGGACGTTGGCGGAGATGGAACTGGTGCCCGCATAGTACACGCCGCCGATGGGGCCGCGCCCGTAGCGGGTGTTGTGATATTTCTTCATCTCGTCAATGTAGGTGTTGTAGGCATCCACGACCAACTGATCGACGTAGTCGTCGTCGTTGCCGTATTTGGGCGCGTCCTGCAGCAGCTGGCGGATGCGTTCGTTCTCCGGCCCCGCAAAGTTTGCCTGCAAAGCGTCCCACAACTGTGCCGGGGTGGCTGCCTTGTCTTCAAAGACCACCTTCTTCATCGCCGCCAGGCTGTCCGCCAGGTTGGCGATGCCCACCTGCAGGTCGCTGATGAAATCGTAAACCGCGCCGCCTTCCTTCATATTCAGGCCACGTTCGATGCAGTCGTCGGTCAGGGCGCTGCATAGAATGTCCGCCGTATCCTGCTCCAGCACCATGTCGCAGGTGGCGTCGATGATCGTACACTGGCGGCACATCTCGCGGATGACCTTGTCCCAGCAGGCCAGCACGTCGTCAAAGGACTGCATCTCGCGGAAATGTCCCACGCCCTCGCAGAGCCTGGTGCCGGAAGCCGGGTCCATGCCGTCATTCATGGCAATCAGGAGCGCTTTGGGGAAGTTGAGGAAGCTCATGCCGGTGCAGCGGTAGCCCCATTTGCCGGGAACCGCCGTCTCCACACAGCCGATGGCGCTGTAATTGTACGCATCCTCCGGCTTGACGCCCTTTTCGATAAAGCTGGGGATAATCACCTCGTCGTCATTGAACGCCGGCATGCCGAATCCGCAGCGCACAACCTCCACACATTCGCGCATGAACGAATCGGACAGGCCGTGATGATACCGCACGGTAAGGTTGGGCTGCGTCAGATGGCACTGCGCGACGGTTTTGAGGATCAGCCAGGACAGCGGGTTGGTCGCGTCCCTGCCGTCCGCATGTTGGCCCGCGATGGTCACATTCTGATAGAGCGGGCTGCCCGCGCTGAACTGCGTGTGGCTCCAGGAACGGATTTTATTGATCGTATAGGTTTTGAGCCAGAGGTTGCACAGCAGTTCATCCGCCTCTTCCTCTGTAATCTTCTCCGCCTTTAAATCGGCTTCGTAATACGGATTCAGGTATTGGTCCATCCGCCCATAGGAAAGGCTGTGACCATTGGATTCGATCTGCAGCACCAGATGAACCAGCCAGAGCGACTGCACCGCCTCGCGGAAAGAACCGGCGGGCTCATACGGTACCTTGTTCAAAATACGGCCCATCTCTTCCAGCTCCGCCCGGCGCTTGCCGTCCGGCTCCTTCGCCGCCATATCCGCGGCAAGATCCGCGTAGCGTTTGGCAAAATTCCGCACCGCGTCCACCACGATCAGGATCGCGCGGTAGAAATAGCTCTTATGGATATTTTTATAGTCGGTCAAGTCCAGCGCATCCAGCTTTTCCTGCGCACGGCGGGCATAGTCCTTCAGGCCCACCTGCATCATCCGGCCGTAATCGACGGCGCAGTGCGCGTCGCCGGAAGTGATGTTTCCCTCAGACTTAATGATGCCCAGGTCGTAATACAGCTTGGAATGCGGCGGAAAAGCCGCCAGCCCACGGTCCAGCAGGGTATTCTTTTCCCAGTACGGGGCGATGTCACGCAGCTTCTGCTTGTTTTCCTCTGTAATATAGAACACGTCGCCGTCGCGGTGCTCAAACTGGTCCAGCTCGTCGATGACCCATTTCATGGCGTATTCAGGGAAAATCGGAGCGCTGCGGTTGGAAGACGCCTGATTGCCCGCAATCATCGTCTGCGGCTCAATAAAAATCGTCATGCCGTCCAGCACATTTTTCAGCATCAGCGCGCGCTTGATTGCAAGCGGCTGATCCTGGTTTTCCTGATAGGTCTTCGTCGTCAGTACCGCCCGCTCCACACAAACCTGCGGCTTCGCATTCAGCAATTCCTCCCGGAAGTCGTGCATTCTCGGGGTCAGTTCTCCAAAATAGCTCATGGATTATCCTCCTGTCACACATTCACATTTGTTCTTATTCAATCAGTACAGCAGCTCTGCCGCGCCGACAATGCCGAAATCGTCGCCCAGCTCGGCAAACTTGAAATAGACCGGAAGGTCGTTGTCGTTATATTCGTCAAACAGCTCGCGTACTCTTGGGAACAGGCGGTCCCCAAAGTGGACCAGCCCGCCGCCGAATACAAAGCAGTTGATATTCAGAATTTCATATTGGTTGTACAGCCAGATCGCCAGATACTGCGCCATCTGCTCCACCGCCCATATCGCCATCGGATCGCCCTGGTCGAACGCCTGCTGCAAATGCACGGCGGTGATCTTCTCCGCGCCGCCCGCCAGCTCCGCCATCACGGTCGGTTCCCCGTCCGCGATTTTTTGGCGGATGTGCCTGACGATCATGGACCCGGAGCAATACGACATCAGGCAGCCCTCGTTCCCGCAGCCGCAGCGGATTCCCTGATGCGGCGTAATGATCGCGTGTCCGCTCTCCCCGGCCCAGCCGTAGCGGCCCCGGAACAGCTCGTTGTTGATGACGATCCCGCTGGCGATGCCCGTGCTGACCGCGCAGTAAATCATGTGCTTAAAGCCGCGCCCCGCGCCCCGGCTGTGCTCGGCCAGCGCCGCCACGTGGGTGTCGTTGTCCAGAATCACGCGCATGCCGTCCAGCTTCTGCACCAGATATGCTTTGGCGGGAAAGTCTTTGATCTTCGTAAGATTGGTCGTTTTCAGGATGCGCCCTTCCTCAAACAGGATATACGAGGGCATGCCGATCCCCACGCCGCGCACCTGCTCCGGCACCAGATGGAAGTCCCTGAGAATTCCCTTCACCGTATCCGCCACCTGATCGAAAAACGGTTCCGCCTCCAGGTCCGGGTTGGAGGGTTCCTTTTTCTTATAGACCAGCTTTTTCTCCCCGTCAAACAGGCCATAGGCAATTTTGGTTCCGCCAATATCCACACCGATTGCATATTGTTCCATAAGGCCGCTCCCTTCCGTCTCTTATCCGATCGAAATTTTATGTACCTCTATCCCATGCGATGCCAGCGCCTGCTCCGCGCTTTCCGGAATATTGTCGTCCGTGAACACCCGGCTTACCTGTTCCAGCCGCAGGAGGGAAACCACGCCCTGCTGGCTGAATTTTTCCGACTCCGTCAGAATTGTCACCTGGCCGGCCTGCTCGGCCATGGCCCGGACCGTCTCCGCGCGCATCAGGTTCCCCGCGGTAAAACCGCTCTGTTTATGAAAGCCGTCTGTTCCAATGAACAGCTTATCGACAAAGAACTCCTGCGCGCATTTCCGGGCAATCGGACCAACCAGCACCTGCGCTTCCGGCTGGTACTCGCCGCCTAGCAGGATCACGCGCGCATGCGGCGCGGTGCGGATATAACCGGCGATAAACGCGGAATTGGTGACGATCGTAATATCCCGTTTTTTGCTTGCCAGTTCCTCCGCCAGCAGCGCGCAACAGGAGCCGGACTCAATCATCACCGTTTCCCCGTCCCGCACGTCCGCTGCCGCGGCCTGGGCGATCTTCTTTTTGCTGTCGTAATGATACGCCAGCCGGTTGTTCAGGTCGTCGCTGGAACCGATGACCGCGCAGCCGTGCACCCGCCTGACCAGCCCCTTCGCCTCCAGCTGATCCAGGTCCTTGCGCACCGTCACCTGGGAGACACCCAGCAGCTCCGCGAGCTGCGCAACCTCCATTTTCTGCCGCTCTGTTAAAAGCTCCAGTATCCTGGTATGCCTGCCCGTCATGGTTCCACCCCACTTCCTTTTCTTTACAATATCAGTATAGCACAAAATATTCATTTGTCAACTATAAACTTACGAATGAAAGTAAAATTTATTTTAAATACAATATTTTGCTTGCAAATCAGCGATTTTGTGATACGATAGGATTATAGAAAGATGCAAACAACAAAGGAGCGATCGATATGACGCAGGGTTTCCTTTTCAATATTCAGAAGTTCAGCACCAACGACGGTCCGGGTATCCGCACCACGGTCTTTTTCAAGGGCTGCCCGCTGCACTGCTACTGGTGCTCCAACCCGGAGTCCCAAAGCGCGCGGCCGCAGCTGCTTTGGGATGCTGCAAAGTGCATCCACTGCGGACACTGTATGGAAGCCTGCCCGGCAGCGGCGGTTACACGGCGGGACGGCCGCCTGTTCAGCACGCCCGCCTGCACCGGGTGCGAACGCTGTGTGCAGGAATGCCCGCAAAGGGCGCTGACGCTGGAGGGCAAGCCGTATACCGTGGAGGAAGTCGTGCGCACATGCGTGCAGGACCGGGACTTTTACGAGGAATCCGGCGGCGGAGTCACCCTTTCCGGCGGAGAACCGCTGGCCCAGCCGGATTTTGCGGCGGAGCTGCTGCAAGCGCTGAAAGAACACGGTCTGCACACCGCTGTGGAAACCACCGGCTTCGCGCCGGAGGAAACCTTTGCCCGCCTGCTGCCGTTTCTTGATTTATATCTGTTCGACTGCAAGCATTATGACAGCGAAAAGCACAAAGAGGCCACCGGCGTCCCAAACGATTTGATTGCCCGAAACCTGAAGGCCGCTATCGGCGCAGGCAAGCAGGTGATCGTCCGGATCCCGGTCATCCCCGGTTTTAACGATACGTTGGAGGACGCCGCCGGATTTTGCGCGCATTTGAAAACGCTCGGCGCAAAAGACGTCAACCTGCTGCCGTTTCATCAATTCGGGGAAAAGAAATACGACTTTCTCAGCAAGCTGTATCGGTTACACGACGCAAAGGCGCTGCACGAGTCCGATTTGCAGGACTATCAAACGGTTTTTCTGGAAAACGGGTTCCACTGTTATTTCTGAACGCAAAAAAGAAGGACGGTCCCGCCGCACAACGGGACCGTCCTTCTTTGTTATCGTTTTATTTGATCCGCTCTTTGTAAGCGCCGTAGCCCTCTTCCTCCAACCGGTCATAGGGGATAAACCGCAACGCCGCGCTGTTGATGCAATATCGCAAACCGCCGCTCTCCCGCGGGCCGTCCGGAAACACGTGCCCCAGGTGGGCGTCCCCCATTCGGCTCTTCACCTCGATGCGGCGCATCCCGTGGCTGACATCCGGGCGTTCCCGCACCGCGTCGCCGTTCACCGGGCGGGTAAAGCTGGGCCAGCCGCAGCCCGCATCATATTTATCCGCGGACGAAAACAGCGGCTCCCCCGTCGTCACATCCACATAGAGCCCCGGTTCCTGCAAGTCCCAGTACGCGCCGGTAAAGGGACGTTCCGTCGCCGCGCACTGCGTCACCTCGTATTGTTCCGGCTTCAAGCGCCTGCGCAGCTCCTCGTCAGAGGGCTTCCGGTACGCGCGCAGGGCAACCCGGCCGTCCCGCACCTCCAGGTCGCGCAGGCTGTTGAAGTCAACGTGGCAATAGCCGCCCGGATGCTTTTGCAGATACGCCTGGTGGTACGCTTCCGCCGGATAAAAGCGCCGCAAGGGCTGCAGCTCCGTCTCCATCGGCCTGCTCTGCACGGCGCGCACGCGGTCCATCACCTGTTTCAGAACAGGCCGGTCGGATTGGTCCGCGTAATAGATTCCCGTCCGGTACTGCGTTCCCACGTCGTTTCCCTGCCGATTGCGGCTGGTAGGGTCGATGATCTGGAAAAACCGGTCGGTCAGGATTTCCAGCGAGACAACTTCCGGGTCGTACCGCACGCGCACGGTTTCTGCGTGGCCGGTATCGCCCCGGCATACGTCTTCATAGCCCGGATTCTCTGTTTCCCCGTTGGCGTAGCCCGCTTCCGTCTCCATCACGCCGGGAATGCGGGAAAAATATTCCGCCACGCCCCAAAAGCAGCCGCCCGCATAATAGATTTCCTTTAAACGCATCGCGCACCATCCTTTCCACTGGTATTTATCGTTCCCGTCCCAGGCAATATTATCACCAAACGGAAAAGAAGCTGTATTCGATCAGCCAAATCAAATAGCACAGCATTTGTAATATCTGTTAACGCAGAATAGCCGGACGGCTCCCCCTTTGATGGGGGAGCCGTTTCTATCCCGTTCCTTTTTATGCAAAACACGCAGGATGATTCAACCACTGTTTCTACATTATGCTTCTTCAATCATTTTTAAGATTTTGGCCTTCGGTTTGGTTCCCACAGAGGAAGCCGCCTCGACGCCGTCCTTGAGCACAAGCAATGTCGGGATGCTCATCACCTGATACTGCTGCGCCAGCTCCGGCTGTTCGTCGATGTTGACCTTGCAGACCTTGAGGCCCTCGTGGCCTTCTTCCGCGATCTCATCCACCACCGGGGAGA
This sequence comes from Clostridium sp. D33t1_170424_F3, assembly GCF_015667585.1. Taxonomy (GTDB): domain Bacteria; phylum Bacillota; class Clostridia; order Oscillospirales; family Acutalibacteraceae; genus Anaeromassilibacillus. The sequence goes on along the minus strand of NZ_JADPEG010000018.1, from coordinate 60,873 downwards.
GCATGCGGCACGGGCCGCACCAGGTCGCCCAAAAGTCAATCAAAACCTTTCCCTTCGCCTGCAGGGCCTCTTCGCTGAAATTTTCTTTGGTTAATTCTACAACTGCCATTTTAATTTCCTCCTGTAACTTCCGTCTGTTTTTAATTGTCCCGCTTGCCCTCCATCGTCTGGCGGACAATGCTCTTCATCATATCTTCGGTCAAGGTGCCGGTCACATAGCCGAACACATTGCCGTCCTTGTCGATCATAAAGGTGGTCGGGAATGCGGTCACTCCATATTCTGCGAAGAATTCGCCGGTTGTATCCATTGCCACCGGATATGTGTAGCCGTTTTCATCCAAAAACTGCTTGACTTCTTCTTCGGACACGTCCGCATTGTTGGGATTCGTATCCGTTTTGGGGTTTGCAACGCCCAGCACCACCAGATCGTCCTCATTCTTATTGTGCTCTTCATACATCTTCTGGATATCCGGCATCTCCTGCTGACAGGGGCCGCACCAGGTCGCCCAGAAGTTGAGGAACACCGTCTTTCCCTTGTAATCCGAAAGCGTGTGCGTATTGCCAAACTGATCGGTCAGGGTAAAATCGGGCGCCGGGATTTTATCCGGGTCTCCGCTGCCCCCCGCTTCACTGGAAGACGGCGCATCCGGCTCGCTGGAAGATGCGGAGCTAGACGGCGTCTCATACGGCTCGCTTACAGCTGCTCCCGACGAAGCCGGCTGGCCCGCGCCAAAGCTGGAGAGGTAACCGGTGATGCCGTTCATCCAGCCGGTCAGCATCATCACGCCCATCAGGACCATCAGCACGCCGCCGACCTTGACCGTGTACTTGACCACCTGCTGATGCTTCTTGAAGAAGTCCAGCAGTGTGCTGGTAAACAGTCCCACCGCCAGGAACGGCAGCACAAAGCCAAGGGTATATACGCCGATCAGGATAAATCCCGTCGCGGAGGAAGCCGCGGAGGTCGCCATCAGCAATACACTCGCCAGGGCGGGGCCGACGCAGGGCGTCCACGCAAAGCTGAACGTAAAGCCCAGCAGCAGCGCGACCAACGGGTTCATTGCCAGCTTGTTCAGCCGGAACGGCAGCCGGTGCTCCTGTCCCAGCGAGCGGGAACCGAACAGCCCCAGCTGGAACAGGCCGAACAGGATGACGATTACGCCGCCGATGCGGGCCAACAGCATCTTCTGCCCGCTGAAGAACCGGCCCACCGTGGTAAAGCCGAACCCCAGAAGAAAAAAGGCAAAACTGACGCCGATGACAAAGAACAGTGTATTCAGCATCACCTTTTTGCGCTGGTATTGAATCGCGCCGTGTTCATCGATCGTTTTGGTGCCGCCCGCCAAATACCCGATGTACAGCGGCACCAGGGGCAGCACGCACGGGGAGAAAAAGCTCACAATACCCTGTAAAAAAACGGTAAGCGCAGAAATACTTGTTTCAACTGAAAAGCCCATAAGGACCTCCTTTATTTTGGATTCAGGTTTTTATTGAACGGACGCGAACAAATCGTTCAGCGACTCGCTCATGGTCGGATGGGTGTAAATGCTGTCGCGCAGAACCGTATAAGGCAGCTTCGCGTCAATTGCCAGCTTGATTAAATTGATGACCTCGTGGGATTCCTCGCAAAACAGATGCGCGCCCAAAATTTGGTTGGTCTTTGCGTCGATCACGACTTTCAGCAGCCCTGTGGTCTTGCGGAGCACCTGTGCCTTTGGAATCGCCGCCACCGGCAACTTGGCAATTTTTACATCATACCCCTGCTCCCTCGCCTCTCTCTCACTCAGACCCACGCGGGAGAACGGCGGGTCCAGAAAGACGCTGTAGGGGACCGCGCCGCGGTTTTTCGTGCTGCGGCTTCCGTCTCCCAGGAGCTGGGATTTCACGATCCGGAAATCGTCCAGTGAAATATAGGTAAATTGCAAACCGCCCGCCACGTCGCCCATCGCCCAGATGTGCGGAACCGTCGTGCGCAGGAACTGGTCCGTTTGGACAGCGCCGCGCTGGGTCAGCTCCACCCCCGCGGCCTCCGGATGCAAATCCTCCAGATTGGGATGGCGGCCCGTCGCCACCAGGATGGCGTCCGCCTCCAGATCCTCCGCGCCTGTTTCCGTCTGCACGGAAAGAACCGCACGATCCCCCTGATCCCGTACAGAAGCGACCTGTGCGGACGGCAGGACCCGCATCCCGCGGTCCGTCAGGCTTTTGAGAACCTCCCGGGCAATCTCTTCGTCCTCACGCGGCAGAAAAACCGGGCCGTCCTGGATCACCGTGACGGAGGAGCCGAAATTGGCGTAAATAGAAGCAAACTCCATGCCAATGTACCCGCCGCCGATGATGACGAGCTTTTTCGGCAGCGTTTCCAAATCCATCAGCGACTCGCTCACGTACATGTGCGCGCTTTCCTGCAGGCCGGGAATCGGCGGAATAAACGGCCTTGCGCCCGTGTTAATAAAAATCTGTTCCGCTTCTATTTCTTCCCTGCCTTCCGCCGTCTGTACGGATAATGTATGCGGGCCGGTAAAAGAGGCGGTCCCATGCATGACGTCTACATTGGGCAGGTCGTTCAATTTATCAAAGTTCTTTTTGCGCAGCATGCCGGTCAAGCGCCGCTTTTCTGCAATCGCCGCCGCATAGCGCGCGGATTTTTCCTCAAATGTGCCGCCCTGCGCATCAGAAGCCTCGGCGCTATGTACCAGCGATTTGGTGGGAATGCAGCCCACATTAATGCAGGTGCCGCCGTACATTTGATCGGAGCGTTCCACCACCGCCACCTGTTTCCCCGCCGCTGCCAACGCGCCGGCCAGCGTTTTGCCGCCTTTGCCAAATCCAATGATTGCCGCATCTATCTTTTTCATCATAAGACACCCCTTTCATTTCTTGCTGAAAATTCTCTCGTCAATTTGTTGAATCGTAATCTGTTCCAAATGCGCCTTGCAGAGCCGGTCCAGATCACTGTAAATACCGTCCATAACGTCCGCCATGCCGGAGGCGATCAGGCATTTCATATCGGTATCCCCGCTGCGCCAGGCGGAGGTAACAAACTGAACCTCCAGCGCTTCGCTGACCGTACGGAGACTGACCGCCGCCGGATCCAGGGAAAACAGATACCCGCCGTCAACTCCTTCCTTGGTGGAGAGCAGCCCCGCCCGTTTGAGCTTTGCCATAATCTTGCGGACACGCGCAGGGTTGGTGCAGATATTCTGCGAAAGCTCCTCACTGGAAACCGTCCGGCCCTTGTGATTCAAAAATACCAGCGCGTGGACCGCCACGCCGAACTCACTTGTCAAATCTTACGCCTCCTCCGCAACCGTCTCATACGGCCAATCCACAATGCCGCCAAAGTCATAGACATTTTGATACCCCAGCGCGGCCAACTGGTCGGAGGCCGCTTTACTGCGCCTGCCGGTACGGCAATAGACCAGAATTGTGGATTCCGAGTCGGGAAACTCTTCCGGCTGTTCTTCTCCGATGGTCTCCACCGGAAGCAAAACCGCGCCTTCGATATGCGCCTGTGCATATTCCTCCGCCGTCCGGACGTCTATCACGGTGACACCGCCCGCCTCCATCATTTTTTTGGCTTCTTCCGCATCGATCTTATGATAGGCTTCCGCACCCGCCGACGAACCCCGGCTGCTTTCCGCAGCGGAACTCCCAGAAAACGGAACTCCCTCATTTGCCTGTCCGCAGGCTGTTAAAAAGACAGCGGAACACAACAGAAACCCCGCTGCAATTTTTCGTTTCAAGCGCGTCAACCCCTAACTGTAATTTTGTTTGTATCAGTTTCTATCTGTTATTATATAGATTACAGTTTGGTTTGTCAAGCGTTTTTATCCAAAAAATACTTTTACAATATGAGAATCCGTCCTTAAACGGTATCGTCTGCTCTAAAAATAAGCAAAGCGCAAATTTTTCTAAGATTCCCGACGGATAAGAAAAAAATCCGGATGCCAATCGTATCCGGACTTTTTTATCAATAACTGTTTTTCAAATTCATCTGGAAAAATCGCTTTGTAAAAAGACGCACTCAAAACTTCCTGCAAATCGTTGACCGATCAACTGTAGATTTCTATCTCTATAAAATCATTGAACTCTGCCCGAAAATCCTTTAACTCCTGTAAAATCTCATTGATCATTTTTACACTTGGTTCAAGCTCTTTCGGCACGGTATGTTCTCCCAATACAATAATTCGGTTCGCGTCGCACTCGGTCCAAAGCAAATCCATAAACGCACTCCAGTTTTCTCCATAAAAATCGGGAAAATCAAAAGCTTTTTTAATTCTTTGATGTATCTCTCCCAAATATTTGCAGTCGGTCAAATCCAGGGTAATTATTTTTTCTCTTCCATCGTTCACGGTCCCCTTTAAATTATTTCCAGAAACGTTTGATATTGGTCGTAGGTCACAAACAACAAACCATCGTTGGACCATAGTAGACGGTGCTTATTCCGCCTTCCGCATACTTATCCTAACGCAGTTTCATCTCGCGTTAAGCCCTGCTTTTACACCCCTGTTCCTACCCCTATTTAATAAATTTTTGTGGGTTTTAGTGTACATACAGCACAATCATAACAGGATGCAAAATAACGACAAAAAACCCGCAAAGCTAGACGCAATGCGGGTTTTCTCATGGTGGAGGAGGATGGATTCGGACCATCGAAGCTGAAAAGCAACAGATTTACAGTCTGCCCCCTTTGGCCACTCGGGAACTCCTCCGTATTTAATTGTGCACCTGTAAAAGCGGTTTCAAAACGCGGATCATCTCCGCGTTTTGCATGTGCCGCAGGTGTGGAGCTGGTGAACGGACTTGAACCCCTGACCTGCTGATTACAAATCAGCTGCTCTACCAACTGAGCTACACCAGCATCATGCTTCACTCAAGAGTGCTTGACTAATATACCATATCCTAGCACAGTTTGTCAACCCCGGCGGAAAAAGATTTTTTAAAAAGTTTTTATGACGGCAGCAGCAGCGCCCGGAGCGCTTCCACCGTGTCCGCAAAACAGCATGCGCCAGCTGTGCGCAACTCCTCTTTGGTGCCGTATCCGTATGCCGCCGCGATGAAATCCACTCCAGCCTCCAGCGCGCCCTCCGCGTCGAAATGCGTATCCCCAATCATGACCACATCGCGCTTATCCGCGCCCCCACAGCCCGCAATAGCCTGCTCAATCATCTCCGGCTTGCTGGAATGAAAGCCGTCCGGCCCTGCCGCCGCCAGCGCGTCAAAGTCCTCGATGATGCCGAAATGCTCCATGATGCGCACCAGCGCCGCCTTCGGCTTGGAGGACGCCGTCGCCAGTTTTGCCCCGCCCGCCTTCAACTCCTTCAGCAATTCCGCGATGCCGGGATACAGCCGGTTTTCCAGCCAACCGATGGCGTTATAGCGTTCCCGGTAAAATGCGACCATCTCCGCCGCTTGCTCCGGCGTCATACCGCAGTATTTCTGGCAGCTTTGTCCCATCGGCGGTCCGATGAACTTGCGCAGGACCTCCGGCGGCGGCACGGGACAGTCCACCTTCTCCAACGCGTATTTCACGCTGTTCAGAATGCCGTCGCCCGACTCACAAAGCGTTCCATCCAGGTCAAAAATTACGATTTGGTAACGGCTTTTCACTCTTCAGCCCTCCTGCTCCTCGATCTTCAGCCTCTTAAAATAATATGGACGGTCCTCCTCCGTGATGGGACGCAGCACGCGGCACGGATTCCCCGCCGCCAGCACATTGTCTGGAATATCCTTTGTGACCACGCTGCCGGAGGCGACCACGGTGTTGTCCCCGATGGAAACGCCGCCGTTGACGATGACGCCGCCGCCCAGCCAGACGTTATTGCCGATGCGGATCGGCGCGCCGTATTCCAGTCCCGCAGTGCGCGGCGCGTAGTGCAGCGGATGTCCTGCGGCGAACAGGCTGACGTTCGGTCCGAACAGCACGTTGTCTCCAATTTCCACCGGGCAGCAGTCCAGGATCACGCAGTTATAGTTGCAGTAGAAGGAATCCCCAACGGTGATATTATACCCATAATCGCATCGGAACGGCGGCTCAACAAAAAAATCCCGGCCAGCTCTGCCAAACAATTTGCGTAATATTTTTTCCCGTGCCTCCAGCTCCGAAGGGCGCAGATTGTTAAAATCAAACAGCAATTCTTTCGCGGCCTGCCGTTCCTTCAAAAGCTCCTCACCAAAGGAAATATACGCTTTTCCCGCCAGCATCTTTTCTTTTTCGGTCATGTTGCACCTCTCTGTTCCGACGCAGTCAATTTTACAAGGTAGAGCATATCCGTTTTACCGCCGGATGTCAAGCGTTTTCAAAGAGGGAGGTCTGCAAAACGCGGCACGACTCCATTTTTCGCTCCGTGATCTGATCCAGCGGCCCCGGCGTACCGATCAGCAGCGGAGACGATGCGCTGTGGCGGCTCACATTCCGCAGGACGGCTTCTCTCCCGGCCGTGGCGTAGCAATATGCACACCCATAAGGGCAGGAATCGTAACAGCCGACCTCGACGCTCTCCGCACAGCCACAGGCCGCGCGCTGGTTCGGATCTTTCTTCACACGCAGACGGTATCCGGAGAGCCGCTCCAGCAGGGCGCGGTCGATGCAGGCGGCGGGATCCACGCCAAACGCACGCAAATCGACCCTTTCCGCACACGTAAAAAGTCGGATACCAATGGGTTCCGCCGTCGCATGGAATCCGGCGGTGAGCTGTTCCATCTCTTTTTGACGCGCGGGCCGGGCGTCGATCTTTCCCTGTATCTTCCGGTAAAAGTCCAGGAAACTGAAGATACACCGGTGCGTGCTTCCCTCCAACTTCCGCGCCAGCTCTGCGAAGGTATGCAGATGCCAATCCACGGTATAAGCCGAATTGAGCAGCACCGGGTCGTACCGCCAGACAACGCGCTCCGGACCAAGCGCCTCGCTGAGACGCCGGAACGCTGCAAGCCGTTCCCGCAGCGGCGGCAAATGCGGCTCCATTTCCACGCCATAGGCATTCAGCGTAACCTGCACATAAAAAGGACTTCCAAACGATTCCAGTTCACGCAGCCGTTTGACCAGGGGAGCCGGGTTCTTTGTCCAGAAGACCATGCCGTCCACCACGTCGGGCGTCAAGCGTACGCGGCTCAGGCGGTGCGGCGCACGCGGATTGGGAACGAGCAGCCAGCCCTCCCGCAGGCGATGCAGAAACCAGTCCATATAAAACGCGGGAATATCCGTCCGCCGGCTTACACTCAGAATCATTTCTGCCCCTTTCGTTTCATCGCCCGTATCACCGCTTTTTCCGCCGCACCGACCTGCCGGGACTCCGTGATCTTCTGCAGCGCCTTATGAAAAGTAAAGTCGTCCAGTGCGCAGGTTTTGAAATATGCCATGGTTTCCGCCGGGCACACCGTATAGCAGACGGAAAGCGCCCACGCAACCGCCATTCTGGCATAATACCCCTCGTGTTTTACCCCGTCCAACGCCCGCAGCACCCGGCCGATCCCGTCCGGCTGAACAAAATAAAAGAGCAGCATGACCACGGCGAAGCGCACGGTGAATTCCTCCTGCGACCGCAGGTACGGCCGCAAAAATTCCCAGACCCGTTCCGGTTCCTCCCTGGCAAATTTCAGCCCGGAACAAAAGCTGTCGCAGGTGGACCAGTTGTCGATCTCCGGCAAAAAGGCTTCCACATAGGCGAGCCGTTCCTCCAGCGTCGACGGCGCATAGCCGATCACCATCCCGCGGAGCATCTTTTCCTCAAAAGACCGCCCCTTCGACTGCTTTAAAAACCCGCGCCAGTCTTCTCTGACAATCCTTTTCGCCAATTTGCGCAAACGGGGCAAGCGCACGCCCAAAACCTCCGGCACACCGGGCAGCAGGGAGGACGCAAATTTCTGATAGTCCGGTTCCGCCAGCGTTTCCAACACCGCGCAGATTTCCTCCGGCACAATCCACTTATCGTTCGGCATGGCACTGCTCCTTCATTTCCAAACCACCCGTACGGTTTATCCGTGATCCGTTCCGCGTCAGCGGCCCGGTGGCCGTCTGTACGGTTAATACATGCTTCATCATAAGCCTCCTCTTTCAGACCGCCCGCTGTTTTTCAAACAGCGCCTTATTATACAGGTAGGCGTCGTCATTTGGTTTGAGCTGCCCGGCGCGCTCGTTGTACTGGCGCGCCCGTTCACGGTCTCCCATCCGGTCGTAGCAGACACAGAGCTGCATCAGCGGGATATATCCGTAACAATCCACCGAGATGAAACCGCCGGCGCAATCCCGGCGCGGACAACTGAGCGCCAGCTCGTACCAATACGCCGCCTGTTGATATTTCTGCCGGTCCAGAAAATACTTGCCAAGGTCGCAGCAGATTTCCGCGCGCGGCGTGTCATAGAGAAAGCTGCGGAACAGGGACGCAACCGCCCTGTACTCGTTCTCCAAATGATAATAACAGGCCGCAAGCTGGCGGCACGCCTCGATCTCATTCTCCCGCCAGCCCGCGCCGCTGTCGAGGAATGCTTCCAACCGCCGCGCCGCTTCCTCAAAGCGCCCGTGGTCGTACAGTTCCCGCGCATAGTAGAAGCATTCGCGCGGCTCCAGCGTCTTCCCCGCCGCAAGCTGCGTTTCATAGATGTGCAGGTTGCGGTCCGGGTCCGCAGGGCGCGTCTTCCGATGCGTTACCGCGACGTCCGCATAGCGCATTTCTCCATCGAATCGGATCACCTCATGCACCGCGCCGGTCCAGGTAAAGCCCCTCCCGTTGCGCACCAGCCGTTCCCGGTAATAGGAAAAAACCGGCGCGCCGTTCGCGTCAAACATCGTGTCATAGCGCATCATCACCGCGCAGACCGACGGCGGAAGCGTCTGCTTCAGCCGCAAAAACGCGTCCCGGTCGGGCGCCTCCAAAACGTCGTCCGCGTCCAGCCACAGGCAATAGTCCATCTCCGCTTTGGAAAAAGAAAAATTGCGGGCGGCGGAAAAATCGTCCACCCAGGCAAAATCGTAGACCTTTTGCGTGTAACGGCGCGCAATCTCCCTGGTGTGGTCCGTGGACCCGGTATCCACCACGATGATCTCGTCCGCAATATCCCGCGCGCTGTCCAGGCAGCGCGCCAACACGTCCTCTTCATTTTTGACGATCATACATAAGCTGATGGTAATCATTCACAACCTCCCCTTTCTTATCTCGTGAATTGTTACAATATTGTTTTCCATGTTCTCCAAACTTTCTACAGGGTCAATTGGTGCAATTCTCTTGCGCGGATTTTGCAAAAATGCTATCCTTGGAACTGCATTTTTCGCGGGTTTTCGAGCGGATAACCCGCCGGCAGGAGGGACCTATTTGACCAGAGATATGACCACGGGCAGCCCAATCCGGCTGATCCTCACCTTTTCCATTCCGCTGTTGATCGGCAACGTTTTTCAGCAATTCTACAGCATGGCGGACACCATCATCGTCGGCCGGACCATCGGCACGGACGCGCTGGCCGCGGTCGGCGCGACGGGCGGCATGTCCTTTTTGATTTTGGGCTTTATCACCGGTGTAACAGGCGGATTCTCGGTCATCACCGCCCAGCGGTTCGGCGCGAACGATCCGGACGGCGTACGGCATTCCGTCGCCGTCTCCACATGGCTCTGCCTCATCATCACGGCGGCGCTCACCGTCCTGAGCATACTCGCCGCCATGCCGATGCTGCAGCTGATGCATACGCCGGACAACATCATCCAGGACGCCTACGCGTATATCATCGTCATCTACGCGGGCACCGGCGCTTCCATTTTCTACAATATGATTTCCAGCATCCTGCGGGCGTTGGGCGACTCCAAGACCCCGTTGTATTTCCTGATTATCGCCTGTGTGCTCAACATCATTTTAGACTTCGTCTGCATTTTGAACTTTCAAATGGGCGTGGCGGGCGCGGGCGTCGCCACGGTCATCGCACAGCTGGCGGCGGCGCTGCTCTGCGTCGTTTACACGGCGAAAAAGTTCCCGATCCTGCGGATGAAAAAATCCGACTGGAAGCTGGACGGCTTTTCCGCGCTGCTCCACCTGCGGGTCGGCCTGCCGATGGCATTGCAGTTTGCCATCACTGCCACCGGCGTCATGGTGCTGCAAAGCGCATTAAACGGCTTTGGCTCTGCCACCATTGCGGCGTATACCGCCGGCTCCAAAGTCCAGCAGCTCGCCATGCAGCCGATGAATACCTTCGGCATCACAATGGCCACCTACGCCGCGCAGAATCTGGGCGCGGGCCGCATCGACCGCATCCGCGAGGGCGTGCGCAAATGCACGCTGGTCTCCTTCCTGTTCTGCCTGGGCGGCGGCCTGCTGATGATCTTCTGCGGCGACCTCTTCGTGCGGCTGTTCATCACCAATCCCTCGGAAGAAGTGCTGCAAAACGCGCGCGTCTACCTGCTGATCTCCGCCATTTTCTTTATTGTACTGTCCCTGCTCTTCATCTATCGCAACACGCTGCAGGGAATGGGGCTGGCCTTCATGCCGACCATGGCGGGCGTCATCGAATTCATTATGCGCACCGCCGCGGCCTTCGGGCTTGCCGCGCCGCTCGGTTATCTGGGCGTCTGCCTGGCGGACCCCATCGCCTGGCTGGGTGCGACGATCCCCTTGATCGTCACATACTGCATTGTGATCCGCCGCATGGAAAATCGGTATGCGTTGGAGCCCAGCGTATCCAAACGTTAGTTCTATTTTATCACAGCTTTGCGGATTTTTCCAGAGGAAATTTTGACTGTAGAGCGAGTATATAAGCTCCATAAAAAGGCCTGTATCATCATTGGCAGTTTGCATAAAAACCGGCTGAACCGACGATCTCCCCCCGCCGCAGGCAGGGGGAGATCGCTTCATTTTGTCAGAATTTTGTGCAAACCATGCACAATGATACAAGTCCTTTTATGTGAGAATCCCCACCATGCGCAGAAGGTGCTGCGCGTTCGTCGTTTTACAGCGCCCCGGCCGAATTTTATAATCGAACCGGATTTCGTCGCCCACATAGTGCTCTGAAAAATGGCAGTTGACCGCGTGGATGGTCCGGTCGTTTTCCAGCTCGCACAGCTCAAAATCGTGCGTCGTCACAATGGTCAGCGCGTGCGGGACCGACAGCCGCCGGATGGTCTCCGTCGCGCCGAGGATGCGGTCGCGGGAATTGGTCCCCTTGAAAATCTCGTCGATCAGCGCGAGCATCGGTTTGCCGGTCCGGCTGAATTCCACAATCTTCTTAATGCGCAGCAGCTCCGCATAGAAGGTCGAGATGCCTTCACTGACGCTGTCTTCAATGCGCATGGAAGTCAGCAGCGCCAGCTCCGAGGCCTGGAAGCGCTCTGCCAGCACCGGCCCGCCCGCATAGGCCAGCAGCAAATTTACGCCGATGCTGCGCAGGAACGTCGTTTTGCCGGACATATTCGAGCCGGTCACCACACAGGTGGAGGCACGCAGGGAAAAACCGTTTCCCACCGCTTTTTCCTCCGGAATCAGCGGATGACGCAGGTCGTCAAACGAGAGGGACGGCTCCGCGCCCCCGATTTCCGGGAAAACGGTCCTTTCCCGGACGTTGCACAACACTGACAGGCTGGCCAGCGCTTCGATCTCCCCGACGGTTTCCAGCCATTCGCGCATCGCGGCGCCGTGCGTCGCGTTCCACTCCTGAAACCGCCCGACACAATGGTAATCCCACATCAACAGGCTGTTGCAGAGGATGTAGCCGAGGCCGTTAAAGCGGAGCTTGACCGCCCCGGCAATGGATTCCAATTCCTGCAGCGCCTGCACCGCGCCGCCGTTTCGCGTCAGCTTTTCTTTCAGTTCTTTGCCGTATGCGCTTGTAAACGGCTCCCGCTCCAGCAGCGCAAAAACCGCCCGGTATGGCTCCACGCCGGCCTGAAATGCAAAAACCGGGCGCAGGACCGCCTGGTTCCGCCGGTGTCCCAGCAGGGCAAACAGAATCTGCACGATCAGCAGCACGTCAAAGCCCACCATGCTCCAGCGCGTCTGAATGCCCAACAATGCGGAGAGCAGGAAAAACAGCGTCAGGAACGGCAGGCCCCACGCGAGGATTTTTAAAAAGGCCGAACCCTTCGGCATTTTACGCGCCTCCGCAAAACGGGCCAGCATCTCGCCGCTGTCCAGACCCGGCGGCATCTGCCCGGCCAGACATTCCAGCTCGACCGCGAACGCAGGCTTCTCCGCCAGCTCTTTGACCGCCCCCTGCCGCCGCTGAATCTCCGCGCGGTCCGGCGCGATATTCTGCAGGCTTTCTGCCAGCCGGTCCCGGCCCATTTTTGTACGCGCGATGCAGACCAACTGGTACAGCGAAGCTTTCCCAAACAGGTCCAAATCCCGCCCCTGTGGAAAATCCTCCGACAGATACGGCGCGCCGTCGTCGGGAAATGATTTCCACCTCTCATCAAACCGGCCGGTATACCGCTCCAACGTCTCTCGGCGCGCCTGTTCCCGGCGCTGCTCCCGCGCCACCTTTTCATGTACGCGCAGCAGGAGCAGGAACGCCAGAAAGCCCAGCGCCCCCGCCGCATATCCAATCACGTTCCGCATCCAAATGCCCGCCGCGAACGACACGACGGCAAATAAAAAGACGAACAGCCGCAGCAGGGAAATGCGGTTGTACTTCTTTTGCAGCGCGCCGCAGGCTTCTATGCTCTTTTGCAGCTCCGCTTGATAATATTCCAGACCCAATGCGAATGCCTCCTTTCAGCAGGCGCCGTCAGTATCGCGCATAAAGGAACCGGCGGCACAAATTTCCCTTATCTTATATGGCCCAAACCGCCATGACCAGAGGCAGGGTTGCGAGCGAAAAAAGAGTCGTCAGCGCGAAGATTTCAGACGCGTATCCGGAATCCTTTCCATACTCAATGGCAAACAGCGTCCCGGTCGCCGCCGTGGGACAGGCCACCGCCAGAAGGTTGACGCCCGCCGCCATACCGTCCACCGGCAGCAGCCGCAGAATCGCCATGCAAACGCCGGGGATCACCAGCAGTTTTAGAAAGCAAAGATAATAAATCCGCGGCTTTTTCAGCGCCGCAAACAGGTTGGTCTGCGCGATCGTCGCGCCCGCCACAAACATGGCGAGCGGCGTGTTCAGGTTCGCCACCGCGGTCAGCGCCTGCATCGGCACCGCCGGGATGGTTACGTTGCACAGGAACAGCACAAAGCCCAGCACCGTTGCCAGGATTGCGGGGGACCGCAAAGCCTTCAGGGCGGAACTGCGCGTTATTTCCCCCTTCATCACCATCACGCCGTGCGTCCAGACCAGCAGGTTAAAGCACGTCAAAAAAGCGGTCAGGTAGAACACGCCTTCCTGCCCATAGACCCCCTGGATCAGCGGCACACCCATAAACGCACAGTTGGAGTAGGTGGCGGAAAACCGCTCCACCGCCAGCGCTTCTCTGCTCCGTCCGCCGCGCAGCAGCAGAACCGGCAGCAAAATCGCCGCGGCAAAGCAGATTGCCGCCAACAGGAAGGACCAGCCCAGACCGGCCAGCAGGGCCGCGTCGAACGGCTTCTGGTAGGAAACCAGGATGACCGCCGGGCTGGCCACCAGCAGCACCAGGTTGGACAGGCTTTTGTTGACCTCCTTTGGCAGCAAACGCAGCCGGCAGCACAGCATGCCCGCCAGAATCAATATCATCATCACCGCAACTTGGCTGAGAACCGCCACTTTGCAACATCCCTTTCGCGCCCCGTCCGGGGCAAAATGAAAGCGGCGGAATTCCCACCGCTTTGATAACCGGTTCAGTATAGCACAAAGGAGACGGACCGGCAACGGACGGAAACGCCAAATCTTTTCCGCAGCCCGCCCGGAAAACAAGAAAAACGGCGGGTTGTAAACCCGCCGCAGTGATTTAAATTTTAAATTCCGTGGGCTTGTCCTTCGCGGGGTCAAAGCTCTGCCCGCCGGGGCTGGAGAGGTCAAAATAGATGCGCGCGTTCTTCGTGGTGCCCCAGTCCTTCTGGGAACCGGAATCCTGAATGCGGTTAAACGCCTCGCGGAACATCGTATTGTGCGCCTCCTCGCGGTTGAGCAGGAAATCGATCGTCTCCCGCACGCCCTTGTCGTCGATCTGCCGGTACAGGTTCTGGTAGACCACCTTGGCGCGCTGTTCCGCCGCAATGTCGGAAAGAATATCCGCCGCCGCGTCGCCGGTCTCGTTGACATAGGCCGCGGTCCAAAGGTAGCCGCTGGCGTTGGTCAGCATCGGCGTCAGTCCGGAGAGCACATGCGCCTCCACGTTGCCCACCGTTGCGTGTTCCGCGTCCAGCTCGTGGCCGTTGAGCATATTGACGGTTGCGCTTACCATTTCCAGATGGCAGAGCTCCTCCGCAGCGATGTCCAGGAACAGGTCCTTGATTTCCGGATCCTTAATGCGCATGCTCTGCGCCATGTACTGCAGCGCGCTTTTCAGCTCGCCCTGCGGGCCGCCGAGCTGCTCCTGCATCAGGGCCGCGTAATTCGGGTTGGGCCGGTCCACATGGACCGGATTGAGGTACGTTTTTTCATGTTTGAACATTGGCAAATCCCCCTTTTGGTTCTTTGCCAATATTTTTTCCGCTTTGCCGGATTCTATGCAGGATTCAGCGCAAAAGGGGCAGATTTCCCGTCAACCGGCTGACTTTTTTCTTTTCCCCGCAGATTGCGATGCCAAAGTATTGCAGGTCTCGCTCTTCGACGCCGGCGGCCTTCTCGATATAGTCCTCGTATTTCTGACAGCTCTGCGCCGTATCGGAAAAATCGACGACCAGCAGATCGGCGTATTCCGGTTCATACAGGCGCTCGCGCAACGTTTTCAGCAGGCCGGCGTTCCCTTTGAGCACCGGCACGGGGATATCAATGATCCCCAGATGCGTCTTCCCGGACGCGTCCTGTACGTCGACATTGACACGCTCCGGCGCGTGCTTTCCCAGCGTGATCCCCAGGATGCCCGCCGTATTCGCGATGACGCCCAGCGGGAGCGCCTCGTCAATGACCATCACACACTTCAGGTTTTGCACATTCATGCTTTTGTCCTCCTTGTTCCTTCTTTTTCTCCCGGCTTTCCGAAAGGAACAGCCCCGCCAGCGTCAACGCCATTCCCAATAGAATCAGCCATGTAACCGGCTCGTGCAGGATCACCGCAGACATCGCCACGGTGACCACCGGCGTCATGTAGATATACACGCTGGTCTTGACCGCGCCCAGCACCTTGACGGCAGAGTTCCAGGTGACAAAGCAGAGCGCGGAGGCGCACAGGCCCAGGTATAAAAAGTTCAGCAGGTTCACGGGCTGCGCCAGCTTCTCCCACGCAGGGCTGAAATCCAGCAGGAACAGCGCCGGAATCATAAACAGCAGGCCGTAAAAGAAGCAGCGGCGCGTCGTCTGTACCGTCGGGTACTGGAACGAACTGATCTTCTTGGTCAGCACGGAATACACCGCCCAGACGGCAGCGGCCAGCAGCGCCAGCAGGTCGCCCACCGGGTTCAGCCGCAGCGTTTCGCTGCCGTTGAAGCTGATCAGCGCGATGCCCGCGATGGCCGACGCAAAGCCGATGAAGAAGCGCGGACGCAGCTTTTCCCCGTCCAGAAAACGGTTGGCGAAGATCGCCGTGAAAAACGGCGCGACGGAGATGATAATCCCCACATTGGACGCAAGCGAGTAGGTCAGCGCGATGTTCTCCAGCAGGAAGTACAGCGTCACGCCGCAGACGCCCGCGCCGATAAAATACTTTTCCTGCCGGCGGTCGGTAATTTTGAGACGGTGCGGATACGCAATCAGCAGCGCAACAAAGCCCAGCAGGAAACGGAAAACCAGAATCTCCAGCGGCGCAAAATCCTGCAACAGCACCTTGGTGGAAATAAACGTGGTGCCCCACACCAGAATGGTCAGCGCCGCCAGCAGATGCCCAACAGCGGTCGGATTGTTTTTCATCTCTCTGTTTCCTCCGTTCCCGGCGGGTCGCCGGTGAATATCGCGCCGTACTGCCGCGGCGTCAGGCCGATCAGCGTTTTAAAGAAGTTGGTAAAATGGCTCTGGTCGGAAAAACCGGTCCGCGCCGCCGCTTCCGCCGGGGGAAGGCCCTGTTCGAGCAGCTTTTTCGCCTGATCGATCCGGACCGTCTCCAGGTAGCGGTAGGGTGAAATCCCCTTTTGCCGGGTAAAGACGCGCAGCAGATGGTATTTGCTCAGGCCTGCCACGCGGCTCAGTTCGTCGAGCGTGATGGCCTGCGCATAGTGCTGCTCCAGATAGGCGCACGCCGCTTCCACTTCCTCCCGGCCCGACGCGGGCGCGGCGCTGAAACGGAGCTCCGCAAACCGTCCGATCAACTGCTCCATCAGCAGGAAAAAGGTTTCCTCCTTTTGGAAATCGGTCTCCCCGCAGGCGATCATCCCGTGCAGCTCGCGCAAAAGCGGGGCCAGGTCGCACTGCAGCAGCACGTTCTGCCGGAAAACCGGCAGGGCGTCCGCGCCGGTCACCTCCCGCACCGCGCGCCGCATCACCTCCGTGCGGATGTTCAGGCAGCGCCAGTCCAGCGGTTCTTCGTCGACCGGGCCGCACGCGTGCGGATCATGCGGGTTAAAAATCAGCAGGTCTCCCGGCTGAACGTCGTACGTCTCGCCCTTGCAGACCAGATGCCGGCGTCCGTTCTCAATAAATCCAATTACATACTCCTCATGAAAATGCAGCGGAAACTTTTGTATGATTCCCTGCAAAAAATACGCCTCAATCTGCAATGTGTTGTCAAAGCAGATGAGGCGGTTTTCGGTGTTCATATGGCATTCCCCTTCCCTGCGGATTCCAGTTTACCACAAACCGGGCGTTCCGTCTTGTATCATATTGCTTTTCTCCGCAGGGAAAAAAAGGAATCACTCGCCGCTGTCCTCGAACAGCTCCTCGTTCATTTCCGGAAAATCCAGGAATTCGGAGACGGTCAGGCTGAAGCCCGTCGCGACTTTATGCAGGGTCCGAAGAGTCGGGTTTTTGGTGACGCCCCGGACGACGCTGTCCAGCGTGGACTGGGTCAGGCCTGACATCGTTGCCAGCTTGTTAATGGATATTTTGCGCTTTTCGCACAGGAACAAAATCCGATTTTGAATGACTTCTGCATAGGTCACGCGCATCCCTCCCGTTACCTATATATCGTTAACAAAACAGTATCATGCCCCAACGGCATTTTAACCGATATATCGTTGACAAATACGTCCTCTTTCCGTTATTATTAACGATATACCGTTAATATATGTAGTGCGGAGGGATCGGAACATGGCAGACGAATGTAAAAACCGTTTTTGCCTGTATTGGAAAGACGGCTGCTGTGCACTGGACTTCCTCACGCGCCAAATTTTGGGAGAAGCCGAGATCTGTGCAAAATACTGCGCCGGATGCGGAGCGGAGAATCATACAGGCCTTTCTTCCCACCGCACATCAGACGACGTTTAAATAAAAAGAGGGAAAACGGCAATCGTTCCGTTTTCCCTCTTTTGTTTGCAGCCGCATCCCCCGGTTAATTACTCAGCGACGCGGTAAAGCGCCGGTTCGCCGCATCCCAGTCGACCGTATCCAGCCAATTGCGCACATAGGACGGCGAGTCGGTGATATATTGGATATAATAGGCGTGCTCCCACATATCCAGGCAGAGAACCGGGGTCAGAGACGTCAGCGAAGGCGTCTTGTTGCAGTTGGTCACGGCGATGTGCACGTTGCCGTTGCGCTCGGAATTCAACCACACCCAGCCACAGTTGAACAGGCTCTGGCTGGCTTCCAGAAAAATCTTTTTGAATTCCTTCACACTGCCGTAGCGGTCGGACAGCACCTGCTTCAGGTTCCCGTGAGGCTCCTGAACCGGCGTGCCGCAGAGACAGTGAAAATACAAATTGTGGTTGTAGACCGCCCCGGCGGCGTTTTGCAGTTCCGCTTCCTTCCAGGCGGGCACACCCGGAAGCTTGTTGGAAATCAGCCGCTCCAGGCTCCAGCCCTGCAGCTGCGGATACTGGTTCAGCAGCCGGTTTAACCGTTTCACCGCCTCCCCGTATACCTGATCATAGTGCAGAGCAATATTCTTCTCGTCGAAACAGGGCTGCATTGCCGTCATTTGGCAGGGGAGTTTTTCTTTTTGAAAGGGATATACTTGCATAAAGCCACCTTCCTGCATGATATTTCTATATATTACTTGTATACTATGCAATAAACAAGGCCCCTGTCCGCTATTTCCGGGCAAACCCGCTGTGGAAAGGAAATGATCCTATGTCCTATTACAACTATCATGCAACCGCGCAGCGGCTGATCCGCGAGGGAAAGCTTCTGCGGTATTATTATACAAAGCGCCACAATGCCATCGCTCCGGCCCTGGTGCTGCTGTTCGACGATATAAAACACCCCTGCATGCCGATCCGCCGGGAGCGCTGGGCGGAATACGCGCCGCTGCTTGCGGATTGGGAAAACCAGCCGCATTCGGAAAACGATCTTTGAGCAAATTTCCGGTATTGTGTTTTTTACCATATTCCGGTATGATAAAAGCCATCGAAAGGAGGTGCGAAAGGATGCGTAATACAGGAATTGCCGTTGTAATGCGGAACGCCGCGCCCTTTGACGCAGTTTACAGCACCATACCACCTGGGAAGAGACACGCCTTGCACACCGCTTTTGCGACGAAAACAGCAAAGCAGCAGGGTTTGCGCCCTGCTGCTTTTTTGTGTCCTTCCTGATTAAAGAAAGGAAGCTTTATGAATCAAACAAAACCATCCGCTGATCCAAACTGGAAAAAACAGATCGCACTGTTTCTCATCAGCCAGAACGTATCGCTGTTCGGCTCCTCCGTGGTCGGCTACGCGCTTATCTGGCACATCACACTGGAGACCTCCTCCGGCACCTGGATGATGCTGGCCACCATCTGCTCCACCCTGCCGCAGGTGCTGATCTCGCTGTTCGGAGGCGTCTGGGCAGACCGGCACAACCGCAAGTATCTGATTATGCTGGCGGACGGATTCATTGCATTGGCAACGCTGCTTCTTGCCGCCGCCTTCCTGACGGGCTTCCAGCCGATGTGGCTGCTGCTGGTGATTCTGGCGGTGCGCTCCGCGGGCGCCGGCGTGCAGGCCCCCGCCGTGGGGGCGATTTATCCGCAGCTGGTCCCGGCGGAGCATCTGACCCGCGTACAGGGCGTCGACCAGACGCTCGCCTCCGTGCTTCTGCTGCTGTCGCCCGCCATCGGCGGGGCGGTACTCGGCACCATGGGGATCGTGTGGACGTTTTTTATCGACGTGGGCACCGCCGCTATTGCCATTGCAATCATGGGCGCCATCCGGGTTGAGCGGCAGAAGCGCCGGGAAAACTCCCTCTCCATGGCGGCCGATATCCGGCAGGGCCTGTCCTATGTGTTCTCTCACCCGCAGCTCCGGCGCATCGTGATCTGCTATGTATTTTCCTTTTTCCTGCTGACCCCGGCCGCCGTGCTCTCCCCGCTGATGGTGGAGCGCACCTTCGGCAGCGAGGTCTGGCGGTTGACCGCAAATGAAATCGTCTGGACCGTGGGTTCCCTGATCGGCGGCGTGTTCGTCTCCCTGCGCAAAACCTTCCGGGACAAGGTGCGCACCGCCGCGGTCTGCCTGGTGGGCTTCGGCGTCTGTTTCGCATTGCTGGGCGTATCGTGGAACTTCCTTGTCTTTCTTGCCTTTATGTGTATTTCCGGCTTCTTTATGCCGATCATTTCCACCACACAGACAGTGTACATTCAGGAAATCACAGAGCCCGAGGTGCTGGGCCGGGTCTTTTCCATCGTCCAGATCATCTCGGCAAGCGCAATGCCGGTTGCGATTCTCCTGTTCGGCCCGCTGGCGGACGTAATCAGCGTCGAATCCATCCTGCTGGTCACCGGGGCGCTGCTCGCGTTGGTTGGAATTGTATACGGCTGTACCGGACGATCCGTTCCGCTTACAAACGATGCCGAACCAAAAGAATCTTAGCAGGCAAGGTCGATCGTAAAGGCTCTGCCTGTCCTTGGCGAATCCACAAAACAGGTTAAATGAAGCATCCCCTCACCCGCTTTTAGTGGGGAGGGGATGCTTCTGTTCTGGAAATATTGTGAGACAACGCTTTCTTTTTATGTCGCCTCGCCGATCAACCGGCTCCGCTCTCCGGTATAGAGCAGCGACAACCGGTGCATCGCCCTTGTACAGGCGACATAAAGCAGGCTCCTGTCGGATTCCGTGGCATAGGTCTCCGAATCCGCGTCCGGAATCACAACCGCGTCGAACTCCAGCCCCTTCGCCATCCGGATGGAGGCAACGGAAACTCCGTTTACAAAACGTCTGCTCTCCGGGGTCAACAGGTGGACCGCATCCCCCTGTGACAGCTTTTCATGCAGCGCTTCCGCGCCGCGGCCCGTCTTGACAAGAATGCCGAGCGAGGTAAACCCGCTGTGTCTGAATGTCTCAATCAGCGCTTTTATCCTCTCCAGCTCCTCCTCTTTTCCGGCGCACGGCAGCAAAACCGGTTCTTCTCCATGGCGTTCAATCGGTTCCGGTGCGGCAGGATGGATGCGCTTTGCAAACCGGATGATTTCATAGGTGGAACGGTAGCTTTTGTTCAGCTCTACAAACTCCGCCCCTTCATACATTTGGCGTAAATCCGCCAGTGTGTGCGAATGGCAGGGATCGATGCACTGCCCGAAGTCCCCCAGAATTGTCTTCTGACAAGGGAACAACCGGTTGAGCACCGCAAACTGCACCGGCGCGTAGTCCTGCATTTCGTCCACCACCAGGTGCCGGATCATACGGCTCTCCCGCAGGCCCTCAAACGATGCGTGGACGTAGAGGAAGGGGTAGACGTCCGCCCACTCCAATGTCTTTTTTGCAGGCAGGACAAACTGCTCCGGCACGCCGAGCCACCGGTAAAACGCTTTGTAGAGACCAAGCGTGTTTTTAATTTTCATCATGGCACGCAGCCGTTTCAAAATGGCTTTCACGGTTGGAACCGAATCGTCCGCAAACGGTCCCGATGCAAACCGGTCGTGCAGGTCGCTTGCGAGCAGCTCCAGCCGCCGCTTGACCGGAACACTTCCATACGCCGCAAACCGGTTTTGTATCCATGCCGCTTCCACGGAATACTCGCCGAACGCGCAGTCCGCGGCTTCAAAGACCGTTGCGGGAAGCGTTTCCAGGAAGCGGTCCATCGCTCTCAAAAAGGACAGCGTCGATTTGAACCGCGCCCGCTCCATCCACGCCGTATCCTCTGTTTCCATTGGATCCCTGTCCGGCTCAAATGCGATCACACTTTCCAGCTGCACCGCCGCGATATCCGCCAGACCCAGTTCATAGATCGGCTCCTCGCCCAACTCCGGCAGAACGTTGGATATGTAATCCCCAAACACCCGGTTTGGGGAGATTATCGTCACATTCTGTGCGGACAGCCGTCCCTTGAAGCGGTACAGCAGATAGGCGATGCGGTGCAGGGCAATGGAAGTTTTTCCGGAACCGGCCGCCCCCTGGATCAGGAGCGTACCGGCCTTTTCATTGCGGATGATCCGGTTTTGCTCCTTCTGGATCGTCGCAATGATGGACTTCATTTTTTCATCCGAGGTGTGACTCAGCTCCCGCTGTAACACATCGTCCTGAACATTGACGGAAGTTTCAATCACATATTCCATGCGGCCGTCTTTGATTTTGAATTGCCTCTTGCGGGTCAGCACGCGTTCCATCCGGCCCATGGGCGCGTCGTATCCCGCCGGGCCAATCTCGCAGTCGTAAAACAGGCCCGCGACCGGCGCGCGCCAGTCGCAAACCAACAGCTTGTCCTGGTGCCGGAAAGAAAAACGGCCAATATAATAGGGAAACGCCGCCTTGCTTCCATGCGGCTGAAAATCCACACGGGCAAAATACGGCGAATCTTGCAATTTGGCGATCTGGCCGCGCACACTGACGGCGAACGCCCCGGTGCGGTCAATCTGCCGCAGCGCCAGCTCGTTTTGAAACATCTCATGCGGGTCGATCTCCCCGCGGTACTGCGCCATGTACCGTTTCTCACTCATATAGTCCCTGTCGATCCGCTCGACGGTATCGTCCGCCTCCCGCAGCGCGTCGTCCAGCCTGCACCGGAGCGCCGCCAGATGCGCAATCTCATCCGGAAACGGAATGGTATCTGTTTCTTTTTCATTTGTCATGGATATCCTCCCTCGGCAGTACAAAGCGCTGTGTGGGGTATCCGAACTCCACCAGCAGCTCTGCCTCCGCAAAGCCCAGTTCCTGAATCTCCCTGCGATGTCCAGTGTCCGCGCGGTCGCCCGCCCGATAAGTGGTGATGCTGATTTCTTTTCCTTTGAGCAGTTCTCCCATCACTTTATCCAGAAATACCCCGGGCACGCCCTTTTTCCGGTACAGCGGATGGGTGCCCATAAAGTCGATGCTGCCGGCGTCGCAGGAAAAAAGCATCACGCCGGCGGCAGTTTCCCCGTCCTTTAAAATCAGCGCCTGCTTTGTGCGGATGCGCTGGCGGAGCGTTTGCACATAGGAATCCTCCTCCAGATACGGAAACCCGTCGACCACAAGCCGCACCAGTTCCATCCAGCATGGAATGTCCGCTTCCGTCGCAAATTTGATTTCCCACTGGGCGCTTTCTTCGTTTTTCAGCATTGGGTAGTTCCCCTTAAACGTAAATTGTAACTGCAGCGGATAGAATTTTTCATTCTCCCGGTACTGGTTGGGCGGCATCTTGTACATAGCGGTAAACACGTCCGTAAACGCCTGCCGGCTCTCGTAGCCCGCAAGCAGCGCAATGTCCAGAATGGACTGGCCGGAGAATACCAGAAGCTTTGCCGCTTCCGTCAGCCGACGCCGCTGCAGATACTCGTGCACCGTCATCCCAACGGTGTTGGTAAACATGCGGTGCAGATAGTATTTGGAATAATGAACCGCCGCCGCTACCTGGTCCAGGGTTAAAGCTTCCGTCAGGTGCGCTTCCATATACGCGATTGCGGCCGCGACGCTGTCAATTCTGCAATTTGGCATACCGTTTTCCCCCTTCAGGCTTCTATTATAATCACAGACGGCAGCCCGCGTTTCATCATTCTTGCGCTCTTTACGTTTCAGCAAAAAAACCTTTTTGGTAAGCATCATAAGAGTCTGAGTGAGCATTGCAGGATACATAAAAATCAACCAGGTTGACGAGTCCCCTCCCTCCGCGTTCGGCGGAGGGAGGGGACTCGCACTTTTGGGCCAATTTTTCATGTTATTCATGACTTAAATCCAAAGCAAATGGGAATCAGATATCAATGTTGGCCTTTCTCGCCTGGCTCCCCAAATCCCGAACGTTCAGCGTATACATCCTGCCGTCCTTGATAAAATGCGTGCCGCACTGGCGGAATGAAAAATGCACGCCCGCCGCCATGCACTGCCGGCGGATGTCCAGCACCCACTCGTAATCCAGAGGCCGGGCGTTCCGGTCGGACTCCCCGCCGACGACCACCAGCTCCACGCCGGACAGGTACGGGGACAGGTCGACCCGTTCCAGCAGGGGCTGGCAAATGATATTTTTATGCTTGATCGGCAGTTGGGAAAACAACGCCAGCCGCTCGTCCGCGCGCGCCTGGTTCTCCACCGTACAGCCCACGGTCACATTGTCGTACCCGTCGCCCCAATCCGCGGGAACGCAGGATAAAAACCGTTCGATCCGCTTGCTCAGGAACAGAAACTGCAGATCCGGCCGCTCGCGCATCATCGTCCAGCACGCCTCCCGCCACTCGTCCGCCTCCTCAATGAGAAAGTCCGTGGAAAAGCAGAGGTAGACCATTTGTCCAGGCTTCATTTTGTAAACGCCCTTTTGCGTCTTCGCCACCGGGGCGTCAAAGCGCTCGGTTTTTACAATCCGGCCCGTATCGACGCCCCGCCGCAGGTCCCCTTTGTGGATATAACAATATTGACAGCCCTCGCTGTATTTACGGCATCCCCGCCACGGATTCCAAATCGCCATTTGATTACCGCCCCATCAATGATTTACAGCCGGCGCCATCCAGAGCAGCCGGTTGTCCTGAAAAACGGCGGCAAGCTTCCCCGTATCCTTGAGCCAGGACAGATAGGAGCGGATGGTACTGCCCACCAGCACATACTGTTCAAAATTCATCGTCAACCCATAGGTGGTAAAAACCCTTTGCAGAATCTCCTCGAAGCAAATCGGTTCGCAGCAAAATGCGACCAGCTGCACGGCGATTTCCCGCACCTTTTCCCGGTTAAAAGCCGCCAGCTCCCGCATATCTTCCACAGCGTCCGCATGGGCGGGGACAAACATTCGCGCCTGCATTTTTTCCACCCGGTCCAGCGTTTGCAGGTACTGCTCCACGTCATAGAGAAACGCCACCTGGTATTTTTCCAGCGTGGCGCGGCTGCTGACGCAGTCGGCCAAAAATACGGTGTCGTCGGGCGTGCGGATTCCAATCATGTCGAAGAAATGGCCCGGCAGCGGGATCACCTCCAGCTCAGACGGGAACGACGGGTCGGTGACCGGCAGAACGTCGCTCCCCGCCGCCAGCAGGAACTTATGCCGCAGGTCCCTGCAGGGATAGCCGCCGTATAAAAAGGAGGACTCCAAAATGGGGTGTTGCGTAAAGGCGATCTCCATCCCGTTCGCAAAAATGGGGCAGCCGGTCTGCTGCTGTAAGTAGCGGTTTCCGCCGATGTGGTCGGCATTGGAATGCGTGTTAACAATGGCTTTGAGCGTCCAGCCTTTCTGCGTCAGGTGCTTCAGCACCTTTTTCCCGGCTTCCTTATCGTTGCCGCTGTCGATCAAATAGGCTTCGCCGTTCTCCTTTACGAAAAGGCCCATCTTTGCGGGACAGTTGATATAATAGCTGGACGGGCCAGCCTGCACCAATTCATACATACTTATACCTTCCTCGGCTTTCTATATTTTTACGTTCGGCTTCATTTCTGTTTTTCGTTGATATAAAACCGGAACCCCTTGCCCGGCCCGCTGACATGTTTCCATCCTTAAAAACCGAAGAAAGCAGGATATGCTTTCAGGCAAGGACTGACCGGGGAATTTCGTTTTACTTTTTCAGGATTCTTTGCAGGTAAGCCGCATCCAGCAAATTGACTGTCTCAAACTTGCCTTTATAAAATACCGCCCAGTTATTAAAAACGCAAGGCAGTTCCTTTGCTTTTTGCAGCGTGTCCACCTGTATGAAAGACGCGGGGACTGCGTTCTCATCACAATACTGTTTGATTGTCTCAACGCGTTGATCAATATAGGGGCATTGCATATCATAATAAATTGTCAGCTCTTTGCTTGCAATCTTCTGCTCTTTTGCATTTTGTGCGAACTTTGGCGCCGTCCCGTCAAAGGACAGGGAAAGCAGCTCATACCCGTCGTCAGTCGCGTCAACGACTTCAAACCCAAACTTTTTTGCAAAAGACTGATCG
Source organism: Clostridium sp. D33t1_170424_F3 (assembly GCF_015667585.1). Taxonomy (GTDB): domain Bacteria; phylum Bacillota; class Clostridia; order Oscillospirales; family Acutalibacteraceae; genus Anaeromassilibacillus. Next base: position 35,497 of record NZ_JADPEG010000018.1, on the reverse strand, counting down.
GAAAGCCACGATTTCTGTTTTTTTGCGCCGAGCATACAGACGCCGGACTTGCCCTGCTTCTTCGCGTCCACCAGGCAGTCCTCCATCAGCGCTTTTCCATACCCTTTTCCTTTATAATCCCCTGAAACCCACAGGCAATAGATATAAAAAAAGTTGTCGCCGGTAACCGGAACCCATGCTGTTTCAAGGGGCGCATATTCGATAAAGACCGTCGCCTTTGCGTTTAACTTTCTGAAAACGTGCCCTTCGTTCAACCGGTCTGAAAGCCATCGCCGCTTTGCTTCCACACCTGGATGGAGCTTTTTACTGCGGATAATACAGCATAAATGCTCGCTGACAAGATTTTGCGGCGTCAGGTTGATAAAATGATTCTCCACAGGAACCCCCGCTTCCATTTTCCAGTTGTTCCGCACATCTGATCCGTCTCATGCGGCACAACTCTATTTTTTGTATTTTCATGTCATCCTTTGAAACTGTGAAAGCATATTTTTGCATTCGCATACCCGAATTTTTCTTCTATTTCAGCACTGTTATACTCTTTGCAAGTTGGCTGCACAACAAACTTCCATTGCCGCTGGCCGCTTCTGCTTTGCGCAAACTTACACATGCCGCCATGGATGCGCCTGTCCGCTTCAGATCAACCGGGAACAGACGTCCCAAACCGTATGAAGCAAAACCGGCGTCCAGATGGACCCGCTCTTGCGGAACGACCAGCCAAAGAACAGCCCGAGCAGAAGGATCATTCCCCCGGTCGCAGCTATTTCCAGCGGAGCCATACCGCTCCGCATCCAGCCGGGAACATGAATCAGCGCAAAGAAAAACGCGGACAGCAGGTTGGCAAAGCGCTCCGGCATACCGGCAGCCAAAGCGTTCAAGAAGTATCCGCGAAAAAGCAGCTCCTCCTGCAGCCCAACAATCAGGAACAGGAATACCAACGTGGCTATATTCTGTTCTGTATTCAGATAAAATTCACCGTTTTGCAGAAGGTCCGCCGCCAGATAATACAGCAGGACGACGGCAAGCATCGGAAAAAACACTTTTGCTTTTGGCGCGGTGCAAAGCATCTCTTTTGGCCGGACCGGCAGCCGATCCCGGTTCCAACAGAGTAAGAACGCCCCGCAGCCCAGCCAGATCAAATCGCCCCAGCCCAAAATCCCGTCTATGATATCCGGGACATTCCACAGATGATGGAGCGGAACCCACGCCGCCCAAATACCAAAGAAAAGAGCAAAAGCAAGCAGGGGCATCCAGATTTTTCTGTTCCCTTTCAAATTACCTTCCAATACGCTCCACTCCTTTCATATACAGAGCTTCCCTCGCAGATACAGGACCGCTTCGCCGGAAATCCGCACTCGGTCCCCCATCAGCACGCAATGCAGCGTCCCACGCCTTTCGGAAAACTGTTCCGCCGTCAGGCGGTCTTTCCCCAAACGTTCCGCCCAATACGGAACCAAACTGCAATGCGCCGATCCCGTTACCGGGTCCTCCGCACGCAGTTCCGGGCAGAAATAGCGTGAAACAAAATCCGCTTCCCGTCCCGGCGCCGTAACCACCACGCCCAGCCATCCGGACGGCTTTTGCAGGGCGTCATAATCCGGAACATATTCCCGTACGTCCGACTCGCTGCGCAGAACGAGCAGCAGGTCCCGCGCCGCATAAACTTCTTCCGGTGCGCAGCCCAAAGCCAGGCGCTGTTCAGCCGTCAAGTCTATGCGTCTTGCAGGGCGGCTGGGAAACGACATTTCATAAAAACGGCCGCTGCGCGCCACCGTCAGCATGCCGCTCATGGTCGAAAACGCGACGCTTTGCAGCGCCGGTTCCAGCTCGTTGAATACAACAAAGGAAGCGGCCAGCGTCGCATGGCCGCACAGGTCGATTTCAAACTTCGGGGTAAACCACCGCAGGCTGTAGCCGCCCGCTCTTTTCAGCAGGAAGGCTGTTTCCGGCAGATTGTTTTCCGCCGCGATGCGCTGCATGAGCGCCGCATCCAGCGGCTCGTCCAATACGCAGACGCCCGCCGGATTTCCATGGAACCGTTCACCGGTAAACGCGTCGACCACATAATAGCTGATATTCTTCCCCAAACTTCCCTGCCGCCTTTCTCACGTCGTTACGCTTCTTCCGTCCGTACAAGCCAGTTTTCAACCAGACTGTGAAACAGCTCCGGCTGTTCTATCTGCAGATTGTGGCCCGCCATATCCAACACGGCAAACGTTGCGCGCGGATAATCCTCAAGCAGCCGCCATAAATCCCGGTATCCCACGCAGCCGTCCTGCCGCCCGGTCAAAAACAGCGCGGGCTTTTCATCCGGTCGGAACAAGCCCAGGAAAGGGGGCCGCTCGATTTCCCCATGCCGGGCAGGTCCACATAAATGCGCCGATACCCCGGATGGGCCTGAAACACCGGCTCCATACATCCGGCCATCAGCCGGTGGTCGCAGCCGAAGCCGTGCAGCAGTACGACCGGCTTGCCCTCCCCGACCACATGGCAGTATATTTTTTCTCCGTCAATTGTGATAAACATGTTGATTCTCCTGAAATTGCGCCGCAAACGCTGTTTGCAGCCTATATGTTCGGTTTCATTCGTCAATGAACCCATTGTACACTGTTCCGCTTAAAGTGTCTATCCCGAGCTGTTTCAGGGAATGGAGCAAAAGAAAAATTGCTTTACCCGCTCCATTTGTATTGACGTACAACGTACATCTTTATATACTGATCGCAGGAAAGAAAGGGAAGCGGAGGAAGTGCGGATGTCGGACGTAAGAACTGTATTCACCACCTCGGAGGTCGCGGAAATGCTCGATATTACACCAAGCTATCTTCTGCGATTGGCGCAGACCATGCAGCTGGCACCGGCGGAGTTCCGGAGCGCGGGAAAACGAAATTACCTGTTCAGTCAGGAAGCGGTGAAAAAACTGAAGAACCGGCATCAATCATGTGAATGAGGGCAGACATATAGAGCAATGAAATCCACTCCCCTATAAATCGATTTCCATAGATACAAAGGCCTTCTGCCGCAGTAGTGTCTGCGGCAGAAGGCCTTTTGTTCCCTTTGTTTCCGAAATTCGTTCATCGGAACAGACTGATTCCTGTAAATTAACGTTTAAGCAACCTGAACCGAGCAGTGGCGCTGCGGCGCCTCATTGGGCAGCTGGGTGTACACGCCCGTGCTCTGCCCGACTGCGCCGACCGCGTAAACCCGGTAATAGTAATCGCTGCCGATGCGCGCCACAAACTGGGTCTTCAGGACCCCGCCGTCCCCCACGGTAAAGCTCGGGACCGCGCCGCTTCCATTGACCGTCATCTTAAAGCAGTACGCCGCACCGCGTTTTAAAGTAAAGTCCACCGTTGTGTCGGAACGAACGGAGGCCTGCGCGGCAATTGCCGCCGGAGCTGTCGCCACCGCGGTGCCCTCGCCGGAGGTCTTCCCGGAGACAGAAGAGCCCTTGCCGCCGCTTCCGCCGGAAGGCTTTCCGCTGGGCGTATCGTTGACTCTGGTCAGATGATCCATCGCTTTGCTGCCGTCATCGTAAGCCGCATCCACATCCTCCTGTGTCGCATTCGGGTCGGCAAGCACACGCCGGGCGGTGCGCAACGCTTCGCAAAGCGCCTCATAGCTCGCCGCCGTGTATCCCTCACCGGAAACGGCGCTCATTTCTGTTACCAGCGCTTCCAGCTCGGTTTTATCCGGAATGATGCGCAGGTCCGCCATGGCCTTTGCCAAAGCGTCCACTGCATTGTTGATCTTCTTCTGGGTGATGTCCGGGTCCTCCAGCAGTGCCTGCGCGGAAGCGAGCGCTTCCAGGAAGGCCTCCTGGCCCACTTCCAGATAATCGGTATCCAGTACGGCTCCGATCTCCACGGCCTGCGCGATCATCGCGTTCAGTTCCGTTGTGTCGATTCTGGATTCCTCCAGAGCTTCCATCGCATCGAGAAGCGCCTCATATGCTTGATCCACATCGACCTTCAGAGGCTCTTCCTCTGCAATTACCGCCTCGGCTTCCGCCGCTTTTTCCTGCAGCGCTGTCCATGCGGAAGGTGCATAGTCCGCCGGGTCCAGCAGCTCTGCGATCGCCAGAAGCTTTTCCAAGGCGGTCGTATCGCCCGCTGTAAAGCTGAGGTAGGGAATGATTTCCAGCATAGCCGTTCCGGCCTCATTGATTTCTTTCTGCGTCGCCTGCTTATCGTTGTAAACCGCCTTTGCGTGCTTCAGCGCCGCATCAAAAAGTTTGCGGACGGAAGCGACAACTGTGTTGTACTCCTCGCCGCCGACCAGCGCTTCCGCATCCTCAACGATCTGTGCCAAAACCAGCTTTGACACCACTTCAAAGGCAAATGTCAGCTCGGCATCCTGGCCGGGCATTGTTCCCTCGTAGGTGTAGCGGAATGTATCGGTATCTTCGTCAAATGGAACGGGTTCGCCATTGACCGTAATGCCGCGGAATTCGCGGCCTTCCGCGGTGGGAACAAATGTAAAGCTGACCGGATTGCCCTCCAGCACATCCGCCGTGTATAAGCCGGTCTTATTCGCCAGAAGGATCTCTTCGCTGTCGCCCTCCATCTGGGCGGAGAGATTGAATTGGACCGTGAGGGTATGCTCCTCCGGCAGCGGCGGTTCCTCGGAAAGCTGGTGCGCGCCGATGTCCGGGGCGCCGCGCTTCGGGATCGGATTGCCGAAGAAGTCCTTGCCGCCGTTGGGGTCCTGCCACTGGAATTCCTCGCCGTCCACATGGAAATAGACGGCCTTGTTTTCCGCCGTGGTGCCGTTGCCGGCTGTGTAGGACATCGTATGCAACTTCTGGCCCAGCCAGCCCTGATCGACCTGGATGCCCGCGCCGATGGCTGCGGAGCCCTCCTGAATCTGATACGCTTTGGCGTTCTCGTACCCGTCGCCCGCGTTGCCTGCGTCCACAAATTTCGGATCGCCGAATACGGGGCTCTTATCCTCCGGCATATCCTTTAACGTACCCTCGAAGAGCGTACCGGTGTACAGGTTGTGGTCATAGGTGACGATGCCTTCCTTGCCCTTGTCCCTCGGATCGCCGGCAAAGCCGAACTGCGCCACATTGCCGTTGATGGCAAAAATATTGTTGACAAAGTTGGTGCCCTTCGGCTTACCGTCCCACGGTTCGCCGCGCATGACGGAGAATATGGAGTGGTCCTCGCCGGTGTAAATGGTGTTGTTGTAGATGTAGCTGTGGTCCACGCCACCGCCGCCGCCGATTTCAAAGATCGTGCGTTTGCCAAACAGGGAGCCGTCGTTCTCGCTGATGTTGTAGCGGGCGACCGTGCCGTCGTTGTAAGCGTATTCGGGACCGCAGATCATCAGGAAGCCGCCCTCGTTGTCGTGGCTGTAGTTGTATTGGAACAGCGTGTTGACACAGTAGTAGTCGGAGTCGAACGCCTCGCCGTCCGCGACCTCCGTCCCGCGCGGCACGCCTGTATAGCACACCTCGTTGTACTGGAAGATCGAGTTGTCCGCGTCAAAGGGCCACACCGCGGCGGACAGATTGGACGTCGCGTTGCCGCTCATATTGGGATACGGGCAGGGGTTGTTGCTCGCCCGGGTGACCAGGTTGTGCTCGACTACAACTTCGTAGGTGCCGCCCGGCACGATGCCGTCGCCCGCGATGGTGTCCAGCACGTTGTTGCGGATCACGACGTTTCTATGGCGGATCGGTACGCCGCTCTGTCCATCCCAGGAGTTCCAGCCCCACGGACGGCTGCCGGTGTATCCGCCGCCGGTGATGCCGTCGCGTGTGACGTCTTTAATCAGGCAGTTTTCAATCAGCAGACCGTCGATATAGGTTTTGCCGTTCGCGCCGAACGAGATGGCCGCGCCGTTGCCGCCGCCCTTGGGGTTCCAGCCATTGACGTCGTGGATATACAGGCCGTCCAGCGTAACCTGTTCCATGGTCCCGCCATCGGAGCGGATGGTCACGGCCCGGCGGTCCTTCTGCTCATTCGCGGTGAAGTCGCCGTTGTAAATGCCGTAGTTGGTCAGTTCCAGGTCCTGAATCTCCCAGTAGCTGACGCCCACAATTTCCAATGCGTTTTTGTTGTTGGTCGTCATCTCCGCAAGGGGCGTGCCCGGCACATAGTTCGCATGAATCGCCGGGTACTGGTCCTCGTCGCCGTATTTGCCGATGCGGATGGGGTTGCCCTCCTCGCCGCTGCCCTGCAGCTTCAGGGTCTCGCCCTCCCAGGTACACCCGGCTTTGAACAGAATGGAATCGCCCGGCTGGAACACCGTGCTGCTCACCTTGGAAACGCTCTTCCATGCGCGCTCCGGGGAAGTTCCGTCGTTGCTGTCATCGCCGAAGTCGGCGTCTACATAATAGGCGTTTTCCTCAACCAGCTCCGTGAACTGCAGGTCCAGCGTAACGGTTGAGTCCTCTGTAAAGACCACGCCTTCCTCGGAAACGGAGCGATACCCGGCCTTGGCGGCGATGACGGTGAAGCCCTCGCCGGCGGGAACCGCGACCGCAAATGCGCCTTTATTGTCGGTGGTGACGGATGCGACGGTATCCTCGCCGTCCTTCACCTTGACGGAGGCGTTTGCAACCGCTTTCCCATCCACATCCGACACAGAGCCGTTGAGTGCAGCCGCGGGAATCGTGAGAACCACTTCATCCACGGCCAGCGCGCGGGCAGTGCTTTCATCTGTTCCCACAGATTTGAGCCCAAACCCGATGCGGCATTTCCCGTTTGTAATGGTCACGTCCGGAATCGTGACTTTTGTCCATTCCGACGTCTCGTCCAAATTTACTTCGACCGCCTCCAGGCCGTCGTTCTCGTAAACATACATCTTCGCATAGGCGCCGTTTTCCCTGTCCGCCTCCGTGGTGACGGAATAGATATAGGCGGAAAGCGTATAGGTGCCGTTCGGGACCAGCATCAGCTGCTCCAGCGCGGCCTCATAAGGCGCATAGGAATTGTTCGGGCGGATCGCCGCAAAGTTGTTCTTGTATTTGCCAATGTCAACGCTGCCATACCGGATCCGGTTTGCGCGGGCGATGGTATTGTCGTCGCTGCCCTCTTTCAATTCCGGCGACCAGTATGTCAGAGCGCCGTTGGTGACTTCCTCCATCGCTCCGTTCAGTACATGATTTTCCACAATGGTGAAGTCCGGCTCCGCTTCCTCAGCGGAAGAGAGCGCATAAGAACCTTCAGAATCCGGCACATCGGCCTCCTCTGCAAATGCGGAAAGCCCTGCCAGACTGTTGGCGGCCAATAAAAACGCCAACGTCAGGGAAAGAAATTTTGTGATTGCTCGCCTTTTTTTCAATGGAACATCATTCTCCCTTCTAGTTTTCCTTTACCAATGGTTTGCAGCCGTTGTTTCCCTCCTTTCTTCACCGCTGCAAAATCAACGAATCCAGTTTCTCGCTTCTTCATATATGGTAATTTGGGCAGATGCTTGCGCCTGCTCCAATTCCATAGCAAAGGCCTGTTCGCGGTACATCTCCTCCAGGGCGCCGCGGCATGCCGTAAAGGGCGTCCGCCCGCCTTCCTCACGGCTTTCGCAGTAAAAGAACAGCCACTGCAGGCCGCCGTTGTCGATCAGTTCCGTCATCGTTCCCTGCGGCAGGCTGTACACCGCGTCTTCCACCTCGGGAAACGCGCTGACATCCGGGCTGCTCAGGTCATTCGCCGTAAACGTCCGCTCCTGTATGTATGCGGCGATTCCCGCCGCTTCCGCGCCATCCGCAAAGGCGGACCCTTTTTCCAGCGCCTCCCGGATTTCATTGCGTGCGTTTTCCGCCTGTTCCCGGGAAAACGCGTCCTGCGGCAATACGGCGCATTGCATGGAAACGCTTCCAAACTCCTGGAAAAGCGCGGGGCTGTCGTCGTAAAGCTGCCGCAGCTCCTGTTCCGTCGCGTCAAAACGCAGGACAGATTCCAGCGCCTTCTTATACTCATTGTTTAAATAATCATAATAAACCCGTTTTGTATATTGAACCGGACCGTAAACCACCTCTCCGGCTTCTTTTTTCTGCTGGCGGCTTCGGTTTTCTTCCTCCCAGCGCGACACAAACGCCCGATAGGAAAAATCCTGTTCTTCCCCGGATTCCATCAGCTTTTCTTCCACAATTTTATAGGGAACAAGAGCATCCATTGCCAGCCGAATCGCGTAGTCCACCGGCGCCTCCCCGTCGTATTCCCGCCGCCATTCCGCTTCCGTAACCGCGGCAAGCTGATGGTTCTTTTTAAAATAGCTGTTCGTCTGCTGCCGTACGTCGTCTACAAACAACTGCAGTTCTCCCAATGCAACCGGCCTGCCGTCGATCTCGCCCACCGTCTGGTATGGGTCCGGCTCCCCGCCGCACCCGGCAAACAGCCCGATGATCAGGCAAAGAGCCAGCCACACCGCTACAAGTTTCCCCGCAGACGTTTCCTTTGTTCCTTCGGTTCTCAAAAGAACTTCCTCCCATCTGTCTGTATCCCATGTTATCAAGCGATAAAACGCCATTGTCATTTATATTGTATCCCTATGCATCCACAAGGCGTTAGAAAAATTTTTAGGTATACTGGTACATATTTTGGATCATATGGACAGACATAAAAGCTAATTTGGCCAAATTATTTATTTCGTTAAATAGTTCATCTTCCTGTGTCGTATTTTTCCTGATAAATAGAGCTTCCTTTTGCGGATCAACAGGAGATAAAACTGCATAACAAAAAACGGTGAGGAATCAATCCTCACCGTTTTCTCAATTCTGTTTGCTGGCACCCCCAGTAGGAATCGAACCTACAATTGTCCCTTAGGAGGGGACTGTTATATCCATTTAACTATGGAGGCATATATGCATTTTTGTATCATGCGGACGCTTTCCCAAACGAAAACCAATCACTTCCACGGCGGCTCTGCTGTGCAGCATCCAACCGCTGAAACAGAATGTTTCTCTGCACAATCCATTTGGTCAAGTGTTTCTATTATAGGCGATTCTGCAAAAGTTGTCAACGGCTGTATGCGGCATAAAAACAGGGCCTCCGGGAATTTCCGGAGGCCCTGGTATTTCTCTTTTACCGTGCCGGATTGTTGCGCAGGCTTGGATAGAATCCATCCGCCAAATCCCACACGGAGGACTCCCATCCCGCGTAGGCGCCTGCTGTTTTCAGCATCTCCTGCGTCGCTCCGGTTCCGTTCAGATAACTGCCGGAATACTCGTCCCATATTGCAGAAGCTGCGCCCTTTACGTGGAAGCTGCCCTTTTGGAAGAACACACCGGAAACCGTGCCGGTCCGGTGGCCCACCGCAGGCTGTGCGGTACGTCCCGCCGCCGTGGCGGGATTGACTGTATTTGTCGTATTGACCGCCGCATAAGTATAGCTGTTTTTAATCGTTGATAAGCCGTCCCCGACCAGTCCGGCCACGCCGCCGCTCTGGATATGTACGCCCTTGACGGACCCGGACGACCAGCAGTTGCTGACGGTTCCGCTGTTGCGCGCCGCGCCCGCGATGCCGCCTGCCGCACTGCTGGAGCTGTCTATGCTGCCGGTGAAGAAGCATTCGGAAACCAGGATATTGACGTTGCCCACGATGCCGCCCGTCATCCCCGCCGTGTTGGTAATGCTTGCGCTGGACGAGCAGCGGGAAATGTGCCCGCTATTATAGGAAGAATAGGAGGTTGAAAGCGTTGCGCCGATAATGCCGCCCGCGCCCGGTCCTTTCGTGTTGATCGTTCCGCTGGTGTGGCAGTTCTCCGCCGATGCGCCGTACATGAAGCCGGCCACAATGCCCGCGTGATAATTTGTGCCGTTGTTCGTGACGGTGATGTTTGCATTCTCCACCACAACGTTGCGCAGCTTGACTTCGCCTCTGCCCGTGCTGTCGTAGGCCGTCCCGAATAAGCCTGTATACGGCTGGGTGGAATCCGCCGCGCGGCTGATGGTCAGGTTGGTGATTTTATAGCCGTTGCCGTCAAAGCCACCCTTAAACCAGCTTGACGCGTAAAGCACGCCGCCGATCGGCTGCCAATTGGTATAAACCGAAAGATCGATGTCGTTCGCAAGCTTGTAATATTTGCCCAGTCCATTGCGGATCGCATTCAGTTCCTGCGGCGATGTAATATAGATCGCTTCCTCCCAGGAGGAACCGTCCCCGCTTTCGGGACGCGGACGCACAATAAAATCGACTGTATCGGGCGTCACGCCGTCCGCCGTAATCTCTACTTCATGGAACGCCGCCGGATCGGTCAATTCATATCCTCCCGGGATTTTACTGGAATCCGGGAAAACTGTATAAGTCTCGCCAACCGCTCCCAGGACCGGCTGCGTATAGGACTCGCCAACCGATGTAGCGCTTTCATCGACCCAGCGCACCGTCACTTCCTGCGCCCTGGCCTTGACCAGGAACGAAATCGTGTTCGGCGTGACGCCGTCCGCTGTTACGTCGACCTGCGCACTTTGGTCTGCTGCTGCAAGCTGATAACCGCCCGGCAGCTTGGAGGAATCCGGCGTCACCGCCACGGAGTCTCCGACCTTTCCCTCTATGGATTGCGTATAGGTTCCAACCACCGCATTATCATTTCCCTGATCCAGCCACTGCACTGTGACCTCGCGGGTCACCTGCTCGCTCTTTTCCCGAACAAGGAAGTCCACTGTTTCGGGATCCGTACCGTCTTCCGTGATGGTTACGACCGCCTTCTGCACCGGGTCCGGCACCAGCTCATAGCCTTCCGGCAGTTTCAACGTATCGGGATAGACGGTCTGCTCTCCGCCGACCTTGCCGCTCAGCTTCTTTGTATAGGAACCGACGCTGCGGTTGTCCGCCTCATTGATCCAGTTGACGGTCAGCTCGCGGTCGACCGCGTCGGACACGCGCTTGACGGTGAAGGTAATCTCCGCCGGCTCCGCGGAACCGGTTTCCACATGAAGCTTGATTTTCTCCGACTGGAACGCCGGGTCGTACCGGTAGGCCGTCGGCACGCTCACCATGTGGCTCGTCAGCGTCTTTTCCTCCGAGGCGACAACGTCCTTAAAGGTGTAGCGTGTGCGCGCCACTTCCTCGCCATTCTCCTTGAAAAGAACCGTGACGGAAATATCCTGCACGGGATCGTCCGGTCCCGGTCCCGGCCGCACGGTGGAGGACGTACCGTCCCCGATATCCGCGTCCGGCTCGGCCTGTCCGGCCTGCACTACAAAATTGGCGTGGAAATGCTCCGCCTGATGGTCGTTGCCCACGTTCTCCGGAATCCATCCGCCCACCAGGTACTGCACGCTTTGCCCCGCCGGCAGCGGGCTCTCCGTCGTGTAGGGCTGGTAATAGGTCTCCATGAGATCCAGCGGGACGCCGTCCTCGTCGCACACCAGCTGCCAGTCGGGCGCGTCCGCCGTCCCTTTGTTTTCAAACAGAACCACTTTGAGAATATTTTTCAGGTTGTACGCGTCGGCGCACGGGATTTTCCCATCCTGATAAACGCCGCCGTTCTCCCGCATGATGACATTGCTGATCGTATGATCCGCGGGGCCCGCATCCGCAATGCGCAGCACCACCTGCATGGGCAGGCTCCCCGCGTTGGAAACGGTCACCGGGCGGTACGCGGTTGAAACCGCATCTCCGTCCCGCAGCGTTTGTGCGATTCCCAGCGCTTCCGCTTCCATCTGCTCAAAGGTCAGCGGGCGCAGATTTTTAAATTCCATCGGTTCCGTTCCCGCGCCGCCGTCCCCGGTATCGAGGGAAAGGTCAAACGTGCCCGCCTCAAAATTCATAGCCGTGTCGTCCGCATCGACAAACCAGGCGGCGGTCGCGCTGATGACGAGCGTCAGCACCACCAGAAGCGATATTGCAGAGAGCACGATATGCTTCTGCCTTACTTTTCCCTGATTCATGTTTACCTCCTCATAATCCGGTTTTCAGCCGGTATTCCCAGCTTTTCCGGCTTCTGTTCCCGCGCTGAACGCTTGTCCAGAGGCGATCGGGGAAGACCGTCAGAAAAGTTGATAAAATCATCCATTTATACGGTATATATTTTACCATTTTCTGGACCGCTTTGTAAAGGAGGTTTGCGGCAAAAAAGCCGCCATTCTTGTCGTTCCTTCAGCCATATTGCCTTTTTTCAAAAAGAATGGGCCTCTCAGACAAAACTGAGAAGCCCGTTCTTTATAAATTCCGTATGACTGCGCGGACGCGTTCCGCGTCCTCTTCCCTGACCAGAAGTTCCCGCAGCGTGCCGGCGTTGTCCCGCTGAACCGCCGGCGTCCGGACGCCCAGCGCGCCCCTGGCTCCGTTTGGATCATCGGTATGGAAGGGAATTCCCTCCGCATCCAACAGGGCTTGCAGACGGAAGAGTTTGTCCCGGTCATCGGTACAGAAAACCGTTGTCCATTTCTTTTTCCACATAGGTTCTCACTCGCTTTCCCTTTCTTTTCGCGGGCAAGGCTTCTTCTCATCCGTGCGGTCAATCAAATCATCTACACTTGTGTTATCAAAGCCTACCCATTTTTGTTGTGGTTTGTCATCGTCTCTGCGTTCATTTTCTTTGACACAAATTGTGTCAAAAATCAGTTATTCCTATTATATCAAATATAATCGGTATAGCGATCAAAATAAAATACAACTACACAGGAGGTAATGATATGGACGCCGACAGCAAACAAACCTGCCAAAATTGCGGGTATTACCTGCAGCACTATATTTGGAACAGACGTTATCAGTATGTTCACTGCGGGCACTGCATTCATCCGCCCCGCACACGGCATTGTCATCCAACCATGAAGGCATGTGCCAAATGGATTCCCCAGGATGAAGCCTACCTGACAAACCATGTCCCGGAAACATGAAAAAGGGTCCGTCTCAGAATGACAATTCCGAGACGGACCCTTTTATTTCAGCGCGCTGTTTTACAACGCGGCTATTTCAGGAGCGTTTGCTCTTATTTCGCAGCTCTCTTTTCCTTAACGGCTGCCTGCGCTGCCGCCAGACGTGCGATCGGCACGCGGAACGGGGAGCAGGAGACGTAATCCAGGCCAACCTTGTGGCAGAACTCGACGGAAGTCGGGTCGCCGCCGTGTTCGCCGCAGATGCCCAGGTGCAGAGCCGGGTTGACCTCGCGGCCGGTCTTCGCGCTCATCTCGACCAGGCGGCCAACGCCTTCCACGTCGATGTGCACGAACGGATCGGACTCGTAGATCTTGGTGTCATAATAGGCATCCAGGAACTTGCCGGCGTCGTCACGGCTGAAGCCGAAGGTCATCTGGGTCAGATCGTTGGTGCCGTAGCAGAAGAAGTCTGCGTCAGCCGCGATCTTATCGGCGGACAGAGCCGCACGCGGGATCTCGATCATGGTGCCGACCTCGTACTTGAGCGCCACGCCGGAATCGGCGATGAGCTTGTCCGCGGTCTCCACAACGATCTTCTTCACGAAGTCGAATTCCTTGACCTCGCCAACCAGCGGGATCATGATCTGCGGGATGACCTTGACGCCCTTCTTCTGGACGTTGATCGCCGCGTTGATCACAGCGGTGGTCTGCATCTCTGCGATTTCCGGATAGGTGACGGTCAGACGGCAGCCGCGGTGGCCCATCATCGGGTTGAACTCGTGCAGGCTCTCGATGACCTCGTGGACCTTCTCAACGGTGACGTTGAGCTCGCCCGCGATTTCCTTGATGTCCTCTTCCTTGGTCGGGAGGAACTCATGGAGCGGCGGATCCAGGAAGCGGATGGTGACCGGGTAGCCGTTCATTTCCTCGAACAGCGCCTCAAAGTCGCCCTGCTGGTACGGCATGATCTTGGCCAGCGCCTTCTTGCGGTCTTCGGTGTTGTCCGCAATGATCATCTCGCGCATCGCCTTGATGCGGTCGCCTTCAAAGAACATGTGCTCGGTGCGGCAGAGGCCGATGCCTTCCGCGCCGAACTCGCGCGCCTGGTGCGCATCGCGCGGGGTATCCGCGTTGGTGCAGACCTTCAGCTTGCGGTGTTTGTCCGCCCAGCTCATGAACACGCCGAAATCACCGGAGATAGAAGCCGGAACGGTCGGAATTGCTTCGCCATAGATGTTGCCGGTGGAACCGTCGATGGAGACATAGTCGCCCTCATTGTAAGTCTTGCCGTCGAGAGTGAAGGTCTTTGCATCGTAATCGACGCTGATCTCGCCGCAGCCGGATACGCAGCAGGTGCCCATGCCGCGCGCAACAACCGCCGCGTGGGAGGTCATGCCGCCGCGGACGGTCAGGATGCCCTGTGCAACCTGCATGCCCTCGATGTCTTCCGGAGAGGTCTCACGGCGGACCAGAACGATCTTTTCGCCCTTCTTGGCCCATTCTTTTGCGTCTTCCGCAGTGAAGACGACCTTGCCGCAGGCGGCGCCGGGGGAAGCGGCCAGGCCCTTGCCGATGACCTTTGCCTTCTTCATGGCGTCCGCGTCAAACTGCGGGTGCAGGAGTGCGTCGAGCTGCTGCGGCTCCACGCGCAGGACAGCCTCTTCCTCATCGATCATGCCCTCGTTTACGAGGTCAACCGCGATCTTCAGAGCCGCGCCCGCGGTACGCTTGCCGTTACGGGTCTGCAGCATGTAGAGCTTGCCATTCTCAATGGTGAACTCCATGTCCTGCATATCTTTATAGTGCTTCTCGAGGTTGTTCGCGATGGTTGCAAACTGCTCGTACACCTCTGGCATGTCGTTCTTCAGCTGGCTGATCGGGGACGGGGTGCGCACGCCTGCAACGACGTCTTCGCCCTGCGCGTTGATCAGATATTCGCCGAACAGCACATTTTCGCCGGTCGCCGGGTTACGGGTAAACGCAACGCCTGTGCCGGAATTCTGTCCGGAGTTGCCGAATACCATCGCCTGTACGTTGACGGCCGTACCCCAATCGTAGGGGATCTCGTTCATGCGGCGGTATACGTTCGCGCGGGGGTTGTCCCAGGAACGGAACACCGCACGGACTGCTTCCATGAGCTGCACCTTCGGGTCGCTCGGGAAGTCCACGCCCTTGTTCTCTTTATAGAAGGCCTTGAAACGGCTTACCAGGTCCTTCATGTCGTCGGTATCCAGCTCCGTATCCTGCTGAACACCCTTTTCTTCCTTCTTCTTGTCAATGATCTTCTCAAACTCCGGCTTCGGCAGTTCCATAACAACGTCGCTGAACATCTGGATGAAGCGGCGGTAGGAGTCGTATGCGAAGCGCGGGTTGCCGGTCAGCTTGGCCAAACCTTCGACCACGACGTCGTTCAGGCCGAGGTTCAGGATGGTGTCCATCATGCCGGGCATGGAAGCGCGGGAACCGGAACGGACGGAAACCAGCAGCGGGTTTTCCGGATCTGCAAACTTTTTACCGCAGATTTCTTCCATTTTGCCGAGATACTCATAGATCTGGGCCTGGATATCATCATTGATGACTCTTCCATCGTTATAATACTGGGTACATGCCTCCGTGCTGACGGTAAAGCCTTGCGGAACAGGCATGCCTGCTTTGGTCATCTCAGCAAGGTTCGCACCTTTGCCTCCCAGCAGTTCACGCATGTCCTTATTTCCTTCGGAGAAAAGGTAGACATACTTATGACTCATTTAACAATACCTCCTAATAAAATTGAATAGACGAGCACAGGTCACTCTGTCACAAACTTATTTGCTCAACCTGTATTATAGCAAATTAGCCGTTCAATTGCCAGTTCTTTTTCAATAAAACCAACCGATAATTGTAAATTTTCCGCTGGAATTCAGATGAACTTTCACAAAACGCCGGACAAAACGGAATTAGCGCTTGAAAAATCCTGTACATATGAGATAATAAGCATAGTATCCGGATGTGCGTCCTGCCGTCCGGCCGTTCGTATTTTCAGGCCGCCCGCCGGGCCGGCCTTTTCTGAGCTTCATATTCCGAGGCTTCATTTTCAACCTATAAAATTACCGGAGGGTTTTGCCTATGCCAGAGCAGACCTGCGCCGTCGTCCTCGCAGCGGGCGAGGGGAAGCGCATGAAATCCAACCACCCAAAGGTCCTCTCCGAGGTGCTTTTCAAGCCCATGCTGCAATGGGTGCTCGACGCCGCGGAGGGCGCGGGCGTTTCCCGCGTATGCGTTGTGGCGGGCCACCTGCACGAGCAGGTGGAGCGCTATCTGGAAACGGCGCAGAAGCCGGACGGCCCCGCGCTGTGCCATGTGCTGCAGACGGAACGCCGCGGCACGGGCCACGCCGTGATGATGGCGGAGCCGTTCCTGCGCGCGCAGGGCGGCGGCCACACGCTGGTTTTGAACGGCGACGCGCCGTTTGTCAGCGAAGCGGTCATCCGCGCCGCGCTGGACGACCATTTGGAAAACGGCAGCGCCGTTACGGTCATCACCGCGGAGCTGGACGACCCGTCCGGCTACGGCCGCATTGTGCGCGACCCGGCAAACGGCCAGGTGCGCGCCATTGTAGAACATAAGGACGCGGACGAAGCCACTTTGGCGGTGCGGGAGATCAACTCCGGCGCGTACTGGTTCCGCACGGAGGACCTGCTCTCCATCCTGGGCTGCCTCAGCAGCGACAACGCGCAGCACGAGTATTACCTGACCGACGCGGTGCGTCTGCTGATTGAACAGAATAAACGGGCGGGCGCTTTCATCGCCGCCGATCCGGACGCGGTGCTGGGCGCGAACGACTGCCTGCAGCTGCACTCCCTGAACGAGATCGCCAGGGGGCGGATTTTGCGCGCCCATATGCTGGAGGGCGTGGAGATTCCCTGCACGGACGGGGTGGTCATCGGGCCGGACGTCAAAATCGGGCGCTCCACCCGCATCCTGCCGAACACCATATTGTGCGGAACCGCCTGCATCGGCTCCGACTGCACCGTCGGACCATGCACGATGCTGACCGACTGCAACGTTCCGGACGGAACCAATCTTCCTTTTACGCAGCAATCATCCTGCTAATTTATTTGCCAATCCGGCCGCAGCGCCTTTGATTTGGGAAGCTGCCCCAGGGGTCACCCGGGGGTGATAGAGTTAACACAAAATATAGGGGGAACGCAAACATGAATTTTCACGGGAAGGACATCAAAATTTTTGCCGCAAGCGCAAACCAGCGTATGGCAAAGCAGATCGCCGACTGTCTGGGTCTGCCGATGGGAAAAAGCGAGGTAGGCACTTTCAGCGACGGGGAGATCGCGGTTTCTCTGTTTGAATCCGTCCGCGGCTCCGACTGCTTCATTGTCCAGTCCACCTGCGAGCCTGTCAACAACAACCTGATGGAACTGCTCATCATGATCGACGCCATGAAGCGCGCGTCCGCCGCCCGCATCACCGCCGTGATGCCGTACTTCGGCTACGCCCGCCAGGACCGCAAGGCCAAGGCCCGCGACCCGATTTCCGCCAAGCTGGTTGCCGACCTGCTGACCACCGCCGGCGCAGACCGCGTGCTCACCATGGACCTGCACGCTTCCCAGATTCAGGGCTTCTTTAACATCCCGGTGGATCATCTGCTGGGCGCGCCCCTGCTCTCCTCCTTTATGAAGGACCGCGTCGGTGAGAACAGCGACGACTACGTTGTGGTTTCCCCCGACCTCGGTTCCGTTACCCGCGCGCGCAATTTCGCAACCCGCATCGGCTGCGGCCTGGCCATCGTGGACAAGCGCCGCCAGAGAGCGAACGTCTGCGAGGTCATGAACATCATCGGCGACGTCAAGGGCAAGAAGGTCATCCTGGTCGACGACATGATCGACACCGCCGGCACCCTGTGCAACGCCGCGAAGGCCATCATGGACCACGGCGCGACGGAAGTGACCGCCTGCGCGACGCACGCCGTCCTCTCCGGCCCGGCCATTGAGCGCATCCAGAACAGCCCGATCAAGGAGCTGGTCCTGCTGGATACGATTCCGTTGCCGGAGGAGAAAACACTTCCGAACTTCACCACGCTGCAGGTGGCGCCGCTCTTCGCGGAGGCCATCGAGCGCATTTACGAGGACAAGCCGGTCAGCCCGATGTTCGTGTAATCCGGCGGCTTTATCCACTGCGAATCAAACATATCCACGGGCGGGGTAGCTTTGCTATCCCGCCTGCTTCTTCTGTGAAAAGAAAACGACCGTTTTCCCCTATTTTCGATGTACGGCAAAGGAGCATCCCCATGTTTAAAAATCTGTTCAATCGGTCGGCGGCTGTGACCGGCCCGGTGGAATACCTGATCGTCGGCCTGGGCAACCCCGGCGGCAAATACGAGGGCACGCGGCACAACGCCGGATTCATGGCGGTGGACCACATCGCGGAGCAGGCGGGCGTCAAAATAGACCGCCTCAAGTTCAAGGGCCTGTGCGCCCGCGCCACCGTCGGCGGCAAAAGCGTATTGCTGCTCAAGCCCTCCACCTTTATGAACCTCTCCGGCCAGAGCGTACAGGAGGCCATGCAGTTCTACAAGCTCCCGGCGGAACACGTCATTGTGCTGTTCGACGACATTTCCCTGCCGGCCGGCCGCATGCGCATCCGGATGAAGGGCAGCGACGGCGGGCATAACGGCATGAAAAACATCATATATTTGAGCGGAAAAGACACGTTTCCCCGCATCAAGCTGGGCGTGGGCGCAAAGCCGGGCCCGGAGTGGGATCTCGCCGACTGGGTGCTGAGCCGCTTCACCGGCAAGGAGATGGAACTGCTCTCCGAGGTGTTCGCCCACGCGGCGGAGGCCGCCGGGCTGCTGGTCAACGGGAAAGGCGCCGAGGCGATGAACCGGTTTAACTGACCGTTTCTTCCAACCCTGCAAGACGCATTGTATATTCACCTCTCAATACAACAAATCGTAAATCTTTTTGAAACGCTATGACGGGGAACGACTTATGAAATTTCTTCTCAACGCCCTGAACAACCTCAAGGAATTTAAGACGCTGGACGCGGCCGTCCGCGGCGGGCAGCTGCCCGCCGCCGTCAACGGGCTTTCCGGCGTACACAAGGCTGCCTGCATCTATTCGCTCTGCGCCAACCAGAAGCGCAGGGCTTTTGTCATTGCCGGAGACGAAAGCGAAGCCCAGCGGCTGAGCGACGACCTCGCCGCGATGGGCATGCGGCCGCTGACGGTCCCCGTGCGGGACTTCTCCTTCCGCGACGCGGCGGGCGCTTCCCACGAGTACGAACACCAGCGCATCCAGGCGCTGGCCCGCATCCTGAACGGCGAGTGCGACGCGGTGATCGCCTGCATGGACGCGGCGCTGCAATACGCCATCCCGCCCGCCGAGCTGCAAAAGCGCACCGTAACCATCCGGGCCGGACAGTCCATCCCCATGGCGGACGTGGTCAACGCGCTGGTCGCCTGCGGCTACGAGCGCGCGGCACAGATCGACGGCACCGGGCAGTTCTCCCAGCGCGGCGGCATCCTGGACATCTTCACGCCGGACGCCGCCAGCCCCGTGCGCCTGGAATACTGGGGCGACGACATCGACACCCTTTCTCTGTTTGACCTGGAGACGCAGCGCCGCACGGAGAACATGGAAAAGCTGGTGATCGCGCCCGCGGTGGAGTCGCTGATCGACAGCCCGGCGGTCCTCGCGCAGAAAATCAAAAAGCTGGCGGGTTCCCTGCGCGGTAAAACCGCGCCCAAGGCCAGGGAGGTCCTGTACGCGCAGGCGGATAAGCTGGAACAGGGCGTGCACATCGGCTGTGCGGACAAATTCTATCCCCTGCTGTACAGTGCTCCCGCCACACTGTTCGATTACTTTGCGGAAGACATGCTGCTCTTCGTGAGCGAGGCCGCCAAGGTAAAGGAACGCGCGCGCAGCACCGCCTGGCAGTGGGGCGAGGATTTAAAGGACTATCTGGAGGAGGGCGTGCTCTGCCGCGGCCTGGACTCCTACAGCGAGGACTGGACCTACGCGCTCGGGCAGTTTCAGAACCGGGCAATCTATCTGGACACCTTTGTGCGCGGCGGATACGAGACGCCGATCCATACGCTCGTCAGCGTCACGGCGCGGCAGCTCTCCGTCTGGGGCGGAAGCACCCAGCTGTTGGAGGAAGACCTGCGCAACATGCTGCACAACAAATGGGCCTGCGTCGTTCTGGCGGGCACGGAGCGCAGCGCGCGGACCGTTGCGGCAGACCTGAAAGCCGCCGGGCTTCCCGCGGACTATATGGAACACCCGCAGACCGTGCAGCGCGGCACCGTGGTCGTCACATCCGGCGCGCTCTCCGCGGGCATGGACCTGCCGGGGGCGTTTTTCGGCTTGATTACCCACGGGCGGCTGCTGGCCGCCAGACAGAAGAAGCCAAAACGCGCCAAGAACAGCCAGGAGATTTACAGCCTGGCGGAGCTCTCCCCCGGCGACTACGTGGTGCATGCCGCGCACGGTATCGGCGTTTTTGAGGGCATCCACAAGATCGACATGCACGGCGTGGTCAAGGACTATATCAAGGTCAAATACGCCAAGGGCGACACGCTCTATGTGCCGGTCACCCAGCTGGACATGGTTTCCAAATACATCGGCCCGCGCGAGGACGCCGGCGTCAAGCTGCACCGGCTGGGCGGCGCGGAGTGGCAGAAGGCAAAGAGCCGCGTGCGCGCCGCCGTCAAGGACATGGCGAAGGAGCTCATCAAGCTTTACGCCGACCGCATGCAGGCCAAGGGCCACGCCTTTTCCCCGGACAGCGAGTGGCAGCGCGATTTTGAATCCCACTTTGAGTTCGACGAGACGGAGGACCAGCTCCGCTGTATTGACGAAATCAAGAACGATATGGAACGGGAAGCGCCCATGGACAGGCTGCTTTGCGGAGACGTCGGCTTCGGCAAGACGGAGGTCGCGCTGCGCGCCGCGTTCAAGTGCATCAGCGATTCCAAGCAGTGCGCGCTGCTGGTGCCGACCACTATTCTGGCGTGGCAGCATTTCCAGACCGTAACCAAACGCATGGAGGGCTTCCCCGTACGCATTGAACTGCTCTCCCGCTTCCGCACGCCGAAGCAGCAGGAGGAAATCCTGCGGCGGCTCAAGCGCGGCGAGGTCGATATGGTGGTCGGCACGCACCGGCTGGTCAGCAAGGATGTGAAATTCAAGGACCTCGGTTTGGTCATCATCGACGAGGAACAGCGCTTTGGCGTGGCGCAGAAGGAAAAGCTGAAATCCCTGTGCAGCAATGTCGACGTGCTGACGCTCTCCGCGACCCCGATCCCCCGCACGCTGAACATGGCGATGTCCGGCATCCGCGATATGAGCGTCATCGAGGAAGCGCCGCACGACCGCCACCCTGTGCAGACCTATGTGCTGGAGCACGACAACGCCGTTCTGTATGAGGCAATCCGGCGCGAACTGCGGCGCGGCGGGCAGGTCTATTACCTGCACAACGACGTCGCCACCATCGAACGCACCGCGGCGCGGATTCAGGCCAATATCCCGGAATCGCGCGTCGGCTTCGGCCACGGGAAGATGGCGGAAAACGAGTTATCCGAGGTCTGGCGCAGGCTGTTGGAGCACGAAATCGACGTGCTGGTCTGCACGACGATCATTGAAACCGGCGTGGACGTGCCGAACGCCAACACGCTCATCATCGAGAACGCCGACCGCATGGGGCTCTCTCAGCTGCACCAGCTGCGCGGGCGCGTGGGCCGCTCCTCCCGCCGCGCGTACGCCTACCTGACCTTTACGCCGAACAAGGTGCTTTCGGAAATTGCGCAGAAGCGCCTCTCCGCAATCCGCGAGTTTACGGAATTCGGCTCCGGCTTCAAAATCGCCATGCGCGACCTGGAAATCCGCGGCGCGGGCAACATCCTGGGCGGCGAACAGCACGGCCATATGGAAACGGTCGGTTACGACATGTACCTGCGGCTGCTCAGCGAGGCGATCCGCCGCGAGAAGGGCGAGGAAGTGCAGGAATACGGGCAGGAATGCCTGGTGGATATGCAGATTCAGGCGCACATCCCGGACAAATACATCGAGAATCTCAGCCAGCGCCTGGAGGTGTACCGCCGCATCGCGGACATCCGCACGCGCGACGACGCGCTGGACGTAACCGACGAGCTGATCGACCGCTTCGGCGAGCCGCCGGAGAGCGTCAACGGGCTGATCGAGGTGGCGCTGCTGCGCAACCTGGCCTCCGGCCTCGGCGTCAGCGAGGTCAAGCAGCAAAACGACTGCCTGCTGCTGTACAAACCCACGTTCAGCCTGAAAAACCCGCAGGACATGCGGCAGATGGCGGCGCTGACCTCCGCGCTGAAAAAGCGCGTGACGCTCAACGCGGGCGGCAAGCCGTATATTAGCGTGAAGCTCGGGCCGAACATGACGCCGCTGGATACGCTGGGCGAAGCGCTCAATGTGATGGAGGATGCAAAGAAAGCGTAACCGTTAAAAATGATAAAATAAAGCTTGAGAGAAAGAACCCGCCTCAGATCATCCAATCTGAGGCGGGTTCTTTCTCTGTTGCAAATAATATTAAAGCCGCATTTTTCCGCAATGCGCCCGTCTTTCTTCGTAGAAACATTTTTCGTAAAAAATATTGACTTTCAGACACAAAGCCGTCAGACTCTGTTATACTTAATGTGAAATAATAATCTTGTACTGGAAAATATTTGAAGGAGGCTTTATCCCATGGGCTGCTCTGATATACCGGACAATCTCATGTGCGCCCGCGATAAAAGCGAATGACGCATACTGAAACGACGGTCAGAGGGGTGGTGACAGATGCGCCGTTTAACTGTAAGTATTCTCAAAAGAATCCTTGCTCTTCTGCTTCTGGGTACGGGCTTGCTCCTGCTTTCTCTTTTGATTAAATGGCTGCGGCCTCTTTCGTTGGCAATTCTTCTGATTGGCTTTATCCTCATGTTTCGGTTTTGCCGTTGTCCATACTGTGGAACGCCTCACACCATTGAACGGCTGCTGTACGCAGTAACCCATCCGTTGTATTGCCGTCGTTGCGGCCAGCGCATCCGAATTGATTCCGGTTCTTCCGAACCACCCCCTTAATCGGCCAAAACCGGCGCTTTGTTAGGAGGAATTCATATGGAACGTAAAAAGGTCCTCTCACTCTTACCAAAAGTCGTGGCAAGCCTGACAAGCCTGTTCTTCCTGCTTGCGTATTTCTTTTTAGATGTTGAGCACTGGATGCGCACGCTTTTGATGATTGCTTTTGTTCTGTGTTCCAGTTCAGCTATCCTGACCGATTCCTATAGGGACTGGAAAACGGAACGGACACGGGGCAACAAGTGGAAAATGATTTTCTATTTTATTTATGTCATGTTTATGTGCGCTTATGCCGCATACATAATTGCAACCCGCCCGGCGGTTTGACCGCTCGGGCTGTAAGGGGGTACTTTTATGACAGTTGACCGAATCGTTCCCTTTCTTGTTGCCGCTATTCTGGTATTCGCCAATTGGACGCTTCCAGAAGCATACAGCCTTTGGTTTTCCGTTATTTCTATACTAATTGTTAATATCATGGAGTATTTTCCCAATTGGATTCAGCTTCTGCGGGCAAAGAGAAACCATCAGTCGGTTGCAGACCGGTCTTTCCTGAAAAAATTTGCCAGGAATATGACGATCAGTTTTATCCTGATCGTCGGCGCTTTGATCGTACGATATTTCAGAACATTGTAAATCACTTAACCGCTTTTCTTTCGTCAGCATCCTTTTGTTGGGGGAACTACCTATGAACGTGAGAAAATGGCTTTTTCCTGTTTCATCCGCCGCGCTGCTGACTGTCAGCGCTGTGCTGCGGTCAAAACTGCTCTTCCATTTTCAGCGTCTTTACGGGCTCCGCTATGAAGCCAAATGGGCCTTTCTTCGCTGGTGCCTCATGTTCGTCACAGAAATCGCCTTCGGGTTTATTCTGTGTCTTCTCGTTACACACGGAAGCCCGCGCATCCGGCGCTTTTCTACTGTACATTTCGTTTTATTCCTGCTGTTGTGCGGATGCTTCTGGATTGTACCGTTCGGCTTTTTATATCCTGCTGTGACGCCTGCCGACCAGTCGTTTACCGCCGTCCTCAATACGCTGGCAGGCGCGATGCTGTTCCAGACGGTTTTTCAGATGGAAGGCCGCACTTCTCAATCCGAGTGGGAAAAGTAGAATCGCCGTGTATGAATCGATAACATTTAAAAAGCCGTACAAGCTGTAGAAATACAGTTTGTACGGCTTTTTTGTCTTGATATTTACTTACACTCTGAACACGTCAAAACTTTTTATAGTCTACAATCTGTTTTAAAATATCGTACAGCTTTTCCTGCTCCTTCAACGGCTGGGATTGAATCAATTGGTAACACTCTGCGGCAACTTTCTTCCCGTCATTTCCGATCACAATATTTTCAAACAGCGTTTCCAACGGCAAGTCCAACGCCCGGGCAATCTTTTCAACCGTTTCAACAGTCGGGTTCCTATCTGCGCGCTCTATCATTCCGACATAACCGGGATGAATATCCGCCTTCTCCGCCAATTCTTCCTGGCTCAGTCCTGCCTGTTCCCGGTAGTTTCTCAGTCTTTCCCCGACTATTCTTGTTACCTCTGATTTACAATTTTCCATAGACATTTTAATTGCACAAACTCCTATTGACTCCGAATATCGTTTATGATTTTTTATTGCCTGAATCCAAAGATATAGCTTAAAAGCGTTTGCCTCGTTTTATAACATACCCCGCGAACCCGCATAGAATCAGACTTTCTTTATAAATTGCAGTTAAGCCCTTAAATCTTCTTATCGAGTATTTGAACAAGTCGGGCGCCATTTGGGGCACCACAAACTTTCTTTCCAGCTGGTACACACGGAACGTTTGAAGCACATTTAAGGGGTGGTGGTGTAGTTTACTCTATGGGGGTATCTTCTGACCTCTGAAACAGGCTCATACGCCCCATTCCGAGCGGCCTAATCATCGGCACTAAGGCTATGTAAGGCACCTGCTTCTGATAGCTCCAGCAAGGAGCGTAGCTGCCCCGTCAGGGACATAATAGGGGATTGGGGGAAGCTCCCCCAGCAAGCGGTTTGAGTGATGTGTGTACACTCAAACACTGCTTGCCACTATTGAAAACAACCAGATAGCATGGTGCGCCTTATACCAATAAGGCGTAGCAAAGATTATGCTCATAATCTTACTCTGCAAAATGCTCTAATTCCTCATCGGGATAGGCATTTGTCCAATGATAAGGTTGAAATTCGCATAGCTTTATAAATAGTAATTTTTCATTTTTTGTAGTGACACCGACCAAAACATCAGTACCCCAATATCTCAATCTTTCTTGACAGATACCACAAGGCGAAAGAACTTTAAAAGGGGATTTTTCATCATCTCTCACTACACATAAGCAATGAGTTACTTTCTCATTGTATTTATGTGCTTCGCACATGGCTCCAACTTCAATACATAGTTGTGCGCTTCCATTCGCGGTATCAAGCGCAACACTTGTAAAATAATTATCGTTAGTTGTATGAATAACTGCTGCACCGCCCCAGCCGATAGGGTAACGTGTCACAATTAATTCAAGTGCCTTTTGATACATTGTATTTTCAATCTTCAAATTTTTCTCCACCACTATACCTCCTATAGTATAAATGATCTTTGGTACATCTTCTCCGCCAAAGGTGTATTCACCCCACGTTTTTTCAATTCTAATGTTTCAGCGTGTATCTGTCAAATCAAGTCTTATATTGCTTTAGCAGTTCTTGCAAGACACCGTTTTCCTTTGGGCACCATTCTTCCACTCAGCCCATAGTCCGTTTTTCATAACCCCAGTAACCATGCGTATTTGCGGCTGATTAGACTGTTTTGACCAGCTGGAAAAATAACTATTTTTTATAGTCTACAATTTGTTTTAAAATATCGTACAGCTTTTCCTGCTCCTTCAACGGCTGGGATTGAATAAGTTTATAGCAAGCGGAAGCAATTTCTTCCTCATTGTCCCCTTCGATAATATTTTCAAACAGCGTTTCCAAAGAAATATTCAGCGCGCGAGCAATCTTTCCTATATTCTCAATAGAGGGATTTTTCTTTGCATTTTCAATTTGACCAATATATGTTCGGTGACAGCCAGCCAGTTCTGCTAGTTCTTCCTGGCTCAGCCCTGCTTGTTCCCGGTAATTTTTCAGCCTTTCTCCTACGATTGCCGTGATCTCTAATAGGGACATTTTTTACACTGACTCCTAACCATTCCGAATATCATTTATAATATCTTCCACATGCTTGACCTGTTCAGCCCTCAAACCGGTCACTTCCAAATAGATGCCATCCTGATACTGCAACGTTTCTCTGCCCAACAAATAATCCGTGCTTACCTGAAAATAATCTGCAATCCTAACTAACATTTCAATGGAAGGTAAAATGTTATCATTTTCCCAATTGCTAATGCTTTGCTTTTTAACACCTATTTTTTTAGCAAGCTCTACCTGATTCAACCCTTGGGACTTTCTCAGACATTTTAACCTAACAGCAAACATAATATCACAACCTTTGTTCTCATTATGTATGCCCGATAATCCATTTAAAAATACCGGTATTGCAATATACGTCTCCATGTGATATAGTGTCCTTATATTATATCTAAGAAAGTAGGCATATCATATGGCGCATATTCTTACCTGTGCCTTTACCGGCCATCGCCCGGACCGTTTTCCCTTTCAATACGACGAATCCCACCCGGATTTCATCCGTTTGAAAAAACGGATGCTGTCAGAGATCATCAACATTGCCTATGCGGGCACTACCCTCTTCCTCTCCGGCATGGCACAGGGGGGGATACCTGGGGCGCGGAAATCGTGCTGGAACTGCGGCAAACCTATACTTCGCTTCGTCTTGTCTGCGTTCTACCGTGCGCGAATCAGGAAGAACGCTGGACCGACGAAGCCAAAAAACGCTACTTTTCTATTCTTTGCCGTGCAAATCGCCTGATCTGCCTGCATGAACAGTACACGGACCGCTGTATGATGGAACGCAACCGTTTTCTGGTCGATCACACAGACTCCCTGTTGGCGGTATGCAATCCAAGAATCCGCAGCGGTTCCACAGCTACGCTACATTACGCGCAAGCAAGGGGATTCCCGTCAACCTGATCGACACAAGAAACATATAGGAACGCCGCGCAATCGCGCTCATTCTTCCTCCCAAAAAGGGACATCCAAAATTGAGGTGTCCTTTCTTCACCAAAATTTGACAAAAATATAACAAGCGTATATAATGAATGCAATACCGAATAAACAGCTGTTCCGGATCGGTGAGTATTTTTCAATTCCTGAACATTTATCCCTTGCTCTGCATGGATGAACTGGATGTTCCCGGACCGTTTTGTATGACAGGAAAGAGGCTGCGCAATGAAAAAGCTGTGCCGTCATTTTTTCTTCCAATGTCCATGGTCCCAATCCCCTTAAACGCAATTGTACGAGTCGTGTATGCCCTTGGACCGTTTTTACGGTGTGAGAAATGAGGTTGCACAATGGAAATGCTTGTTATTGTTGCTATCGTTTACCTTCTTGGAAAGTTATTCATCAAAGGTTTTATGGAAGATTACGTCGTGCTTGACGACAACGAACCGGAGCAAACCGACGGCGGGATGCTCTATGTAGCGTCTCCCGGTTCTACAGAGGAGAACGATTCCGAACCTTCCCCAGACGAAACGAAGATTTCCCCGGCATTTGCCATCCTGCCGGGTTCTTATACCGACATGGCGAGGCCGCCTGTCCGGCAGCCGAAGCCGGCGGCCTTCTACCACATTTCCCCTCCGGCGGAATCCGAAACAGACGCAGTGCCGGACCGCCGCGACTTTACCGATTCCTACGAATCCATACAAAGGCTGTTGCAGAAACTTGAGGCACAAGCGCAGGCGGAGCCGCCGCTCACGCCCACCCACCATATCAATCTGCAGAAGAAACCGGAGCCGGTCGCCTTAATCCTGGAACCCGGTGAACCAATCCCCCTGGAGCCGCTGCCGCCCGGCATGGATTACGGTTCCCCGCCGCGGCAGAATCTGGTCCCCAACCCCTACAATGAGATTCCGTTTGAGGATTTTCACGTTTCCTGACGGTCGCAGCTTGTGGAGAGGCTGCTTATACGCAAAAAAAGCTCCCCGAAGATTCGGGGAGCTTTTCATTTTATTGTGTTGTTTACGCCGTGACCAGCGCGGTCAGGTCGTCCAGCGCCTCCTGCCAGAGGGTGAGGAACGCCTCGTACGCGGTCTGTCCGGCGGAAAGCTTCTCGCTGACAACGGTCATGTCGCCGCCGTCGCCAAGGTTGTTCGCCATTTCTCTGAACGCCGCAGTGCCTTCCAGCGCCTTATCGGCCGCGGTGTTGAACTTCACCTGCACATCCTTGTACTTCTCCGGCGCTTCTACCTCCTTGAGCCTTGCAAAGTCGTCTTCCAGCGTTGCAATTGCGTCCAGAATTGCGGTCTGGGAAGCCTCATCGCCGGGCTGGATGTTTGCCAGGGCTGTATTAAACGCGGTCTGAGAGGTGGTGATGTCTTCCATGATTACGGTGACATCCTGTTCCCACTTTTCTTCTTCTTTATTGCCGCCTCCGCAGGCAGCCATCGTCAGCATCATCAGGGCCGCCAGCGCCAGGACGCCGACGCTCTTTACCAGTTTTGTCAGTTTCATAAATTTTCCTCCAATTTGATAGTATTGTCATAGGTTCAAAGAAAGATATGTTCATTTTATCACGTTTCGACTGTGAAGTCCACCCCTTTTTCCGCGGCTAAGTTCGACAAAACATTGACAAAACTGCCTTCGGCGCGGTATGATAGATACGAACTGAATCGGAACGCGCAAGCGTTCGCAAGGGTGCTGGGGTTTGCCCGGCTGAGAGAAAGGCGCTTTACCGCCTTTTAACCTTTTACCTGATCTGGATAATGCCAGCGTAGGGAGCAAGCAAGCGTACAACGCCCCGCGGCATATCGCGGGGCGTTTTTTTTGCACCCGGATTCAATATCTTTGGCGCCGCCGGCCGGGAACAGGCGGAACGCGGCGTTTGCCGCAATTGGAGGGTAAACATGAAAAAAGACAGCACCACCGTCATCCTGGTGGAAAGCGCGCTGATGATCGCTCTTTCCGCCGTGCTGGAACTGTTCAAGCTGTGGCAGATGCCCATGGGCGGCTCCGTCACCTGCGCGTCCGTTCCGCTTGTACTCCTTTCGTTCCACCGCGGCCCCAAATGGGGAATCGGCGCCGCCTTTACACACAGTCTCTTGCAGATGCTCCTGCGGTTCGACGCGCCCCCGGCCAAAACCTTCGGTGCGTTTGCCGTTGTCATCCTGCTTGACTATGTGATCGCGTTCACCGCGCTCGGTGCGGCTTCCTTCTTTGGCAAGCCGTTTAAAAACCGCACTGTCAGCGTTGCGGTGGGAACCTGCATCGTTTCTCTGATCCGCCTGCTGTGCAGTTTTACATCCGGCTGCACCGTCTGGAAAGACTACACCCCGGAGGGCTGGCCCGTGTGGTTCTATTCCCTTACCTACAACGCAACCTACATGCTCCCGCAGATGGTGATTACCGCCGTGCTGGCTGTGGTGTTCATCCATGTGCTGGACCGCTTTGACGGGAGGAAGCTCCGCCCCGCCTCCAATTGACAGAATTCCCGCAAAAGTGCCGGAAGGGCGCGCCGTTTGCTGCTATTTGCATGCCGCGGCGCACCCTTCTTTTTGTTTCATTCTACTTTTCTCTATGGTATAATAACCTCACGCCGTTAGCGGAAGCAGAGCTTCCGACGGCTGGGAGAACATTGTTCCGTTGTGATGGAGGCTGCGCCTCTTTTATGGAATAATAACCTCACGCCGTTAGCGGAAGCAGAGCTTCCGACGGCTGGGAGAACATTGTTCCGTTGTGATGGAGGCTGCGCCTCTTTTATGGAATAATAACCTCACGCCGTTAGCGGAAGCAGAGCTTCCGACGGCTGGGAGAACATTGTTCCGTTGTGTTGGAGGCTGCGCCTCTTTATGGAATAATTACCTCACGCCGTTAGCGGAAGCAGAGCTTCCGACGGCTGGGAGAACATTGTTCCGTTGTGTTGGAGGCTGCGCCTCTTTATGGAATAATTACCTCACGCCGTTAGCGGAAGCAGAGCTTCCGACGGCTGGGAGAACATTGTTCCGTTGTGTTGGAGGCTGCGCCTCTTTATGGAATAATTACCTCACGCCGTAACCGGAAGCAAGCTTTCGACGGCTGGGAGAACATTGTTCCGTTGTGTTGGAGGCTGCGCCTCTTTTATGGAATAATGATCCTATCATTTCCAGGAGGTGGAAGCATGAAAGTTGTGGATTTGCGCAACGTCTTTGCAAGCTGCAATGACCAGCTGATTGAGATCAGCGACCATCTGATTTATTACGCCGAAGAAAAAACTGAAGAAGGCCACAACAGCCTGTTCCTGCTGGAATACAACCGGGTAACCCGGCGCGAACGCATCCTGGCCAACTATATATTGGACAAGCCGTCCCTGACGCAGCATTACTTCAGCTTTCCGAATGAAATCATTGTCGTGTTGGAAGACGGCGGCGGAAAAATTGAAATCCTGCGCATCGACAAGCTCACCGGCGAGGAGACGAGCTGCGTCGTGCTGAGCCTGGTGGGCAGCTTTTCCGAGTGCGCCGCGCTGGACGAAGGCCGCGTGGTCATTTACACCACGGAGGACGACGCGCACACGGAGCTGTTTGCGGCCTACCGCCAACTGACCGGCTATCAGCGCGTGGCGCTCCTGTTCGACCTGGATGAAGAAGCCTACTATTACATACGGGACCCGCGCATCTGCGCCGCCTCCGCCTGCGAGCTGATCTCCTACGATCTGGACGGCGAACGTCAGCTGCTGGTCCTCCAGCCGCACGGCGACGAACGCGAAAAGTACAAATGCTACCGGAATATGCGCTGGCTGGGCGAACACGTCAACGACAACGTCTGGCTCTGCCCGCTGTTCGATTTTGTCGTCTCCATCAAGGCAGGGGAAGCCCGCGCGCCGATGGAGCTGATCCTGAGCGCCGGCACCAGCGGCCTGGTGCGCTATGCCGGCATGAATGACGAAGACCTCTATTTCCGCGTCAAACACTTCCCCTCCAATGACCAGCGCCTTTGCGCCGTCAGCAAGCGCACCGGCAAGCGGCGTATCGTCGCGCAGCTCAACCTGGAAGAGGACGAGCCGGACGCCTTTTTCTGCATTGACACAGAGGACGGGCGCGCCTACAAAATCTCCGACTGCGGCGATTGCATCGAGGCGGACGGCGTGCTCAACTCCGGCCTGCAGGTACAGTACAGCAAGGAGCTTGGCGATTTTATCACCTGCGTGGAGGACCGCTTTATCATCGCAAAATACATTCTTGCGGACGATATGGATTCCTTTACATTTTATTCTATTTATGACTGTTTCACCCAAAAACAACTCAGTTTTGAGTGCGCTTGCGAGGTGAAATCCGGTACTGTGGTATTATACTGAAGCGCATTTTTCACAATACAGAATCATTCCTTCTGGCAACATATCCAATCTTTGTGAACTTTTATAAAACCTCTTTACATCGGAAATCGAAACTGTTAGAATACAGGCGTTGAGTTAATTAGATTAACATAATAGTCCACTTTTTCATTTATTTGGATTATCCAATCTATGGCAAATCGTCTGCAAGCGGCAGGGAAGGAGGATCGTTTTTACAGCCCATCGCAGACTTGTAAAACGAAGGATTTTTAAAAGGTATGTGAAAGGAAGGCGATCGTATGAAGAAATTCCACCGTTCCGCACTCGCCCTGTCCCTCTGCGCGGCGATGCTGACCAGCACCATTCCCGGCGCCGCTGCATCCGCGAGGACCAACGCAGGCCTGCTGGACGCAGAGCCCATCGGCTATGCAAACGTTCTGAACGTGACCGGCATCCCGGACCCCGGCATGTATGGGGATTACGACACCAATAAATATAACAACTTTTCCGATATGGGCGCATGGCACGGCTATTATCTGCATCCGCAGGACGCCACCGGGCTGTACGGCGGATTCGCCGGCCCGATGATTATCGCGGAGGAGTATCCCATCAACCTGTCGGAAAGCATCGGCAAATGGCAGATCGTCCGTGCGGACGGTACTGCCTACGACCTGTCCACCGCAAAGGCGACGGTCGCCAGTTACCCCGGCAAACTGGTGCAGACCTATGAGATGGACGACTTTGACCTCAAGCTGGAGCTGATTTTCTCCAGCGACCGCACAGCCCTGATCCGCACCTCCATTCTGAACAAAACGGACGAGGCGCTGGAATTGACCCTCAAACAGGCGGGCGATATTTTCAACACCTACGGTACCCGCGGCGCAGCGCTCGGCACCTCCCTGCAAAAAGAAGACGACGGCGTATCCGTTTCTTTTGAGACGATCCGCAGCACCTGGAACCTGCTGACCAGCGAGGAAAACAAGTTTAACATCCGCTTTGACCGCGCGGTAACGACGGAAGTCGCCGAAGACGGCCTCAGCTATGTTTCCACATTTAATGAGCCGGTTACGGTCAATCCGGACGACGTCTTCACCACCCTTCAGACGCAGAGCTACACGTTCACCGCGGACGAAGCGGCGGCGGAACAGGAAAAGGCGGCGGACATGCTGGCGGACGGCACACCGTATTTTACGGAGAATACCAGCCGCTGGCAGGGGTACATCGATACCATTGAAGGCGCGGACGTCGACGCGGCTTACAAGAACGCCGCGGTCAAATCCATGGAGACGCTGTCCACCAACTGGATGAGCGCGGCGGGCGCGCTGCAGCACGACGGCGTAGTCCCCTCCACCTCCTACAAATGGTTTGTCGGTATGTGGGCATGGGACTCCTGGAAGCAGGCAGTTGCAACCGCGCACTTTAACGGCGATCTGGCGGAGGATAACATCCGCGCGCTGTTTGACTATCAGATCACAGAAGACGACGCGATCCGTCCGCAGGACGCCGGCACCATCATCGACTGTATCTTCTACAACGTCGGCCCGGAACGCGGCGGCGACGGCGGCAACTGGAACGAGCGCAACTCCAAGCCTGCGCTGGCTTCCTGGTCCGTCTACAACGTTTACAAGCAGACCCACGATATTGAATTCCTGCGCGAAATGTATCCCAAGCTGGTCGCCTATCACGACTGGTGGTATACCAACCGCGACATCGACGGCAACGGCATCGCGGAATACGGCGGCATGGTACACGACGCACACTATCAGTACAACAGCGACGGTTCCATCAAGACCGATGAAAACGGCAACAAGCTCTTTGACGAGGACGCTGTGATCGAGGCCGCCGCGTGGGAAAGCGGCATGGACAACGCCACCCGCTTTGACAAAGACGGCAACGGCCCGGACGACATCGGCGTACATGTCTTTGAAGTAAAGAACGACGAAGGCGAAACCGTCGGATACACCATCAATCAGGAGTCCGCGGACCTGAACGCCTATCTGTATGCGGAAAAGGGCTTCCTGAAAGCCATGGCGGAAGAGCTGGGCTATGAGGAAGATGCCGCGAAATACGAAGAAGAGGCCGCAAAGGTCCGCGACTATGTCAACACCATGATGTTCGACGAGGA
Source organism: Clostridium sp. D33t1_170424_F3 (assembly GCF_015667585.1). GTDB lineage: Bacteria > Bacillota > Clostridia > Oscillospirales > Acutalibacteraceae > Anaeromassilibacillus. Next base: position 2,117 of record NZ_JADPEG010000018.1, on the reverse strand, counting down.
GACCGGCTTCTACTACGACCTGCAGACCAGTGCAGACGGCCAGACCAAGAAGTTGCTGGTCAACCGCGGCAAGGGCACCGAAGGCTGGATCCCGCTGTGGGCGAAGATGGCCACACAGGAAATGGCGGACGATGTGGTGGAGAACATGCTGGACGAAGGAAAGTTCTATCTCTACATGCCGTTCCCGACCGCATCCAAGGACAACGACAAATACGACCCCAACCGCTACTGGAGAGGCCCCGTGTGGATGGATCAGGCCCTGTACGGCGTGGAAGCCCTGCAGAACTACGGCTACACCCAGGAGGCCAAAGACGCGGCCTACCGCCTGTTTGACCATGCGGAAGGGCTGCTCGGCGACGGTCCCATCCGTGAAAACTACAACCCGGAAACCGGCGTCGGCCTGCACACCAAGAACTTCAGCTGGTCCGCCTCCGCGTACTATCTGCTATTCCAGAACACGCTGAACGGCAACGAGACCACCTCCCAGGACGCGCTTCCGATTCCGGGCGACCGCAACCTGTCCGTCACCTTCCCCGCGAAGACCGTCTCCGTGGAAGCGGAAGGCGTGGACGCAGGCCTTGCCAACATCACCGGCAGCCTGAATGCCCAGCTCCCGGCCGACAGCACCTTTAAACTGACCTTCACCCCCAGAGTCGAAGGCCGTGAATTTGCGGCAATCGCCATCAACGGCAAGCCGGTTGTCTTTGACAAGGACACCGACACCACTTCTTTTGTCTACGAAGGCGCCATCGCGGACGCGGCGCAGCTCCGCTTTACCTTCACCGTTGTCAGCAAGCAGACGCTGAACAGCATCATCGACGCTGCGCTCGCACTCAAGGGCGGCGAGGAATACCAGAACGCCGTCGCCATCGTCCGGGGGAAATTCGACAAGGCGCTGGAAAGCGCGCAGGCGGTAGCCGGCGACAAGACCGCCGCGCAGGATCAGATCGACGGCGCGTGGAAAGACCTGCTGAACATCATCCAGCACCTGAGCTTTGAGAAGGGCGACCTCACCAAGCTGCAAAATCTCCTTGCCAACGCGGACGAGCTGAACGAAGCCGACTTCACCGCGGAAAGCTGGAACGTCTATCTGGAAAAACGCGCGGCCGCTGAGGAAATCGCGGCGATGGGCGAAAACGCGCTCGCCGTCGATGTGACCAGGGTCCATGACGAGCTGCTCAAGGCCATTGAAGACCTACAGCATGCCGTCAACAAAGAAAGCCTGAGCAGCATCGTTGCACAGGCTGAAGAAATCCACGGCAATCTGGACGCTTACCTCGAAACCGGCAAGGCGGCTTTCCTGCTCGCCTATGACAACGCGCAGAAGGTTCTGAGCAACGCAAATGCAAGCCAGGCGGACGCCGACAAGGCGGCCGACGAGCTGCTTGCGGCAATCATGAACCTGCGCCTGACGCCGGATAAGGACGCTTTGACAGCGCTCGTCGCCAAAGCAGAGAGTCTCAACACTTCTAAATTCAGCGCATCCGAGCGCAAAGCGTTCAACGAGGCGCTGGACGACGCAAATCGCGTATTGTCAAATTCGGAAGCCACTCAGGAAGAAGTGGACGCGGCGCACACCAGGCTGACCCGCGCCATGAACGCCGGCTCTTCCGGCTCTTCTTCCTCCGGCGGTAACAGCCGGCCCAGCGGCTCCGGTTCTTCCGGCAACGGGTATGGCTCCTCCGGCAATGCCGTGGCGGGAACCCCTGTAACCACTGCACCGGCTGTAACCGCAACCGTTCGTTCCGACACCACCGTCGGCTTTACGCTCAATCGCGGCGCGGCCTACTGCTTCAAGATGACGGTCGTCAACGGTAAAGAAAGCGACGTGCCCAGCTTCACCGTGGGCAACGGCGGCGTGCTGAAGACCCAGTTTGTCGCGAAGATCGGCAATGAGTATTACTACCGCGTGTGGGCGACTGGCGCGCCGGGCGAGAGCACGGGCGTTTACACTGCGCTGAACGGGCAGAAACCGGTCAAGCACTGTACGGTAACCATTGGGTAATGAAATGAACGCCCGCAATGGGCCTTGCCGCAGACGCGAGCCGGCCGCAGGCCTATGTACGGTAACTATTTAAAAATCCTTCCCATATGTAAAAGGGGCCGCTGTTCCAAGA
>NZ_JADPEG010000017.1 GCF_015667585.1 Clostridium sp. D33t1_170424_F3 | reverse complement strand
ACTTGTGTATAATTCCGTTTCTCCATGACAATACCCCCTGATGTAGTCTATTTTCCTACATCAGGGGGTACTTTGTCTCTGTCCGTTTTTACTGGACCTGTTCAAAGACGGGAGGAATCATTTTTATTCTATCAATATTTTATGCAAAAGAGGCATATGACACAGCTACTTTATTTCTCTGTATTCTTTTGGTTCTTTTGATAGAGGATCCACAACCCTTTCAGCATCAGGCTGTCGTCACAGATAATCTTTTTCCGGCAGTTCGGCACAATGACGTGCGCCAGCCCGCCGGTTGCAATAACCGTAGGTTCCTCGCCCAGCTGTTCGGCCACGCGTTCCACAATACCGTCCAACATGGCGGCGTTCCCGTACAGGGTGCCGCTTTTCATGCAGTCGATGGTATTGGTGCCCACCAGCTTTTTCGGCGGCTCCAATCCGATATGCGGAAGCTGGGAGGTTCGGCTGGCTAATGCTTCCATCCCCAAAATAACGCCGGGCATGATCATACCGCCCATATAGCCGCCGTTCCGGTCCACAACGGAAAGGGTTGTCGCCGTGCCGAGGTCAAAAATCATGATCGGCTTTGGATACTCCGCAATGGCCGCCACCGCGTCCACAACAAGATCGCTGCCCAACTGCGCCGGATTGTCAATCAGGATATTCAGCCCTGTCTTGAGCCCGCTTCCCACCACCATACAGCGCTTGCCGGTGATCTTTTCCACCGCACTGCGCAAAGGCGTTACCAGCGCGGGCACCACGGTTGAGATAATACCGCCCTCCATATCGGAGGCCTTATGTCCGTTCAGCTCCAGCAGATTCTTCATCAGCACAGCGTATTCGTCGCCCGTTTTAAAGCGGTCAGTGGAAAGCCGCGCGGTAAAGTGAATGGTTTCCTCATCAATGCCGCCCAGCACAATATTGGTATTTCCAACGTCAATGGCAAGAATCATACCGGTGTATTCTCCTCTTTATATAATCTTGGGATCAGGCGATGGATTTTCTCTGCAGCGACAGAAGCGCTTTGCCGATCGCTACAGTCAGCACCACGGCGGCAATTGCCTCCGGTATGCCGTTGGTCCCCACAACCGCAAGGACTGCGCCCAGCACGGCGTCCACCGGAATTCCTTTCGCCGCCGCATAAGCGTCCTTAAACAGCAGGAACATTGTGCCCATGACAAAAACCGTATTGGTGAAGGAACCGAGTAAAGCGGCAACCGCCAAGGAAACGATTTCCGCCGTCAAAGCAACGAACTTCGATGCCGTATTCTTTTCCATCAAAAGTACCTCGACCTCAGGCCCATTTAAAGCGGCGGTTGTCCGAGCAATAAACCTTGCCGGCATTTTCTTTTTCATCAGCTTTTGAAGCAAAACAAAGACATAGTACGGCACAATGCCCACCAGAATGCGCGGGATAAACGTGATCACCAGACTCAGCCAGTTTCCGCTCGTCGTACCAGGTACCGGGATCACCGGAGAAAATGCAAACGACAGCAGCGTCGGCGTCACTGTGTTGCTGATCAGGCTGGTCAGGCCGAACAGCCCTCCCAGAATTGCGCCCTTTTTAGGTCCAAGCAAAATTGAACCGATAATAACCGGCACATGCACGATCGTGGCCTTGATCAGCGGCAGCTGGATAAAGCCAATCGGTGTGAACGCCAACAGCAAGATAATTGCTGCAAACAGGGCCAACAGGACGAAGTCGCGGTACTTTGCGGATTGTTTATTCATTTTTCATACCCTCCTGCTGCTGCTCCTTTATAACTTTGAAAGGATACAGCGCAAATTTTCATCTACATTATAAGCGCACATCGTTAAAAAATCAACAATGCAATGCAGGATTTTTCAGAAAAATAGCATTTTGATTTTATTTTTCCGCCGAAAGCGCGAAAAATGTGGTATGCTAAAGAAAAGACTTTTTTGCGACAGGGTGTGTTTTGTATGAAGGAATGCGTCTGCGGATTAGATTGCGGCGTCTGTTCTCAATTCGACGCGGAGTGTCACGGCTGTACGGCGCTGAAGGGCCGCGTGTGCTGGACTCCGGCCACCGGTACCGACTGCTGCCCCATCTATCGATGCGCGGTTAGCAAAGGATTGGCACACTGCGGACTTTGTACAGAGCTTCCCTGCGACACCTGGCAGACGCTGCGCGATCCTGCGCTAAATGAGGCCGCTTTTCAGGAATCCTTTCAGGCGCGCATCCTTGCACTGCACAAACGCACCCTGAAAGACAGCAATCTGCTCCAAATACCGGGCGTCGGGAAAACCATCGCTGAAAATTTGATTCACATCGGCTGCCCGACCATCGCCTCTCTGCGCGGGAAAGACCCGGAGGAGCTGTATGCAAAGGATTGCGCATGGAAAGGGTTTCAGGAGGATCGCTGCCTGCTGTACGTCTTCCGTCTGGCGGTTTACTATGCGGAAAATGAAACGCACGACCCGGAAAAATTAAAATGGTGGAATTGGAAGGATCGTACATAACCGGTATTTACGGGCACCCCGAACTTTGGTATACTGTGTGCACAATGTAAAAAACCTGTGGAAATGAGGGACCGCATGTGTTAAAAGGAAAAACCATTTTATTGGGCGTCACAGGCGGCATTGCCGCCTATAAAGCGGCGTACCTGGCAAGCGCGCTGCATAAGCAGGGCTGCGAGGTCCACGTGCTGATGACCGCAAACGCCACCCATTTTATTAATCCCATTACATTTGAAAGTCTGACCGGACACAAATGCCTGGTGGACACCTTTGACCGCAATTTTGAATTTAACGTGGAGCATGTCGCGCTGGCAAAGGCGGCGGATCTCTGCCTGATCGCTCCGGCTACCGCCAATGTAATTGCCAAAATGGCGCACGGATTGGCCGACGATATGCTGACCACTACTGTGCTGGCCTGTAAATGCAAAAAACTGGTCTCCCCCGCCATGAATACCCGCATGTATGAAAATCCCATTACTCAGGACAATCTAAACCGGCTGCGCCACTACGGCTTCGCAGTCATTGAACCGGAGATGGGCTATCTGGCCTGCGGCGACACCGGAGCGGGCAAATTTCCAGACCCGGAGGTCATTCTGGAATATGTCTATCAGGAGCTCTGCTGGGAAAAGGACATGCGGGGACTGCACGTCCTGGTGACTGCGGGGCCCACGCAGGAAGCGATCGACCCGGTCCGCTATATCACCAACCATTCCACAGGCAAAATGGGCTACGCGCTCGCGCAGAACGCCGCCCGGCGCGGTGCGGCCGTCACACTGGTGACAGGTCCCACCGCCCTTCAGCCGCCGGCTTTTGTAGATGTGGTTCCCGTGTGCAGTGCACAGGATATGTTTGAGGCTGTCACGGCACGCAGCGAACAGCAGGATATTATTGTCAAGGCCGCCGCCGTCGCGGATTACCGCCCGGTGGAAGTCAGCGGCGATAAAATCAAAAAGCAGGACGGCGACAGCTCGGTCCCGCTGGTTCGCACGGCGGATATTTTACAGTATCTGGGAGAACACAAGCCGGCGCATCAATTTTTGTGCGGATTCTCCATGGAAACGCGCGATATGCTGGAAAACTCACGCAAAAAGCTGTTAAAAAAACACGCTGACATGATCGTCGCCAACAATTTGAAAGTCTCCGGCGCGGGATTTGGCACGGATACAAACGTTGTCACGCTGATTACAAAAGACCGGGAAACCGCGCTGCCGCAGCTTTCCAAGGAGGAAACCGCCGCGCGCATTTTTGACCAGATTCTGGCACTGCGCGCCCAACCGCAAGTATAAAAAGGAACGGATCGGCACAAAATAAAGATGCATTCTGCTCTGTCGTGCCGATTGTTCCAAATCAGCACGACAGTCGGGAATGCTATTCTCAATTAAGAAAGAAGTGCTGATTATGACAAGCTTGAAATGTACAGTCACCAACTGCGTGAACAACGCCAAGGAGTGCTGCTGCCGCCCTGACATCAAGGTTGCCGGCGCATGTGCCTGTGACTGCGAGCAGACCTGCTGCGCCGATTTTGCGGACAAGACCGGTTCCGCTTCCAATGCCTACTGCGACACAGATATTCCGAACGAAGCACTGCATGTCCGCTGCGAAGCGCACAACTGCGTTTACAATGCAAACGGCGACTGCGACGCGAGCAACATCCATGTTGCCTGCGGTTCCTGCGGCAAGCCGGACTGCAAGAGTCAGACCGAGTGTGCGACTTTTAAAATGAAATAAGCTGCCACAACAAAAGAGTGTTTCCAATTCATTTTGGAAACACTCTTTTCTGTTTTTATCATTACTTCAAGAACATAAACCATGCAGGTCCCTGCTCAGGCTAAATAAGCACAAATATCGAGGATGACATTGCCTTTTTCATCCGGCCTGGTAAAACGAGGGCAATGATACCGTTCAAAGAACCAGCCGTCCTGAGAAAAACGCCACCCCTTCCGAGCCATGGCCTCCACACAGAGGTCGGACGCTTTCGCGCTGTACAGCTCGCCATTTTGTGCATTGCCGCAGAGCCAGCAGACGCCCACTTCCCCGGCCGGGATCTCCACCGACGCAAAGCCGTCCGGTACTTCTGCATCCGGCGCCAATAAAACGCCGATCCAGTATGCAAACGAGCTGCCAGAATCTGTAACGCGCATCACACCCAGATCGTCTTCACTCACACCGGGAATCCATTTGCACTGTCTGAGTTTTTCGAACCACCCTTCCCGGTATGCCTGCTGCCAATGATATGCAAATGTTCCCATTTCATCCCGATCCGCATTGGTGTAACATTTTCCCACCAGCTTGACGGCAGGAAAATCCTCCTTGTAAACTTTGACGATTTCCATGTGCATTTTCTCCGGTTCATTTTTTTAGAATCAATCGGACGTTTCATCTGACCTTAATTTGTCCCAAAACAGCGCCGATACTACCCTGAATACATAAATCCGCACGGTCGTCCATCGGGGTGGCGGATTTGTTGATTAAAACCAGGCGGTTCCCATTGTAATAGTGCACCAGCCCGGAGGCCGGATAGACGGCAAGCGAGGTCCCGCCGATGATCAGCATATCGGCGCTTTCAATCGCGTTCAGCGCCCCGGTCAGCGTCCGCTGGTCCAGGCTCTCCTCATACAGTACCACATCCGGCTTAATCGTCCCGCCGCAATCGCAGATGGGAATTCCGGCGCTGCGCAGAATATACGCCGCGTCATAGGCTTTGCGGCACCGTTGGCAGTAGTTGCGGTGGACTGAGCCGTGCAGCTCATAGACCGCTTGACTGCCCGCCTTCTGATGCAGGCCATCGATATTCTGCGTTACAACGGCGGTCAGCTTTCCCACAGCCTCCAGCTCCGCCAGCTTTTTATGGGCGGCGTTCGGCTCCGCATCCAGGCACAGCATCTTTGCCCGGTAAAATTTATAAAACTCATCCGTATGCGCCACATAGAAGCTGTGGCTCAGAATTGTCTCCGGCGGATATTTGTAGTGCTGATGGTACAGCCCGTCCACACTGCGGAAATCCGGAATGCCGCTCTCCGTTGAAACCCCCGCGCCGCCAAAAAAGACAATGCGGCGGCTGTCGTCTACCATCCGCTGTAATTCCTCTATTTTATTGACATCCATCATAAACGCCTCCCGGCTTTTTATTGATTCGGCAGTTCTCTCTATTCCAACATCTGCTTCAGCTTTCCTCGCACCACTTCTAAATTGCCGTCACAGAGAACCGGCAGAAAATCCGTCAGCTTTTCCGGTGTAAAGTCCCACCACCGGAGCGCCAGCAGCAAAGAAATCAACTCTTCGTCAAAACGTTTTTTTATCGGTCTGGCCGGATTGCCGCCCACGACGGTATATGGTTCCACATCCTTCGCCACCACAGAATATGCGGCGATAATCGCTCCATCACCAATCTTCACACCGGGCATGATGACGCTTTTCCGTCCAATCCACACATCGTTGCCCACAACCGTATCCCCCTTGAAAGGGAGCTGGGAAAGGTGCGGCGGAGTGTTTTCCGCCCATGCGCCGCCAAAAACGTGGAACGGGTAGGTGCTGATACTGCTGATCCGGTGATTCGCGCTCCCCATGATAAACCGGACGCCGCTGGCGATTGCACAGAACTTGCCAATATGCAGGCAATCTCCAAACTCCGGCCAGTTAAACAATACGTTGTTGCGCTCAAACGCAGTCGGATCAACCGGATCGTCGTAATAGGTGTAATCCCCCACAAAAATATTAGGCGCCGTAATGACATTTTTCAAGAAGCAGGATGTTCGATATTCGTTTGGAAAAACCTCGTTGGGATTTGGAATGCTATTCATAAAAATCTCCTATTCTATCTTAATTTTTACCACCTCCAAACATATTTTTCGACTCCGTGGCTACCGCCCTTTTTTGACGTATCTCTTTCATGATCCGCTCTCCCCCATTTTCTATGACTGATGCATCATTTGTCCGCGACTCAAAAACATATCGCGGTTGTTTCTTGATGTAATTTTAGTATCAACCTGTGTAAATGTCAAACCATCCGATTGAAAAAAGGTTCGTTTGCAGTGACGGAATCTTTCGGTAAATTTGAATGTTTTATAAACGATTGCCCGCATTGGTTGCAATACAGTCCAGCTTTTTTTATAATAAAATAGATTATTTATCCAGATACGGATAAATACTTTTTCCATAGGAAATCAGGACTGAATAACTAAAGGGAGAAACTACATGCAACATGCTTTAGAAATTATACACGAAGTCAAAAAGGCCGTCGTCGGCAAGGACGCGGTTATTACCAAAACACTGATGGCCATTTTAGCCCAGGGGCACATTTTGCTGGAAGACATCCCCGGCGTGGGCAAAACCACCATGGCGCTCGCCTTTTCCAAGGCGATGGCGCTGGATTACCGCCGCACACAGTTCACGCCGGACGTTATGCCGACGGACGTGACCGGCTTCTCCGTCTACAATAAAGCCACCGGCCAGCTGGACTACAAACCCGGCGCCGCGCTCTGCAATCTGTACCTCGCGGATGAGATCAACCGCACCTCCAGCAAAACGCAGGCAGCCCTATTGGAGGTCATGGAAGAAGGGCGCATCACGGTGGACGGCACAACGCGTGAAACCCCAAAGCCGTTTACGGTCATTGCCACGCAGAATCCCGTCGGCTCCGCCGGCACGCAGCTGCTGCCGGAATCCCAGATGGACCGCTTTATGGTCTGCCTGACGATGGGCTATCCCAAATTAAAGGACGAAGTGGAAATTCTGCGGCGCAAGCAGGGCGGCGACCCGCTGGAACACGTGCGCCAGGTGGCAGACAGCCAGGACATTTTAACCATGCAGCAGGAGGTCAACCAAGTCTTTCTGGCGGACAGCCTCTATGAATACATTGCCCGATTGACCGCCGCCACGCGCAAGGACCCGATGATCCGGCTGGGAGCCAGCCCGCGCGGTTCCATCGCCGTCACGCGGATGGCACAGGCCTCCGCCTATCTGAGCGGGCGCGACTATGTCATCCCGCGCGACGTCCAGCTGATCTTTGCGGATGTGATCGCACACCGCATGGTTCTCAGCCCGCAGGCCAAGATGGGCAATCTATCTGTAGATGCGCTGCTGGAGAAGATTATGAATCAGGTTCCCGCGCCTGCCGTCAAATGAGGTGAGCCATGCTGAAATGCCGTTTGACCTACTTGTTTGCGCTGGTGGGCGCCGTACTCTTTTACATCTTCTTTAACGGGTATCTTTCCTATTACATCCTCTTGTTCGCGTTGCTGCTCCCGATTTTATCGCTCGCCCTGAGCCTGCCGGGCATGTGCCGTGTGCGCGCTATTTTGCAGGCCCCTTCCGCCGCATCCCGCGGTAAGCCGTTTCCTGTGTACCTGCAGATACAGAACCGGTCGCATCTGCCGGCCGCGCGCATCCGTCTGCGTATGCGCTATCAAAACCTGTTCAGCGGAGAAAAATACGCGGAAACGCTTTTTCTTCCCGGCCCGCACGGCGTTCAGCGGGTGGAGCGCCGCGCCGTCGCCCAGCACTGCGGCAAGCTCAGCATGCAGCTGGACGAAATCCGCTGCTATGATTTTATGGGGTTGTTTTCCTGCCGCCACAGGCCGCCGGAGGAAATCAGCCTGTTTATCCTTCCGGACGCAGAAGTGTTGGAGCTTCCCCTGCAGGCCGCACCCGCGCCGGATCCGGAAAGCGAGCTCTTTTCTTCCAACCGGCCGGGCAGTGATCCGTCGGAAATCTTTGACATCCGCCCTTACCGGGAAGGCGACCTTATGCGCAGCGTCCACTGGAAGCTCTCCTCCCGCATGGATGAGCTGATGGTGAAAGAATTCAGCCTGCCGATCAGCAACGCCGTGCTGGTTCTTTTCGACCTGTTTGGCACAACGGAGGACCTGGACCGCACATTGGACCATCTCAGTTCCCTCTGCTATTATCTGCTGGATAACCAGATGCCCCACGAGATCATGTGGTACGACGCGGATAAAATCGCGCTGCGGAGCTGGCCCATCGCTTCCCCGGACGATTTCCTCTCTCTCATGAATATCGTGCTTGATAAACCCGCGCCCATTGAGGGCATTCCCGCGCCGGAATGCCGGCAGCGGCTGGGAGAGGCAAAGGACGTCCCCTATTTGTTTTATGTAACGCCGCAGCGCATCGAAGATCTCTCCAGCAGCACGGCTTGGGAGGGAGCGATATGACAAATTTGCAGCAGGGACTCCAGATGGACAAGCCTGTTTGGAAACCTGCCTCCCGCAACACGCTTTCGGTCCTCCTTGCCGACGTCCTTTTGCTGCTGCTGGGCCTGTTTGGCGTGGCGCAGTGTTTGGTAACCGCGTTTTCCCTGCCCGCTGACCGCCTGATTCTGACTGCCAGCATCGTGTTGTTTACGGGGATGTTCATCGGCATATTCTCCATGAAGCGGTTTATCCTGCCCGTTTTACTGTTACTGGCAGCGGTCTACTGCGGTACCGCCTACTGGCTCCGTACGTACTTTCTGCAGGGTTTTATTATCACGACCAACCGCATCATGTTGGAACTCGGCTCGCATTCCCGGTTTATCTTTCCGCTGTACCGGGTCGATCTGCCGCGGGGCGATTATGAGGAAGCCTGCACCATTTTTTTGATTTTTCTTTTGTTTTTCCTTTCCTGTTTCCTGGGCTGGGCGATTCGGCGCAGGCACAGCTTCTGGCTGTCCCTCGCGGGTACGGCTCCGTTCCTGCTGGTTCCGCTCGGTTTTACCATTATGCCCGCCTGGCCGTCCGTCCTCATGCTGCTGGCCTTCTGGACCACACTGCTGCTGAGCCGGCTTTCCGCCAACAGTTCCTTTGGACGCACCGCCGCGGCCGGAAAGGTGTCGTTATTGGCTCTGCCCGCTGTGATCCTCAGTCTTCTGCTTCTGAACTTCTTTGTCCCGCAGGAGGACTATGTCCGTCCGCCGTCGATCGAATCGCTACGCACGGAATTGGAGGCCGGCATTTATCAATCCCCTCTGTTAAACCCAGGTTCCGCGGATTCGGAACTGGGACGCGCAAGCCTGAGCCGATCCGGCAACCTGCAATACACAGGAAAAACCGTTTTGCGGGTTCGGAACCCACAAAAAACACCGATCTATCTGCACGCGTTTTCCAGCAGCGTCTATACCGGAACCAGTTGGGAACCTCTCCCCGATTCCGCTTATGAAGAGCTGGACCAGGCGCTCTATTTCAACCCGCAGAACATGGCGGGACAGTTTTTCTCCCTCTACGCACAGCCGGAGGAGAGGGAATCGCTCTTTATGGAAGTGGAAATCGAAAACATAGGCGCAAACAAAAAATGCATTTTCGCCCCCTATGGGCTTGCGACCCGGCCCGAGGAACTTTCCGGCGGCGCGTTTGTAAACGATTCGTACATCCAGTCCAGTTCTCTGTTCGGTTCCAGGAACTACAGTCTGCAGGCCTGGAATGTACCGGGCTTTTCCCGTTCCGTCTCATTGGAAACGGACGCTCCATTTACTGTCTCCGAACAGGCGTACCGGTCGTTTGCCAACACCCATTACACACAGCTGCCGCAGGAAATCAAAATGAAGCTGCGTTGGCTGTGCGAGCAGGTCGGCATTCCCAATGTGCAAAACGCCGCCCAATCGGAGGTGGTAAACGCCGTTGTGGATTATGTTCGCTCCAGCGGCACATACACGCTCTCCCCCGGCACAACCCCGGCGGGACGCGACTTTGTCGACTATTTCCTGTTTGAAAACCACAAGGGATATTGCGTCCATTTTGCCAGCTCCGCCGTCGCCATGCTGCGCGCGCAGGGCGTTCCGGCCCGCTACGCCGAGGGGTACGCCGTTACGGCAGCCGACTACGGTGTGGACGGCTGGGCCGACATCCCGGACCGGCGCTCTCACGCGTGGGCCGAGGTCTACACGCCCGGACTCGGCTGGCAGCCGGTGGAAGCCACCCCCGGCGTCCATCTTTCCGCCGGACAGATGAACGAGCCGGACGACACGCTGGAAAGCGCGCCCAGCAGCGAGCCGGAAAGCGAAGCAGAGAGCGAACCGGAATCCAGCAGTGAACCGGAAAGCGAGGCGGAAATCTCCAGCGCGCTGGAAAGCGGGCCGGATTCTTCTTTGCCGGACGTGACAGAGGGCGCTTCTTTCCATATGGCAACGCCTGTTCTTCTGCCGATCGCCATCGCCGGCGGATGCATTCTTCTGCTTTTGTTACGGCGGGCCTTCCTCCTGTGGCGCCGGAAAAAGAGCTTTGCAGTTCCCGACGTCAACCGGCGCGCGCTGTATTTATACCAGTATCTCACACAATTAACCGGTTTTGGCGAGCCAATGGACAAACGCGCGGAGGAATTGGCGCTCAAAGCCAAGTTCAGCCCGCACCGGCTTTCCGACGAGGAAATCGGTTACCTGCAAAACGTTTCCGATACAGCCGGACATCACGCATACGAAGGGCTGAACGCCGTGCAAAAGCTGCTCTTTAAATTCTGGAAATGCCTGATTTAGGCCAAAGACGTATCCCCAACCAGTCTTTTTAAAAAGCGCATAAAATAGCGTTCCTGACCGCTGTTTCAGTCGATCAGGAACGCTATTTTTCGTTTTATTTATGTTTGCTGATGGTATTGCACGACAAACTTTTATTATATCATCAAGTCACAGACACGATTGGAAAATGCCACCGGGTCCTCGATGGCAACGCCTTCGATCAGCAGCGCCTGGTCATACAGCAGGGCGGCGTATTCTTTCAGCTTGTCCGGATGATCCGCATGCAGCTCCTGCAATTTGGCAAAAATCGGGTGATTTGCATTAATCTCCAAAACGCGCTGCGCCTGCACTTTTTCGCCGCTTGGCATGGAGTTGAGGACCTTTTCCATCTCCAGAGAAATCGCGCCTTCGGAGGACATGCACACCGGATGGGTCTTCAGCTTCTGGGAAAGGATCACCTGCTTGACCTTGCCGTCAAGCGCTTCTTTCATGGCATCCAGCAAATCCTTGTTTTCCTCCACTTTTTTGGCGGCCTCCTGCTTCTCCTCTTCCGTCTCCAGGTCGAGATCGTCCGCAGAAACGGATTTAAACGCCTTATCGTCATACTGCATCATCATACGCAGGGCGAACTCGTCCACATCGTCGGTCAGATAGAGGATTTCAAAGCCTTTCTCCTTGAGCGCCTCTGTCTGCGGCAGCAGTTCGATCCGATCCACCGTCTGGCCGCAGGCGTAATAGATATACTTCTGCTCCTCTTTCATGCGCTCCACGTATTCCTTGAGCGTAACCAGCTTCTTTTCACTGGAAGAATAGAACAGCAGCAGGTCCTTCAAAACATCCTTATGCGCGCCGTAATCGGCATTTGCACCGTACTTCAACTGCAGGCCAAAGTTTTTAAAGAATTCTTCGTATTTTTCACGTTCGTTGAGCAGCATGCTTTCCAGCTCGGACTTGATCTTCTTTTCCAAACGGGAAGCAATAATTTTCAGCTGCCGGTCGTGCTGCAGCATTTCGCGGGAGATATTCAAAGAGAGATCCTGCGAATCTACCAGGCCCTTGACAAAGCTGAAATAGTCGGGCAGCAAATCCGGGCACTTTTCCATAATCAGCACGCCGTTGGAATACAGCTGCAAGCCTTTTTCATATTCGCGGGTGTAGTAGTCATAGGGTGCTCTGCCGGGGATAAAGAGCAGCGCGTTATAGGTTGCGGTACCCTCCGTGCTGCTGTGGATGATCTTTGCGGGCTTCTCAAAGTCAAAGAACTTTTCCTGATAAAAGCGGTCGTATTCTTCTTCCGTAATCTCGTTTTTATTCTTGCGCCACAGCGGCACCATGCTGTTCAGCGTTTCATTTTCCGTGTAGGATTCGTATTCCGGCTTTTCCTCCGTGCCTTCCTTCATGCGGCTCTTTTCCACGTCCATGCGGATGGGATAGCGGATATAGTCGGAGTATTTTTTCACCAGGTTCTTGATGGTGTAGGTCTCCAGGAATTCGTCATAGTTGTTTTCATCTGTGTTGGATTTGATATTCAGCACGATTTTGGAGCCGTGGCCTTCCATTTCGCACGGTTCCATGGTGTAGCCCTCCGCGCCCTTACTGGACCATTTCCAGGCCTCATCGCTCCCGTACGCACGGCTATAGACGGTCACCTGTTCGCTGACCATAAAGGCGGAATAGAAGCCGACGCCAAACTGGCCGATAATCTCGATATCCTCTTTCTGCTCGTTGTCCTTCTTAAAATTCAAGGAGCCGCTCTTCGCGATGGTGCCCAGATTATTCTCCAGTTCTTCCTTTGTCATGCCGCAGCCGTTGTCGGAAATCGTAAGCGTACGCGCGTCCTTGTCCAGCGCAATGTCAATTGCAAAGTCGTCGCGGGAAAGGCCGGTATCGCCGTCGGTCAACGCACGGTAATACAGCTTGTCGATGGCGTCGCTCGCATTGGAAATCAGCTCGCGGAGAAAAATTTCCCGGTGGGTGTAAATGGAATTGATCATCAGGTCCAAAAGACGTTTGGATTCTGCTTTAAACTGCTTCATTGCCACTGCAATCAACCTCTTATATCTTTAGTTTTAGCACTCAATCAATCCAAGTGCTAAAACTATTGTAGTACATTCTTTTCAAAAATGCAATGAACAAATTATGAACACACCGCTGAACAAGGAAAACAGCGGCGAGCGTTTGGGCCGTCAACCGATATGGATCTTCCGTTTCCCGGGAAATACGAAAGAAATCCCACGCAGACGACATTTTCCATGCCCGCGTGGGATTTTTAATATTCTACTTTTCCACAAAATGCGGAACGTAATCGTGATCCACGGTAACGACCGTGAAGTAGTGTGAATCCAATTCTTTTATAGCTTCCTCCACGCGCTGTAAAAGCTCGTTGTCGTCCCATTGAAAGCCGAACGGCACGCATACGTCGAAAATCAGGTTGGTATGGGAGTTTCCCCAAACCACGCGGAAGTCGTGCATATCGATCTCTGTGGAAAGCGCACGCAGCTTCTGCATCACCTCTCGTTTCAGCGTATTGGTGCGTTCGTCATCCGTGACGACCGGGTCCAGATGAATCACCAGATGGATGTTCATATCCTGCAAAAAGTCTCGCTCAATATTGTCTATAATATCGTGGCTGACCATGATGTCCTGTTCCGCCGGCACCTCGCAATGCACTGAGGCAAAGCACCGGCCCGGCCCATAATTGTGTACACTCAGGTCGTGCAGCCCCAGAACGCCTTCATAGTGCAGTATTTTCTGGTAGATACCGTCCACCAGCTCTTTGGACGGTGCGATGCCCAACAGCGGATCGCTGGTTTCCATAATCAGCTTGATTCCGCCGACAATGACCAGAACCGCCACGACCAGGCCCATCCAGCCGTCCAGATTATAACCGGTCAGCCGGGTAATCCCCATGCCAATCAGGATTGCGCCCGTGCTGATTACATCGTTGCGGCTGTCGGCTGCCGTCGCTTCCAGCGCGGTGGAGGCGATCCGCCTGCCAAGCTTCCGGTAAAAGAAAAACTGCCAGAGCTTAATCAGCATGGAAACAATCAAAACAGCGACCGCCAACAGGCTGATTTCCGTTTCCTCCGGCTGCAAAATTTTGCCGAAAGAGGATTGCACCAATTGGAAGCCCAGCAGCAGGATGACCAGAGACACGATCAGCCCACTGATGTATTCAATGCGCGCATGCCCGTACGGATGCTCCTTGTCCGCCGGCTTGGCGGACAGCTTAAAGCCCACCAGCGTCACGATGGAAGAAGCGGAATCGGACAGGTTATTCACCGCGTCCGCAAGAATGGCCACGCTGTGGAACAGAAAGCCCGCAAGCGCCTTGATGACAGACAACAGCAGGTTGGTCACGATCCCAACGACGCCTGCAAACTTCCCGTACTGTTCCCGCACCCGGCTGTTCTCCACATTCTGATAGTCCTTGATAAAAAGACGCACCAACAGGTTCGTCATGCGATCACTCCTATCATA
Source organism: Clostridium sp. D33t1_170424_F3 (assembly GCF_015667585.1). Classification (GTDB taxonomy): domain Bacteria; phylum Bacillota; class Clostridia; order Oscillospirales; family Acutalibacteraceae; genus Anaeromassilibacillus. Next base: position 65,281 of record NZ_JADPEG010000017.1, on the reverse strand, counting down.
TTGTCTGTACCCGGCTTATTTTGCAAAGAGACTGCCTCCTGTGGAATCAATCGCCACAAACAGAGGAAAGTCCTCAATTTGCAGCTCCTTGACCGATTCACAGCCGAGGTCTTCAAACGCGATGACTTTGAGGGAGCGCACACATTTCGCAGCCAGCGCGCCCGCTCCGCCGATGGCGCACAGGTACACCGCCCCGTTGCGCTGAATAGCTTCTGCCACCGCCGGGGCGCGGTTCCCCTTGCCGATCATACACTTCAATCCCAGATCCAGCAGGCGCGGCGCAAAGACGTCCATCCGTGAAGAGGTTGTCGGCCCGCAGGACCCGATGGGAAGCCCCTCCGGCGCAGGCGTCGGTCCCGCGTAATAGACAGAAGCGCCCTCCAACGGGAACGGCGGCTCCTTTCCCTCATCCAACAGGGCGCAAATCCGCTTATGCGCCGCGTCGCGCGCGGTATAAATTGTGCCGCTCAATAAAATCTGCTCTCCGGCACGCAGGTCTTTTGCCTTTACAGGCAGCTCGCTTGTGTGAATCCGAATGCGTTCCATACTCTTTTTCCCTCCATAAAGAAAGGGAGCTGCCGTCGCAGTTCCCCTTTTTCCTGTTTAAAACATATCCTTTTTCCGCAGGATAAAATATGCGACGCCCATGCTGACGACCGCCAGTACCAATGGGAACCAAAAATGCGGCAAAGGCAGCCCGTCCACATTCATTCCGTAGAAGCTCGAAATGACCGTCGGAATCGAAATCAGCAGCGTGATAGAGGCCAAAACCTTCATCACAATATTCAGGTTGTTGCTGATTACGGACGCAAATGCGTCCATTGTGCCGGAGAGGATGTTCAGATAAATGCTGGACATCTCGATGGCCTGGCGCACCTCGATCAGCACGTCTTCCAGCAGGTCCTGATCCTCTTCGTAGAGCTTGACCACACGCCCGCGCATGATCTTTTCGATGGTGATTTCACTGCCCTTCAAAGAAGAGGAGAAATACACCAGTGATTTTTCAATATCCAACAGCTGAATCAGCTCGGAGTTTTTCATGGACTTCCGCAGCTCGCGTTCAACGTGGCTGCTGATCTTATCAATCTGCTTCAGGTACTGCAAGTAGCGCGTGGCGATCCGCAGCATCAAATGCAGGATAAAACGGGTTTTCAGGTTGGTCTGCACCCCGCGGACCACGTTGTCGGTAAACTCGTCCAGCACGGGATTATTCTTTGTCGCAACTGTGATCACGTTTTTCTCTGTGATGATGATGCCCAGCGGCGTCGTGGTATATGTGATGTTGCCGCCTGCCTTTTCCGCGACCGGCATGTCGATAATAATCAACGTGCTGTCGTCCTCGCTGTCAATATGGGAAGATTCCTCTTCGTCCATTGCGGCGCGGAAAAAATCCGGCTCTACTTTAAAGTCCGCAATCATCCCTTTGATCTCTGCGTCCGTGGGCGCGATACAATTGATCCAGCAGCCAGGTTCACAGGCTTCCAGACGGGTCATTTGGCCGTCTATGGTTTTGTAATAAGACAGCATTGCTTTCATCTCCCTTATGATTGTTTTGTCTGTCCCCGCTGCATAAAGGGTCCGGTTTCACAATGCCACCTCCTCCGCCCGCCTCACACGGCAGGCCGTCAAATAAATGGCCTGTGCCAGACAACTGTGCACAGGCTGATGATGTATTCCATTGGTTATTATAGCACAGAAACGGGAGATTACAAGAGTGCGGCTTATATTTTCGCGTTATATTCCGGTAAATTTGCTCCGCAGTGCCCTACACGGGCTAAATTCGCCTCACATCGCCTTTTTACACCCGTATGAAATGAAAAAATCATGCAGAAAAGGCCCGGCAGAACCGGGCCCTTTCCAGGTTGTGTTGTATGTTATTTTCTGTTAAAAATCGACATAATATCGGTAAACGTATCGTCGTCGTCCAACGAAGGGGAGCTTTGCGCACGGGAGGCACTTTCTCTGGACTCACGCGCCGGCGCGCTGCTGTGAGAGTAAGCGCCCTGTGAGGAACCGCTCCTGCGCTCCTCCCTGGCCGGCTGATCGCTGCCGTCGTGCGTGGCAAATCCGGTCGCGATCACGGTAACGCTCATTTCATCGTCCATATTCTCATCAAACGCGGCGCCCCAGATGATGTTCGCGTCCTCATGCGCCTGAGAAGCAATCATCGCGGAGGCTGTCTCGATTTCGTCGAGGCCGATATCCGGAGAGGACGTGATATTTACAATGACGCCCTTTGCGCCGTTGATTGCCGTCTCCAGCAGCGGGCTGGAAATCGCCATATTGGCGGCCTGCTCCGCTTTGTCCTTGCCGGAGGCCCTGCCCACGCCCATGTGCGCATAACCCGCGTCCTTCATGATCGCGGTCACATCGGCAAAGTCCAGGTTGACCAGTCCGGGCAGCTTAATCAGGTCGGAGATACTCTGCACACCCTGGCGCAGCACGTCGTCCGCAATGGAGAACGCGTTGACCAGCGTGATGCGCTGCTCGCTGACCAGCTTCAGACGCTCGTTGGGGATTACAACCAGGGAATCCACATGCTCGCGCAGAGCGGAAATGCCGTTTTCGGCCTGCTCCATACGCCGCCTGCCTTCAAATGCAAAGGGTTTTGTCACAATACCTACCGTCAGAACACCCATATCGCGGGCTACTTCCGCCACAATCGGCGCTGCGCCCGTACCGGTGCCGCCGCCCATACCTGCGGTGATAAAGACCATATCGCTGCCGCGGATCGCCGTCGCAATCGCTTCACGGCTCTCCTCGCCCGCCTTCTGGCCCATTTCCGGCTTCGATCCCGCGCCTTTTCCGTGCGTGACCTTCTCACCGATCTGGATTTTCTGCGTTGCCTTGGAGCGGTAAAGCGCCTGCTTATCCGTATTGACGGAAATAAACTCCACACCCTGTACACCCATGGTCACCATGCGGTCAACCGCGTTTCCGCCGCCGCCGCCAACACCGATTACTTTTATCTGAACAATATTGTCAAAGTCGTTATCAATCTCAAAAGGCATGTGCTGCGTCCCCCTTAAACGTCCTTTTATTTTACCGGCAACCTTTGCCTATGCATAGTATTAATTTAACACTTTTACGAAATAATTTCAACAAGTATTTCCTTGCGGCTCCAAGTTTTGGCGGATTGGACTGTTTTTAACCGGAAGGAGCCCCGCTCTCCGTTGTTCCACCGGTATAGTCCGGCGCAAACGGCACCTTATTGTTCACGGCGTCGGCCAGGTTCAGCACGCCGCGCTCATTTTCCTGGATGCCGCCCTCATCCAGGATGCCCTTTGCGTAATGGATTTTATATTCCAGGTCCGTGGGAAGTCCCAGCACCATGGTAATCCGGTTGTCGTACAGGATTTTTAAATTATATGGGTCGGTCAGGTCGATTTCTGAAATTTTATCCAACCCATTATCCATTATTGCCTGCATCAGGATTTCATAGGTCTCCTGGTTGCGCTGCTGAACCGGGTCTTCGCTTGCAACCTCCTCCGACTGCCCTTCCGCACTCGCGGCCTGCAGCTCAGACGAAGAAGAGTCCTCCGGTTCTTTGCTTTCCACATCGTTTTCCTGAAAGGCGATCGATTCGCCCAACTCTACTTTAGAGAGCATCAGACCCTTAATGACCGGAACTCCTTCCGGAATCACCTCGGGAAAATCCAGCACCTTGCCGTTTTCCCCCAGCACCGCATACCGATCCTCATATACAATGACGCCGGAAACGGTATCTTCCACAACGTCAATCACGATTTTTGCCGGAAATCGCCGGGATACTTTTGCCGTTTTTATGTAAGGCAGTTTCTTCTCAATCGCGGTCCCGGCTTCCTTCGTCTTTGCCAAAAAAAGGTTTTCGCCCTTTGGAATGCCCGCTGTGTTGACAATCTCCTGCGCGGTATAGCGGGAAGTACCGGTCACCTGTATGGTATCTATTTTAAACAGCACCGTCAGGGAAAGTGTAACAGCACCGATGACAACCACCAGAAACATCACGATGTAAAACAGGATCAGCCGCCTGCGCTTTCGCCGCCGTCGCTGCTCCGCACGCTGTGCGGTCCCCTCCGCCACCCGTTTCCGGCGCTTCTGCGGCTCCGGTTCCGGCCGGCGCGGAGGCTGTTGCGGCGGCCGCCGGTTCGACGGTCCTGCGCGCCCGCGATTCTGCGTTGTCCCCATGCTGTTTCACTTCCTTTCTCCGTTATGATCCTTCCTGATACACCGCGGCCCGGCAGACCGGCACTTTCCCGGCAGGCTCCTCCGGGATGCGAATGACGCGCGCACCCAAGCTGCGCAGGCTCTTTTCGATGCTCTCATAACCGCGGTCAATGTGCTTGACGCCGCTCACAAGGGTTTCCCCCTGCGCCGCGAGTCCCGCCACTACAAGCGCCGCGCCGCCGCGCAGGTCCGCCGCCTCTACCGGCGCGCCGGAGAAGCGCTGGACGCCTTCCACAACCGCCACACGGCCCTCTACTTTGATGTTGGCTCCCAAGCGAAGCAGCTCGCCCACGTGCTTGTAACGGCTCTCAAAGATGTTTTCCACAAAAATGCTGGTGCCCTCCGCAACGGCCGCCATTGTCATCACCGGCGCCTGTGCGTCCGTTGGAAAACCCGGATACGGCATAGTACGCACGTTTTTCATGCGGCTCAGCCTCTTTGGCGCCACAATGCGCATGGTTTCTCCATCCACGTCAATCTGGCATCCGGTCTCCTCAAACACCGGCAGCACCGGCGCCATATGCGCGGGCAGCACATGCGTCAGCGTCAGCGTGCTTCCGGTGACCGCCGCCGCTGCCAGATACGTCGCTGCGGCAATGCGGTCCGGAATGACCCTGTGCTCACAGCCGTCCAGTTTCTTTACACCTTCCACAATAATGGTGCTGTCTCCCGCGCCGCAAATTTTACCGCCGCAGGCATTCAGGAAATCCGCCAAATCACAAATCTCCGGCTCTCTTGCTGCATTTGTGATGACCGTGGTCCCTTTCGCACAGCAGGCGGCAAGCAGCACGTTTTCCGTCGCGCCCACGCTGGGGAATGAAAACGCGATGTTCGTTCCCTTCAATCCCTGTTCAGCGCTGCACCGCAGGCATCCGTGGTCCTCCTGAATAGAGACGCCCAGCTTCCGCAATGCGGAAAGATGCAGATCGATCGGGCGGGGACCCAATTCGCATCCGCCGGGGAAAGACAACGTCGCCTTTCCCATTTTGGAAACGATTGCGCCCAGAAACACAATGGAAGAGCGCATTTCCCGCATCAGCGTCTCCGGAATATCCCAATGGTCTGCGCCGCGCGGATCTACCAGTACGTCCGAACCGGAGCGTTCCGTCCTGCAGCCCAGGTGGCGCAGGATCCGCACCGAGGTATCTACATCCGACAGATCCGGACAGTTATGTAGGATACATTCACTGCCGCAAAGCAGAGCCGCCGCCATCAGCGGCAGTGTGCTGTTTTTCGCCCCGTGGACGCGCAACTCTCCTTCCAATCGGCCTGGTCCCTGAATCAATAGCTTCGACATAGCCGCACCCCTTTTACCTTAGGGAACACTGAGCAGACTGCGGTTGACCGATTGCCGTATTCTTATCCGGCAAAATGGAAAAAACGCACCGCCGCCCGCCGATTTGGACCGGCAGGCCGTGCGCTGCAATGAAATCAGTGTTTCCTTGATTTTGCACCATACTATGCGGACGGGGCAAACCCTGTGCATGCGGCTGCGGATTGCATCAGGCCAATACTTCTTTTATAATATGATAAATGCGTTCGTTGGCGTTTAAAATTGCCATCTTCCTGGCGTTCTCCGCCAGATGCGGGATCGTGGACGGGCTTGCAAAAAGTTCCTCTACTTTTCTGCACAAGGCCTCTCCGCTCAAATCCTTTTCCTCCAAAATGTCGGCGGCTTTGTGATTGACGAGTGCCATGGCATTATGATACTGGTGGTTTTCCGCCACGTTGGGGGACGGAATCAGTACCGACGCGCGCCCTTGCGCCTGCAGCTCGCTCAGCGTGATGGCGCCCGCCCGGCAGATCACCAAATCCGCCGCCGCCAGACAGTCCGGCATATCGCTGATATATTCCCGGATATCCATTTGCGGGTGCTTGCCCAGGTCCAATCCTTTTTCTTTCAGCAGGTCCGGGAACCAGGTTCCCCACTGTCCGTAGGCGTGTATATGCTGGAACCTGTCCTTCTGCGCGCTCCAAACCAACAAATCCGCGACGGCTTCATTGATCTTACGCGCTCCCAGGCTTCCGCCAAAGGAGAGAATCATCGGGCGTTCGTCCAGCCCCAGCTTCCGGCGGGCCTCCTCCCTGCGCGTACGAATGATTTCCTGCCGCACAGGGTTGCCGGTCAGGACACAGTGTGCCGACGGGTCCAGATGCTTTTGCGCGTCCGCCACCGCCAGCATGGTTCGGCTGGCGTGCTTGCTCAGGGTTTTATTGGTCACACCCGGATAGGCGTTTTGTTCGTGAATCAGAGAGGGAATGCCCATTTTGATCGCGTCGCGGATCACCGGCCCGCTGACGTAACCGCCGGTGCCGATGCAGATATCCGGTTGAAATTCCCGGATGATTCCGCGCGCCTCCCTGCTGGAGGTAAACATGCGCACAACCGTTTGGGCATTTTTCTTGACGTTTGCCCAGCTCAGCTTGCGCTGAAATCCGGAAATCGTGATACTTTTAAATGAAAAACCCGCCGCCGGGACAAGGCGTTCTTCCATACCGCCCTTTGCGCCCACATAGAGAATTTCCGTATCCGGTTCGCGTTCCCGCAGATATCCGGCGATCGCCAGTGCGGGATTGATGTGGCCGGCGGTGCCGCCGCCGGCAAACAAGACTCTCATACAGCTGTCTCCTTTAATGGCTTACTTTGCTCTGCCGGGCACGCTATGTCTTCTCAATCATCGACGTTCGTGAGATCGACAGGACCACGCCCATTTCCGCCAACAAAATCATCAGCGACGTACCTCCAGAGCTGAAGAACGGCAGGCTGATTCCGGTATTCGGGATCGTATTCGTCACAACGGCAATATTCAGGATCACCTGCAGGCCCACCTGTACGGTCAGGCCGATGCCAAGCAGCATGCCGAACTTATCCTTCGCCTTCAGGGACACCGTAATCCCCCGCCAGACCAGCATGGCAAACAGGATAATTACCAACAGCGCGCCGATAAACCCCAGTTCTTCGCACACGATGGCAAATATAAAATCGTTCTGCGGTTCCGGCAGATACAGATATTTTTGCCGCGACTGGCCCAGCCCAAGTCCAAGCAGACCGCCCGAGCCGATGGACATCAGCGACTGCCTGGTCTGCCAGGTATCCACCGTGGTACCGAACGGATCGAGCCAGCCGGCAATACGGTCGTTTGCATAACCGAATTTTGCACTGAACAGGACGATATACGCTACCGCCGCCCCCAGCGCGCCAAAGGCGATGCCGAACCATCGCAGCTGTATACCGCCGATAAAGAGCATAACGCCCGCCAGCATAACCAGGATCAGCGTGGCGGAAACGTGCTTTTCCAAAATAACAAGAACCGCAATGGAACCCAGGATCAGCAGATACGGCAGAACGCCGTATCGAAAGGTTCCCATGCGTTTAAAATTGATGGAGATCAGATGTGCAAAGATTAAAATCAAGGCAAACTTCGCGATTTCCGAAGGTTGGAAATTGACAGGACCAATGACAATCCACCGTTTTACACCGCTGCGCTCCGGCATAAACAACACCAGAACCAACAGCAGATACGTGACCATAAGGATAGGAACGGCCAATTTATGCAGGTGATGATAATCAAAGTAGGAGATCGCCACCATTGCCGCAACGCCGGCCAGCGCAAATCCCGCCTGACGGGCGATGAAATAATAGCTGTTTCCATAATAATAGTACGCGTAGGCATAACTGGCGGAAAACAGCATAACCAGGCCGATAACCAGCAGCGTCAACACCAGGAAAAAGAACGGCAGATCCATACCGGCGCGCACAGAAAACAGGCGAAATTTTTTGCGCATCCGCTTGACCAGAGACGAACTCTGGGACAGCTCCTGTGTATCCTCTTTCCTCGCGGATGGAGGGCGTCTCACTGGGGCGCCCCTCTTGGTATCCGCCCTTGTCGCCATCAAACCGCCTCCTTTCTGCCGCATATCTTGCGGGGTCCCATTCATTTAACCACAATTTGCCCGCCAAAAATGTCACTTTATCAGGCCGGTTACAGCCCAAACCATACAGCCGCCGCGCTTAATGCGCCAAACAGCAGCGTCACCATGCTGAACACGGTGCAAATTTTCACTTCGCTCCATCCGCACATTTCAAAATGGTGGTGGATCGGGCTCATTTTAAACAGGCGCTTTCCATGCGTCGCTTTAAAATAGGTCACCTGTAACACGACGGACGCTATTTCACAAATATATATGATGCCGGCCGGCAGAAGCAGGACCGGCATATTCAGCCCAAAGGCGAGCGCGCACACCATGCCCCCCAGAAACAGGGAACCCGTGTCGCCCATGAAAACCTTGGCCGGGTTGAAATTCCAGATCAAAAAGCCCAGGCAGCCGCCCGCACAGGCAGCCGACAAAATCCCCATGCCGTTGATTCCGACGATTCCGGCAATCACCATGAACGCCAGTGAGACAAAAAATGTCACGGAGGCGTTGAGGCCGTCGATGCCGTCCGTAAAATTCACCGCGTTGACCATTGCGACAATTCCCAAAAGCGCGAGAACCCAATAGGCCATCCCCAAATCCACGCCGCCAAAGAAGGGAATCAGCGTGACGCTGGACGCGCCGGACATGTACAGGGACGCGAGATATCCGCCCGCCACAAGAAATTGCAGAATCAGCTTCTGGCGCTCGTTAAGCCCCAGGTTGCGTTTTTTTACAACCTTGATGTAATCGTCCAGGAATCCGACGCCGCCAAATCCCAACGCCATCAGCATGCCGCCGATCAGCTTGACATGCAAATTCATATCGGTGGGATTCTGGCCGCTGTTTTTGTAAAACAGGAACAGGCAGAGCGCCGCCGATACAAAAATGCCAACGATGAACATGAATCCGCCCATGGTCGGCGTCCCACTCTTCTTCTGATGCCATTTTGGGCCTTCCTCCCGAATGGTCTGCCCAAAATTGATCTTGTGCAGGAACGGAACCATCCATTTTCCCAAAAGTCCCGTCACCGCAAATGCAATCGCCGCCGCCGCGAGTGTCCACATTCCGTCCGCCATATGCAAAATCCCCTCTTCTGATATTCATTCCCCACCGCGTGGAAACCTGCTGTTTTTATTAATCTATGATTTTAGAAATACCGTGCGGTTCCTTAATCATGCCCTTTACGCAACTCCGCTCTCACAGCGCCACAGGCTGACGAGCTTATCAAACCGGCATAATTCAAGATTCACTCAGGCGTCAAAATCTGATTTTGGCAACGCCGTGCAATTATTATTCCATTAAAGAGGCGCAGCCTCCATCACAACGGAACAATGTTCTCCCAGCCGTCGGAAGCTCCGCTTCCGGTCACGGCGTGAGGTTATTATACCATATTCTTCTAATACAGATAAACGGTAAATTTTACCATTCCCTAATTAGAACAGGTTTTATTCTTGTTTCATTTTCCAAGTTCACATCTTATTCTACCGAGTCGAGTTCAACAAAGTCCACTGTGACAATGGTGCCCGGCGGCACGTCGCTTCCCTCCGGAATACTTTGCAGGTTGGATACCGCATTCTTCCCGGTGAGCGCCGCGCCGGAAATGCTGATATTGATGCCGGCGTTTGTTGCCGCCGCATTGGCCTGTGACAAAGTCAACCCGGTCAGCTTCGGCACCTTGAGCGTCTTCGACGCGCTCTCCTCGTCGGTAAACAGCACCATCTGCCCGTTCTTCGGAATGCTCTTGCCCGGTTCCGGCACCTGGGAAATCACTGTGGCGCCGTTGCCGTAAACCTTCGCTTCCAATTCGGCGGTCTGAATGGTATTCTGCGCTTCCTGTACACTCTTACCGCGCACATCCGGCGTGGTTGTATCCAGCTTGGCAAGCTCTTCTTCCGTGTACTTTGCCTCAATACCCAAATACGGAAGGATTTCACTCATGGTCTTTGCAAACGGCGGTCCCGCGATCGCACTGCCGAACACCTGCCCGTTCTGGCGGAGCGGTTCGTCAAAAAACACCAGCATGGCAACCTGTGGATCGTCCGCCGGCGCGTAACCGCAATAGGAGGCGATATATTTCTTTTCTCCCTGTTTGCCCTGCGCGATCCACTCCGCGATTTTTTCCGATGTACCGGTTTTTCCCGCCACACGGTATCCGGCAATGTAACCGTTTTTTGCCGTGCCTGTGGTGGCGGTCTGCTGCAGAATGGCGCTGACGCGCTGGGAAGTATCATTGGAAATCACCTGGCGTTTTACAGTGGTATCCGTCGTGCGGATGATATTGCCGTCATCATCGATAACCTGCGCCACCACATGCGGCTGCACCAGATAGCCGCCGTTGGCAACCGCGGCCGCGCCGGTAATCATCTGGATCGGCGTAATACTGAAGTTCTGTCCAAAGGACTCTGTCGCCAATTCAACCGGGCCCATGTTTTCATCATAATAAATACTGCGGGATTCGCCGGGCAGATCAATGCCCGTCTTCTGCGTAAACCCAAAGGCTTCAAAATACTTAAAAAAGGTTTTCGGTCCCAGCCGTTCGCCTACCTGGATGAAAACCGGGTTGCAGGAATTGCACAGTCCCTGTGAAAAGGTTTCCCCGCCGTGTCCCGCTGTTTTCCAACAGCTGATGCGTCGGTCCGCCACTACATAATAGCCCGGGCAGGAAAACGGCGAATTTTCATTGATTACACCCTCCTCAAACCCCATGGACGAAGTAACCATCTTAAAAACAGAGCCGGGATAGTAGGTGTCGCTGACGCATTTATTTCTCCACTGCTTCTGACGCGCTTCGTTCAGCGCCTTCGTCCGTTCCTCTCCCTGCAAAGCGTCTACCGCCGCCTTCTCTGTAGGATCGGTGAGCGTAAACGGGTCGTTCGGATCAAAGTCCCCTTTGACCGCCATGCCGAGGATCGCACCGGTCTTGACGTTCATAACGATGCCGCAGGCACGGTTGCGCGCCCCGCTGTTGGCAACGCCCTCCTCCAGGTATTTTTCCAGGAAGTGCTGCACCACTTCGTCCAGCGTCAGCACCAAGCTGTAGCCGTTCTGCGGCTCCACCCGCTGCTCATAATCAAAGGACATATCCGTACCCAGCGCGTTCTTCGCCGTCACCAGACGGCCGGAAACGCCCGTCAGGGTGGAATCATACTGCGCTTCCACGCCTGCAAGGCCCTGACTGTCAGAACCGGTAAAGCCCAGCACGGAGGACGCAAATTTTCCATACGGGTAATAGCGTTTGTAGTCTTCAATCAACCGGATGCCGTTGCCAATCTGATTGTCCTTTTTAAATTTGACGATTTCATCCTTGATCTCTGTTTCTACTTTGCCCTTTACCACATCGTAATATGTTTTTTTCTGGCTGCGCTCCAGCAGCTCGTTCTTGTCCAAATCCAGTATCTCTGCCAGGCCGGTACAGATCAGGTCCCGGTTCTCATCCGTAATATAAGCCGGTTCCAGTACGACTTTCCAGACATTGGCGCTCTCCGCCAGCACTTTCATATTGCAGTCATAGATCGTTCCGCGCTTCGCATTGATCGACGTATCCTTCAAATACTGGTCCACCGCGCGCGTCTGCAGCTCTTCCCCCTGCACGATTTGCAGCCGGAACAGACTGACGGCAACCGCCCCGAAACCGATGACAATCATGGCGATCAGCATAAAGATCGTCCGATGCCACATCCTGATTGTTGTTCCCTTTGCCATCTGCAACCTCCAAATTATAAAACGGAGAGTCAAGAATCCTCTTAACTCTCCCGTTTTGGTATTGATCCTCACCTGTTCCTCAATAGACCGACCACAGAGCATGCAGCAAATGGTTTCAACCGTTCGGTGGCTCAGGAAGATTATAACTGCACAGGCGTCCTCTGCCTTGCCACATTCTCCCCGTCCGCGTCTCCTTTTTTAAACCTGTTCACTGCAACTGGTCTGATACCGTTCATTCCATATCTATTGAAACAAGGCTCTTTTTATGACAACAGCTGCTGGATAAAATCCCATATAGAAGTCAACAGGTTCCGGGACTGCTCCTCTTCCACCACCTGGCTCTTGTCTCCCTTCGACAGGCTGATATATTCCACCTGACTCTGTTCGATCTTTCGCATTCCAAGGTTGTTCTCCGCATAATCTTCGACGGTCTGCAGAGAAAGCTTGGCATCCGACTTCATTTTCAACTGTACATAGACGCTCTGCTGTTCTTCCAAAACGGCCGAATAGGTGTTAATGTCTTCAGTCAATTCTGTCAGACGGACCTGCCCATACACCAGCGAACCGGCAATGGTCATCATGGCCAGTAAAAACAGGCTCATGGAAATAACCTTCAGCCCCCTGTGCTTTGGACGGCGGTTTTTATCCAGTTGTTCCTGCGGAAGTCGTATGATATTGCTTTTTTCCTGTTGCTCCTGTTCCGGTTGTCTCTTCGGCTCAAAAAGTTCAAAGTCATACGCTTCGCCTTTGCGATGTGTCGCCATCCACAGACCCCTTCTTTCCGTTTCTTTATTTAACGTTTTATGCAAACCCGCAGCCGCGCACTGCGGCTCCTGGGGTTATACTCCAATTCCGCTTCACTGGGAGCCAGTCCCTTTTTGTATAACAGCTTCGCCTTCGGCTTCTTGCCGCACACGCATACCGGAAAATCCGGCGGGCAGGTACAGCCCTGGCACCAGGATGCCATACGTTGCTTGACCATACGGTCCTCCAGCGAATGGAAGGTGATGACCGCCAGACGTCCGCCCGGCCTTAACAGGGAAAACGCGGCGTCCAGTCCTTTGGAAAGACAGTCCAGTTCCCCATTGACCTCGATCCGCAGCGCCTGGAAGGTTTTTCGGGCGGGATGCCCCTGCTCTCTGCGCACCGCGGCAGGCACGGAAGCCTTGATAATCTCCGCGAGCTGCACGGTCGTTTCAATCGGCGCACTTTCCCGCGCCTTGACAATGCCCTTTGCAATGCTCTTCGCATTGCGGTCCTCGCCGTATTGGCTGATGATTCGCGCCAGCTCCTGCCAAGTCAGCGTGTTGACCAAATCCCTGGCACTCGGTCCCTGCTGGCTCATGCGCATATCGAGCGGTGCGTCGGTGTGGTAAGAAAAGCCCCGCTCCGGGGTATCCAGCTGATGGGAAGATACGCCGATATCCAGCAGCACACCGTCCACCGGGAACAAATCCAGTTCCCGCGCCACACGGTCCATCTCTGAAAAATTGGCGCGTGCCAGAACCGAACAGGAAAACGAGCTCAGCCGTTCCCGCACCACCGCAATGGCGTCGGGGTCCTGATCGATTGAGAGCAGCTTCCCTGTGGTCAGCTGTTCCGCAATGGCCCTGGAATGGCCGCCGCCCCCGGCGGTCCCGTCTATGTAAACTCCATCCGGGCGGATCGCAAGCGATTCAATCGCTTCATCGAACAGCACCGGCTTGTGGTGAAACTCCATGCTATCTCCTCCGGCCGCACTCGGCAAACAGACGGCCAGCGCCGCGCCGAAGGCCATTTTAAAAGTCCACGTCCTCCATGATCTGGGTGACGTTGTCGCTGTTCAATCCGGCATTAAAATCTGTCCACTTCTGCGCGTCCCAGATTTCTCCCCGGTTCATAGCGCCGATAAACGTAACGTCCTTGGTCAGGCCCGCATACTCCCGCAGCGGCTGCGGCAGCAGAATGCGTCCCTGCTTGTCCGGCTCCGCTTCCATCGCGCCGGCAAAGAAAAACAGCTGAATCTTTCTCGCCTTGCTCATGGGCATCGCCAAGACCTTTTCCTGGAGCTTTTGCCATTCAGCGGGAGGCAGAACAAACAGGCAACCGTCCATTCCCTTCGTGACATAAAAACGCTCGCCCAGATCCTCCCGGAACCGGGCGGGTACAATCACGCGGCCTTTCTGGTCGATATTATGTTGGTATTCGCCAATCAACATAATCGTGCCTTTTTCAGGGCAAATGCTGGCTATGTTAACCACAGCGTACTACTTTGCCCCACCTTCCCCCACTTAATGATCTGATTATACTCTATCGATAACAAAATTGCAACCATTTCATTGCATTTATGTCAACCAGAATAGTGTTTTTAAGGAAGTATTCTAACCAATTTTCCGTATATAGGCATAACAAAGGAGGCCTGCCACAAGATCTTGTGGCAGGCCTCCTAATTTTTTCCAATTTTCTTTGATTGTTCCCAAAAACTTTATGAAATGCATGTACAAGATGCACAAAAAACAAACGGTTTAGTTTTGTCCGGAACGCTGGGTTGCCTTAATATTCTGGCGGGTTTTACGCAATTCCGCAAGGTTTGCCGCCAATGCGTCGTCGGTGCGCTTCATCAGGTCGTCCACATAATCGTTGGACGCTTTGCGCATCTCACGCGCCTTTAATTGGGCCTGCGTCACCAGATCGTTTGCCTTCTGCTGCGCGGCGCGGACAATTTCATCCTGGTTAACCATCGCCTTGGAACGCTCTTCCGCCACGCGGACAATGGTTTCCGCCTCCCGCTTGGCATCGCTGATAATCTGCGCGCGGTCCGCCACAATCGCCTTCGCCTGGCGCAGCTCTTTGGGAAGGTTCTCCCGGATCTCGTCCAGAATCTGCCGTACCTCGTCCCCATCAAGGACCGCGCGCCCGCGGCTCAGCGGAAGGTTCCACGCCTTCTCCACCATTTCGTACAGTTCGTCAATCAATTCTTCAACATTCATTGTATTTGACCATTCCTTTCAGAGAGCCGCGGGAACAATCCGCGCACCTTACCCTTTTGAGGCGTAAATTCTTTCTTTAATGTCCTCCAGAATACAGGCCGGGACAAAGTTGGATATATCGCCGCCAAAGCCGGCGATCTGCTTGACAATACTGGAACTGAGGAACATATTTTCCGACCGTGTGATCAGAAACATTGTTTCCAGCTGGGGGTTCAGCTTCTTATTGGTCAACGCCTGCTGAAACTCGTATTCAAAGTCCGACAGCGCGCGCAGGCCTTTTACAATTGCGTCGGCGCTGCGTATGCGGGCATAGTCCGCCAGCAGGCCGTCAAAACAGACAACTTCCACGTCGTCCATATTTTTAATGCATTTTTGAATCAGAGCCACCCGCTCTTCCGCGGTAAACAGCGTGTTCTTTTTGGGATTGACCATAACCGCCACAATGACGTGGTCAAAAATTTTACGGGCGCGCCCGATGATATCCAGATGACCGATCGTAACGGGATCAAAACTGCCCGGGCAGATTGCTGTTTTCATAACGTTGATTCCTTTCCAAGACCCTTCTGCAAAGGCATCCTTTGCAGCGGTTTCCAGATCTATTTCACGTTTTTACAGTTCTTTATGGCGATACAGCGTCAGCAGGATTTTACCGTACCGGTAATCCTTTTCCTTGACAAAATCGCCCGCCGTCTCCGGCAGCTTTTCGTCAGAGGGATGCTCGCATATGATCGTCCCGCCCGGATTCATCACCGCGGCCACCATGGGCAGCGCGCGCTCCAGTAATCCGGTCCGGTAGGGCGGATCGAGAAACGCAATATCAAACGGCTCGTTTCTGCGCAGCAAAAACGCGGAAAAATCCATGTGCATCACCTGCGCGCGATCTGCTAAACCGGTACTCTCCAAATTTTTAGTAACAACGGAAACGGGTTCTTTTCCCGCATCCACAAACACGGCTTCTTTTGCACCGCGGCTGAGCGCTTCTATGCCAAGCTGGCCGGAACCTGCAAACAGGTCAAGCACCCGGCGGCCTTCCATCTGAAACTGGAGGATGCTGAACAGTGCCTCCTTGACCCGTTCCGGCGTGGGGCGCACACTTGCGCCTTCCAGCGTAATCAAACGCCTGCCGCGGGCCGAACCTGTGATAATCCGCATATCGTAACTCCTTATTTCACCGCATCCATCGCTTTAGATGCCTTCTATTATCCCATCATCCCGCCCATCTGTCAAGAACCTGCAACCGGCTGGGGGGCAGCTCCTCTGATAGCAGCGCAGGATGATCCCTGTCTTCCTTTTCTACCCGCCTGACTCTACTGGCCGGTTGTTCTGTTCTTCGTTTTCAGGCGGAACGGTTTCGTTTACCGCGTGAAAATGCCGGTATACGGCGAGCGCGGACGGTTTTGTCATTCCGGGCGCATTCTCCAGCTCTTCCAGGTCGGCCTCCCGGATCGCAGTAATGGTGCGGAAATGTTTGAGCAGGGCCCGCGCGCGGGATTGGCCGATTCCTTCAATTGAGGTCAGGGACGTGCTGAGCGTATTTTTCTTCCGGGTCTGCCGGTGGTACCCGATTGCAAAGCGGTGCACTTCCTCCTGAATCGCACCCACCAGCGTAAACGCCTTCCGGTTCGGCTGGATGGCGATCTCCCCGCCGTTCGCCGCAATGGCGCGCGTGCGGTGCTTATCGTCCTTCACCATGCCAAACAGGGGAATATCCAGCCGGAACGAGTCCAGGATAGGCTGCACCGCCGCCACATGGCCCTTGCCGCCGTCCAACAGGATCAGGTCCGGCAAGCGCCCGAAGCCCTCCCCGCTGTCCTGGTTTTCCTGATATTCCCGCAGGCGGCGCCCAATAACCTCCCGCATGGAGCCGTAATCGTCCTGCCCGTCCACTGTTTTGATCTGGAACTTCCGATAAGCGCTCTTGAGCGGCCGCCCGTTCTCAAACACCACCATACCCGCCACATTGTCGCCACCGGCCAGATTGCTGATGTCGTACGCTTCAATGTAGGCGGGCGGATGCGCCAAGCCCAAAAGCCGCCCCAGCTCGTCCAGCGCGGAAGCTTCCCGTCCGGTGCGCCCCATGGACTGCGCAAGCTGTTCGGCGGCGTTGCTGCGGCACATTTCCACCAGATGGGCCTGCTCCCCCTTCTGCGGAATGGACACGGACACCTTCCGGCCCGCCTTCTGGCTCAGCCACTCGGAAAGCAGCGCGGTATCCGCCGCCGGCCCGTCCAGCGTTACGCGGGGCGGAATCCGGTCGCGCATGGAGTAGTACCGCTCAATAAACTCGCTGCGCGCCGCCCCCGCCTCACCGATTTCGCCCATCAGGTAGGTTTCCCGGTCGCACAGCCGGCCATTCATAAAGCGGAACACCTCAAAGCAGTTCTTCTCCGCTCCCTGCGCCAACGCGATAATATCCTGTTCCGGGACCTTCAGCGCCACCACCTTCTGACGATCGCTCATGCGCTTGATCGCCGCCAGGCGGTCCCGGATGTGCGCCGCCCGCTCAAACTCCAGGTTTTCCGCCGCCTCTTCCATCTTTCTTGTTAATTCTTTCACACATGCCGCGCTGCCACCTCGCAGGAATTCAAGCGCGTCCTTTACGGCCTCGTTGTACTCCTTTTCCGACAGCCTGCCCCGGCAGGGCGCACTGCACTGTTTAATAAAATAATTCAGGCAGGGCCGACCCTTGCCGATGTCCTGCGGGAACTTACGGGAGCACGACGGCAGGCGGAAAATCTTCAACGCCTCGTCGACGGACTCTTTGGTCGCCCAGGAACTGACATACGGCCCCAGGTATTCCGCGCCGTCGCTCAGCATCTGCTTGGCCTGCGAAATCCGCGGCCACGGGCCTTTGGTCACCTTAATATAATGATAACCCTTGTCGTCCTTTAACAGGATATTATACTTGGGCGTGTGCTGCTTGATGAGGCTGCATTCCAGCACCAGCGCCTCAAATTCACTGTCCGTCAGAATGTATTCAAAATCCTCTACATTGCTGACCATGCGGCGAACTTTATCATCGTGGTTCTTTTCGCTGCCAAAATACTGGCTGACGCGGTTTTTCAGCGCCTTCGCTTTGCCGATATAGATAATCTTCCCGGTTTTGTCGCGCATGATATACACGCCGGGATGCAGCGGCAGGCGCATCGCTTTTTTGCGCAGCTCTTTGATATGTTCTTTGTGGTCGTCCAAGGACGCGCCCTCCTCTCTCTTTTATGTTCCCTGCAAACAAAAACAGCACCGCCTGTGAAAGCGGTGCTGTCTGGTGAGCGACTTATTCTGCAAAACCGGACTTGACCAAATCGACCAAGTTGTTTACAGCTTCTTCCTCATCAGCGCCGTCAGCAATGATGCGGATGGATGTACCGCCAACGATGCCGAGGGACAGTACGCCCAACAGACTTTTCGCATTGACGCGTCTTTCTTCCTTTTCCACCCAAATAGAGGATTTATACTCATTTGCTTTCTGGATAAAGAACGTTGCCGGACGCGCATGCAATCCTACCTGATTCTGAACCAATACCTCTTTTACGCACATTTTTAATCCACTCCTAAAAAAATCATAATCAAAAATCAAAGCAAAACAACACAACCTACTAAACTCTATCTTGCTAGTTATTATATCACAATTCGGAATGCCGTCAACAAATTTGAAAAACTTTGGATTGATAACCGAATCGCACCTTTTATGTCCCCCGCTCCTTTGTGCAACTTAACGTAATTGTTGAAAACTTTTGTACCGTATACCATATCTTTTCGATGGGCCGCCTGACAAAATCAGGCAAAATGTACAGGGATTTATTATTTTTCCACATGAATTTCCAACGAAGAAAGAAACTTTTTGTCCGCTTTTGTGAGCTCTGCCCGCGCCAGAAGATCGGGTCTTTTGTGCAAAGTGCGCAAAAGAGACTGTTCTCTTCTCCATTGGGAAATATTGGCATGGTGCCCTGTCAGCAGCACCGGAGGGACTTCTCTTCCGCGCCAGACAGCCGGCCTCGTATACTGCGGATATTCCAGCAAGCTGTTGTAATGGCTCTCCTCCTCGAAGCATTCGTCGCCGGAGAGCACGCCGTCCTTCATGCGGCATACGGCGTCCGCTACCACCATGGCTGGCAGCTCGCCGCCCGTGAGCACATAATCTCCAATGGAAATTTCTTCGTCGACGTACGCGTCCAGCACGCGCTCGTCCACACCTTCATAATGCCCACATAGAATGGCAATATTCTCAAATCCTGCCAATTCTTTCACTTTTTCCTGCGTCAGCACGCTTCCCTGGGGGGACATGTACAGCACATGCGGCTTTTCCCCGAGCTGCTCGATCACGTTGTCCATACACAGCGCGATCGGCTCCGCCATCAGCAACATTCCCATTCCGCCGCCGAAGAGCGTATCGTCTACCCGGTTATGTTTATCATACGCAAAATTACGGATTTGGTGACAGCACACCTGGACCGCGCCGCGCCGCCGCGCACGGCCGATGATGCTCTCCGCCATCACGGTTTCACACATCTCCGGAAAGAGCGTGAGGATGTCAATCCGCATCTTCAAAAATCCCCCTCAGCGGCCGGATTTTCAACACGCCGGCGTCAATATCCACCTCCCGCACCACATCCGGAATGGCGGGGACCAGGTAGTTTACCTTGTCCTCCCCGGTTACCTGGTATACGTCGTTGGCGCCGGTCCGCATGACCTCAGTCAGCAGGCCATAGCGCTTTCCCGTATCCGCGTCCAGGACGGTCAGGCCGATCATATCCTGCATGAAATACTGGCCCTTGGGCAGCTTCACGTCCGCGCGGTCCAGGTAGAGAATTTTCCCGCGCAGCATGTCCGCTTGTTCCACTGTATCCACACCTTCCAGCTGAAGCAGCAACAGGCTCTTGTGCACGCGGGAGGAAACCACTTTCAATTTCTCCGCGCCGCGTTCCCCGTACAGATTGCACAGCTTCGCCAGAAACGCGGCAGAGTCGCACCACGGCTCCACGCGCAGCTCCCCGCGGACGCCGTGCGTCCCCACGATCCGGCCTGCTTCCAAATATTGATTCCGCATGTTATTCCTCCTGGTTTGCTTATATAAAAAATAGCTGTGTTTTCTCAATTCCTGAGCGCTTTCCTGGTTGGCCTGGTAGGAAAAGATTTTTTGTTACATTTAGAAGTGGAAAATCCAAGGATTTTCTTGATGTAATAAAAAAGAGAGGGCGGACAAACGTCAGCCCCCCTTTATGCTCAGTCGATTTCGACAGAAATCTTCCCGTTGGTGCGGGTCGCCGCGGCGCGCATCACGACGCGGATCGCTTTCGCGATGCGTCCCTGCTTGCCGATAACCCGGCCCATGTCGTTCTCCGCAACATGCAGATGATAAACGACGGAACCATCCTGCCCGGGCTCGTCGACATCGACGGAAACGGCGGACGGGTCCTCCACAAGGCCCTGAGCGATTGCAGTCAGCAATTCCTTCATGTTAACCTCCGTGTGCAACACATAACCAATTAAAGAACGCCGTTCTTCTTGAACAGAGCCTTCACGGTATCGGTGGGCTGTGCGCCGTTGGAAATCCACTTCTTCGCCTTCTCAGCGTCGACCTTCACAACGGACGGCTCCTGCATCGGATCGTATGTGCCGATTTCTTCAATGAAACGGCCATCGCGCGGATAACGGGAATCTGCAACAACAATGCGGTAGAACGGAGCCTTCTTGGCGCCCATTCTGCGCAGTCTGATCTTAACTGCCATGATTTTCACCTCCATAACAAATCGTTTGTATGATCTTAAACAAGGGAATTCCCTCGGTGTAAGATATCCGGTTTTCAGAAGCCGAAGCGCCTCTTGCCCTTGCCGCGCAGCTGCTTCATCATCTTCTGCATCTGCTCAAACTGGCGCAGCAGGCGGTTGACGTCCTCCACCCGCATGCCGCTGCCCGCCGCAATGCGGCGCTTGCGGGACGGGTTGATGACCGACGGCTTTTCGCGCTCTTCCTTCGTCATGGAAAGAATGATCGCCGCCATGCGGTCCATGTCGCGGTCGTCAATGTCCACATCCTTGAGCTGCTTCTCCATGCCCGGCATCTTGCTGAGGACGGATTTCAGCGGCCCCATGCGCTTGATCTGTGTAAACTGGTCAAGCAGGTCATTGAGGTCCATTTTATTTTCCAGCATCCGGCGGGAAACCTTCTCCGCCGCCTTCTGGTCCATCTTGTTCTGCGCGTCCTCAATCAGCGTGAGCACGTCGCCCATGCCGAGGATACGCGAAGCCATGCGGTCCGGGTGGAAGACCTCCAGGTCCTCCAGCTTTTCGCCCGTGCCTGCGAACTTGATCGGCTTGCCTGTTACCGCGCGCACGGAGAGCGCCGCGCCGCCGCGGGTGTCGCCGTCCAGCTTGGTGAGGATTACGCCGGTGATGGAAAGCTTTTCGTCAAACGTCTTGGCCACGTTGACGGCTTCCTGACCAGTCATAGCGTCGACCACCAGCAGAATATCCGAGGGATTGACGGCCTCCTGAATGTTCTTCAGCTCGTCCATCAGCACTTCGTCGATCTGCAGACGGCCCGCCGTATCGATAATGACATAGTCGTTGCCGTAGTCTTTTGCCCGCTTGATCGCCTCTTTACAGATTTTCACCGGCTTTTCGGTGCCCATTTCAAAAACGGGCACGCCCGCCTTCGAACCGACCACCTGCAGCTGCTTGATCGCCGCCGGGCGGTAAATGTCGCCCGCGACCAGAAGGGGGCGATGCCCCTGGCCTTTCAGCATCTTCGCCAGCTTGCCGGCATGCGTCGTTTTACCGGCGCCCTGCAGGCCGCACATCATGATGATGGCAGGCGGGCTGGCCGGGGATACCAAACGCGTTTCGCCGCCGCCCATCAGGGCCGTCAGCTCTTCATCTACAATCTTGACCACCATCTGCGCGGGCGTCAGGCTCTCCATAACCTCTGCGCCGATGGCACGGTCCGTAATTTTCTTTGTAAATTCCTTAGCAACCTTATAGTTGACGTCGGCCTCCAGAAGCGCCAAGCGCACCTCTCGCATCGCCTCTTTTACATCGGCTTCGCTCAGCTTGCCCTTCGACTTCAGCCGTTTAAAGGCCGCGGAAAGCTTATCTGCCAATCCTTCAAATGCCAAAGCAAATCTCCTCTCGCCTGCAAGGTTATTCGCACAACTGCTGTGCAAGCTCCAATATCATCCGCGTATTCTCCTCGATGTCGCGGGAATACACATGCTGTTTGTTATAGTCCTGAATACGGCGGGCCGAATCGCTGATGCGCTCCAGGCCGTCCCGCACCTCGCGGAACCGCTTTGCCAGTCCGAGACGCGCTTCCATCTCCAGAAGCTGGTGTTCCGCCCGCTTGATCGAATCGCGCACGCCCTGGCGCGTAATGCCCTCGTTGTCCGCAATCTCAGAAAGAGACAGGTCGTCGTTGTAATAGAATTCGATCACCTCGCGCTGTTTTTCTGTCAGCATTTCGCCGTAGAAATCCAGCAGCAGGGAGATCTCCAGATTCTTCGCCACGTCCTGCCCTCCTTGTCTGTAAAGTTATTTGCTTTACAGTTGGCAATTATACAACACTTCCGAAAAATTGTCAATAGCTGCCACGCAGAAAATCGCTCAGCTTTTGACGAATTCCCTCCTCCAGGCGGTCGAGGTTTCCGGCCACATCGACTAAAAAGCCGGTATCCGTGACAGAAAGCGACTGTACCGTCAGCCCGACGCTGCCGCCCAGGATGTTTTCATCGAAAAAGGACGCCGGCATGGAAATCCTCTCATCTTCAACAGAGACCTCCGGCGGAGCAGCGCTTTTCACCGCCTCAAGCATCCACTGCGGCGGAACCGGCAGGCGGCCGAGGTGGACGGATTGTACGTTTGCCCAGAGTCCTTCCCCGTCACACCCAAGTTCCAGCCGCGCGCTGAGCGGCAGGCGCAGGCCGCGGAAGGAAACCGGCGCATAGAATTCCGCGCAGCCCTCTTTTGTGGAGACGCACTGCAAATCCAGCAGTTGTATGCCCTCCGCCGGCAGTGCGGCCAACTTCTCCGCTATCAGGCCGTTGACCTCATCCCGGGTGAGCATCACCGGGTCCCCCGTTAAAACGGCGTCCATCAGCTTGCGCACCGTCGTATCCGGCTGGACGCCGGCGCTGACGGCGTCCGCGTACGGGTCGCTCAGCGCCAGACCAGCAGTGACACCGACCCCGCCGATCAATACCGCCAAAACGATAACAACAGCAACCAGCCCTTTCCGGCTCCTCTTTTTCTCTTCCATTTACCGTCCTCCTTCTTTCCATAACCTGGAAGTTCATTTACTTTCAAAGAGAGGCCCAGGCAGTACGTCGCCGCCTGAGCCTCCCGCCCATGTTATTTTTATGAACCGCCCGTCCGCTTTATACGGCTTACAGGATCATCACAAATGTGCCCGCTGTAATCAGAAGCCCGCCGATGACGGTTTTCAAATCCAGTTTTTCGTGCAGGAACAGGAACGCCAG
The DNA here is from genome assembly GCF_015667585.1 of Clostridium sp. D33t1_170424_F3. GTDB lineage: Bacteria > Bacillota > Clostridia > Oscillospirales > Acutalibacteraceae > Anaeromassilibacillus. Next base: position 42,016 of record NZ_JADPEG010000017.1, on the reverse strand, counting down.
CACCATCGTAATGACCACACTGAATTTATCAATGGGCACCACTTTGGACACCGGTCCAATTTGAATGGCATGGTAGTAACACATCCAGGAAAGCCCCGTCGCCAATCCGGACAGGATTAAAAACAGAAAGCTGCGCCCGGAAATATGGGCGATTCCCGCCTGAGAGCCCGTCGCAAATACGATCCCCCAGGCCAGCAGCAATACCACCACCGTGCGGATCGCCGTGGCAAGGTTGGAATCGATTCCCTCAATGCCGATTTTTGCCAGAATCGAGGTCAGCGCCGCAAACACCGCCGAGCCGATCGCAAACAGAATCCACATCTGCTTCTTCCCCTTCTCACGTGTCACAATAACACCCCGTTTTATTTCAATTCCACGATGGTAACGCCCGCTTCCCCCTCGCCAAAGGTGCCGAGCCGGAAGCTCCTGACGCTGGGATGACGACGCAAATGCGTCTGTACCGCCGCACGGAGCGCGCCCGTGCCCTTGCCGTGGATGATGGTCAGTTGGCTGATGCCCGCCAGCAGTGCGGAATCGATGAACTGGTCCACATTGATGATGGCTTCATCCGACATTTGTCCACGCAAATCCAGCTCCATTGCGGCCCGCACATTGGAGCGGTTGACACTGCGCGTCACGGTTCCCTGCTGTTTTTTCGCCTGTTTTTCACTGACCAGACGCAGGTTGGACACCGGCACGCGCGTCTGTATGATGCCGGCCTGTACCAGCGCCGTTTTGCCGTCCTTTTCCGGCGGCTGCAACACCGTTCCCTTTTTGTCTATGTCGTAAATGAGGACCGTATCGCCCTTTTTCAGCGGGCGGGGCAGCACATAGTCCTCGCCCTCCTTCCGGTTGACCGGGTCCGCTTCGTCCTCCAGCCTGCGCAGGCCGGACTTCAGCTTCGCCTTCTGTTCCGCCGTCAGAATTTTATTTTGTTTCTTGCGCAGCTCCTCCATCTCGTTGAGCATGGCGTCGATCTGGCCGCGGGTGCGGGCAATCAGCTCCGCCGCCCGCTGGCGCGCGCGCTCCATCTCTTTATCCGCTTCCGCGTCAATGGATTCCCGGCGCTCTTTCGCCGCGCGGCTGGCCTCCTCGGCCTCCATGCGCTGGCGCTCCGCCTCTTTGCGCTCCGCTTCCAGCTTCTGGCGGCTGGCCTCCAAACTCTGTACAACATCTTCAAAACGGGTGTTTTCGCTGGATACCAGCGCCCTCGCGTGCTCCACAATCCCCGAATCCATTCCCAGCCGCAGGGAGATTGCAAACGCGTTGGAACGGCCAGGAACGCCGATCAGCAGCCGGTAAGTGGGCCGCAGCGTCGTCACGTCGAACTCACAGCAGGCGTTCTCCACCCCGGGCGTTTGCAGCGCGTAGGCTTTCAGCTCCGCGTAGTGCGTCGTCGCCGCGATGCGCGCGCCTTTGTTGCGGATGGCTTCCAGAATGGACATGGCCAGCGCCGCGCCCTCAACCGGGTCCGTACCCGCGCCCAGCTCATCCAGCAGAACCAGGCTGGAAGCGTCCGCCTGATCGAAAATTTTGATGATATTCGTCATGTGCGCGGAAAAGGTGGAAAGCGACTGCTCGATGCTCTGCTCGTCCCCGATGTCCGCCAGCACGTTTTGAAAGACGGAAATCTGGCTGTTATCCGCGACCGGCAGCAGCAGGCCGCACATTGCCATCAGCGTCAGCAGGCCGACCGTCTTCAAAGAAACCGTTTTACCGCCCGTATTCGGGCCGGTGATGACCAGCGTATCGAAGCGCAGGCCCAGCTCGATGTCCGTCGGCACCACCTTGTTTTTATCAATCAGCGGGTGGCAGGCCTTCTTCAGCTCGATCTGCCCCTCGTCGTTGACCAGCGGCATGCTGGCTTTCATCTTGTAGCCCAAATTGGCCTTGGCAAAAATCAGGTTCAACTCCACCGCGGCCCGGTAGCCGGAGATAATCCCACTCGCAAAGTTGCCTGCTTCCGCGGAAAGCTCCGCCAGGATGCGCTCGATCTCCACCTGCTCCCGGGAGAGCAATACGCGCACCTCGTTATTCGCTTCCACCACCGCCATCGGCTCCACGAAGACCGTCGCACCGGAAGACGAGGTATCGTGCACCAGACCGGGCACGTCGCCGCGGCATTCCGCTTTGACCGGCACCACAAAGCGCCCGTCGCGCATGGTGATTATGGGATCCTGCAGATACTTCTGCGTCGTCTGGGAGCGCACCATCTTTTCCAGCTGTTCTCTGGCGCGGGAGGACGCCGAACGGATCTTCCGGCGGATCGCCGCCAGCTCCGGGGACGCGTTGTCGGCCATTTCTTCCTCCGACAGAATCGCGTTGTTGATGCGATCCTCCAGATACTTATTCGGCATGATCTGTTCAAAGCGCCAATCCAGCGTGCTCTTTACGCCCTCGCTTTTGCCGCGCCAGTCCATGATGCCGCGCAGGGTACGCAGGACCATGGCGACCCGCAGCAGCTCCGCCATGTTCAGCGTGCCTCCGGCCTCCGCGCGGCGCAGGGAATTTGAAACATCCTTCAGCCCGCCAAAGGACGGCGCGCCAAACCGCGCCATCATGGTGTGCGCTTCGTCCGTCTCCGCCAGCAATCGCTGTACCTCCGCCAGCGACGAAACCGGACGCAGTGCCAGCGCCAGCTCCGCCGCCGCATCGCAGGAGGTCTCCTCCGCCAGCAGATGTAAAATTTTATCCAGCTCCAGGGCACGGTAATGCCTCTGCATTTTTTCACTCATAGCTTTTTCCTCATTTAATCTGTCACATCGTCCGCACGCTTACACATCGCGATATGCGGACAAAATTCATCCTGATAAACCTCTCCGTGGGCCGTATAACCCAAAGCTTCATAAAAGCCCTTCGCGCGGAGCTGGGCGGACAGCATCCATTCCCGTGCGCCGCATTCCCGCGCAATCTGTTCCAGCTGACGCACAATCAGCGCGCCGATTCCTTTGCCCCGGTACGGCGGTAAAACCGCCACACGGCCGATGGTCCAGATTTCTTTTGAGCCGTCCTTTGGAAACACGCGACCGGTTGCGACCGGCCTGCCGTCCTCCCACGCCACCACGTGGCGGGCAATGGGATCAATCTCGTCAAACTCATTTTGAAAGCCCTGTTCCTCCACAAAAACCGTTTGCCGGATTCTTTTTGCCTCCGGGTTTTTGTCCAATCCTAGGGTTTGTTTGTATGTAATCATTCTTTAACAGTCAATCTCCTTTAAACTTGTCCGCCTGCACTGGACATCTGCCGGTAAAACTCCAGCGTGGCGAAGCTGCGTTCCAGCGTTTGCAGCACATACTGCTCGCTGGCGCGCGCCAGCTCCTTTTGTCCCGCTTCCGGCAACCGAAAGGCGAACAGTTTTTCAAACTCGGCGTAAATCGTATGGCGCAGCGCCGTAACCGTCCCGGGGGAAAGCCGCACCGCAGCCTCGGGACTCTGCCGGTTGCAGTTCCCGCAAAGCAGCTTACCGCTGCGCGGCAGAAAATACATCTCTTCCGCCTCATAGCAGGCGCATTCCGCACAGCAGATCAAATTGGGCATGTATCCCGCCAGCGAAAGCATCCGCATCTCCACAACGGCCTTCAGCAACAGCTGCGGGCGGGAATCCGCCGCCAGAAAATGCATCGCGTTGAGCAGCAGACGCAAAAAATCCCCCGCCGCGGCCTCCTGCGGAGCGAGCACGCCGGCCAACTCACAGAAATACTGGGCAAGGGAAAGGCGCCCGATATCCCGCCGCAAGTCGAAGAAGACCTCAATCGGCTGTGCGTCGTCGATCATATATTTTTCCCGCCCCTTATAAATGGAGAAACGGGAATAACAGAACAGCTGCGTGGCGGAAAGCTTGCTGCTTTTCAGCAGCTTTGCTTTCCGTGCAAAGGCGCGCAGCACGCCTTCTTCCCGGGTAAGGACGGTGACAAGCCGGTCGCTCTCACCCACCTGCCGCTCCGTAATCACCAGGCCGTCCGTATTGATTACCATCGGGTTCCTCCTGCAGCACGGCGTTCTGCTGCTTACACTGGCTGTAAATTAAATAATCCTGCACGCGCCCCGTCTGTGCAAAACAGGACCACGCCGCCTGCTCGTCATGTTCATTCATACCAATTCGCCCCTTTTCCGACCTGTAAAGGTCCGCCCGATTCCTCTGTTCCATCATACAAACAATTCCGGAATCTGTTCCCTTTTACTATTCGCAAAAGAGCGCGGGGGTATGAACGGTAATATCTGTATATACCTCTGTTATTTCAATCCACATTTTAATTTCCGATAGGAAATGAGGATAACAGAGCAACAACGCCGCCTGATCCAACCGCCCGGATTTTCCGGCCCAACGCCAGCATGAAATGGGAAAATCCTCGCTTTTTCAAGTCGAATGAACGGCTCACGCGTCAAAGCTGTTGCTGTCATAGCCAAGGCTGCGCAAAACGGCCTCGCTGTCGCGCCAGCCCTCCTTTACCTTGACCCAAAGCTGCAAATTGATCTTGCAGCCGAAAAACGCTTCCATATCCTGCCGGGCATATGTTCCCACTTTTTTCAGCATGGAACCGTTTTTTCCGATGATGATGCCCTTGTGCGAATCCCGCTCGCAGAAAATCGTGGCGTGTATCTCCGTCGTCCCGTTGTCCTGCTCGCGCATACGCTCCACCGCGACAGCCACGCCGTGCGGAATTTCCTTATCCAGCAGGCGCAGCAGCTTTTCACGGACGATCTCGCCCGCCAGCACGCGTTCCGGTTGGTCGGTCAGGGTATCGTCGTCAAAAAAGTGCCCGCCCGGCATGGCGAGCTTCTCCAGCTCGTCCACCAGCTCGCGCATACCGTCGCCCGTCTGAGCGGAAACCGGCACCACCGCCGCAAAATCATATTGTGCGGAAAGCGCCGCAATCTGCGCCATCAGGACGGTTTTATCCTGCTGCAGGTCGATTTTGTTGATTGCCAGCACGGCGGGCATGTCCATCGACCGGAACTTTTTGATCAGCTCTTCATCCGCCGGGGAAATCCGCTGCCCGGCTTCCACCACCAGCAGGCAGGCGTCCACGCCGGAGACAGACTCCGACACAGAGCGCACCATAAAATCGCCCAGCCGGTTGCGCGGCTTCATCAAACCGGGCGTGTCGATAAAGACCAGCTGCACGGCTTCCTCCGTCAGAACGCCCATGATGCGCGTGCGGGTTGTCTGCGGCTTGCTGGAAACAATCGCTACCTTCTGCCCCAGCATACGATTCAGCAGGGAACTTTTGCCCACATTGGGCCGGCCTACAATCGCAATAAACGCGGTTTTGTCATCCGTCCGGATCTTAATATTTTTTAATTCGCTCAAAATTGTATCCCTCTCACTTGATCACATGTTTTTTCTTGAAAAAATCGCGGATACCCATCGGTCCGGCGATTATGTATATCAGCGCCAGCGCCGTTGCCAGCGCCAGCAGAACGAGCATCACGGGGTTGTCCGCAAAAAAGCGCCAGATCCGGAGGAAAACGGCGGGCTGCCAAAAAAGGCAAACGCCGACGCCCACGGAAAAGCCGGCGCAGATCAAAACCCCGCCGGCCGCCATATCCTTGACGATACGCACCACGGGATGAAAACTCGGCGCCATCAAGTCGGAAATCTCCTCGGCGACCGTATTGAACACCTCCGCCATCATCACCAACGCAAAGGTAATGAACAACAGGGCATACCGCTCCCGTGACAATTCAAAAAAGAGCGAAAAGACAAACACATACAGCGCTGCCACCGTATGTATCCGCATGTTCCGCTCGTTATTGATACAGTAGACGATTCCTCTAAAAGCGTATTTCAGGCTTTTAATAAAACGCAATCTTACTCCTCATCCTCATCCAGAACATAGCTGCTGGAGGCAGGCAGCCCCAGCTGGGTCATAACCTGCTCTTCCTTTTCGCGCATATGGACGCGCTCGATGCCGCCGTTCTCATGGTCGTAGCCGAGCAGATGCAGCATGGAATGCGCCGTCAAATAGCCGACCTCGCGGTCCAACCCGTGTCCGTAACACGCCGCCTGCTCCACCGCCTTTTCCATCGAAATGACGATATCGCCCAGAATCTTGGCGCCTGTGGCGTGGTTCTCATCGTACACGCCGTTGTCGCCCATCGGGAAAGAAAGCACATCTGTGGGCATATCCTTGCCGCGGTACTGTTTATTCAGCTCCTGAATCTGTTTGTTGTCCACAAACGTCACGCTGATTTCCGCAGGCTCCTTGAATTCTTCCATCCGCAGCACCGCATTGCAGCAGCGGCGCACAAGCATCCGCAGGCCTGTTGGGATCTTTACTTCTTTTTGTCTGTTGTCAATGACGACTCTTACCTTTTCCATGTTCTTCAATTAACGCCTGCCTTCCTGAAATTTCTCATATGCTTTAATGATGTCCTGCACCAGCCTGTGGCGCACCACATCTTTTTCGTTAAAGGTAACCTGCTCAATATCTTCAATATTACGCAACACCCGGACGGCCTCCTTCAAACCGGAATGGCGTCCGTCCGGCAGGTCGATCTGCGTGATATCCCCCGTGATCACCATTTTGGAACCAAAGCCGAGGCGGGTCAAAAACATCTTCATCTGCTCCGGCGTGGTGTTCTGCGCCTCGTCCAGGATGATAAAACTGTCGTCCAGCGTCCTGCCGCGCATATACGCCAGCGGCGCAACCTCAATGTTGCCGCGCTCCACATATTTCTGGTATGTCTCTGCACCGAGCATGTCAAACAGCGCATCGTACAGGGGGCGCAGGTACGGGTCCACCTTCTGCTGCAGGTCGCCGGGCAGGAAGCCCAGCTTCTCGCCGGCTTCCACCGCAGGCCGCGTCAAGATGATCCGGTTTACCTGCTGCGCCCGGAACGCCGTGACCGCCAGCGCGACGGCCAGATACGTTTTTCCGGTACCTGCCGGGCCAACGCCGATGGTGATGGTATTCTTCTTGATGGCGTTGCAGTACTTTTTCTGTCCCAGCGTCTTGGGTTTTACCGGCTTGCCCTTGGAGGTCACGCAGATGCAGTCCCCCGCCAGTGTCTCGATCTTTTCCTCCGTGCCCTCGTTGACCAGAGAAATACAGTAGCGCACATTCTGTTCGCTCAGCGCCTCTCCGCGGTTGATCAGGGACAGCAGGCTTTCAATCACCCGGACGGCCTTCGCCACATTCTCCGGCTCGCCGTTCACCTTGATTTCCGAACCGCGCCCGATGACGCCGACCGCGTACTCGTGCTCGATCAGTTTGATATTTTCATCGAAGCTGCCGAAAAGCGCCACGGCCTGCTCCATACGGTCTATATTAATTCTTTGTTCAAACATCCTTTTCGCTCCATAGGCGCAGTAAAAATTGCCCTGCCGGGACATCCGCGCCATCCATTCAGATTGTAACAATTATAGCATACAAAAAAACGTTCGTCATTAATTTGACCGCAAAATTCATAAAAAAATCATGATTGCAAAAAAAGTTCTGTCTCGACGCCGATCTCCTCCTCGCAGTCCACCTCCACGGTGTAAAGCAGCTTGCCGTCCTGTACGCGGAACTGCTCCCGTTCCGCCGTGATCTTCGCATCCCCCATCTGTTCTTTCTGCTGGCGCGCAACATCCCGCCTGGCGTTGGAGAGGGCTTCTTCCTGCGTCACCGGCACAATGCGCCGGTTTTCTTCCGTCCAGGTTTCGGTGTAAAGGGAGACCGGCAGGAGCGCGTTCATCAGCCGGATTTTTACCTGTTCCGTGTCCAGCCGGTAGACGCCATCCGGCTTTCCAGCAAAGCTCAACGGCAGGCGGACTCCAAAGAGCGTGGCGCTGCGGCGGATAACCACATGCCCCGTCGGCTCCGCAACTTCTTTGGCCATCGGCGTTTCCGCCGCAAACGAACGGGTTGTCGCGGCAACGATCTTTCCCGCCGCATGTTTGAGCGTGCTGCCGCCGTTGGTATCTTCCACCACGGCGTTGATGAGCAGCTGCCCTGCAACAACCGCATCGCCTTCCTTGACCTCCGGCGTACCGGAATAGACGTCCATATAGATGATCTGACCGGTGGTTTTTGCCGTCACATTGCAGATTTGATTGCGCCCGTCGATGTCCGGCTTTGCCACGCGCTCCTGCAGCTGCACGGTGACGGTACATCCCGCCGTGTTGACGGAAAGCCAGCTGATCTGCGGAAACGCCGCCATGATCTGCTGCTGCAACAGCTGCGGGTCCACGTCCTTCTTCCAGACGCCGGGTTTCAGGCCCATCTCATAGATGCCCGCTTCGATCTGTTCCGTCGGAATGGTCGTATTGCCCGCGACGTCGATGCTCCAGATGTGCAGGGAAAAAAACTGCATCAAAATGAACGCCAGCACAGCTCCCGCCACAAGCCCCCTGCGCTTGCGCAGGAACGATGCGCGGAACGGCAGGCCATGCCGTTCCCTGATGCGCAGTACCGTCTTCGATTTGAATGTGCAGCTCAGAAGGTCGCGGTATCTGCCCGCGGCAATGCAGGCGCTGAACCCGTCCGCCTTCCGGATATCCCACAGGCTGACACCGCATCGGGCGCACTGATTCAAAAACCGCTCCGGCGAACCGCTGATGGTAAACCGCACATAGCCCATGATCCAGCGCAGGATCCGTAATAGATACATTTTTGCAGACCTCCCCGTTTTTTCTCCGTCCCGGCTCTATGGCAGGAATTCGATTCCTGTGATAAACCCCTCCACCACCAGGGAATCCACCGTCAGGCATTTGATGACCAGGCTGCGCCCGGTGAAGCGAACCGTCATGCGGTTGGTACGGATGCGCACCACATCGGTATCATATTCCAGCACGCCGCGGCAACCCTCCATAATCACCTCACGGTTTCCGTTGATCTCCATATGGGTGGGCATCTGCATGCTGTTGAGTCTGCGAGATAATCGTCTCTCCGAATTTTTTTCCGCCAATCCGACTCACCTCAAGTTCCTCATTGATTACTTAACAAGGGTATGCAGACAGGAAAACAAATAATACCTGCCCACCGATAATATATATGCGGTAGAACGAAAGAAAAACAGTCGGACTGTTTCTCATTTCCCTTGAAAGGATGGATTTCCGTGAAGAAACGCTTGCTGCGCCTTTTCCTGCCACTGGGCGTCCTGTGCGTGGCCGCTCTGCTGCTGTTTTATCCCTCTCAGGCCGCCGCCGGCGCCAAAAAAGGCATCGGTACCTGCATCGATATTCTGATCCCCTCCCTGTTCCCCTTTATGGCGCTCTCCGTCTTTGTGGTGAAATCCGGCCTTGCAGCTTCCATCGGGCGGCTGACAGCAAAACCCTGCCAGCTTTTGTTCGGGCTGCCGGGATGCACGGCGGCAGCCATCGTGATGAGCATGGTGGGCGGCTATCCCGTCGGCGCGCGCGCCATCGCCGCCCTCTGCCAGGAAGGGGAAATCACGCCGGAGCAGGCGGCGCGCATGCTCTGCTTCTGTGTCAACGCAGGTCCGGCGTTTGTCCTGAGCGTCGTCGGCGCGAGCCTGCTGCGCAGCACGGAAGCCGGGATTATCCTGCTCGTTTCCCAGTTGCTGGCCTCTCTTCTCCTGGGTGTTTTGTGCAGTATCGGCGTCAAGCGGGATTTCTCCGCAAAAAGGAGCGGCGGAAGCCGCATGGGCGCGGCGGAGGCATTGATCTGCTCCGCATCGGATGCGGCGCGCTCCATGCTTTCCATGTGTTGCTTTGTCGTGCTGTTTGCGGTCCTGCTCGCATTACTGCGCATTTTTGTCACCGATCCCTGTGCCTCCGGCTTCCTTTCCGTTCTGCTGGAGGTAACCGGTGGATGCAGCGACGCCGCCAGCCTGCAATTTCCCCTGTGGATCTTTTCCTTTGCCATCGGCTGGGGCGGTATCTGCGTGCATTTCCAGATTCTTTCTTCCATCTCCGGCATCCCGATCGGCCTGCCCCGCTTCATGCTGTTTCGCCTGCTCCACGGTCTTCTCGCGGGAAGCATCACCTTTGGGCTTTGCCAGTTGTTCCCGGCAAGCGTCTCGGTCTTCAGCAATACCAGCGCGCCACTGCACGCGTCGCTGGCCGGCTCTGTACCCGCCGCAATCGCTATCCTGGCGCTTTGCGTCCTGCTTCTCTTTCAAACGCGGAAAGACTCCGTACCGGCGCACGGAAACGTATTATAGATTGATATTCGTGATCAAGGACAACAAAGAAGATTTGAAAGACTGCGGCAAGAACAACAACGATGCTACAGGCTTCCCGGACTGCTGAACGGCCGATCTTATTTTCTGAAATTGCTCCAAGGTATGGCGTTTTGAAAACGCCTCTGCTATAATCACATAAGAAAGATTTACAACAAAGAAAGGACAGAAGCTGACTTGAAGGGAATGATCAAAAAGTTTTTCCGCAAGGATATAGAAGTGCGGTGCGAATACTGTGTGCACAGCTCCGATTTTGACGGCGCCTGTGTCTGCCAGCTGGGCAAGTATCGGACTCCGGAGGGCGAATGCCGCAGCTTCTCCTACGACCCGTTGAAGCGCACGCCGCAAAATCTGCCTCCCCTGCGCGCGTACGACCCGGACGATTTTAAACTGTAAACACAAAAGGCTGCTGCAGAAGAACAAACTCTGCAGTCGGCCTTACTTTTTGTCAGGAAAGGAAGCGTTCCATATGGACAAACAACAATCACACGATTCCGCTCTGGTCCTGCGCTGCGCGGAGGAAGCGGACATCCCCGTCATATTTTGGTTTATCAAAGGCCTGGCGGAATATGAAAAGATGAGCGATCAGGTAGTCGCAACGGAAGCACTTCTGAAGGAATGGTTGTTTGAAAAACACAAGGCGGAGGTGCTTATCGCAGAATACGCCGGGGAACCGGCCGGATTCGCCCTGTTCTTCCACAATTTCTCCACCTTTTTAGGACGTGCCGGCCTCTATTTGGAAGACCTCTTTGTGCAGCCGGACAAGCGCGGGCTGGGCGTCGGCAAGGCGCTGCTGCAAAAGCTGGCAGCCATCGCCGTGGAGCGCGGCTGCGGACGTTTGGAGTGGTGCTGCCTGGACTGGAACCAACCCAGCATCGACTTTTATCACACAATGGGCGCTGTTCCCATGAGCGACTGGACAACTTACCGCCTGGCCGGAGAAACGCTGCAAGCCGCTGCGGAGGGTTCCACACATTAAAGAGGATTTACCTTTCGCACATACTTTTCGGCAGTTTCATTCGGCTTCCTATTAAATATACCAAATTTGTATATTTTAAATGGCAGCGCGTTGCTTTTATGGCAGATCATGGTATAATAACCTCAGCGAACCACAAAACGTCATTGAATGAATAGCATACAAAGCCTCTGTTTGCAGGCTTTGAGGAGGTTACAATGCTAGAGCTTAAAAATATTTCTCTGCATGTAGAGAACAGTAAAGATATTTTAAACGATGTCTCCCTGACCGTTGGCGACGGCAAATTTGTCGTCATCACCGGGCCGAACGGCGGCGGTAAATCCACCCTTGCCAAGGTGGCGGCGGGTATCCTTTCCCCCACGTCCGGCCAGATTTACTTTAACGGACAGGACATCACACAGAGCGGTATCACCGACCGCGCCCGCCTTGGAATCAGCTATGCGTTCCAGCAGCCGGTCCGTTTCAAGGGCATCAAGGTGCGCGACCTGATCACTCTGGCGGCAGGAAGGAAACTGACCACCGCCGGGGTCTGCGAATACCTGTCCGAGGTCGGTCTCTGCGCGCGCGATTATGTCGACCGTGAGGTCAACGCGAGCCTGTCCGGCGGCGAAATCAAGCGCATCGAGATCGCCATGGTCATGGCGCGCGGTACACAGCTTTCCATTTTCGATGAGCCGGAGGCGGGAATCGACCTCTGGAGCTTCCAGAACCTGATTGAGGTATTTCGCAAACTGCACAACGGGATTCAGGGATCGTCCATTATCATCATCTCGCACCAGGAACGCATTATGGAAATTGCCGATGAAATCGTCGTGCTTTCCGACGGAAAAGTTCTGACACAGGGCCCGCGTGAAGAGGTTCTGCCAAAGCTGCTCGGCGGCACGGATACCTGCCGTTTCTGCCCGAAGGAGGTGGGTTGACAATGGACCGCATTGCAAAAAAACTTTTGGAGCTGGTCGCCGACTGGAAAGGCGAACCGCAGGGCGCGTTTAATATTCGTGAAAACAGCGGTTGTGCCGGACGCCAGTCAACGGAAAACGTCCGGATTGAATCCAAAACCGATCAACCCGGCATTGACATTATTGTAAAGAAAAATACAAAGAATGAAAAAATTTATATTCCGGCGCTGGTCACACACAGCGATGTAACAGATCTGGTTTACAACGATTTCTATATTGGGAAAAATGCAGACGTGACGATTGTCGCAGGCTGCGGCGTCCATTCCGACGGCTGCGGCACCGCTGAACACGACGGCATCCACCGTTTCTTCCTGGAAAAGGGCGCCCGTGTCCTCTATTTGGAAAAGCACATCGGCATCGGTGAAGGAGACGGACAGCGTATTATCAACCCGCAGACATACATCGAGGCCGATGAAAACAGCTACATGGAGATGGAAACCACCCAGATCGAGGGGGTAGATTCTACCAAGCGCTTCTCCAAAGCGGTATTGCAGGACGGCGCGAAGCTGGTTATTAAGGAAAAAATCATGACGCACGGCAGCCAGTATGCAGAAACCAGCTTTGAGGTGGATTTAAACGGCACAGATTCCAGCGCGCATCTGATTTCGCGCTCTGTCGCCAAAGACTCCTCCAAACAGCTTTTTCTTTCCAAGGTCAACGGCAACGCAAAATGCGCGGGCCACTCCGAATGTGACGCCATCATCATGGGTGACGGATCAGTCAGCGCCATCCCGGAGATCAGCGCAAATTGCGTGGATGCGGCTCTGATCCATGAAGCGGCCATCGGCAAAATTGCCGGTGAACAGCTCGTCAAGCTGATGACGCTTGGCTTAACGGAAAAAGAAGCGGAAAACCGCATTGTAGAAGGATTCCTGGAATAACAAAATGTAAAAGGACCCTTACCCCACTTTTATTGGGGTAAGGGTCTTTATCTCTTCACATTTACTTCGCTCTTTTACGCCTTCCGGTCAGTTTAACCGGTGTAATTTTACAGATGCCGGTTTTGTCCAGAGAACGTGCCATGATGGTTTCAAACAAATCCAGACGGTCCGGCGCATAACGCTCCGATATTGCACGGAGCGCGGCAATCTTTTCTTCCCTATCTTCGATCATCTCCGCCGTTCCATGCAGAACAAAGGAGTCAAAGTCCATGGTATATTTGTCCTGCACCTGGCGCACATGCGCGGCCCCTGTCAAGCAGACCTGTGGACGGTTTCGTATATACTCCAGCTTTTGCCCCCTCAGGCCGCAGTGAAAATAGACCGCGCCATTCAGGCAGGCCGGAGAAATGGGGATACAATACGGGTTCCCTTCTGAATCCACAGTGGCTAAAACGGCGTATTCACATTGCTCCAGAACAGAAAGCGCCAGTTGATATCGCTCATTTTCCTTTTCTTCAGGCGTCATATTAAAATTCCTCTTTTCTTATTTTCCTGTAATATTTTCTATCATAATACAAAATGTTGGAAAATGGAACCGTTTTTCCGTCCGTCTGTCTTTATCAGTCATCCAATGAATGTATTAACTTGCACGATCCCCCACAATATCCTGTTGTTTTCTATAATAAGCACTTGATTTCATTTTATTTTTAGTCTAAAATATAAACATATTTATACAACTGTGCACCTAATCCCATTTTTTAATACTAAATCTTGAACAGTAGGGAATCGGTGATTGCCATGGAGTATCTCAATACAAAGATTACGCAGGAACTTGTCATTGATGAGTTTGTATCGATCCATTATTTTGAATACACGCGCGATTTCTTCTTCGCGGGAGAAGTGCACGATTTTTGGGAATTGCTCTATGTGGATAAAGGGGAAGTGGAAGTAACCGCGGGACCTTCCACCTACCTTCTCAAAAAAGGGGACATTATCTTTCACAGGCCGATGGAATTTCACAGTCTGTGGGCAAACGGGACCAGCGCGCCCAATCTTATTGTCATCGATTTTTCATGCCATTCCCCTGCCATGCGTTTTTTTGAGCAGAAGATTTTGCGCGTCAGCGATGCGGAGAGCATGTTGCTGGCCAGCGTGATCCGGGAAGCGCGGAACACCTACGCAAGCCCCTTGAACGATCCCTACATCAACCGTCTGGAACGCCGGGAAAACGTCCCGTTCGGAGCGGAACAGCTGATCAAAATCAGTCTGGAACAGATGTTGATCGCTCTGATCCGCAAAGGCAATATTATTAACGCCAATGTAAAGATCACCTCTTCTATCCGGGAAAAAGCCAATCAGGACATATTGACCAAGATTATTACTTACCTGGAAAACAACGTCAACCGGAGCCTCACGCTGGACGACGTTTGTCAGGATAATCTGATTGGACGCTCCAATCTGCAAAAAATGTTCCGTGCCAAAACCGGCGGCGGTGTGATGGAATATTTCTGCGGACTGAAGATTGAAGCTGCCAAGCAGCAGATCCGGGAAGGAAGGCACAATTTTACAGAAATTGCGCATAACCTGGGGTTCTCCACCATCCACTATTTCTCGCGGCGTTTTAAGGCGGTCACGGGGATGACGCCTACCGAATACGCCTCTTCCGTCAAGATCCGTGCGGAAAACCTTTCACCTTCCGAGGAATTGGATCCGACGCCGCACGTCTCCGCATCATAAACGTATAACTTCCTCTCAGTTTTTAAACAGGACCAGTTTGTGCTGTCGACACAACTGGTCCTGTTCATATTTTCCTATATAGGGGTATGTCCCATTTTACTGGTCCTGTTTATTGAAACTGAAAGGGATTTTTGACCTCTGTTCGTAACAAAAAATCCTTTTCTGCCGGTTGAATGGCAAAGCACTCAGAAACCGTAAAACGCAGCTATTTTTTATTTTGTTTATTCATTTTTTGACTTGTCCATAGTATAATAGGGGTCAGGTGTCCTCACACAACACACCTGTTTACACTGTCTCACATCGCAAGGAGGCGTTTATTTGGCAACATTGACCGGAAACTTTTACTCGCACATACTGGGAATGGACACGTCCGTCACTATTATTTCCCCACGAAAAAAGCTTCTGACCGACCGGCCCTACCGCACCGTCTATGTACTGCATGGCCTGACGGACAACAACAGCAGCTGGGCTTACAACGCACAGCTCTCCCTTCTCGCAGAGCAGTACCAGACAGTCTTCATTCTTCCCGACGGCGCGCGCAGTTTTTACATCAACATGAAATATGGCCAGCAGTATTTTACGTATCTTTCCAAAGAATTGCCCGAACTAACCCGCAATCTTCTGCGGTTATCCCCGTCCCGGGAAGAAACCGGCGTATTTGGCCTCTCTATGGGCGGTTACGGTGCTCTGGAATGTGGTTTACTGCGGCCGGATGTCTTCGGCTTCTGCGGCTCCTTCTCCGGATGCTGTGATATATACAAGCTGGTGGAAGTGGCCGGGCAAAACAACGCGGAACTGCAAGGCCTGTTTGGCGTGAATTACGAAGATATCGCCCAGCACGACCTGTTTCAAATGATAGGCAAGGCGGCCCAACAGTCTCCACAGGCAAAATTTTACGCGGCCTGCGGCACACAGGATTTCTTGTTGGATATGAACCGTCGTTTTTCGAAAGCGATGCAAACCCAGGGGTTTGCTTACCAATATGAGGAATTTGGCGGCAGCCATGAATGGTATTTCTGGAATCAGGCAGTTCACCGTGCCATGCAATTCTTTTTCCCATTGTCATAGCTCCCGTTTGCGAAAAGGCCGCATGTTGTGTAAAATCGCCGCATATTTTTCTATAGTTTCGTGCCGCGCCATAAACAGCAGTTTCGCTGTTGTACATCACAATTCAGGAGGAAACAAAATGGATTTATTGGAAATTCTAAAAGCCGCTCTTTTGGGTATCATTGAGGGAATTACCGAATGGCTGCCCATCAGCAGCACCGGGCACATGATTCTGGCAGAGGAATTTATTAAAATGAACGTCTCCCCTGCCTTTATGGAGATGTTCCGGGTGGTCATCCAGCTGGGCGCGATCTTAGCGGTCGTCGTCCTGTACTTTCACAAGCTGAATCCGCTGTCTCCCAAAAAGACCAGGCTGCAAAAGAGTGAAACCTGGTCCCTCTGGGCAAAAGTGATTGTCGCCTGTCTGCCCGCCGCTGTCATCGGCATCCTGTTTGACGACAAAATTGATGAACTGTTTTACAATTATGTCACGGTAGCCGTGACGTTGATTCTGTATGGTATTCTGTTCATTGTCGTAGAAAACCGGAACCGCAGCAAAAAACCGCGTATTCAAAGCCTTCCGGATTTGACGTATCAAACCGCCCTGATGATCGGCCTGTTTCAGGTTTTATCGCTGATTCCCGGTACCTCCCGTTCCGGAGCAACCATTCTGGGCGCGATCCTGATCGGCGCCTCCCGCACCGTCGCGGCGGAATTTACCTTCTTCCTGGCAATTCCCGTAATGTTCGGTGCAAGCCTTCTGAAAATGGTGAAATTTGGATTTGTCTATACTGGCATGGAAATTGCCGTTCTGATTACCGGTATGGTTGTCGCTTTCATTGTCTCTATTCTTGCGATTAAGTTCCTGATGGGTTACATCAAAAAGCACGACTTCAAAGCGTTTGGCTACTATCGGATCGGCTTGGGCGCTTTGGTACTTTTATACTTCCTGATTTTTGCCTGGTAAGGGATTCGTAAAAAGTCAGAGGACGCATTTTGCGCTCTCTGACTTTTCTTTTGCGATACATTTTAATTATTCTTAATCCTGCAATTTGAACGGAAGAAACTCTTTCAACAGCCGTGAGAACATGGAAGCGCACAAACAATGCAGAAAATGGTTATCTCCTGATGAAATACAACCGGCCAAATACCGGGTATGCTGCCATCACTTTATCCCTGTTCAAGCTCCTGACGCAGAACCCGGCCCAAAATTTGAATGCCCTGCTGAATACGTTCTTCCGGCATGTTGGAGAAATTGATGCGGAACGTATTCTCCCGTCCGGTATTGGGATAGAACGAATCGCCGGGCACAAACGCGACCTTTTGCGCCAGACATTTTGTCAGCAGTTCGCGGGCACTGGTTCCTTCCGGGAGCACAATCCAGCAGAATAACCCGCCCTGCGGGCGTGTAAACCGCACATTCGCCGGGAAACAGTCTTCCATCAATTGAATGGTCAAATCCCGGCGGCGTTTATAAACCGCCTGGATTTTGGCGATATGGGCATCGATATCACACTGCTGCAAATAGGTATAAATCTCCATTTGAGCCAACGTATTACACTGTAAATCCGTCCCCTGCTTGACCAACACAAATTTCCGAATGATTTCGCGATCCCCGGCAATCCAGCCAATCCGGTATCCGGGACAGAATATTTTAGAGAAGGTTCCGCAGCAAAGAACGGAGCCCGACTGATCAAACGCCTTGACCGACGGATGGAACGCGCCTTCATACCGCAGCTCTCCATATGGATTGTCTTCCAGAACCGGAACCTGGTATTTTTCCGATAGGGCGGCGAGCGCTTTTCTTCGTTCCAGACTCCAGGTTCTCCCCGTAGGATTCTGGAAATCCGGAATGACGTAGATCAGTTTTGCGCGGGGTGTTGCGGACAGAATCTGTTCCAAAGCCTCCGGCAACATGCCTTCATCGTCGGTCGGCACTTCGACAAACGTGCAGCCATAAGCCCGGAACGCGCTGATTGCCGCCAAATAGGTCGGACACTCACACAGAACGACGTCCCCTTCATCCAGAAAAACCTTTCCGGACAAGTCCAGAGACTGTTGCGAACCATGGGTGATCAAAATATGATCCGGGCCAAAACAGGTCTGCAGCCGCTGGTTCATGCGCTCCGCAATCCATTTACGCAGCGGCAGGAAACCCTCTGTTGTGGTATACTGCAGTGCCTGGGCGCCATACTGCTCCAGCGTGAGCTGCGCCACCTGGCCGATTTCCTTAACCGGAAAGAGTTCCGGCGCAGGCAATCCACCCGCAAACGATATGATTTCCGGGTCTTCTGTCACCTTTAAAATTTCCCGAATTTCAGAGGCCTTTAAATGATCCATTCTTCTTGCAAGTTTCCAGTTCATCTTGACATCTCCTTTATTGTCTGCCCTGTTCCAAGGCGGGTTGGCAAATAAAAAACTGTTGCGTTTTACCTGTTTTAAGTACTTGCGGTTGACCCGGTAAAAAAGGATTTTTTGTTACAACCAGAGCTCGTGCGATTTTCATAACATAACAAAAAACCGCCCTAAGCCGATCATCAGCTTAGGGCGGACAAGTATTATCCGTGGTACCACCTAAATTCAGAGAAATTCTCCGCACTCTCCGGTACAGGAAAACTCCGATACCGTATCCCTGTAACGGGGGAAACCGTTGAAGCCTACTGAGAAAACCCGTTCGGTCCAAAGCTCGGAGGCTACTTCCAAAAGACGGCGCCGTCCTGCGGCAAATGCGCCGCGTCCCCCTCAGGAAGATTTCCACCAACCATCTTCTCTCTGTGCTTCGGCAGGACCTGTACTACTCCTCGTCTGTGCTTGTATACTATGTAATTTTTATTAATATAGCAGAAAACACAAATTCTGTCAATGAAAAATTTACGGAGGAAGCAATATGCGTCTGTTTATCGCACTTTTATTTGATTCTCCCATGCTGGATGCGCTCTGCACCGCTGTCCAATCTCTTAAGGATGCCTCCTGCTCCGGCAATTTTACAAGCAGGGAAAATCTGCATCTCACGCTGGCCTTTCTTGGGGAAACAGATCGCGTTGAAAACGTTGTCCAATCAATGGAAGCCATACAGGAACCATCGTTTTCCATAACGCTTCAGGGTGCAGGGAAATTCCAACAGGAGGGCGACATTCTGTACTGGGCTGGCATACAGGAAAGCGCCCCTCTTTCTTCTCTGCACAAACAGTTGCTCTGCGCGCTCCGCACAAACGGTTTTAACTTTGAGGACCGTCCTTTTAAACCGCACCTGACGCTGGGACGGAAGGTCATTGTCGACAAATCGTTCGACTTTCAAAATTTTTTTGAATCCATCCCGTCCACACAGGCGATCATTCGTACCATTCACCTGATGAAATCAGAGCAAATAGACGGCCGACCGGTCTATACGGAAATTTACGCCAAATCTTTGTAAATATGACGCCAAGATGTCCGGCTTTTATGATAAGATATGGACACATCAAAAAGGCAGGAGAAACAGCATGGAATATGTACCCGCTAAAACCATTATTACCCGGAGCAAAGATCCCAATTGGTTCGGCCTGGATTACAATATGAATATTTACCGAGGCTGCTGCCATGGATGCATCTATTGCGACAGCCGAAGCGAATGCTATCGGATCGATCAGTTTGACCGAGTACGCGCCAAAGAAAATGCCTTACAAACGATCCGGAATGACCTTCGCCGGAAAGTGCGCAGCGGCGTAGTGGGAACAGGCGCCATGAGCGATCCATACAATCCGTTTGAAAAGGAACTGCAATTAACGCGCCACGCTTTGGAACTGATCAGCGCTTACGGTTTTGGCAGCGCCATTGCCACGAAAAGCGACTTGATTCTGCGCGATCTCGATATTTTAAAAGAAATTCAGGAGCAGGCTCCGGTTCTGATCAAAATGACTATTACCACCTCAGACGACAAGCTCTGCAAACAGATTGAGCCAAGCGTTTGTCCCTCCTCCCAACGCTTTGCCGCCTTGCAAACCATTGCACAAAACGGAATCTTCTGCGGGATTCTTTTAATGCCGGTCCTGCCTTTTCTTGAGGACAATGAAGAAAATGTTCTTTCCATTGTGCAGCTGGCCCAAGAGAGCGGCGTCCGCTTCATCTATCCTGCTTTTGGCATGACGCTCCGGCAGAATCAGCGGGATTGGTACTATCAGAAGCTGGAGGAACGGTTTCCCGGACAAAACCTGAAGGAGCGCTATATGAAACAATATGGGGACCGTTACCGCTGCACCAGTCCACGGGCAGCCGCATTGTATCATAAATTTGCGGACGCATGCGACCGCGCCGGGATTCTCTATCGAATGCGGGACATTATTTCCGCCTATAAACAGGGCTACGCCAACAGCCAGTTGACATTTTTTTAACATAGAGAGGTATCTTGACCGTGAACTTTGTCTATATGCTGCAGTGCTCGGACGGCTCATTTTACACCGGTTGGACCACCAACCTGCAAAACCGGCTGCACATGCACAGCACTGGAAAGGGCGCAAAATATACGCGCTCCCGCCTGCCTGTAAAGCTGGTCTATTGGGAAACAGCAGAAAACCGCTCCGAGGCGCTGCGCCGGGAAGCCCAAATAAAACGGCTGACCCGTACCCAAAAGGAACAACTGGTGAAAAAGCAAAAGCGACTTGCACTTCCCCTTGAATCTGCTGGAAAAAATATGGTATACTGACAAAAACAAAAAACGGGAGGGTTTTCTATGCCTTGCATTCAAACAAAAGCCAATGTGCCAATTTCGGCAGATCAAAAAGAAGCCATAAAAACAGAGCTTGGAAAAGCAATCAGTCTCATTCCCGGGAAAAGCGAAAATTGGCTGATGCTTACCTTTGAAGACAATTGCAGTATTTATTTCCAGGGAAACGGCGAAATTCCTGCGGCTTTTGTGGAGGTTAAAATATACGGCAAAGCAAATGGCGATGCTTACCAAAAAATGACTGCCGCCATAACCGATATTCTAAATCAACACTTGCATATTGAGCCCTCCCGCATCTATGTAAAATACGAGGAAACAGCCTATTGGGGATGGAACGGAAACAATTTTTAAATAAGCGGTTATCCTCACGGCAAAATAATAAAATATTCCGCCTGTTGTTCAGCCCGTCAATATTGGAAAGGTACAATCAAAACTACCCGTCAATGAACGATACCCGGATCAAAAGACAGTTCTACAGCAGGTATTTTTCATGAAATTTAAAGTTAAGCGCTTGCTCTAACTGCGGTCATCAATTTAAAAACTGAAAAACAAAAAAGTCCCTTCAATGGGTATGAGCGAACTAGGGAGGTAATTTAGATGAAAGAAAATATGATCGTATATGAGGCAATAAGGAATGAAATTTTAAATTCAGAAGATTCAGTTACAAACTGTACAATATCCATGTATGTTTCGTTTGTCGCTTTGTTCACGATAGGTTTTAGTTATAATTGGGTTTTTTTAGCTTCATTTATTGTTTTAATCGTATTTCAGGCCATGATAAATAGATTTTGGTGGCAGATAACAAAAGTATCTGCATACATACAAGTTTTTTTTGAGGAACAAAACGATGATATTCATTGGGAAAGTCTTCATAAATTTGATAATTATAAAAAATTAATTAGCAAGCAAAACAAGGAGTTTAGTTGGATTGTCCATAGATGGAGTTCCACGCTTTTATCCTGTCTTTCTCTGGTATCGCTTTTTATTGTTACATTTGGAAAATATGGTTTAAATCTTCCGAATATGGACATAGCAATTTTAATTGTTGCTATAGTCCTTTTTATAGCGACAATTTACACGAATAGGCTTCTTTCTAAAAAGAGTGACGACTTCGAGTTAAAGAAATGTATGGAGGAATACTTAAAAAATATAAAAGAAAAATTACCTATTGAAAAATGAAAATAGATACATTAACAAGTTATTTGAGAATTCACGTTGAGGAAAGCTTTGCTACAATCCATGAAAAATAAAGCCGTCTGTCCCATTGGTTGGGACAGACGGCTTTATCATTTTTAAGTATCAAATATCATTTACTGTGCTGCCGCCTCCGAGGATGCAGCCGCTTCCATTTCCGCATTTGTCTCCGATGGTGTGGACTCTTCTTCCAACGGAGCATTGGATTGCTGCTCCCAATAGAGAACCGTCGTTCCCTGATCGATTATTTCGACCTTTTCCCTCGGTAATCCACGAACGACCATAAAGCCACCGACCTTTTCAGAAAGATCCAGCTTTATCTTAACATTTTTCTGCTTTGACGAAGAAAGTTCATCATATCCGATCACATCCAAATGAACCGGCCTTTTAATTGTAACGGTGCCAGTGATTATCTCTGCGTTTACAGAAATCGCTGCTGTTTCCGGATTCTTCACCGCTTCTTTTAACTCGTCCAAATCTGCCGGTTCCACGTAATCGGTCCAAACATCGGTACTTTCCTCATAAACTGGTATTTGCAGTTCCTGATGGTCCCCATACGGTTCTGTCTCCGTTGCATACGTGATACCCGCAGCAAGTGAAAGCAGAATACCCGCGCTTAACACAACGGCAGCCGACAACTTTATCGTTTTCCTTCTCATGGTGACCACACTCCTTGTATATCTGATTTTATGGTTCGACCAAATCTATCTGCACCTCTAATGAATTAAAGGTCATTGTCTTCTTTTGGTTGTTCTTCCTTAACAAACACAGCGGGCAGCTCCGCTGAGGCCTCCGCCTCCCTATCCGGTGCAATCGGTTCCGAAGATGAAGGTTCAGGAGCATCCGTTTCCATCCCTTTCTTCCCCGCTTCGCCCTTGTCCGCTTCTGACTCAGTGGCATCTTTGTCCTCTTCCGGTGCTTCTCCGTTTTGTTCCTTTAAGGCCTTACGCTCATCCATATACGCCCAGAAGTTTTTCATCAAACCAATTGTTTCGATCAGCAGAATAATCATGCATGGTAAAAGCAGAATACAAAAAAATCCCTGTTTGGTTTTCATGAAATTTAAAAGATAACCCAAATAAGGCACATGAAATATTACACGGCCGATGACATTCTCCGGAATGGCAGCCGCGTCGTCCCGCGATTCATTTGCGTCGCCCTTTGTTATGTACATGGTAAGATTATTGTTTTCAACCACCTGGATAATTCTATGGCTGACCACCTTACCGTTTAAAGCCGTATCGTTGGAAAGGAAGGTGATAATGTCCCCTTCCTGCAATTCGGAGGTGTCCACCTTCTCTACCAGGATTACGCCGCCGACGTTCAGCGTCGGTTCCATACTACCGCTCATGACCGTAAAAATCTTAAAACTCTGCAAAAACGGCAATCCGGAACTACGCGAACCAACTGCCAGATAAATCAAAACCACCAGAAGGACCACCAGCAAAACCAGGAAAAAAGCATTTAAAATTTTAAGAACAACAGAACCAATTTTTTTCAAGTTTGCCATCATGGAAAAGCCTCTTCATTCTGATGATTTTGCAGAAATTATTCCTCCGAGTCCTCTATGCTGTATAAATCCTTTACACTGGGAACCGAAGCGTCGGTAAACTGTACGTCCGCCGTAATAAACAGCCGCACGGTATCCGCTTCCCATCCGGTCAAATCTGCATTCTCTTTTGCCTTTACGATCAGTGAATACGCAAGAGGATCCGCGTCCTCTTCCGCCTTCTCAATCTCCGCTACAAAGAAGCCGCTTTCGTCTGTCTCTTCCAGAACTTCGCCGTTCGCTTCAATAGAGAAATCCAGCTGATCTAAAAGATCCGTCTGATCACTGTTGACGATAAAATACACCTTGGCCGGGACGTCAGAATTGTTTTCCATAAAAAATGGGATTTGCACAGTCTGGCCTTCCTGCAATGCAGTCAGATTTAATATGCCTGGGTCGGGTTCTTCATTGGCGAAATCCAGTTTCACATTTAAGGTTGCCGCTTCCGCTGTGAGGTTCGTCTGCTCAACGTCTTCCCTCCACGCAAAAGTCGCCGCACACACCGTCGCCAGAATAACAAAAACCAGCATGAGGCTCAGCCAGGATTCCTTCAGTAATTTGGTCAATTTGCCCCTCCCCCTTTATAAACACGATAAGCCGGTATGCCGGGGCAGTTTGCCCCGGCACGCCGGTAATCATTTCATTTACAGTATAATTGTACACTGTAAACCAAGAAAATTCAATTATTCTGCAAAAGTTGCGCCTTCATCTGTCTGAGAAGCCAGAACGCTCATAGTGACATGATACTCTTTGCCCTGATACATGTTGCCAGTCTCGCTGTCGAGATAAGCGCCCAGTGCATAGGTGCTTTCCACGGTCTCACCTGCCGGCAAAACCAGTACTTTGCCATCTTCGCCCAACAACTGATAGCCACTCTTCAGCTGGGCAATGCTTAAATCCTCAACTTTTTTATAATCGTATACGCCATCGCTGACTTTTACTTTCTGCAGCAGAACAAACTTCAACAGATCATTGTCTTCATCAATAAAGGCACTGCCATCAAAAACTTTGCCAAGTTCATTGTTACACGGGACTTCTCTCTGCGTATTTACTACGCCACCAACACCATTGTCTTTGATACCCGGAACCGTATCGTTTCCATCTGGCTCTCTGTCATCAATCTTGAGCTTCAGGTTAACCGGCAGAGTACCCTTATTGGAAATTGCAAACTCCTGCACATAGACCGGCGTAAACTCACCGTAACCCTTGTCATCATAATAGTTCGGATTGTCCAACACTGCTTCGACTTCTTCCAGGAAAGCCGCTTCGTCTTTCATCGGACGGAGATTCGTAAAGTCGAGATCCTTTCCTTCTTCACCGGCGGTGATATCCAGCACACCTGCGCTGAAGTTTGCGTCCACCTTCTCTGTGTCAGTGAACCATGCCATTGTGGCGCCCGCCACGAGGGTCAGGACTGTGATGATTGCTACACCGGACATCGCTAGTTTTCTTTTCGCTGTCATAATCTTTTCCTCCTAAGCTTTTTTAATATGTATTGGGTTTATGAACTTGCTTTTGGTGTAAAAAGCAAGTCCGCGCGGCCTGGAAAATGTTTGCCGGTACAACCAAGGCGGCTGAAAATCCACTCTAACTGAAAGCCGGTCAATCGGGCAGGGACGGCGAAGATGCTCCTGCATCCACCTGCCAGGCAACTGCAACCAGTTTTGCATGATAATGCCCGCCGTTGTACATGTTGTAATCATTATCTCCCTCCGGCAGCTCCACGTAATTGGGAGTATCTTCCGGAAGATAGCCGCCTAAATAATACGTTTTGCTTTCACCGGCTGGAACCAGAATGCGCTGTGCTTCTTCTTTTCCATACGGCGCCTGCATCAGGTCCACATCTGCAATCTGCTCTCCCTCTTCGGTATACAGTAAAACCTGCAGACGATCCTTCAGATCATTATGGCAGAGAAGAGCCAGATGCTCATCATCGGGCTTCTGAACGCCCCCAAATGTATTGGGGCAAACGGAGAGCGTCTCCCCCTCGGGAGGTGTCTGCTCTTCCAACTGAAATGCGAAATAAACGGGAAGGGAACCTGCGTTGGTAACTTGAATCTTTTGAAACTGCCTGGAATCACTTCCCGCAGCCTGATCCTTTCCCAATGCATTAAAAGATTCCAACTTCATGGGACGGAGGTTTTTAAAGGACAGTTCTTCCACTGTCACTTCCGTACCCGCCGGATCCTGCTCCAAGCCGCTGAGTTCCACATCCAGAATCCCCGCCTCAAAATCGGCTGAGACTTCTTTCGTATCGGTGAACCATGCGGCTGTCGCACCGGCTAAAAGCGAGGCCACCGTCAATACGGCAACCACGGATAAAATCAAATTGTTCTTACGATGTCTCATCGGCTTTTCCCCTCCTTCCTCACTTCTGCGCATACTTACCTTTGTTCTGCTTTTTATCCCTGCAAAGCAGACAAAGGATTCCGGACCCAACCGCAAGGAAAGCGGACACACAAAGCATGGGAATCGTATAGTCTCCCGTTTTGGGCGTTCTTCCGGACTGGTCTGCCCCATCACTTCCGGTCTGCGCGCCCTGCTCGTTTTCTCCCACCGGAACTGCCACATCTGTGGACACTGTCGGATCAACAGTCCCACCGGTCTGACCGGAGGTCCCGCCTGGAGGAACGATGCCGGGCTCGGAGGAAGAACTGGAGCTTTCCGGGGTAGAGCTTGACCGCCCCGAATCGTGCCCGCCACCACCGCCGCTGCTATGGCTTCCGCCGCCGGAGGAAGAGGAGCTGGAGGAAGAACTGCCGTCTTCCACTTTAAAAGAGAGGGTTAAATTAAAATCAACACAATGCGGCAGCCAGTTAAAGGCGTTAGGCGCCTGATAACTGAACGCCATGTGGTCAAACGCTAAAGAACCGGACGGAACGAGTTCCTTACCGGAAAGAATGGTTTTCGCGCTCTTTGTCGCCGCGGAATCCGGATCCTTTTCCATGAAGTCCGCAATACTCATCCCCTTGGCGCTGACGGCGATCCCATCGATCGGCGCTGTTTCATCGTCAAAGGTAAAGCGCATACAATTGCCGTAGAGATACCGGTACCCCATTTGCAGGAGTTCCGGGTCTGTCTCCAGCATCTGATAATGGTTGCCGGGCTTTATGATTCCAAACAATTTGAATTGGTCAAACTTCTGGTCTGCCGTATCCGGCTGGAAGGTTTCTGTCTCATCGGCGGAGTAGCTCTTGAATTCCATCTCCCCGCCGAGCACATCCTCCTTCTGCGAATCTGTTAAAGCATCCAGAGAATCTACACGATAGTAAAGTTTTATGTAATCTGCATACGTTCTGTCCACGTCCGCCGGGATATTTCGCTGCTGTCCCTTTGCGTCAAGGAATGAAAACGCGCCTTTAATCTTTTCCTCTGCCTGAACGGCTTCCGTCAGTGTGACGTCGTATGGATCTTTTTTGTCAAACAGACGCGCCATCGGCATATTGCTTGTCCGGACCGGCGCCAGATTGAAACGAATATAGGTATCGTCAAAGCCCTTCACAGGGAAGGAATTTGGATTGGATTGAAAAGCCGTACCATACTGCAATTGAACCTTACGATTTTCTCCGTACTCCACGGTTTTAAAGCCCGTGTATTGATCGATCGTAACGGGGATCGGCCCGCCCACCTGGTAGGCGTTTACCGTCGTAAAGGTATAATCGGACGGCAACAGTGTGAGCTTTTTATCGGTACCATTTACCAGCTTGACTTTCACTTCCGTATTTGTCCCCGGATGAAAACGATCTTCAATCAGAACCTCCGGAGAGGCAACCGGATCAAAGCGAACCTGCGCAACGCCGTCCTTGATATCGCCTTCCTTAATCGTATAGACATAATACCCGTCCTGCTGTTCCAGGTTTCCATCTTTATCCATCAGCCACGAACCTGCGCTCAAAAACTGTTCCGCTGCCGCCTGTGTCAGATAGGCAGATATCGCGCTGAATAGAATCGTAAGCGAAAGAAAAACGAAAAACGCTCGTTTTTTCAATGCATACCCCTCCCTGCATCATTTTTGCAATGAAACACAGGTCTTCTGGCAGATAAAAATAAATGCCAGCCGCATAGCCGCTATTGGGACACAATGCCTAAAGCACAGCATACACTACCTGATGGTAAATATTATACCATTATATGGTATTTATAAACTGCATTTAAGCAAATATACAATATTTTTCATCTCTATTTCGCATTAAAAAACGAATGATTCCGTGACCTTCCTTTTTTTCTGTGACTGATTTAGGAATTAATGTAAGTATAATTCTAAAAATCGGGAATTTCAAGGTGTGACAGGTAAAGTGACAGGTAAGTTATACCAAATACAGTATCTTATTTAACCAAATTTGCTTCCGATCGGAAATTGCACGCTGAAAAACGGCATAAAAAAACCATGCATCCTATTTCAGAATGCATGGTTTTTCATTACGTTCTGCCAAACTCTGACAGCTGTAAGCCTTCATTGTGTTCCAGTGCCCAGTTGATACTCCAGCTGTTGGCGAAGATTAACAAAGGCCTTCCCTTCAAATCCTGAATCCGCTTTGTATCTGATGTCAGATTTAAAGTTTTGGGATCAAGCTCTTCGTCTTCAATCCACCGGATGTGCTCATATGGAAGCGTCTCCAGACGGATGTCGACATTATATTCGTTCTTCAGTCGATATTCCAGCACCTCAAATTGCAGCGTACCTACTACTCCAACGATGACTTCCTCCATACCGCCGCCCAGCTCCTGGAATATCTGAATGGCGCCCTCCTGTGCAATCTGTGAAATTCCCTTTACAAACTGTTTGCGCTTCATGGTATCCATCTGCCGGACCAGGGCAAAGTGCTCCGGCGCAAAGGTGGGAATACCCTCAAACTGGAACTTCTTCGCCGGCATGCTGATGGTATCGCCGATGGAGAAAATACCCGGGTCAAACACGCCGATGATATCTCCGGCGTAGGCTTCTTCCACGATCTCACGATCCTGGGCCATCAGCTGCTGCGGCTGGGACAGCTTGAGCCGCTTGCCGCCCTGTACATGCAGGACTTCCGTACCCTTTTCAAATTTTCCGGAGCAAATCCGCATAAAAGCAATTCTGTCCCGGTGCGCCTTATTCATATTGGCCTGAATTTTAAAGACAAACGCAGAAAAGTCGTCGTCAAACGGATCGATTTCGCCAATGTCGGACTTTCTGGGCAGCGGAGGAGTGGTCATGCGAAGGAACTCTTCCAGGAATGGCTCCACACCAAAATTCGTCAGAGCGGAACCAAAAAATACCGGTGAAAGCTTTCCATGCCGGACCGCTTCCAGGTCGAACTCGCCGCCGGCGCCGTCCAGCAGCTCCACATCGTCCACCAGCGTCTGACGGTGATCCTCGCCGATCAGCTCCGCCAGGTTGGGGTCGCTCAGGTCGGCCTCAATCGCCGTCACCTGACGCTGTCCGTTTGCCATCTCGTCGTTGGCGCGGAAGGCGATGATCTCCTTTTTGTTGCGGTCGTAAACACCTTTGAACTCCTTGCCACATCCGATGGGCCAGTTCATCGGATAGGTCTTAATCCCCAGCTCGTATTCGATTTCATCCAGCAGGTCGTAGGGATTGCGCGCCTCGCGGTCCATCTTATTGATAAACGTAAAGATTGGAATATCCCGCAGCAGGCAGACCTTAAACAGCTTGCGCGTCTGCGGCTCCACGCCCTTTGCCGCATCGATGACCATCACGGCGGAATCGGCCGCCATCAGGGTGCGATACGTGTCCTCGGAGAAGTCCTGGTGACCGGGCGTATCCAGAATATTGATGCAGTAGCCGTCGTAATTGAACTGCATGACGGACGAGGTGACGGAAATTCCCCTCTGTTTTTCGATTTCCATCCAGTCGGAAACCGCATGCCGCGCCGCCTTTTTGCCTTTTACCGCGCCGGCCAGGGTGATCGCCCCACCGTACAGCAGAAATTTTTCCGTCAACGTCGTTTTACCGGCGTCCGGGTGGGAGATGATCGCAAACGTCCTTCTTTTTTCAATTTCTTTTACGTAACTTGCCAAAGCCGTTCCTCCACAAATTCAGATATATGTCGTCCCACGCGGGGATCAAAGCGGTTTCAGTTCCAGGGGAAGCCCATCCGGGTCCATAAAGAACGTATACTCCTGCCCGGTATACTCATCGACGCGCACCGGCTCCACCTCAATGCCCCGGCGTTCCAGCTCCGCCGCCGCCGCGCGCACGTTTTCCACACGGAAAGCCAGGTGGCGCAGGCCGCAGGCCTCCGGACGGGTCGGACGCGCAGGGCTGTCCGGAAAGGAAAAGAGCTCCAGTTCGCAGTCCCCCATTTTCAGATCCAGCTTATAAGAATCCCGGTCGGCCCGGTAATTTTCACGGATCAGTTCCAGACCCAGCTTCTCCAGATAAAATTCCCTGGATTTCTGATAATCCGAAACAATGACCGCCACATGATGCACTGCGCGCAGCAGAGGCTTTTCCTCAGCGAGTCTTTGCACCAGCGACTGGTCCGCCGGACAGAACGTGTATCCCCGCAGTTCCTCCGGTTTTACCCAACGAACGTCCCGATGCACATTTTTCTTCAAACTGCCAGCGCGGATCACCGCGTTATAAAAGGCAAAGGCAAAGGGTTCGTCCCCATACCGATACGATTCCTTTGCATACAGGCCGTGCAAATCGATCTCCAGCCCCAGCTCTTCCCGGCACTCGCGCACCACGCACTGCTCCATAGTCTCTCCTGCTTCGCGTTTTCCACCCGGAAATTCCCATAACAGGGAACAATTTCCGCTCTCGCCGCGCTGGCAGATCAGGATCTTTCCGTTTTGGCGCAGGATCGCCGCAGATACCTCCGTCATGTCGCTGCCCCGCTCAGCCGCTCAGCCCATTCTGCGGGACGGAATCCCACCAGAACGGCGTCTTCACCGATCAGAAGCGGGCGCTTCACCAGCATGCCGTTGGTTGCCAACAGCGCAAACTGCTCCTCAGCCGTCATTGTGGGAAGCTTTTCCTTCAAATTCATTGATTTATACACCAGCCCGCTGGTATTGAAAAAGCGCTTCAACTCCAGCCCGCTGCGCGCCTGCCAGCCCGCCAGCTCCTCCGCGGTCGGATTCTGTTCCACAATATGGCGGTCCTCAAAATCCACGCCATGTTCCTCCAGCCATTTTTTAGCTTTCTGACAGGTGGTGCACTTGGGGTATTCAATAAACAGATAGCACATTTGCTTCACTCCCATGTTTTCCAGATTTCCGGACAATATCCCACGGTTGCCTGCCGCCCATTCCGAACGATCGGCGTGCGGAAACAAGCCGGGTTTTCCAATAGCTTTTCTTCTTTTGCACTGTCGTATGCCAAATAGCGAATCAGCGCGGCGTCCTTCGCTTTTGGGTCGATCAGCGCCTCCAGCCCGCCCGCCGCCGTCTTCACGCTGGAAAGCTCGCCCTTGCTCATGCCGAACCGCGGCAAATCGATCAGCTGGTATTTGATTTTGCGTTCTTTAAAATAACGCTCCGCCTTTTTCGTATCAAAGCACTTTGCTTTTCCAAAAATTTGTATGTTCATGTTTCCTCCTGTGACCGGCGGTCTTCCTCACAAAACCGTATTTTTTCCGCTGTTTGCGACAAACTAATGGGGCCGGAAGGCCTTTCAAAAATTGTCCTTTTGAAATTCGTTCCGACAACGCAAATGCACATTCAACCGCGGAAAGGAGCGAGAACAATGGAACCGAGAAACAAACAGCTGCCTCCCCTGTCGAAGGAAGAGTTTCTCTTCAGCACCGACAACGTCGCTTCCAATATGGACTGCACCGGCCTGATCCCATTTGCGCCGGAAGACGATTTTGAGGCGGAAGCGTATACCGACATCTACGCCA
Organism: Clostridium sp. D33t1_170424_F3; assembly: GCF_015667585.1. Lineage (GTDB taxonomy): Bacteria > Bacillota > Clostridia > Oscillospirales > Acutalibacteraceae > Anaeromassilibacillus. The sequence continues at coordinate 10,999 of NZ_JADPEG010000017.1, read as the reverse complement.
TTCCGCAGCCGGAAAACAATCATCCGGACGGCTTGCAGCACACGTAATTCCTCTGTATTTTTTCTCATCCGGACCGGGTATGCAAGCGCATGCCCGGTTTTTTACCGCCGCAACAGCTTCTTCATATTCATTAAAATTTCATTTGCATTGGCTGCGATCATCAGTGCCGTCAGGAAAATTTCAATCCCGATCCAGAAGGGAACCTCCCAGATCATCACGATACTCTGCAGAATCAACAATATGGTGTTCACCGTCAATCGCAGGCCGCTGTACCGCAGCTTGACAAAGCGCCGCGTATCCCATGCGCGGATTAAAAATACCAGCAGGTAACTGATAAAGGTGGCAACCGCCGCGCCATTGACGCCAAATTGCGGGATCAGCAGAAAATTGAGTACCACATTGCTCGCCGCGCCCACCGTTGTCGTCGCCAGCGAGAGCATGCTCTTTTTCTCCACCATATAGATGCTGCCAAGAAAATTGACAATACAGGTAAACACCGTCGCCAACACCAAAAACGGGATGTACTGCCACGAGGAATAGAACGCGTCGGAAACCAGCAGCTTTGTAATTACCTTGCAGAATAAAATGATACCCGAACCCACGATAAAGAGCAGGGAGCAATAACAGCGGAACACTTTGGTGAAAAACCGTTCCCGTCCTTTTGTTTCTGTGACAGCGGACATCTGCCATGCGTCCATAAAAATACCGGACACCAGCACTACAATGGAGGGCACTTTATAGGCGACCGCGTAAAGGCCGTTCGCGTCGTTGCCCAGCATATAGGACACGATATAGCGATCCGATACATTGGTAATCCACCAAAGCATAGTGTTGGGAATCAAAGGGACAGAGTATTTCAGCATCGCCAGAGAGGTGGGCCACCGGACGCTGCGGATCCGCACATATTTCCACAGGGTTGCGTTAACGGAGAGGAACAGCACGGAGAGCGCGTCGGAACAGACGATGGCCAGCACATAGCCAAACACACCCCACTGCAGCGCCACCAGGAACAGCAGATTAAACAGAATAGTGGTCACAGTGCTGAGAATGCCATCCACCGCAAACAGCCGCACCTGTCCCCGTGCGCGGACAAACTGTGAACAGAGGGACCGCAGGGTGGACATCAGCACGAACATATAAATTAGTCCCGTGTGCCCGGAGATAAATTCCAACCGGTCCAGCAGCGGCCAGAACAGCAGCAGGATGAGGAATCCACCCATGATGGTCAACAGGCCGGTGGTAAATACGTCGTTCTTGCGCGAAGTCCTTTCCAGACCAAACCGAAGCACCGCGTTGACAATCCCCAAAGAAACCAGCGGAAGCAGCAGGTTACCGGTCTGGATGATCAGGTCCGTGACGCCGTATTCCGCGTTGGTCAGAACACGGGTATACAAGGGCATCAGCAGGAAAACCAGCACCTTGGAACTGAAGGTGCCGATTGCAAAAATCACGGTATTGGATATGAGCTTCTTATACTTATCCACGTTTCCTCCTGTATTTTCGTTCCCAAACAGGATACGGATTGAATCCGGGACGCCCCGGACTATTTACAGCTTTTCCAATTCCTTTGCAAACTTTGTATGGTTGACTTTATCATAAAACGACGCATGCCACATCTGGCGCGCGTTGGAACGCAGCTCCGTCTTTTTGGACGAGGGAGCGTCCGCATATGCGGAGATCGCATTCGCAATCTCCCGGGCGGCAGGATTTTCCCCCAGCAGGAATCCCGTTCCCGCGTTGATCATCTCCGGAATGCCGCCCACATTGGTTCCCACCGCGGGCACACCGAAGGAAAACGCCTCCATAATGGAAACCGGAGAACCGCCCTCCGTCTGGGAGGCCGTCAAAAACAGGTCTACATGGTGCTCCTGATAGTAGCGGATAATCTCCCGGTTCTGCACCGAACCCAGAAAGGCATAGGAAATATCCGGGTTTTTACCCAGCCGCTGTTCTGCCAGCGATTTCATTTCCTCCTCCTGTGTACCGCCGCCCGCATGTACCCAGCGGATCTTCCGGCCCGGCAGCAGCGCCAGCGCTTCAATCAAAAGGTGAATTCGCTTGAGCGGAATCACGTTGGAGCAGGAAAACAGGCTAAGCGCTTCCCCTTCTTCCGGCGGGTTGAGGCCGTTGTCCGGTACGCCGAGATACGCCAGCTTGTAATGCTCTTTGCTCTGTCCGGCAAAATGCTCCAGATAGTAATCGCGCGCCTTGCGGGCGACAAAAAAAACCGCGTCCATTTGGCTGTCCATGAACGCCTTGTACGGCTGTACGCCCCCCGGAGAACGCTCCCGGTACAGGTCGTATCCATGTGTGCGGGTAACCAGCTTCATACCGGGCCGCTTTTTCTTTTCCAATGCAAGCGCCAGCGCGCCGTAGTTGTACCAATAGGAATAATATATGGTATGTTCGACATCCTCAAAAAAGCCCTCGTCCTCCAGATACCGCTGGAAAAGACGCGCCGCCAACCGGAAGGTCCGCACCTCGGCTTCCCTCGCGCGGAAGCTTCCCTTCGCATGATTTTTTCCAAACACGCTGCGGTAATACTCCCTGTCGAACAGACAACCCAACAGGTTTTTGATTTTATCCGCCGTCGTTGCGTCCCGGTGGTAATGCCGGACCCGGATGCGCTCCGGCAGTGTGAATTCCTGCTTTTCCGCCGGGCTTTTACAGATCAGCGTAATGTCAAACCGCTGCGCCGTCACCGCCAGTTCCGGCAGGACAAAGGGCATTTCCCCGCGCGTAAAGGGAAAATGATCGGTGATCAGAACCAGTTTTTTCATCACTTGCTCCTGTCGCAATCAGCCTTCCAGTTTCTCAATCTTCTTTTCAAACAGAGACGCCATCACCAGCCAATAAGCCAGCGCCACCCCGTAAGCGAACGGCGGGTAGGACGAAGCCAGCAGCGACGTCACCAAAAAGCCCGGCATCATCAGCACCGGGAACATGGCGTACGGGTCGCCTTTTCTCCGCCGCAGGAAATACAGCAGCGCGCGGAAACCCGCCGCCACGTTGATGGCAAAATAGAACAGCGCCGTAAAGATACCGCTGTCGTACAAAATCTGTATGATACAGTTGTGCGTTGTCGCCGCAATCCCATAATCATGCACATAGATTTTCCCGCGCTCATGACCAAACGGCTCAATCCGATTCAAAAACGCGTTCCATATCGTGGTGCGGTGGGTGCTCACCTGGTCCGCGTCCTTCCCCTCCATATCCAGACGATCGCCAAAGCCACTGATTGTATCATCCAGCTTGGTCCGATTCAAAAAGGGGTTTAAATACTGGTATTCATCCGGCAGAAGATTGTTGGTCGCCGCATAGGCATATACCGCAAACGTACCGCATTTAACCAGGCCAAACGTCACCGGCACACAGAGTACCACAACCAGAACAATGGGCAGAACCCGGCGGAGGATCATCTTGCCAACGGCCTTTACTCCCTCCTTGCCGTGCTCCACCAGGAAATGGAGGACAAACCACAGTGCAAACGACACGATAAAAGCGATGAACGCCGTGCGGGAACGGCTGAACAGCACAAAGGCCGCCGCCGTGCCCAGACCGATCAGCGACCAGACGCGCTCGCTGCGCTCATGGAGATAAAGCGCCACGAAATTCAGCGTCTTGATCGGATGCTTGATGTGCAGACCCTCCGGCGCCGGGGTAAAGGTCCGTTGCTCGTCCTTTTTCCAAGCCAGCGTATACTGGATTAAAAACAGCGGCATGGTGAAGGACAGATACTGCCCCAGCGAATTGGAGTTTGTGAACATGGCGCGGTACTGGCCGCCCGTGATCGGGCTCAGCAAAATGCTTGCTACAAAGAAAATCACGTTGAAAACCACTACGCCGCGCGTAAACAGGGAAAACAGCGTGCCATAGTCCCCCCGGTTATTCCAAATAAAGAAAACACAGGGAAACACAAACGCAAAGATGATGGTGATCGCCGCCCAGTCCAGGGACGTATAGATCGCGGAAACCAAAAAGAACACGCACATACCCGTCCAAAGCAGCGTCATCATCGCGTTGCAGCGCTTCTTCTGCAAGGGGCCCCGGATGGACGCCACCGCAATGACCGCCATCAGCACACAGCAGACCAGGTCAAAAAAGACGTATTTAACAATGGACGGCAGGGGCAGCGCCCCCAAAATCAGGCTGGTAATATTGGTATGTTCCAGATATATGATGACCATCATGATAAAAAAGGAAGCGCTGATTAAAAAACCCTTTACCCTATCGCTCATCCTGCGTGCAAGCGGCACAAAGGGTTTCAAAAGAAATAAAAAAATGGTCTGCATCAGGTCGGCAACCACATCGGCGGCCTTCTCCAGTATGTTGCCGGTTCTTTCACTCTGATTGCTCATAAGTATCCTCCAAGTTCCTATGCGTTCTCCCGCAAACCGCCGCGCCGCTGTGCGCCAGAACAGTCCGCAGTGTCGCCGCTTTTTTGCCGCAGATATAAATGTGATTATAGCATCTACCCGCAAATCCTGTCAAATAGAGGAACCCCCGCCGTCAGCGGCGTTTGGCCTCTTCCTGCTTCAGATGCTCCACAAAGTCGCGGTCCGGCGTCACATAGATGGTATTGTAATCGACATAGATCACCATGCCGGGCTTCGCTCCGGAAGGCTTGCTGACATGGCGCACCTGTGTGTAATCCACCGGGACCTGGGAAGACTCCCTGCCCCGGCTGTGCGCAGCGGCCAGCAGCGCCGCTTCCCGGATGGCTGTTTCGCTTGGCTCGCGCCCCTCCGTCACCAGGATCGTATGGGAGCCTGGGATATTTTTGGTGTGCAGCCACAGATCGTTGTTGTTGGCTTCCTTCATCGTCAGCCGGTCGTTCTGCCGGTTATTGCGGCCTACCAGAATGCGAAAGCCGTCGCTGGAAGTGAATTCCAAAGGAGCTGCGGCGGCGGGCGGCTTTTGTTTGCCCTTCTGCGCGCGGATATATCCCTGTTCCGCCAGCTCCAAGCGGATTTCAGAAAGATCGCGCTCCACCAACGCGCGGCTCAGCTCTTCAAATACGGTATCCAGATATTCCAGCTCCTGCTGTGCCTGCCGGATCTGCTCCGTCAGCTTTTCCTCCGCCGTGCGCGCCTTGCGGTACGCTTTGTAGTATTTCTGCGCGTTCTGGGCAGGCGTCAGCGCCGGATCCAGGTTGATTTTCAGCATCGGGGCGGCTTCATCGTAAAAGTTTTGCAGCTCTACACTGGTCTGCCCTTTTTCAATCTGGTACATACTGGCGCTGATCAGGTCGCCGCAGACGCGCAGATGGTCGCGTTCTGCACAGCGCTCCAATTCCGCGCGCTGCAGGTTGATTTTCCGGCTCAGGCGGTCCGACGCATTGGACAGTACGCGCAGCAAATCCTGCGAACGCGCCCGCATGCGTTCCAACCGGTCCCTGCCCGCGTAGAAGGCGTCAAGCAGTTCTGAAAAATTCTCCTGCCTGGTGACGACCGCTGCGGTGCCGTACTGCGTGATATTCATAAAGGAAAAATCCATCGGTTTGTGCTCCAGGCTGGTTACTATATGCGGCGTGCCACCGCTGTCCCGGACAGTCTCCGCCATGCGGTTTAAAAAGAAGCGCAGCCGGTCCCATTGCTCCTCCGTCATATCCTGCGTACACAAGTCCAGGCCGCGCCCTGTTACATGCTCAATCTCCCGGCAGACCACCGGGGATACGCCCTGCATGGCGGAAAGCAGTGCCTTGGAAAGCGCCGTATTGGCAGGCAATGCGCGCAGTCGATCCAAAACCGCCTGCGGCTCCACCTCTAACAGACAGAGCTTGTTTTGCGGCGGGGGCAACAGATAAGTTAAACCCGGCAGCACCAGCCGTTCGGAAGACATCTCCGCGTCGACGCGTTTGAGGGCGTCGACAATCTTTCCGTTTTCATCCACCAGAATGATATTGCTGTAGCGGCCCATGATCTCGACCGCCAGCGTGAGGCGCACCTCGTCCCCCAGCTCGTTGACCGCGTCAAAATCCAGCAGCAGCAGACGTTCCAGCCCGGGCTGGCGCACCGCAGCCAGCTTCGCCCCGGACAGGCGCTTGCGCAGCAGCATGCAGAGCATGGGCGGCACCTTTGGGTTCTCCGGTACAAAGCGGGTAAAATGAATGCGGGCACTGTTGGCGCGCGCAGAAAGCAGCAGCTTGTAAGAATCGGTACGGGTGCGCAGTGCGAAAACCATCTCTTCCCGGTTGGGCTGATAAATTTTATCCACGCGCGCGCCGATCGCCGCCTCTTCGATTTCTTTTTTAATATGTCTTAAAAATGCTCCATCCAGAGCCATTTGATCAGTCCTTTCGTATGGGACGGGCTGTTACAGGAATCTTGCCGGGCTGTGCATCCGCACGGATTTCATCATTTCCACACCCGGGAAAGCCACCTGCATCCGCTCCAACAACGGCTGGATCACCACGTCCTCCGTATAAAAATGCCCCGCGTCCACAATCGTCATCCCCATGTCCTCTGCCTCCAGAAGCTGGTTGTGCTTGGTATCCGCGGTGACCATCGCCTGCGCGCCCTTTGCCGCCGCCTCCGGAAACAGATATGCGCCGGAGCCGCCGCAGAGGCCCACCGCTGTGATTTCCCGGCCGCCGTCCGTATATTTCAAGCCGTCGCATCCCAGCGCCTGTTTGACAAATGCCGCGAATTCCTCCGGCGAATAGGGATGGTCGGTCTCCCCTATTAACCCCTCCGGAAGGCCGCTGTGCTCGTATTCCTTCAGCATACGTACGTTTTTCAACTGCAACCGCTCTGCCAGGCAGGTATTGACGCCGCCCTGTGCCATATCCAAATTGGTATGCGCACAGATCGCCGCAATTCCATTTTGTGCCAGCAGATATGGGGCGGAACCAAACGCCAGGCTTTTCAGCGGTTCAAAAATGACCGGGTGATGGCTGACGATCAGCTGCGCGTCCATCGCAACCGCTTCATGCACCACCTCCGGCGTGATATCCAGCGCAAACAGAACCTTCCGCACGGAAGCGCCGCGCCCGCCCACCAGCAGGCCGGGATTGTCAAATCCCATCGCCGTGTGGAACGGGGCAAATCCATCTATGAAATCATAAAAATCGCCGACAGTAATCATTGTAATCCTCCTTTTGACTGATCGAGCAAGGCATCCAACCCGCGCAAAACGTCCCGCAATTGCGCCGCCTCCTGTACCTGGCCGGAAATCGCCATACCGTCCGCCTTTTTGGACAGCCGCGCGGCACATTTGGCTATGTAGACACGCGCCGCTTCTGTATCCGCCCGCAGCTTCCCAATATAAGGATAGAGCGGGCCGCCGCCGGCCTGCGTCGGATCATACATGGCCTGCAGCACCACGTACACATGGCCGTCCTCTTCAACCGTCTTTTCCTGTAAAACAGCAAATCCCTCCCGCTCAAGATAGCGGCGCAAATCCTCCGCGGAGGTCATTGGCTGCAAAATCAATCGCTTTTCTCCATTTTGAAGCCAGGGAGCCGCTTCAATCAGACGGACCATCAGCTCTCCGCCCATGCCGGCCATTACAACGTCGTCCGCCTCATGGGGAAATATCACACTCAGGCCGTCGGATAACCGCGCGGAAACCGTATCCTCCACATGGTACTTGCGGATATTGCGTTCAGCGGAACGAAGCGGGTCCAGGCGCACATCCGCCGCTATCGCGCGGGAAACCATCCCCTGTCTTGCCAGCCAGATCGGCAAATACGCATGATCCGTTCCAATATCCGCGAGCCTGATCCCGGGACGCACCATGGAAGCACAGAGCGCCAGACGGGCACCTAATGAAAACAGTGGGTGCGGCATTGCCGTACCTCCTTCAGAAAATGAAATTGCCGCCCGCCAAATAGGTTGACGGGCGGCGCACACAGGATCTATTTATTTGCCGGCCAGATGCGCGTTCAGCTTTTGGAGCATTTCGTCCACATTGACGCCATGCACCATACAGGCCTGCTCCAGGGATTCCCCACGGGAAGCCGGACATCCCAGGCAGTGCATACCCATTTCCAAAAAGAAAGGAGCCGTAGTCTTGTCCATATCCAGGATATCCCCAATAATCGTCTCTTTTGTAATTGCAGCCATGAAAAGTTCCTCCGTCCGCATAATTTGATGTTTTTATTATAATACCCAGCCAGATAGAATGCAATACGAAGAACGGACATAAATTTACAAATGAAACGACTCTATGCCGCATAAATATAAAGAAAGGTGCTCCGGATCGCTCCGGAGCACCTGCGTCTCATACGTAAAGAATTATATTATTCTTCCCTCATCTTTGCAAAGCACTCGCTGCAATATACAGGACGGTCTTCACGGGGCTTAAAGGGAACCTTTGCCTCACAGCCGCAGCTGGCGCAAGTAGCAGTGTACATTTCGCGCTCAGGTTTAGCAGCATTCTTACGGGCATCACGGCAGGATTTGCATCTCTGGGGCTCGTTAACGAATCCCTTGGAAGCATAGAATTCCTGTTCGCCAGCGGTGAAAACGAATTCAGCGCCACATTCTTTGCAGATGAGAGTCTTGTCTTCGTACATTTGATATACCTCGCTTCAGATTATAGATATTTGCCCTTGCCGGATTTGCACCGCGCCTTTGTAATGAACAACGCTCCTCTTGAGCTGGGCATATGGACTAACTAAAACGGTTCTTTCAATTTGCGGCGCACACGTTGCAGGGCGTTATCTGCAGCTTTTGAGGTAATGTGAAGAGATTCGGCAATCTCATGATAACTGTAACCGCCCAAATAAAGCATAAGCACCTGGTGTTCCATTTTAGATAAGTTTCGACCGATGTACTGCTTGAGCAGTTGAAACCGCTCATGATCCATCAGCTCTTCTTCCGGATTATCCGCCGCCCGTAAAGAAATTTCCTCCACTCCGCCCTTCTCACTGAGAGATACGAAGTTATTTAAAGGAAGGTTCTTTCTCCCGGCAGCCCACCGGTATGCCATAATAATCCGGTTGCCAACACAAACCCCCGCATAGGTGCGGAAACTTGCCCCGCCATCTTCCTGATAGCTCCGCGCTGCATCCAGCAGGCCCATCAGACCCTCCTGACACAGATCGTCAGCCTCCAGCATCGTGCTGTGAAACGGCGCCGCTTTTGCCCTGATTAAAGACATATAGCGGGTTGTCAACTCCAGAAACGCATCGGAATTTCCGTTCTTCATGAGAGAAACCAGCTGGCCGTCCGTATACCCTTCCAACGACCGCATATGGATTTCTTCCGCCAAACCAAACACCTCATGAAACCTACGTTTTTTATGACTTCTATATCATACCGCATTCTCTCTGTGAAGTCAACAAATATTTTACATATGAAAAAAATATATTTGTTTTATTTCGTCAATGCGACCTGTTCTTTCATTTTTCGATTCCCCAACAGCCAATTCCGAGCTGCTTATGATCCGCTGCACTTAATTCTTCGCATGCTTTGCAACCGCATTGCATTTATGCTATGATGGATTTCATATTGGATTTTGGAAGATTGACGCAGAAAGAGGTGCTTCATGAAACGTTTTAGAGCGAATGAAGAAAAAGTACACGGCCGTGCTCAAATGGAAGGCCGCAAAGATTCTTTTGCACATGGACTCAATTTCTATAAACTCGCGTTTATTTTTATCATCGGGTGCGTGGTCGGCTATTGTGTGGAAATGCTGTGGTGTTACCTGCGGCTGGGATTTTTTGAAAGCCGTCAGGGCCTGATTTACGGTCCGTTCAGCCCGGTATACGGAATGGGTGCCATTATCTTCACCGTGCTGCTCTACCGGTTCCGCCATTCCAGCAGTTTTGTTATCTTTATCGCAAGCGGGGTCATCGGCGGCGCGTTTGAGTACGTCTGCTCACTGCTGCAACAAGTACTTTTCGGCACTATCTCCTGGGAGTACAGCGACTCCCCGCTGAACGTCCACGGGCGGACCAATGTTTTTTATTCCGTATGCTGGGGTATTTTAGGGCTGATATTTTTGACGCATACCCTCCCCTTCCTGACCAACCTGATTGAAAAAATTCCAAACCGGCCGGGAAAAGCAATTGCGTGGGTGCTGATCGTATTTATGATTTTTGACATCGTGATATCCGCCGCAGCTGTGCGCCGGCAGACCAATCGCCATTTGGGGATCCCTGCCGGCAATCCGGTTTCCGCTTTTCTGGATGAACATTATACAGACGATTATTTAAAAAAGGTCTATCCCAATATGCAGCTGGCCAGATAGATAATGGAATCCCCGCTCTATTGTGTAAAAACATGTGGAGCGGGGGTTTCTATGTTGCGGCGTTAATGAGTATGCTGACTGCAAACGAGGTGGGGTAAACGCCATCGGGCTGATTTCAATTCACAGTGCCCGCGCAAACGCTGACGGTATTCTTGTTCCGATCTTCTTCAGGGCCCTCATTTCAATCCACAGCGTTATACGGACACTGACAGAGACCTCTATGCAATGTTGAATTTTTTCAAATGAAGACAATACAGAAAGCATTTGTCAATGAATCGCGACGAATGATACGTCCCTGCTCCTGATTTCGGCTGAAGCGAGGCCGTTTTCAATCAAATTTATTCAAGATTTTAGAACTTGACATACTCAGTTATGCTTTTGGGGGAACGGCCTTTTCGTCATGATTTGTTGTTCTTAAGTATGATGCTTTTTAATTTACTTAAGTTTCAGTCTGTCGCTTTTTGCTGTTTTGCGGTTTGATTCTCCCTCTGTTTATCAGCCAAACGCCTCCTAACATGGATTCTCTGTTCTTGTATACGCTCCCGGCATGAAAGGCGGCCTCCTGTTGTAGTTCGATTCTACAACAGGAGGCCCCTTTTTCACTGTCCGTTTTTGGGACAGTATCCATTGCTTTTACTGAGAATGCGGTTCTTTTCTTCAGGCCGTTATCCGATTCGCTCAGGAATTCAGCCGATGGTTACCGTACAATGTCTTCGCGCCGCATCGCCCGGCAGAGTCGTATACACGCCCGTGCTCTCGCCCGGCTTGCCGGTCGCCCACACTCTGTAGTAGTAATCGTTGC
>NZ_JADPEG010000016.1 GCF_015667585.1 Clostridium sp. D33t1_170424_F3 | reverse complement strand
TGGTCTTATTGACCGTCTCAAAGACAAACTGCAGGTTTTCCGCATCCATGCCCATTGTGAAGTCGTACAGGTATTCCCTGCCGCCGACCAACGCCGGCTCCGCGCCGTTCACAGAAACGGAACGGAACACTTCGTTTTCAAGCCGCGGCGCGAACGCCAACTGCAGTTCCGTGCCGCTGTCCACGTCCTTCTGGGTGTACTTGCCGATCAGGTCTGCCAGCTTCTGCTCTTCGCCGTTCACCTTCAGCGTTACGTTCTTGCCGTAATTGACAATTACGCTGCGGTCCTCCTGCGATACGACTACATCCAGCGTGGGCTGATAGCCAACCAGATTGATTACGCCGTCCGCCAGGACAAAGCGGCCCTGCAGCGTGTAGGTACCGGTAACATTCGGGTTATAATCGCCCGGTTCCCAGGTCACAGCCAGCTCTTTCTCGCTGCCGTCCGCCAAAGTGACTTTTACGGTCTTCGGCAGATTCAGACTTTCAAATGCCTTGCCCGAAGACACGCCAAGCTTCTCCAGCTCCGACACGCCCAGGATGCACTTTTCAGTGCTGACGGCAAACGGGATCACAGCACCCTCGCCCTCACCGTTCTCATAGTAGGTAAAGTCTTCCACTGTAATGCTGATGTTTTCATTATTGTTGGAGCCATTGGTTGCAAAAACGCCAATCTTGACATCGGCTGCGTTGGCAACGCCGGAGCTTGTTACTTCACGAAGCTTCGTCCAGTTGGTTCCGTCATAGCTGTAATAGCCGGTAAATACATTGCCCTTGCGCTCCAACTTCAAGTATGCAGGGGCATCCTTATCGGTTTCAATTGCAACCGGGGTTTCGTCATATCCATTTTCAAACTTCATCAACTCAAAGCAGTTGCCGCCAAAGTTGCTGTGGTATCTTCTCATCATGGAAATGACATTTTTATTGTCGACAAACGCTGTCAAAGAAATGGTCTGGAATGCTTTTTCCAATCCACCGCTCACTTTCACGGTCGTGGTAAAGTCCTTATTGCCAATGGACTGCACGATCATGTTCTTCGGCAGGCCCGAGAGGTCAGCGTTGCCGTCGATGTCGCCCGCCAGAGAATTCTGCACAAGGGAATTCGGGCCGGTGTAGGAGATATGCTCGCTTCTTTCACGCTGGATTTCCCATGTATCCCGGTCAAGCGTATATTTTTCCAGCTCTACCGTAACGGTGCAGGAATCGCTGACGCTTGGATCCACCGGAGATTTTGCAGTGACAACCGCCGTACCGGGCCGCAGGCCGGTAACTGTTCCGTTTCCATCCACAGAAACGATTTCCGGATCGCTGGACTCCCAAATCAAATTGGAGATCATCGGTTTTTCCGGCGTAATGGTTGCATTGATCCGCTGACTGCGATTGCGTTCGACCGTCATCTCAGACTGATCAAATTTGATCGTTTCCGCCGCGGAGGGCTTCTCTTTACTCAGTCGAACGGCACAGCCGCCGCCCTTTTTCACGGGAATCGTCAAAGTGTCTTTTGAAGTCACCTTCTGGAATTCCATCTTCATGGAGCGTGCATCGGTTCCGTCGTCGCGATAGATCGACGCATAATATTCCTGTCCTTCATCCAGGAAATCGAGCGGGAATTTCGCGTCGCGCGCATCGGTGGAAATCGCCGCCGCATACCATTCCTCGCCGCTCTTACGTGCGAGCGCGGTATATTCGCCCGGGTAGCCGTCGATAAAATGATAGCCGTCCCAAACAGCCGGGAAGTTTTTAAAGAAAGAAATACCGCCGCTGCTCTGATAGTCCTCTACGCTGCTGGCAAAGCAGTGCAGACCGCTGGTATACAGCACGGAAACAGCCATCTGGAAGCCGATGGTTGTGGAAGAGCCGCGCGGATAGACCGTTTCCGTCACATCCGCCGGGCCGACTGCATTGCGGGTAAACGGCATGATGGTGTACTGCTCCGCCTTGAGGTCGCCCATCTCCTGGCCATAGATGCCCTCACGGGTCAGGATATTCGGATAGGTGCGCACTTCGCCGGTCGGTTTATTCGCACCGTGTGCATTGACTACCAATCCCAGCTCTGCGCATTCCTTGTAAATGTCCTCCATCAGCTGGACCCTGTCCTGATTCTCGCGGTCGAAGAAGTCCACCTTGATGCCCTTGATGCCAAGCTCCGCCCATTTAGGCAGGCGCGCGGCCCGTTTCTCCGGCGTATTGAGGTCGTCGCAGTGTACCCACGCCAACAGCCCGATGCCCACTTCGTCCGCATAGTCGCGCACTTCCGGGAACCAGTCGTATTCGCCCCAATAGCGGCCGCCGTCGCCCTGTCCGGAGCCGGGTCTGGGCTGCCAGCCCTCATCCATGATGAAATAATCCCAGCCCATCTCCGCGGAGAAGTCCAGATATTTCTTAATCGCATTCGGATCGCTCTGCATGCCGGCGTAACCAACCAGCCAGGTCCAGGAGGTAATGCCCGGTTTCGCCCAGGAGTAGTCCATCTCCGAATCAGGATCGGGGCTCAGGTTCTCCGTCATGGTATTGACGTTGATGGTACCCAGATCACCCGCCACGACAAAGCGCCACGGGAAAGCAAATGCTCCGGTGACCACCGCGTCGCCGCTCTGTTGTGTGGTGGCGCTTACCTTTAGAACGCCGTTTTTCGCAACAACCATGGAGCCCATGTAACCGGCGATATCCGCCTCGGAAATCATACCGAAGGTGCCGTCCGGCGTCTCATACAGGAGCGGCATGGTCTGGTTGCCGCCAAGGGACTCCACTGTATTCTCATAGAAGAAGGACTCGTAAGAGAAGTTCCCGCTGCCGTACGCCATCGACCAGACTTTGGATTTCGCCGGAAGCTGGAAAGTGGTAGCCTCGTCCTGAACTTCTATTTCTTCGCCGTCTTCCGCCTGCACGGTATAGCGGAATGCCATGCCGTCGTCGTAGGAGCGGATCGTGACGTCAAAGCCGACGCTGTCCTTTTCAAAGGAAATCACACGTTCATTATAATGGTTCTTATACTCATCCAGCTTGCGGGCATGGACGGTATAGGTCTCGTCCACCTCTTTGGACTCTGTCACACCGACAAACGTCAGGCCCTCTGTAAAGTCCGCAACGCTGGTAGTCATGCCCATTGCGGAGAAATCCAAAATGGATTGTCCGTCCTGCTGCGCGGAATAGGCGAGCTTTCCATGATCGTCCAGCATGAAGACCGCACCGGTCTTTCCATCCGGAGAGGCAATGGACCACACCCTGCCTTCCACTTCGGAGCCGATGATAAAATTGACTTCCGCGGTTTTCGTGATGCCTTCAAGCGTTACCTCGCAGGTAATGGTCGCCAGGCCGTTCGCCAAGCCGGTGACAACGCCCTTGTCATTCACCTCCGCAATACTGTCGTCGCTGCTGGTGTAGACGACGTCCGCTTTGGAGAGGTCCGCTTTGGAATCGTCGACAAGCGAGCCGCTCAGGCTGAGCTTTGCTTCGTCACCAACCTCCAGCAGCGTCTTGTCCGCAGATGCGGTGACCATACGCAGATCCTTCTGTACGGACGCGTCAAAAACCACTTTTGCATCCGCCCAGACGCTGTGGTCGGAGTTGTTGCTGCCATCCGCCTTATCGGTAATCAACGTCAGAAGTTTGGTTCCTTCGGGAATTTCCAAATCCAGAAACTCTTGTACATCGGACTCCCGCATCATTTTGCTGCGGTAAATTTCCTCATCATCCGCTTTTACGATAAAAATAACCGTACCGTTTGTTTTCGTGTAGTTGACACCGATATAGGACTGAAAGCGCATAGCGCCGCGTCCCTCAATGTCATATACCACCTCAGAATCCGCATGCGCGCACAGGCCCTTATCATATACTTTGGTTCCGCCGCCTTCTGTACGCAATTTAAGCGGCAGGTCCTCGTACCCCTCGTCGATCATCAGGCTCTGCCAACCGACCTGCGCGCTCACATATTCCATATCGCTCACATAGCGTTCTATGGTTTCCGCTTCCGGGTCGGCCGCATCTTCCACCTGTTCCATGGCGGCGGCCTCCAGCAGTGCGGCCGGATCCTCCGTCTGCGCCATAACCGTTGCTCCGCTGGCCATCGCCATCTGCGCCGCCAAAATCAGCGCAATTGCAGAGCGAAGTGCATTTCTTTTTTTCATTTTCTCCTCCTGTTCCGCTCCAAATGAAGCAGTTTTTTTCTTTTTACAACTCGCCAAACGCGGGACTTTTTCCCGCCAACCGATCTCCCCAAAGTCACTCCTTTCCAAAATATCCGTCTAACCTTCTATTCAATGAGTCAATTCATTCGTATTATAGCATTGTCATTTAATATTTTCCAGTTGTTTTGAACATTTTAGATTATTTTTACAAGATATTTTTTGATTGGACATATTTTTCTAGAATTCACGGGCATGATCTGGATTTCTTAATCAGAATGTGCTACAGTACGGTTGACGGGGCAATAGCGTCTTCCGCCTCTCATGCGGCAGCCCGGCGAGTCGCCGGACCGGACAGCCATTCCCGATACCGGGAGAAAAACAAGCCTCGCCGTGTTCCGGATACACTGCGTGTATCAACAGACACGGCTGCGGTTGCATTTCTGAATGAAGCTTTTTGTATTGTCCCGTCACCACTTAACATATGATAGGGAGGGGATTGTATGCTGCGCACACTGGAGGATTTCTGCCGCGCAGTCTACCCCGGTCTCCCACCGGAGCAATTCCGGAAAAACATCCATCAGCTCGCCGCCTACGCCGACAACCGTAAGCGCCGTAAGAGCTATCAGGAATGCTGGATTCCAAAAAAGCATGGCGGTGCACGGCGTATTCTGGCTCCGTCCTCCGGACTGAAGCAAATCCAGCGGACCGCCGCCGCACTGCTGGCCAAAGGCGACGTTTCATCCTGTGCTACCGCCTATCGGACCGGGTATTCCATTCTGGAAAACGCCGTCCCCCATACGGGCCGCGAGCTGCTGGTCAAGCTGGATATCCGGGACTTCTTTGGCAGCATCCGTTTTCCCGCTGTTTTTCACGCGATTGACAATGCCCTGCGCCGGAACCCGGAGGTTGGCCGGCACTGTAAAGCCTACCCGCGCGGCTGCCGCGAATCGCGCAACTACAACAGCGTGCTCAGCTTTTATCTGGCGCAGTTCTGCACGCTGAACGGCGTTTTGCCGCAGGGCGCGCCCTCCAGCCCCGTCCTCTCCAATCTGGTCTTTTACCCGCTGGACTGCAGGATTGCCGCGTATTGCAAAAAGCGGAGCATTCAATATACCCGCTACAGCGACGATATGACCTTCTCCGGCTGTTTTCATCCGGGAGCGCTGATTCGTTTTGTCCGCCGCCTGCTGGCGGAATACGGCTTCACCCTGAACGAAGAAAAAACTGTCCTTGCGGGACGCGGATGCCGGAAAAGCGTGACCGGCGTTACAGTCAACGAGACGCCTCAGGCAAGCCGCTCTTACCGCCGCAACTTGCGCCAGCAGATCTATTACATCCGCCGCTTCGGCTTGCGGGAGCATCTTCTGCATTTGGGGCGGACGGAGGACGCAGGCCAGCCGGAACGATACCTGCGCCAATTACTGGGAAAAGTGTCGTTCGTTTTGCAAATATGTCCGGAGGATTCAGAATTCCAGCACTACCGCGCCTATTGCCTGGGTCTGCTGCGAGCGCACACCGGCGGAAATACACCGTAAAAAGCCGAATGTTTCCCGCTTTTTTCCTTTCGAAACACCGTGTCAGAACTTGACATAACTTAGGAATTCCCATATAATCAAACCATAAATATCGTCCGGTCTTATCATTGACCGGCGGTCCCCATCATACCGGATGCGGCCCGGCTTATGTGCGGACAAAAGGAGGATTAAGTAATGAATAAAATTATCAAAGCAATCTGGTTTGTACTCACGGCAGCTCTCCTGGCATACTTTTGTGGCGTATCCGCATATCCGGAGGATAAATATTGAAACGATTGGTCTCCTTATTACTGGTCCTGACGCTTGTCGTCTGCGGCGGCGCGGTTGCCTTTGCAGACGACAACGCCGACATGCCTACTGCCTATGCGGCCAGTAACACGTTTACCATTGACAACACCTCCCTGGCGGTTAAAATCGGGGAAAGCGCTATGGTCACCGCGTATGAATACGGCTTACCGATCATGAACGCCACATGGACGGTCAGCAACCCCAGCATCGCTTCCGTCAGCAACGGTATGGTCACGGGCAAGCAGCTCGGCACCACGGCGGTCACCGCCACCAACAGTTCCGGGCAAAGCGTCACCTGTTATGTTCACGTAATCCTCAAAGGCATCGACGTATCCGCCTGGCAGAAAACCGTGAACTGGAGCACCATCGCCGCACAGGGCACCGATTTTGCATTGATCCGCACCGGCTATGGCAAAACCGCTCCGGAGGTGCAGACCGACGCTTATTTTACAACCAACTACGACGGTGCAACACGGAACGGCATCAAGGTCGGCGTTTACCACTACAGCTATGCGGAAAACGTGGAAGACGCGATCGCGGAGGCCAATTTCTGCCTGAGCATTCTCAACGGACGCAGTCTGGATTACCCTGTTTTCTATGATATTGAGGATACGGTACACCGCACCATGGACAAGGAGCTGATGGCCGACGTAGTGGAAGCCTTTTGCACCCGGATGGAAGAAGCAGGCTACCGCACCGGCATCTACAGCTCCGTCAGCATCTTCAACTCCAATCTTGCAAGCCCGCGGCTGGACAAGTACGACCGTTGGGTGGCAAGCTGGGGCAAGGATGTCCCCAATTTCGACAAAGCCTACACCATTTGGCAGTATGCGTATGGAACGCTGCCCGGTGTGGATGGCAACGTCGATTTGAACTATTCTTTTAAGGATTATTCCAAATCCGGAACGCCGGTCGATCCCAGCACCCCGAGCACGCCATCCCTTAAATGCGACACAACATCCTATACTTTTAGTAACAGCGATGTGTATTATTACAAAGTGTTTACAACAAGCAACACCGTTCCCACCGCGGCATCTTCCGATCCAACCGTTGCAACGGTTACCTTCGGCAAAAAGGTCAGCGACGGCTACATCTTCCAGATTAACAACGTGGGACAAGGGTCGGCGGTCATTACCACTACTGCGGCGGACGGGGCGTCCGTCAGCTTCCCGGTTACCGGCACAAAGAGTACTGCCACAACATTGCGCTGCGACACCAATTCCCCCTATGTATTTGGTTCCAACAGCGCATACTACTATAAAGTATACACTGCCAGTGCCACAGCGCCTACGGCGGTTTCCTCCAATCCGGCGGTCGTTTCCGTCCAGTTCGGCAAGAAGGATTCCGACGGCTATATCTTCCAGATCAACAATGTAGGACAAGGCACGGCGGTCATCACTACCACCGCGGCGGACGGTTCTTCCTGCAGCTTCCAGGCTACCGGAAATAAATCTGCTTCCAGTACGCCGACCGCGCTGCGCTGTGATACCACCACTCCCTATACCTTCGGTTCCAACAGCGCGTACTATTATAAGGTATACACCACCAGCGCCACAGCGCCTACGGCGGTTTCCTCCAACCCGGCGGTCGTTTCCGTCCAGTTCGGCAAAAAGGATTCCGACGGTTATATCTTCCAGATTAACAACGTGGGACAGGGTACGGCGGTGATTACCACCACCGCGGCGGACGGTTCTTCCTGCAGCTTCCAGGCTACCGGAAACAAATCCGCTTCCAGTACGCCGACCGCACTGCGCTGTGATACCACGTCCCCCTATACTTTTGGTTCCAACAGCGCGTACTACTATAAGGTATATACCACCAGTGCAACGGCACCTACGGCGGTTTCCTCCAACCCGGCGGTCGTCTCCGTCCAGTTCGGCAAAAAGGATTCCGACGGCTACATCTTCCAGATCAACAATGTAGGACAGGGCGCCGCAGTGATTACCACCACCGCAGCGGACGGTTCCGCATGCAGTTTCCAGGCGACTGGCAACAAGGCGGCTTCCTCCGGTACGCCGTCGTCCTCCAGCCTGATCTGCGATACCACCGCGCCGTTCACCGTTAAAACCGGAAACTTGTATACCTTCCTGTTTACGCCCAAGGGGAATATCGGGACTCCGCAGTTTACCACGGGAAACGGCAGCGTTTTGGCAACAGCCGGACTGACCCTGCGCAACGGTTCTTACCTGCTCACGGTCAAGGGAATTTCCAAAGGAAGCACCGGCGTTTACGCAACATTGCCCGGTCAGCAGCCGGTAAAATACTGCACCGTTACGGTGGCATAAAGCATAACAAAAACATAGAGCGCATTGCTTTAATCAGCAATGCGCTCTATTTATTTTCGATCATGGACGCCAATTTTATAACTGAAACAGAAAATGTCTTTGGGTTTAACTGACCATTCATTTCAAAGGTATTTTACGATCTGTCATCAATCACAAAAGTGTTTTCACATCAATAGGGATTTCCTCCCCATTATGCATTTGCAACGCTCCTTCTATTCCAGCTAACCATCGGCAAACATGTCAACCGCCATTAAGGGATTCTGCGCTCGTAAACCAGGTCGACAATCCCGTCATACCGCCGGGTTGAGAGCAATTGCAGCTTATACTCTGCGCTGTGTTTATGAAAAAGCGGAACGCCGTCCCCAAGAATCGTCGGAATAATGGAAATGCAGTACCGGTCTATCTGGTCCGATTCCAAAAGCTGGTTTACAATCTCCGCGCCGCCGCAGATCCAGATATTTCCGCCGCCGTTGTTTTTCAGCTCTGACAAAAGTTCCGACGGTTCCTTTTGCGTAAAAGTAATTTCCTCCGTAGACGCCAGGTTCCTATGCGTCAGCACATAGCTTTTCTTATCGCTGTAAATCCATCCATCCGGCGACAGCTCCGTGGCAATCTGACGATAGGTTTTATAGCCCAGAATCACCGTGTCAATTGAATCATAGAACGCGGCATAACTTCCCTCGTTCTCCGGATCTGAGCCATCTCCCCTGAGCCAGGCGACGCCTCCTTCTGTATCGGCGATGTACCCGTCCAGACTCATGGCAATATATAAAATAACGTGTCTCATAGAATCTCCTTCGTCTTCTAAACTTTGGAGGAAAGCCTATTTGGATTTCCTCATTCATCAAATTACACCCCATAGCAGCAAGTTCTTCCAGCTCAATCCGCCGCTTTTATTTCTCTTCCGCCTGTGAGGAAAGCTTCTTCTTTTTCCGTCTTTTACAATAAGGAGCGCCCTTTTTCTCTGATTGATGATGCTCCATGCAGGCCACGCAGTCGCCATGGCGCGGACAGTTTTTCCATTTGCAGGTACATGCCTCTTTCCCGTTTTCCAGCACTTTGCATCCCTCCAATATTTTTCTCAATTCTATCATATCCGATTTAGAACAGGCCTTTTCAAAACCGTGATTTTTTAATCTTTTATTCAGCAGGATTTCACATTTTTCAGCCGTCGGAAGCTCTGCTTCCGCTAACGGCGTGAGGTTATTATACCATAGGACCTTTAAACGTGCCCATGGTAATATACGGTATTTCAAACGCTTAAAAAACACCGTCCGCCGCAATCGCGACGGACGGTGTTTTTTATCATTTTAGTACAAATTGTATGTCTCTTCTCACGTTATCTTTCTGCTGCGAATATTTCCGCAACCGGACTACCGAAGAATAAAGAGACCCGAATACATTGCGTTATCCGCGGACATAGACCGTCCCGAACATCTGCATCAGCCAATCGTCACCGTGCAGTGCTTGACAGCAGCAGCCCCCGGCAGGGTAGTGTACACGCCTGTACTTGTGCCCGGCGCGCCAACCGCCCATACGCGGAAGTAATACTCGTTGCCGATCTTCGCTACAAACTGAGTCTTCAAAACATCTTTGTTTCCGACTGTAAAGCTCGGAGTGAGTGTGTCACCGTTGACAACCGTCATCTTAAAGCAGTATGCTGCGCCTCTTCTGACCCGGAAGTCCACGGTCGTGTCGGAACGGACATATGCCGCTGCCGCCTGCACATTGCCAGCCGCGCCGATCACTCCGGAGGAACCGTAACTGTTATCCTGCACTTTGCTGGTGCTGCCCTTGCCGCTGTTGTTCGGCTTCGGCGCATCCTTCAGCTCCAGTGCTTTGACAGAAGCGACCAGTTCCGTATCAGCGGCGTCAACCTCTTTCTGTCCAACTGTATCGCTGTACAGAGCCGCAAGAGCATTGGCCAAAGATTTCTCAAAGACCTTTACGGACTCTTCCGTATACTTGCTGGTATCGATGGCCTGCGCCGCGGTGACGTCCTCCTGAAGCTTGGTCTTATCCGGGATGAGACGAAGAGCAGACATCGCTTCGAGCAGTTTATCCGTCGCTGCCTTAATTTCAGTCGGTGTATTCTCAGCCGTGATTTCCTTGGCTTCTGCCAAAGCGGCGAGGAACTCTTCCTGGCCGGCTTCCAGATACTCTTTTTCCAGCTTCGGAACGATGATCTCCGCGCGTGCGATCACCTCAAGCAGTTCGCTCAGGTCGTTCTTTTGATACTCAAGGTTTTCAATCGCATCGTGCAGCTCATGATAGGCATTTTCCACTTCGGCTGCGAGCGGTTCATCTTCTGCAGCCACTTCCTTCGCATCGGCCAGCTTCTCAACCAGCACGGCCCAGGTTTCGGAGGTGTAATCCTCTTCGGTCAGGTTTTCTGCGGTAATAATCAGCTTCTCCAGCTCTGTGGTATCGCCCGCCGCAAAGCTGAGATAGTGGAACGCGTCGATCAGATCGATCCAGGCGTTGTCAATTGCTTCCTGGCTGGCGGTCTTATCGTCCGCAACGGCCTGCGCCGCTTCCAGGGCAGCATCAAACTTCTTCTGTACCGTCTCTACTGCAGCTGCATACTCCGGCCCTTCCGCAAGCTCCGCCGCCTGCTCCAGAACCGTATACAGGACCTGCTTGTTGACGATGGTAAAGGCAAAGCTGACATTCTGATCCAGCATACCCATCTTACCAGTATAATCGTAACCCAGCGTATCGGTGTCCTTATCAAAGACGACCGCCTTGCCATTGACCGTGATTGCGGAGAACTCTCTGCCCTCTACTCTGGGAGCAAAGCGCAGGGTGTAGCTGTCGCCATCCATGACGGACGCCTGATACTTGCCGACCAGATTCGCCAGGCGGGTGTCTTCACCGTCCACCGTCAACTGCGCCGCGGTGTTGAAGGTCACGTTGAGCGCATGCTCTTCCTTCGGTCCATTGTTCTGCGTGAAGGTGAACCAGTTGAGGTTCAGGCCGCCGGTCGTCATCAGGACCTTGATCTTATACTTGCCGGCCTCCAGATACACGCGCGGGCCTTCCTTGGTAACCCACTTCTGCCAGCCGCCGGTTCCGCTTGTGGTAAAGGAAGCAATGGTGTTGCCCTTGATCTGCATTGCAAAGGAGGACTGCACCAGCTCATCCTGACCGCTGGAAACGCGGGCTGCAATATCATAGTAGCCGGATTCCAGAATCTCAATGTTGTAAATGGCGTATTCGCCCTTGTCGCAATAGCCCAGGTTCTGGCCGCCGTCGGTATCGCTGCAGTTTTCTCCGCGCATGGTGGAGGAAATGCTTGCAAAATCTTCCGCGGCCTTGATCTTGGTCTCTTCGCTGCCAACCTGGATGTACTTCGCTTCCATGCTGGTATCGAAGCGGAGATAGTCAAATTTTGCGGTGATGTTGCCGCCCGCCTTGGAACCGTCGGAGGCCAGCAGGCCAATCTTCGGATCCGTATAGTTGGCGGTCGCACGCACGCCCATATCGTGATAGGTTTCGCCGTCCGCGCTGACCGCGCCGGTATAGACGTTGCCGCGCTTGGAGAGCTTCAGGTACATGGTATTGTTCTCATCCGAGAACATGTCGGCCAGATCGGCGTTTGCTACCAGCTGTGAATGCGAACCGGAGCTCTCCTGCGAAATAAACATATTCGCACCGGGTCTCTGGCTGCTGGTGGAATTGTTAAACTCCATGCGCAAGGTAATATAGTTGTTCTCATCCTGCATGGCGATCATGCCGATTTCCTGATATTCGCGGTAAGGTTTCTTATCAAAGGTAACCTTTGTATACGCATCCCAGTTGCCCGCGGCAGACTGGGTAACGTAGTTCCTCAGATTGTCGTTCGTCTGATAAAGATCGCCCACCTCTGTGGTGATGCAGAGCGCGCCGTCTTCCATTTTAAATGTATCCGGGTTCGGACGGTGCAAGGTCCAGAAGCTGTTCAGTTCCGGCCCATCGAACTCATCGCTGCGCGGTCCCTGGGACATCCGGACCGTGTACTTCATCGCCTGATCCGCACTTTCGCAGAGGATGGTCGCAACCTTGTTAACCGCGTCATAGGAAACGCTGTAGGAAACGCCGTCCGGTACGTCCGCGGTGATCTCCGGCACTGCCTCCAGATCTTCCACCAATACAGAATAGGCGGTAATCGTGGATTCAAAGTCCTGCAGGGATTCGCCGTTTACCTGGATATCATCGGCGTATGCGTAGGTCGGGTTGTCAAATACCGGCGGCAAACCGGCTTCATCTGTAAAGATGACCTTGTAAATGCGTTCTTCCATGCCCTCGTTGGCATAGATGACTGCAATGGGGCTTTCCTGCGTAGCCTGGACTACTTTAACGTCCACGCCGGCCGGCGCTTCAACAGAGATTTCCGGAATCTCAGCGCCGTCGCTCAGTTTGGTATATACTTCATAGTCAAGCACCAGCGAATTGAAAACGGCGATGCTGCGTCCGCCGACCTTCAGGCTGCTGATCATCGGATCGCCCGGCTCGCTCTTTTCCACGCTGAACCAGCGCTCGCCCGGCTGATAGGTGCTTTCATAGTCCAGATTGTGCATACGTGCAAAAGAGGGAGATTTGATCAGGCAGTTCAGCACGTTGATCGCGCTGCGCTGCACCTCGCCGAGCGTCAGGACGCCGGCGTTGACCGCATTGACAATGGAATCGGCTTCATCCGCAACCGGCATCGCGACGTCGTTCTGCGCGCGGACCATCGCGGCCTCCTGCCGGAGCAGGCCCTCTTCGTTCTGGTTTGCCCACCAGTCGGTCATGACCATATTTTCAAAGCCCCACTCCTTGCGCAGGGCGGTTGTGCACAGGTCATAGTTGGAAGAAGCCCAAATGCCGTTGATCTTATTATAAGAGGTCATGATCGTGCCGGGGTTCGCGTCGCGCACCAGAATTTCATAGCCCTTCAGATAAATCTCACGCAGGGCGCGCTCCGACACGCGGGAATCGTTGTTGTTGCGGTTTTGTTCCTGGTTGTTGGCCACAAAATGCTTTGCCGAAACCACAGCGCCGCTCTTCTGTACGCCGCGGGTCACCGCCGCGCCGGTCATACCGCTGAGCAACGGGTCCTCGGAGAAATATTCAAAGTTACGGCCGCAAAGCGGGTTGCGGTGAATATTCATGCCCGGTCCCAACGTGACGTCAACCTCGTTGAGCAGCAGTTCCTTGCCGTAATAGTTGTGCAGCTTTTCCACCAGATCGGTGTTCCAGGTGCAGGCCATCAGCGTTCCAATGGGCATCGCGGTCGCAAGCTCGCCGTCGTCCATGCGGATACCGGATGGGCCGTCGGCACAGCAGCCGATCGGGATGCCGAAGCTCTTCAGGCTCGCGGTGAGGCCGCCGAACGCAGAAGCTGTACCCGGGGTGACCTTCGGGCTGTTCATTCCTTCGCCGCGGCACAGGTACGCAACATCCGCCAGCGGAAGCTGCGCTACAAACTGTTCCATGGTGACAGTATTGTTGTAAACGTCCAAAAGCGAATACCCTTTATCGCCCGTCATTTCAATCGTTTCGGGCAAACGCTCCTGGATGCGTTCCTTAACGTCCACCGTACGGGTGGGAACCTTCTCCGTGCCTTTGACAATTTCGCCGTTCTCCCCTTCGGAAGCGGTCATACGGTCAAACGCCTTGTCCGGCTCCACCGCCATGATCTCTTCCAGCTGCTCCACTACGCGGAGTTCCGGCTCCTCGTGGGTATAAACCGCTTCGCAGTCGCGTACGGAAGTTCCCACATAGACGGGATAATTGCCCGCCTCCATGACATAGGCGGATTTATGTCCGGTTTTGCCAGCGTCGTCGTAGGAAGCCATGTTATCGACGTCGTAGGAAATCGTCATCTCCTGGGAATCTCCGGGCTGCAGCAGGCCGGTCTTTGCAAAGCCGGCCAGAGATTTGACAGCCTTGCCCAGCTTGCCCTGCGGCGCGCCGTAATAGACTTCAACCACTTGTTTGCCCTTATAGTCGCCGGTGTTCGTCACGTCCACCGTGACTTCAATTTTGCCGTCCTTTTCCTCCACGGACTTTGTATCCACCGTAAATTCCGTGTAGCTCAGGCCGAAACCGAAGGGATACAGCACCTTGTCCTGCGCAAAGGTTTCAAAGTAGCGGTACCCTACATAAATATCTTCGGTATAGTTGTTGTATGCGTTGTTTCCAAAGCTGTTGGCAGACGGATAGTCCGCATACGATCTCGCAATGGTGTCGCTCAGCTTGCCGGAGGCAGGTACATCGCCGCTGACGACGTCCGCGACGGCCTTGCCGCCCTCCATACCGCCGTGCCATACATACATAACGGATTCCACGCCGAGTTCATCCACCCAGCTCATGTCGATCACGTTGCCGACATTCAGCAGTACTGCCACACGATCGAACTGGGCAGTAACCTTTTGGATCATGTCGCGCTCATCGTCGGTCAGGAGGAAGCTGCCCTTTGTGTTGCTGGCGTCCTTGCTCTCGCCCGCGGTACGGCCGAGAACGACAATCGCCTTATCAGATTTGGAAGCGGCGTCCGCTGCCAGCTCTTCAGTTACGGGCATTTCCGCCTGACTCCAGGGTTCCGTCCAGTCGCCGATTCCTACGGGCGGGTTCTTTTCGACCCAATCCTCATAAACCTTCGCTAAATCTTCATTAATATGAATTCTTGGATTTTTACGGAAGCCTTCAAGGATGTTTGTCACATGGTCCACGTTTACTTTACCGCCAGAACCGGTGCCGCTCTTGAAATAGTTGATTTGAATACGACCGAAAACCGAAACCGTCTCATCCGCTTTTACAGGCAGCGTCTGCCCCTCATTCTTCAGCAGGACGGCGCCTTCCGCGGCTGTCTGACGGGAAAGATCCGCAAAACCAACCTCCACCTTCGCTGACACCGACGCAAACGGTAACGCGGATACCAAACAGCAGACACTGCACAAAGCAGCAATGGACCGTCTCCAGAACTTGTTTTCTGACTTTTTCTTTTTCATTTTCTCGCTCCTCTCCTAAATCCAATTGAAATGTTCCGAAACTTACATACGGCCTCCTTTCTTATCAATCCATCTAATTAAATTAGCCGGATTCCTAGTTTTTCCAATAATACGCTAACTATATTAAATCATTCCTTCAAACAGTTGTCAATATCTTTATCCATATTGCACATACATTTTTTATTACATCAAGAAAATCGCCAGATTTTCTACTTTTAAATGCAACAAAAAATCCTTTTCCCGAATTAACCAGAGTACATTCAGGAACTGGTAGGACACCGTTGTTTTTTTATTACATCAAGAAAATCACCAGATTTTCCACAGCAAAGCGGGCATGCCATATGGCATGCCCGCTTTCAATCGGCTAAAGGCCCCTTTTATCCCTCCAGCCAGGTATTCCATTTTTCCAGATTTTCTTTGTCGCTCAGCAGGTGATAGCGCAGCATGGGCTCGTCAAACTCCACGCCGCAGACCTGCGCCCGCAGAGCATATTCCTTGAGAAGCGACCAGATCGCCGGAGAATACGCCTTTATCTGCGCCTCCGTCTCCGCATCGGCAAAAATGGCCTCCTGAAATTCCATCCTGTTCTGAATCCGCTGCACCGTTTCAAGGTCCAGCACGTCGCAGGGGTACTGCCCCAGTTGCTGCGTCATCCAACTGGCGAGCATCTGCTCCACTGTGTTTAAATCCCGCAGAATCTGTTCTTCCGTCATGCCCGGCGTTTTGAGCTCCCAAAGCGGCAGAAGCGCGTCCGACTGAAAATAGTTGTTGTAAACACCGCCCGCCTGGCTTCCCAACACCTGCACCAGGAACGGCTCCATCTCAAATACTTCCCCACGGCTCCACTGAGCGGTCAATTCCTGCAACACGGCGTCTTCCCGCCCGGCGAGCGATCCCACCATCCAGACAACCAGAGGCGCCTGGATATAATGCAGAAATTCCTTGCGCCCCTCGGACTCGGAAATCCGCGCTTCATCCATCGGTGCAAACGAAAACAGCGCCGGGTCCTTTACCTTTATATATAGGTACTGATTGAACAGCGAGGCAAACTGCGTTTCCGGCTGAATGCCCGCCGCCGCGCGCACGGCTTCCGGCAGCGACGCCACGGACCGGTTTTCATAATAGGTGGCCAATCCTTCATAAAACCAGAGCTGGGGCGCGGCGTGGAACCGCTGTGTGGGAAACGCGGTATCAAAATACGCGTGAAACATCCGGTGGCTCAACAGCTCCCAATCCCGCTTGCTGGTTTCATCAAAGGTTGCGCAGACGGAGCCGGCCCCCGCGCCGCCGATGACCGCTTCGCCGCCGCCCGGCAAAAGTATCGCCTGATACGGCCTGTCCTGCCTGGAAAATTTCTGCTGGTAATAGTTGTCAAGCGCGGCAATCCCCTCCAGCGTCTGCCCGGACAGGTCATTTTCCGCCCCGGACAGCCGGTATACGCGCAACCCTGTATCCTGCTCCGGCAATGCGCACGATGTAAACCGGCCCATGGCAAAGCAATCGTTGTTTATATGGTAAGCGTCCATCCAGGTCAGATCCGTCAGCTCTTCAAACGGAAGGACAGCCGTCCATCCTTCACGCAAGTCCATTCGAACACTGAGGCGGCTCACAACGACCTCCTGCTCCGGGAACCCATCCGTATAGAACTCCATCGGCAGCAGCAGCGCCTGCCCGCCGTCAAATACGCAGTAGTCCTCCGTCACCGCGCCGCGATGTCCATGCTTGCCTTCCGCGCCGATCGGCACATCGTATACCAACTGGATTTCTTTTCCGCGTCCCAGTGAACACGCCAGCGTATCCTCCGTTTCGCGTATTTCCCCGCCGTCCACATCCCGCAGTGTCACCTCTTTATCGCCGGTATACAGCGCCACCTGTCTGTCCCTGGAGAAAAACGAGCTGCGCAGCTTTAAGGTAACCTCCAGCGTGTAAGGTCTGTCCTGGGGGGCGGACACGGTAAATTCCATTCCATATCCCCGGTCAACCGCCAGAAATACTGCCGCACCGCCCAGCAAAATCACCAAAACGCATATTCCCGCGCAAAGCGCCCATTTCTTCCATTTTTTCATCCATTTCCGCTCCATTTATCAAGGTGCTTTTATCATACTTCTTCCGGCATCCCCTTGTCAACTAAATTTACGAACTGGATACTATCATTAATTTTTTTCTACATATCATTTGCAAATTGTCTTTTCTTCCAAAGGAACCCCCCTGCAATCAAAAAAACCTCCCCTACTTTTTTGCCTGCCTTTCCCTGTATAATATTGGCAAGGGCCAGGTTCCGGCCAGGGATTCCGGCGGAACCATTTTTATGAAACATGCACAGGTCCATTTTCTGGAGGTGGATATTTTGAAAAGACAATATTGGATCGGCGGCTTTTTGGCGTTATTGATCGTTGCCGCAGTTTCCTTTGGCATGTGGTGCAGCCAGGTAAGCGCATCTCAGTACATAGACCCGGCGATCTCCCAGTTTGCGGTGGATTACACCGTGGAGCCGGTCGACTTTTCTGGAAAACTGGCGTCCGTCACCATTCAACTGACGCCTGAAAAGCTCTCTGATGACCGCACTCTTTATCTGGACGCGAGCGCGGTGGACGGCTCCAAACCGAAATGCACCGGCGAAGACGGAGCGGAACTCACATTGAACGATCTGGGCAGCGTCTGGGAAATCGGCCCGCTGCCCGAAGGCTGCGAAACCGTTCTCTTTACCTACGACGTCAAGCTGGGCGAAGGCAACGGAGAAGACTTCCAGGTGGAAGGCAATTTGTATGAGGACCTGATGGTCTTTCAGGGCAAAAAGGTCCTGATGATTCCGTGGTTCGACGGCGACAACGCCCCTTATATGGACCGCTATATCAGCCGCGTATCATTTCGGCTGCTGAATCACCCCGGCTGGAACGCCATTATGCCGTTTGCAGAAACCAACGGAACGGATGCGTCCTTCCAGCTGGACAAGCCCACCTGGTACGACTTCTATGACATCAGCAATTCCAGCTTCTGCTTCGGCAGCTTTGAACCCTTAAACCTGTCCGCCGCCGGTGGAACCGGGACCCTGTATCTGGACAAATCCATCGACAACAGCGCGGACGTCAACGACCTGAGCACGGTCGTTTCCTTCTGCAACTATTACGCGGGCGTCTTCGGGGGAGGCCTCGATGATATGCCCCTGGTACTGCTTCGCAGCGCTGAGGACGGCGAAAGCGTGATTCTGGGCGGCGTCGGCGGAAAAAGCGCGGCGATTTCCCTCTCCATGCTCACCCCCGGCGAGTGCCAGACGATGTCGCGCACAATTTATCACGCCTTTTTTGACAGCAAAATTTACGCGCGCAACCTGCACTTTATGCCGAACCAGTGGTTGTATAAGGGATTGGAGAACTACTACTTGGACGACTCAGCGAACGCACTGCCGCTGGAACTCAAGGAACGCTACGGCATCGAAGTGCAGGACGATATGAACCGAAAATATATGAAATACCTGTTCTTCTCCCTGAAAGACCCCATCCTGGCGTCCCTCTCTTCCGACATGGAGGACAGCATGGTCAACGCGCAGCAGGATTTTTATTACACCGTCAAGGTACCGCTGATCCTGCACACCATCGAAAAATATGCCGGACAAAACGAACCGAACGCGCTGCTCCGCTATTTGCAGGAGCAAACGCCCCGCCAGGACGTCAACGTTTCCAAACTGATGAAGGACCTGCTCGGCAAGGATGAGATGGCCGTACGCGCCTATTTCTCCGGCAGCTCTTATATTCCCAACTACTGGGATTTTTCCGCGCAGGCGATCAATCAGGAAAGCACCGTAGAACTGCTCTCCTCCTATGAAGATCTGCTCTCTGAGCTTTATGAGAAACAGTATGTCGATTATCCCTACGATCCCGTATTTTTGATTAACACGGACGTTTTGCATAAAGAGATTGCAGAACGGAGCCTGTCCTTCTCCAGTCCGGAGATGGAAACCATTGTAAAGGATTATTCCGAGACGCTCTACCTGCTCCTGATGCAAAACGCCCTGCGCGCCGACCTGTGCGGCATTGAAGACCCCGGCGCCGCCGGCGTAAAAGCGGAGCTGAACTCCCTGGAAAACGGGCAGAAATGGGCCGACTATGTGAGCAGTGTTGGATACGCAGAATAACGGCTGATTAAACGCCCGTCAGGGACGTTTTCAGAATATGATGCAATGAGCAAACGGACGTTGAAACGCGGCTTACACCACGGGCCGCATTTCGATTTCGTCCCGGACAAGTTGACCGGCAAAGGAGGGATACCCAACTTTACATAACCGCAGTTTCCTGATAAAAACAGTTGCGTTTTCCCGGCCTCCGAGCGCTTCGCGGTTCACCTGACAGACAACCATTTTGTTGCGTTCAGAGGCAAAAATCTGGCGATTCATGCATTAAAAAATTCGCGGGGCGCAACAGCGCGCCGCCAAAAGAAGGAGAGAAGTATGAAAAGGAAAAATCTCAGAAAAACTGTTTCCCTGATGCTGGCCGCCATGTTGGCGGTTTCTGCCGCCGCGCCGACCACCATGTTGGCGGGCCCCAATGAAAACGCGCCTTCCAACGCGCAGATCGACAGCAGCTGGACCATGTACCTGGTTCCGAACGCACATATCGACACCGCCTGGGAATGGCCATTCGAAGACACCGCCCGTGATGTCATCAGTGAAACATTTAAGCGTGCAATCGATAATTTGAAGAGCAACGAAAAATATAAATTCAGCATGTCCGCCTCCAAACACTATGAGTGGACCAAAGAGTATTATCCGGAGATGTACGAGGACGTCAAGGAACTCATTGCCAAAGGCCAGTGGGACAACCCCGGTGGCCAGGTCGTAGAGCCGGACCTCAACCTTCCCAGCGGCGAAGCGCTCGTCCGCCAGAGCCTGGAGGGCCAGCATTTCTTCCTCAATGAATTCAACCAGATGAGCACCGTCGGCTATGTGCCGGACACCTTCGGCTTCAACGGCCAGTTCCCGCAGATTTTGAAAAAGTCCGGCATGGATAATTTCGTCACCACAAAGCTCAACTGGCAGCAGCAGAACGTGCAGCGCGACTCCGATATCTTTAAGTGGCAGTCCATCGACGGATCGGAAGTCCTCGCTTACGCACCGATGCGTGATTATGTCAGTAAATACGAAAGTAACGCCATGCTTAATGCCATGAAGCGCAACAACCAGACCGGCAAGGAAACCGGCGTGAAAAAGGCGTTAGGCATGTTCGGCAACGGTGACCACGGCGGTGGCCCTTACAACAACGAGTATGCGGAAGTTATCAATACCAGCGGCACAAGCGCAATCAACGGCGCCAGCGCGGAGCTGGCCACCATCACCGAATATTTTGACAGCGTCCGTGAAACTGAGCCGCTGGACAAGGTCCGCACGGTCAAAGGTGAAATGTATTTTGAAAACCATCGCGGCACCTACACTTCCTGGGCGCGTGTCAAGGAATACAACCGTAAAAACGAAATTCTGGCAGAAAAGGCAGAGAAAGCCGGCACTTTGGGCAACTGGCTGGGCGTTCTGCCGGGTGCGGGCAACGATGAGGTCAGCAAGGCCTGGGACAAAATCCTGATCAACCAGTTCCACGACGTTCTCCCCGGCTCCTCTATTCCATCCCAGTATGAGGCCACCTATAATAACCAGGAACTGGCAAAGAATCTGTTGAACAATGTACAGAACAACGGCCTGCAGGCCATCGCCTATAAGGCGGACACCAACATGGACGGCACGCCGGTCCTGGTGTTCAACTCCCTTTCCTGGGCACGCGACGACATGGTAGAAACCATCGTCAGCTTTGACGGCGCTGTTCCGGAAAACCTGGTGGTCTATGACGGCGATACCGAGCTCCCCTCTACCGTCGTCGCCAGAGATACCGAAAAGAACACCGCGACCATCCGCTTCCAGGCAAAGGATCTGCCGCCCGTCGGCTTCAAGGTCTTCAATGTCAAGGCCGGCGAGAGCGCCGTGGAAACCAACCTCAGCGTTAAAGAAGACGGCGGCCTCTTCGTATTGGAAAATGCCGCGCTGAAGGTGGAAATCGACAAGAATACCGGTAACATTGCACAGATTTATAATAAGAACGATGAGAATCGTCCTGTGTTTGCAGACGGCTATCAGGGCAATGAAATTCATATTTTAAAGGATACCGGCGGTACCCAGTATATGGCCTGGGACCTGATTATGGAAGAGATGAACGCCGATCCGGTCGCCATCCTGAACGGTGCGCCGCAGTCCATCGAAATCGTGGAAAATTCCGCCGACAAGGTGGTCGTACGGGTCGCCAGAGACTGGTCCGACTCCACCATGTATCAGGACATTTCCCTGTATCCGGACACCGACCGCGTGGACGTCAAAATGCATGTCAGCTGGAACGAAAACCAGCGCATGATGAAGATTTCCTTCCCGTTTGCCGCGGAATCCGACCACGCCACCTACGAAATCGCCTATGGCGCACTGGAGCGCCCGACGACCCGCGACAACAGCATCGACAACGCCAAGTTTGAAGTCTCCGGCCACAAGTGGGCGGACGTTACAGATGACAGCGGCGCATACGGCACAAGCATTCTGAACGATTCCAAATACGGATGGGACGCCATCCAGCTGAAAGACAAAGAGGGAAATGTTGAGGCGACCCGCATGCGCATGACTGCGCTCCGTTCCCCGATGGGTGCAAGAGTCCGTTGCCCTGGCTGGGACCCGGCTGCCTATTACATCGATAAAACAGAGCACGATTTCTCCTACTCCATTTATCCGCACAGCGGCACCTGGCAGGACGCCAATACCGATCAGAAGGGATCCGAATTCAACTACAGAACGGAGGCCGTCCAGTCTGAAAAGCACAGCGGCGAACTGGGCGCCAGCCACTCCTTCGCAGCTTCCTCCGCAGACAACGTCCATCTGACGGTCATCAAGACCCCGATAGAAAATCCGGACGCAAAAGATCAGCTGATCGTCCGCGTCTATGAAGCCCAGGGCAAGGATAACACCGACGTCACCCTGACCCTGCCCAGCAACGTCAAGTCCGCCAGGGAAGTCAACATGATTGAATTTGAGGACGAAAACCTGAACAAGGATATCGCCGTCAACGGCAACCAGATCAGCTTCCAGATGGACAAATACGAGATCACCACAATCGCACTGGAGATCGAACCGTACGCGGACGAATCCGTCGCATTGAAATCCAAAGCGGTCGACCTGTACGATTACTACAACATCGATGCGGTCAGCTTCAATGAGAACCGCAAGGACGGCAGTTACGACGGCAAGGGCAACACGATCCCGGCGGAGCTTTGGGACGATTCCGTCACCTTCCAGGGTGTGGACTTCCAGCTCGGACCGAAGGAAGACGGTTATAAGAACGTCGTCGAGGCCAGAGGCCAGAAGATCGACCTGCCGAAATCCAACTATAAGTATGTCTACCTGCTGGGCGCAGCCGCCGGTTCTGGCGACAAATCCGGCGTCTTTACTGTCAACATGGCGGACGGAACCTCTGTCACCAAGGAAATTTCCTTTGCCGACTGGGATTCTAAGCTCTCCGGCTGGGACCGCTTCTCCAACAGCGACCTGCGCCCGTATGTTTACGATCAGGTCGGCCACTTCTTCACCCACTTCCACAACGGCAGCAAGGACCGTATGACCTGCGACAATTACCAGTTCGTCTATGCAATTCCGGTCGATCCGGACGTCGCGCTCGATTCCATTGAGCTTCCGGATGCGCGCGGCATCAAGATCACCGCGATCTCCCTTGCCGACAGCGATTTCCTGCGCGTCGCAAGAGAAGCCGTCCGGAAAGAAAGCATCACCCTTCCCGCCATTGAAAACGTTGCCGCTGCTATGGAAACCGGCGAAGGCGTGCTGGGCGACAAGGCCGTCGTTTCCTGGGACAAGGCGGACAACATCGCCACATACCGCATTTACAGAGGCACTTCCTCCGACTTTACCGTGGAAGAGGGCACTCTTGCCGGTACAGTAGGCGGTAAAAACAGTTCCTTTATCGATACACTGCCCTATAACGGCGAGTTTGTTTACAAAGTGATCGGCGTTGACCTGAATGGCAACCAGACGGAGCTTTCCGACGTTTCCAACGTCATCAAAGGCGGACTGGACAATGCATTTCTGAATGTTTCAAGCGACCGTATTTCTTCAACAGGCAGCTTTAACAATGAAGAACCTTACAAAGCCTTTGACGGAGACGAAGGAAGCAAATGGTGCCACCGTGACAATAATATATTCCTGCAGGTAGACCTTGGCGAGAACAATGGCTGGACAATTGACAAGTTCCGCTTAGTTAACGCAGGCCGTGAAAATGAGAATTATATCACGCGCGACTTCCGTATTTTGACCAGCAACGATGGAAAAAACTGGGATGAGCAGGTCAAAGTGACGAACAATAAAGAAAATATATTAGAATTTGTCATGGATGAACCGATCCAGGCCAGATACTTTAAGTTAATCCCGGATTACGCGGGCCAGACCAGCAGCGATGCAAAATGTGCGCGTATCTATGAGTTCCAGGCATGGGGCAAGTCCAACAAGGAAGCGCTTCCCTCCGCGGAAAACGCCACCATCGCGGCTTACAAGGAAAAGGAAGATGATTCCAAGGTCGTCTTTGAAGGCGGATACACCTATATCAACGCGGGTGTGACGGGCGTGGAAGGCGATTCCACCTTCCAGTGGTACCACAGTGGCGACGGAGAAACCTTTGCTCCCATCGACGGCGCGACGGAATCCACCCTGACCATGGATAAGGAAGACGCACTGAAGCTGAATACCCTCAAGTTTGAAGTGACCCCGGTTACCGCAGACGGCGTGGCAGGCAAGCCGATCAGCACCACCTACATCGTCAGCGGCGACGGCGTCAACGTCTTCCAGGGCAAGACCTCTATTGCGGATAAGCAGTTTAACGCAGGCGAAGCCGGAAGTATGCTCACGGACGGCAATCTGTTCACCAAGTGGTGCGCGGACGGCGTCTCTTTGGAGGATCCGCGCGTTGCGGTAATCGATCTCAACGGCATTTACGATCTGAGCAAGATTACACTGCGCCACGCGACCGCAGCGGTTGATGAAAAGCTGCCCGGAGCAGATGAGAGAGACCGCTTTAAGGAATACAACACCCGCAAGTACAACCTCTACGTCAGCGACGATCAGAAAAACTGGAAGCTGATTACCGCCGGCGTAAATGACGAAGGACTGGGCGTTACCGAACATACCTATGAGGCGGGCAGCGTCGTCGGCCGTTATATCAAGGTGGAAATTACACAGGGCGTGGCATTGAACAAAGACGGAAGCCCTTACGACGGCAACAGCTGCGTGCGTTTGTATGAGGTGCTCGGCTACGGCAACTTGACCGATTTTGCCGACAAGGACAGCGGCGGCCCCAACGTGCCGGATACCGATATCACCGACGTCATCCCGGAAGACGTCAAGGTTGTCAACACGAGCGGAGACAGAACGCCGGTCGCAGGCGACAAGTTGCAGGCTTCCTTCACAGTGGAAGAACAGTATCGTCCCTATGCGCGCTATCGCTGGCTGATTTCCGACACCAAGGACGGCGTCTTCATCCCGGTCTCCGGCTCTTACTCGGAGTTCCTGACGGTCGCAAAGGATATGGCCGGAAAATTCGTCCGTACCACGGTCCGCATCGATCAGGGTCCGGTCATCTACAGCAATCCGATCGAAATCTCCACGGAAATCGACGTGCCCACCGAGCACAGCCTGGTCATGACCTTCCCGTCCAACAAGGCGCGGGTCGAGATCACCGGCAGCGACGCGACAATCGCCAACCTGATCGGTAAGTATGACGCGGAAATCCTGTCCGGAGAGGACTACGAATTTGTCTTTACGCCGAGAGTGGAAGGCAGAGAGTTCGCCGCTGTTTCCGTCAACGGAACCGACGTAATCTTTGACGAAGATACGGATACCACCAGCTACACGTATACCAACACCATGGGCCGCGAAGATACGGAGCTGTCCTTCCTGTTCACAGTCGTCAACAAGATGACCCTGCGCGACATCATTGCGACAGCGGACGAACTGAAGGAAGGCGACGAATACGCAACCGCCGTCCCGTCCGTTCAGAAGGCGTTTGACAGCGCGCTGAAGAACGCAAAGGATGTGGAGGCCGATAAGACCGCCACACAGGACACCATCAACAACGCATGGAGCAAGCTGCTCAAGTCCATCCACTTCCTGAGCTTTGAGAAGGGCGACGTCACCCGCCTGCAAACCCTGCTGGCCAACGCCGACACCCTGAGCGAGGAAGACTTCACAGCGGAAACCTGGGCTGCCTTTGTTGAAGCGTACGAAGCTGCGCAGACCGTCGCGGACGATCCCGACGCGCTGGTTGCGGACGTTGAAATGGCCTATGACGACCTGTACGACGCCATGATGAACCTGGAGGCGATCGCCGACAAGACCAGCCTGAACAGCACAATCGAACAGGCCGACGCTGTCTATGAGAATCTTGACCAGTATCTGGATACCGGCAAGGAAGCCTTCACAGCCGCTTTGGAAGAGGCAAAGAAGGTTTACGACGCCAAGAACGCCACGCAGGCCAAGGTGGACGAGGCGGAAACCGCGCTTGTTAACGCGATGATGGCACTGCGCAAGATCCCGAACAAGGATTACCTGGCCGAGCTGCTCGAGAGAATTGACAATATGGACCTCAGCGGCTACACCAGCATCAGCGTGTCCGCGCTTCGCGCCTCCTACAACCTGGGCGTGAATGCAATGAAGAGCAGCACCGCGACGCAGGAGGAGGTCGACTCCATCAGCGAGATGATCGAAACACGCATCAGCGGCCTGAAAAAGGATACGCCGAAGCACAACTCCAGCAGCGGAAGCAGTTCTTCCAAGCCGTCGATCAACACCAACGGCGAAGGCACTGCAGTCGCAACGCCGGTCGTCGCCGCCGCGCAGAACGTCGTCTCCGGCGCAAGCGTCCGTTCCGACACGACCCTGCCGTTCACCCTCAAGAGAGGCGCCGCATACTGCTTCAAGATGACCGTCAACGGCACCGACGCCGCGCCGAACTTCACCGTCGGCAATGGCAGCGTGCTCAAGACGCAGTATGTCGCCAAGATCGGCAACGATTACTACTACCGCGTATGGGCAGTCGGTGCGCCGGGCACAAGCACGGGCGTATACACCACCCTGCCGGGTCAGAATGCCGTTAACCACTGCACGGTAACCATTGGGTAATTCCTGTAAACCTCTTAATAGAATGTAAGCAGACAGACCGCCCCCGGATTGGCAATGCCAATCCGGGGGCGGTTCTTTACTTTTATAAGTTCTTACATGAAACAGGAGCCAAAACTGGCATCATTTCTTATACTCTACTTAATCACCATGAATAGGGTCAATCCCCTCGAAGAATTCATCATAACTCACATTAAGTATCTTGCGAAACAGAATCAAATCACTTATGTAGATATTCCTGATCCCCTGCTCAATATGAGCGTAATTCGCCCGCGTCATGCCACGTCCTAATAATTGTAATTGATCTACCATATCTTTTTGTGAAAGATTTCGGCTTTTTCTTATCTTTTGTAAATTCCCACCAATAGATGTATCCTGTAAAAACTTTTGCATTGTACACTCCTCCAATCTTGATACTATTTGGTATCTTATATATTGATTATAGCAGCGTAAAAGAGTAAACCAGATACCAAGTGGTATTCTAAAGAAAAAAGGGGAAAATTATATGCAAACAGAAATTAATGAAAACAAACTGGTACAGATGGCAAATTGGCTGGCAAATCACCCAAAAGTCCAGCACAAGTTATGTGACGATGGATACGAAGTATCTCCGGAGGAATATTGAAATAATGGAACTCTTCGAGCGCAACGGATTTCATGAATGGATTCCCGTGCTGTTTCTTAAAAACTGTTACAATGACATCCTGCATCAGGCAATGACCAGCCTACTGATTGAAAAAGCAGGGCGGGAGTGACAGCGGATCGGCACCGGGCAACTGTGCAAAGAGATAAAAGACAAAATCAAAGAAGAAATCCGGCTCAAAGAAGAGCGGAGAAGTACGCTCTAGCAGAATTCCTACCTTGTCATTAGCAGACAAAACCTTCCCTTATTGACGCGGAACAGATAATCTGCTATTCTGAAATTGTCGATCATCCATTTATGAGAAAACGGATCCTATCTGCCGATGGTCACACCATGACCAGACAGGAGATTACCGCAAATGAGGGAATCGGAATGAACCAAAAACAGGTTTTCGGCATTTTGATTGCTGTTATTCTGCTATTTGGATTGGCCATGTCCGGCAAGCATTTTATCCAGCAGGAGCCCTACCAGATCACGACGGAAACCTTTTCCCAAGGGGAAGCGACGCTCAAGTATCCGCAGCTTCATGGGCTCAAAGACCCCGTCAAGGAAAAAGCCATCAATGCGCTGATCCGGGACGACCTCAAATCACAGGTGAATTTGGACAGCATCGGTCCGATAGACATTTTTGAATTGGACTTGAACTATCAGGTCACTTTACACACCCCTGAGCTGTTGAGTATTCTTTACACGGGAACTTCCACCTATTACACCGGACGTCCGGATGTTAGAAGCTCCTGCCGTATCTCGGACGATATTTATGCAACCACCATCGACCTGCATCGTATGGAAAGATTAAAGCTCTCCGACTTCATGGATATCAACATGGACCTTGTGCGGAAAATCAAGCAGTCTGAAAACGTTACAAACGAGGCGGTCAAAAGCGGCTATATCAGCAAAGAGCAGATGCAGACCATCGTCAAGGATGTCAGTGACGAATATTTATTGGATGATCTGACGTCTGACGATCACCGCGCGTACTATGCGTTCTGCTTAACGCCCGATTCCTTTCTTGTAAGCACATCCATCGCTTCCGCATTAGGCAACTATGTATTGATAGAAGTGGACTGCCCAAATGCCAGCTGGAACGCTGCATAGAACAGCTCGCCCAGGTAAATTTATTTATTCCCGTATAACAAAACCGCCGCCGTGCTTTTTCTGTTTAAAAGCACGGCGGCGGTTTTGTTATTTTGTTATACGGTCTGCTGTTTTCATCTGCACTGGAATGCTTCTCCCAGCAGGGCCGCCCCGATCACGCCCGCGTCGTTTCCCAGCTCCGCAATGCGCACAGAGGTATTCTGATCTGCAAAGCGGGAAAACGCGTACCGGTTGATATAGGTGTTGATCGGCCCCAGGAGATTCTCCCCCTCCTTGGAGAGGCCGCCGCCGATACAGATGATCTCCGGCTGAAAAATGTTGACGATATTGACAATGCCCTCGGCCAGGTACTCCGTGTACTTCTTCACCACGGCAGTCCCCTCCGGGTCTCCCTGCCGCATCGCGTCGAACGCCGTGCGGCCGCTGACTTTTTCCAGGTTGCCGCCCACCAGCTTCCACATCAGGCTTTCCTTACAGCCCTCCATGCGGTTCTTCGTCATGCGGATCAGGCCCGTCGCCGAGGCATAGGCCTCCAGACAGCCGCGCCGCCCGCAGGTGCACAGCTCCCCGTCCTTTACAAGCAAACTGTGTCCAATCTCCGCGCCGCCGTAGGCGAAGCCCGTGTACAGCTTGGAATGGATGATAATTCCGGAACCAAAACCCGTTCCCAATGTGATGGCAATCATGTTTTGGCTGCCTTTTCCCGCACCCGCTTTGAATTCCCCAAAGGCCGCCGCGTCCGCATCATTTGCCATCAGGACCGGAATTCCCAGCCGCCCGGACAATTTCTCCCCGACCGGCTCATGATAAAACTCCAAGTTATTGGAGTAAATGACGACGCCGGTGGTAATATCGATCATCCCCGGACAGCCAAGCCCCACATAGTCCAGCTCCTGCACCGCAACGCCCGCCTGCCCGGCGGCTTCCCGCACGGTGGCCTCCATATCCTCGATAATCGTGTCGCATGGGCGCGGCAGGGCGGTTTTGCGCTTTGCGGAAGCGACAATTTGAAACGATTCATCTACGATGCCTGCGACGATGTTGGTGCCTCCCAGGTCGATTCCCGCATAATACTTCATATGATTACTCCTCCAAGTTTTTCTGATATCGGACGTCACACGCCCATGGAGATACAAACGGCGCACCCCTCCAAGGCGTATGCGCCCAGCCCGGCCGGCAAAAACATCGTGTCGCCCTTTTGGAGCTCCCATGCTTCTGTTTCCGTCCGAAGAACCGCCGCGCCCTCCGCGCAAAACAGCCCTTCAAATGAGCCTCCGTCCACGGTGCGGTCCATACATCCGTCCAATGTGATTTGCCTGGTTTTGAAATAAGGACAGTCCGCCAGCAGCGTCACCGTTCCGCCTGTTTCTTTGCGCATGGGATATGCCTTCTGTTCCGCACGATATGCCTCCAGATCGGTCACGTCGAGCGCTTTTTCAATGTGCAATTCCCGCAGACTGCCGTTTGCATCCACGCGGCCATAATCGTACACGCGGTAAGTGGTATTGGAATTCTGCTGGATTTCCGCAATGACGATGCCCTTTCCAATTGCATGCAGCGTCCCCGCCGGAATGAAGAAAACGTCCCCTTTGTGAACCGGGACCTCGTTGACCGCCTCCATCAACGTCTGCTCCGCGATCCGCCTGCGGAACGTCTCCCGGTCCATCTCCTGCCGGAAGCCATAGACCAGCTTTGCGCCGGGTTCGCATTCCAGTACGATCCACATTTCCGTCTTGCCGTATTCCCCTTCCACGCGCATCGCATACGCGTCGTCCGGGTGGACCTGCACAGACAGGTCGTCTTTCGCATCGATCAGTTTAAACAGGATGGGAAACGAAGGAAAGTCCACGCCGCGCGTCCCGGCCGCTTCTGGGTTCTGCTCCAGGTACGCGGACAGCGTCATGCCGGCACATGGGCCGTTTGCAATCACAGAGCTTCCGTCCCTGTGGCAGCTGAGCTCCCAGCTCTCCGCCAAAGGCGTCATATCGGTCTGCTTATTGTAGTCTTTTTTCAAACGCTCTCCGCCCCAGAGATTGTCTTTATAGACCGGGCGGAGCTTCATTGGATACGCATTCATATTGTCTCTCCTTATTCCAACTGGATACTTTTATAAAAATTCTCCAATACCAGCGCCACGGAACCCAGTGCACACTGATTTTCATGGAAGCTGCATTCCACCACGCAGATATGTTTGACAAACTTCTCCCCCTGCTTTTTCTGCGCCTTTTCCAGAATCACACGCGTGAAATACGGGTATTTTGAGATCATTCCGCCGGACAGGACAATCTTTTCCGGCGCGAACAGCGTGGCGATGTTGCGCACGCCGACCGCCAGGTATTCCGCCATGCGATCCAGCTTTTCCTTGCAGAGCGCGTCGCCCTGCTCCGCGGCCTCCATGATCTGCCGCATCGTGACGGCATTATAATCTGCCGCGTCCGCCAGCAGGGACGGCCTGCCCAGCTTCAGGTCCGCCGCCACATCCGCCAGCAGACGCTGCTCGTTGACCAGCGTTTCCAAACAGCCGTAGCTGCCGCAGGAACAGCGTTCGCCGCGCACGTCCACAATAGTGTGGCCCACCTCGCCCGCGCCGCCGCTGCACCCGCGGAACACCTCGCCGTTGACCAGCAGCGCCCCGCCGACGCCCGCCCGGTTGATTAAAAAACCGAACACGCTGTCGCAGTCCGCCACCTTGCCGAACCAGTATTCCGCCATGACGACGCCGACGGAGTCCTTATCAAAAAACGCGGGATAGCCGGTGTGCTCCTGTATGTAATCGCGGATCGGGACATCCCCCCAATCCGGGAAGTTCGGCGGGCTCTGCATGACGCCTTTTTCCGGATCGCACGGGCCGGCGGAGACGACGCCCACACCGATGACCTTCCCGGGATCAATCCGCGCATCCGCCACGGCGTTTTTCACCATCTGCGCCATTTTGTCCAGCACATAGCCGGGCCCCTGCTCGAGTTGTGTATCGCAGGAACATTCGTAAATGATCTGCGCTTTAAAATTGGTGATGACCAATTTAATTTGCTTGGTTGTAAGATCGATACCGACCGCATAGTGGCAGTCCGCGTTGATTCCCAGCAGCGTCGGGCGGCGTCCTCCCACGGATTCCCCCGCGCCCACCTCCACCACCAGGCCGTTGGCCAGCAGCTTTGAAGTAATATTGGAAACGGCTGCGACCGTCAGGCCGCCGAACTCGGCGATGTCCCGCCGCGACGCGGGCTCGTTCCGCCGGATATAGTCAAAAATCACTTTTAAATTCATTGCCCGCATGGTCTCACTGTTGATATTCCCTACCATTTCCGTTCCCCCAAATCCAAGGTGATTCAAATTCTGTTCCGCCGCTTTTCCCATATTCTCATCATAGAAGATTTGTTGTATGAAGTAAAGGGTTTTGACGTGGAACGCGCCGCAAAGAATGGATTCTTTGCGGCGCGGACCTCTTGTCAAAATTTCGCCATTTCCAGCCTCTGGCGGCTGGTCCGGATTACGGCGAGGAGCGCCGTGTCTTTGCATACAATCAATTCAATTGTCTGATTCGCGCAACCAACAGATCTTAACCAATTGTTACTGTGCAGTGCTTGACAGCAGCAGCGCCCGGCAGGGTCGTATACACGCCCGTGCTTGCGCCCGGCGCGCCGACCGCCCATACGCGGTAATAATAGGCATTGCCGATCTTTGCCACAAACTGCGTCTTCAAAACGTTGCTGTTGCCCACGGTGAAGTCCGGTGCAGAATCTGTTCCGTTGACCGTCATCTTGAAGCAGTATGCGCTGCCTCTTCTGAGGGTGAAATCAACCGTCGTATCGGAAATCACGGTCGCCTTTCCAAGCACGCTCTGTGCCGCGCCGACCACCGCGACGCCCTCCGCGCCGTAGCTGTTGCCCGTATAGGACGGCGTTCTGCTGCCGGAGCTCTTGGAGGTGTTTTTATTCACTGTCACAAGTCCGTTCTTTGCATTGACCACAGCGTCATACGCAGCCGCGATTTCTTTGTCCGTTGCGTTCGGGTTTGCCAGTACCGCGCGCGCCGTCTGAAGGGACGCCTGCAGGACTGCATAGCTGGACGCGGTATAATCGCCCTGCGAAATGTTTTCCGCCTCTTCAACGATTTCCTTCAGCGCATCCTTCGTCGGAATTTTGCGCAGCTTGGAAATTGCCTCGCTGAGGGCTGCCGCCGCCGCGTCAACGTCTTTTTGTGCGGAATCCCTGGTCAGTTCTTTGGCAGCTTCCAGTGCGGCAAGGAACTCCTCCTGTCCGTCCGGCACATACTGCTCTTCCAGATTCGGAACAATGTCTTCCGCCTGACTGATGTAGTAGTTTAACATGCTCAGGTCAGAGGCGTCCTCCAGCCCGATAAAGGCCTTGTAAAGGTCATCGTACGCCTTCTCCACATCGGCCTTCAGCGGTTCGTCCTGCGCGGCGACTTCCTTTGCCGCTGCAATGGCTTCCGCCAGCTTCTGGTAGCTTTCTGCGGTGAAATTGTCTTCAGAAGCAGCTTCCGCCATGGTGATCAGGTCTTCCAGCGCGGACGCGTCGCCCAGTTCAAAACTCAGGAAATGGATGATATCAAGCAGATCGCTCCACGCTTTGTCGATCTCTTTCTGCGTTGCGGTCATATTCTGCTGTACTTTTTGTGCGTTTTCCAGCGCAGAGCGGAATTTCTTCTGAACAGACGGGACCGCCGCATTGAATTCGTCGCCGTCGAGCAGGCCTTCCGCCACTTCGACCACCGCGTTCAAAACCTGCTTATTGACCAGCGTGAACGCAAACTGCAGCTTGGTATCCGTTGCCGCCATTTTGTGCGTGTAAACAAATGCATTGGAATCGGTAAGGGTCTGCGGTTCTCCATTCAGGGTGACCGCCGCGAATTCTCTGCCCTCCACAGCGGGGACAAAGGAGAGTTCCACAGCCGCGCCGGAGGAAACCACATTTTCATACTTTCCGATGAGGTCGGCCAGCTTCTGCGCTTCGCCGTCGACGGTCAGGCTTGCCGCTCTGCCGCTGTACTGGACGGTGAGGTTCGCTTCCGCCTGCGGCTCGACTTCGGTAAAGTCAAAGTAGTCGATGTTGGCGACATAGGCTTTGCCGTCGCCGCTGACCAGCTTCAGATATACATCGTGCGTACCGGTGACAGGCGGTACAATGTCTGTTTCCGTGTCAATATAGGTTGACCAGTTGCTGCCGGTGTTATGGGTCTTCAGAATGGCGAACGGTTCTCCCTCCATGGAATCCAGGAACAGCTGTACCTGGCCGTTGTTGGAACCGTCGCTGGACTGGCAGGAATAGCTCATCACAACGTGGCCCGCGCCGTTCTCTCCGAAGCTGACGTTGTCAAACTCCGCCCAGAAGCCGTTCTGCGCGCCGCCAATGTTACCGCCGCCGCTGCGGTCCGCGTTGACGTCGCGCACCACATTGCCGTCGTTGAAGGTTTCACCTTCCAGCCTGTCGTAGGCGTTTCTGGAAGTGCCCAGGATTGCAAGGGCTTTCTCCAAATCCGCCACCGCCGTACGAATCTCTTCCTCAGAGGCGTTTTCATTCTGGTAAACGATGGTTACGTCCGCCAGTGTTTTTGCAAAAGCTTCCGCTCTCGCGGCGGTATAGGCCTTCAAATCAATCCGGTCTGCTTTTTCGATCATGTCGCCCAATGTATTGCGGTCAATCGATTTCTTCGGGTTGCCCAGCAGTTCCAGCTCGGCAATTTCCAGACCGTTCTCAGAGCCAACCAGGTCGAGGCGGTAATGCTCATATTTTTCCGCTGCATTGACTGCAAACGGGCGGGTGTATCTTGCCCAATCGAAGGCCAACCCCTC
The DNA here is from genome assembly GCF_015667585.1 of Clostridium sp. D33t1_170424_F3. GTDB lineage: Bacteria > Bacillota > Clostridia > Oscillospirales > Acutalibacteraceae > Anaeromassilibacillus. Next base: position 47,942 of record NZ_JADPEG010000016.1, on the reverse strand, counting down.
GCGCTTCTCCAGGCTGGTCCAATTGGTTCCGTCGTTCGAGCCGAACAGTTCAAAACCGACCGGCGCTTTTTCCGGCTTGGTGCTGGAGGTGATGGTCACCATATCCACAATACCCGGTTTCATGAGGCTGTAATAAACGGACGCCATATTTTCACGGAAGCTTGCCGCAGAAGCCGACGTGTTGTCAAACAGCTTTGCCGCATCCGTGGTCTGTGCGCTGTATACGGTGTCCTGTGCAACGCTGCCGGACGGCGCGGACTGTCCGACAACGGAATGGGTGCTTGCCAGATCCTGAATCGGCTCCGCTGCCTTGTCGCCTGTGGTAAGGGAGGCGGGAAGCGCGTCCTCCGAGCTGCCCCAGTCGGACGGATAGCTGCCCATGTCAAAGTCGATCACGCCGCCCTTGGCAAGGTCCTCATGCAGGAAATAGTTTTTCTCATATGCTTCGCCGTTGAGCTTTACGCCCTGCACATAGATATTCTGATCGCTGTTGTTCGGCGCGTTGATTACAAGGTCTTCGCCGTTTTCCAGATGGATGGTCGCCTTTTGGAACAGCGGGCTGCCAATGGCGTACTCGCCGCTGCCCATATTGACCGGATAGAAACCCAGCGCGCTCAAAACATACCAGGCGGACATTTCGCCGTTGTCTTCGTCGCCGATATAGCCCTGGCCGATGTCGCTGCCGACATACGCTCTCTTGAGCACTTCACGCACGACTTCCTGTGTGCGGTCCGGACGGCCCGCATAGTTGTACATGTAGGGGATGTGATGGGAGGGCTGATTGCTGTGGCCGTACAGGCCCATCTTGAGATCCCTTGCTTCGACCATTTCATGAATGGTTCCGTCTTCGATCAGGTCCGGAGCGGCGTTGAACAATCCGTCCAAACGCTCTGCCAGCGCTTCTCTGCCGCCATAGAGGTTGGCAAGGCCCTGGCCGTCCTGCGGTACGCTGAACGCCATGTTGTAAGCGTTTGTTTCCGTGTAGTCGCCCCACCAGATGCCCGGGTTGAAGGAGCTGCTGTTGGTACGGAAGGAACCGTCCTTCTTGCGGCTCATAAACCACTCGATGTTCGGGTTGAAGAGGTTTACATAGTTCTGGGCACGGTTGCGGTAATACTGCTCTTCGTCCGTATAGCCCAAAGATTTTGCCAGCTCATAAATGCCGTAGTCGTTGATAAAGCCTTCCATCGCCCAGGAGAAGCTCAGGCTGTCTTCCTCCAGCGGCGTATAGCCGTAGAAGATGCCGGTGCCCAAGCCGGTGCGGCCGCCGTTTGTCAGGTTGTTGGAAACGACGGATGCGTTTTTCAGAGCGGACAGGAATGCGTTTTCCGCATCAAAGTCCAGCCCTTTCTTTGCCGCGTCGCCGAAGATAACGTCGGAGCTGGTGCCCACCATGCTGTTGGTGCCGCCCGGCGCGATCCATCTCGGAACCCAGCCCTGGTCGTTGTAATGCTGGACAAGGCCGTTCAGCAATTCCACGTCTTTTTCCGGCGTCAGGAGGGAATAGGCCGCCCATGTGGTGCGGTAGGTATCCCAGAAGCCGTTGTTGTAATACATTTTGCCGTCTTTTACTTCATGGCTGCCGTACGGGCTCTTGTACTGCCAGCCGTCCTCGCTGCCTTCGCCGGTCTGCTCGGACAGGTTGTTCGGATACATGAACAGACGGTACATGCCGGAATAGAAGCTGGTCATCTGGTTCGGCGTCGCGCCTTCCAGCTCGATGATGCCAAGCTGATCGTCCCAGGTCTGCTGCGCCCTGGCAAAGATTTCATCGAATCCTTCGTCCGCGGCGATTTCCTGATTCAGATTCTTCTTGGCCTGGTCCAGGCTGATGAAGGAGGTGGCGACCTTCAGCTCGACAACCGTCTTGCCGCTCTCCGCCTTCTCAAATTCCGCGATGCCGGCCTTGCCGACTTCCTTGCTGTTCACATAATTCTGGCTGAATTCGCCGTAAACATACATGCGCTGCATGCCGTTGCTCGTATGATCGGAATACCCGCTGAAGGTCTTTCCATCGGAAGAAAACGTCGTGTCCCCGTTGGCTCTGTCGCAGTCGAGAATGACATTGCAGTGGGCCGCGTCTTCCGGATAGGTAAAGCGGAGGACCGCCGCATGCTCCGTCGGGGTGACTTCCATCTGTACATTGGAAGCCTTCGCGTCGCCTTCGTTAAACTTTACGCTGTAATAGTGCGCGCGCGCCGTCTCGTTGTCATGGCTGAAGCCCGCCGCACGCGCGCCGGTCCCAATGCTGGAAACGGACGTTGCGTCAAAGCTGCTGTTCGGCATGAACTCGTAGGTGCCGCGCTCTCCGGTCCAGAAGGACGCCTGATGGCTGATCGTAAGATGTTTCAGCGTGCCGCCGTCACGGCTGTGCTGGTAATTGTACATCTTGTTGTCGCCCGCTTTGGTAACCGGCGCCCAGAAATTGAAGCCGTGCGGCAGCGTCGTCCCCGGGCAGACCAGCCCGCGGGAATAGTTCGTGCCGTCGTTCGTGCCGCGCAGGGTATAAACATAGTCGGAGAGATGCTCGTATTCAACCGGTGCGACGTCCTCAATGCGGATGTCGTCGATGTCCGCTGTAAACGCGTCCAGATCGCCGGTGGGGTTGGAAGGTTTGTTGTAGCCGATCAGAACCTTTGTAATGGTTTTTCCGACAACGTCTTCGCCTGTTGCGAGATACGCGGAGATTTTATTCCACTGCTTGGTGGTCAGCGTTTTGGAGAGGCCCTGCTCCTTCGGGGAAACAATGTTCCCGTTCTGGTCAATGGCGTTCAGATCGCTGAGGTAAGTGCCGTCGCTGAAGGCCAGATCCACCGAGATGTACGTGGATGTATACTCAAAGTCATAATTGCTAGTCGTCCATTCCGGGAAAATCATGTAGCTGAGCTGTGTATTTTCCGTAACCGGGATATTGAGGCCATCGTACAGGACGTTGTACGCATACGCCTCGTCCTCGCCCTGATGATAACCGCTGACCTTCAGCGCTTTCGCGCCGGTCCAGCCCTGGTTGGACGCGGCGTCGTGCACGGAAGCGGGGCCGCTTTCAATCGTAGTGGCCATGGCGACCTTCGCGCCCTGGTTGTCCGCTTCGTCCAGCGTTGCCAGATTCAGGTCCGCAAACTGGACCATTTTGTCGCTCCGGCTTTTTGTAATGCTGATTTTGTAATACTCGTATGCGGTATCGTTATCCAGTTCAAATGTCTTTGTCTCATACCGCTTGCTGAAGCGAACGCCGGTTTGGCTGTCCAGCGCCGTCCAAGTTTCGCCGTCATTTGAGCCGGACAGCGTCCAGTTCTCCGGGTCGCGCCCTTCGGCGTCGTTTGCGGAAACCATCACATATGTCTTGATGGCTTTTGCTTCTTTCAGCCGGAATGAAACCCAAACCGGGCTGCTCTCCGAAGCGCCGTCGTCACACAAATATTTTGTGCTGGGATTGCTGTCAAACAGCTTTTCCTTCGTCTCGTTGTTATTAAAGTTAGAAGAACCCTGTATGGAGTCCTTATCCACCATCCAGGTAACGTCGCCCACCAGGCCTTCGCTCGTGCTGCTGATGACATTCTGAGATTTTCCAACACCGTCCACGACTTCCAACGTGGACTCCTGGAACAGGCCGGTCAGTTCCTCATCCTTCTCAAACGAAGTATAAAAGCCTTTGGATTCCTCCGTCCGTGCGGAGACAACGGTGGAAAGCACACTTCCCGGAAGGGCCAGTGTAGCCGCCAACGCGATTGCCATCAGTTTTTGCAACCTTTTCATTGTTTTCCTCCTTAAATTTACTCGTACACATGAGCTGATGATCGAATCTCTGCGCCTGCCCCCCTTTGCGGTGAATTGTTTCTGCCCGCAAATTCACACCTGTTATTTCGACCAATAGAAATGAACTTGCAGCGCAAATATAAGTAATTTAGCTACATTCTAGCAACGATCGTTTCATCCGTCAAAGGTGTATTCCATAGAAAAAGTGGAAAAATTTTGGTTTTTATTCAAATCAATTTTATTTTTTGCAAACTTTATTCCGAAAAGCAAGGAAAATATTTCTTATTTTATAATATTTTGGTCTTAACTAAACAAACTTATGATTTTGATTTTAATAAGTGAACAGTCTGATCTTCTGTCTCACCGGGAGAGGTTGTCAGGGGGAAATGCGCCTGTATTCAGAAGGTTTGACGCCCAAATGCTTTTTGAACAGCCTGGAAAAATATTTCACATCGTTGTAGCCCACTGTTTCCGCAATCTCAGAAACACTTTTCCCGGTCGACTGCAACAGGGACTGCGCCGCCCGCAGGCGGCGCTCCACCAGATAATCGGAAAATGTCTTCCCGGTTTCTTTTTTAAAAAGAGCGGAAAAATACGCGGGGTTCAGCTCCACATAGCCGGCCACATCGTCCAGCCGGAGCGGCTCTGCAAAATTCTGCTCCAGATAGGCCCGCGCCCGGCGGATCGCCCGGCTGCCGCCTTTATCCCGTCCGGCCGGAGCACCCGCCTCCTGCTTCCCAGCCGGTTCGGTTGGGTTCAACAGCTCACACGGATCGATTCGCACCACCTGAGTGCCGGCTCCCGCTATTTTTGAGATTTCCTCAAACGGCGCGCCATTTTCCACCAGCAGAAGGTCCGGATTCCTCTCCCGCAGAGCATGCAGGACCTCTTCCTTTGTACCGGCGACAACTGCCTCCGCCCGCAGGGCTTCCCAATGAATCGACGCCAGAAGCAGCCGGGCCATTGGCGCGCCTGCCGCAATCAACACCCGTTTCATAGCGGATTTACCCGTACATACGTATTCTGTTCCACCTTTCCATTTTCAAAAAGATGCTTCAAAAGTACGCAGCCGCTCCCGTACAAAGAGGAATCTACCCCAAACCGCGATTTCCGTACCCGGACCTTCAAATATTCCTGCGAAAATTTGCGCTGGTTGATCTCTTCCTCCAGAAAAACCAAATACCGCTCCGGCAGGTACACCCCGTTATGCCCGATCAGGATCGCCTGCGGATTGAGCAGGTTGACTGCATTCACCAGGGCGTGCGCCAGCTTGCCGAGCATATCCGTCAAAACCGCATCCACCCGGGGATCCCCCGCGCGGTCGCAGAACTGAGGAAAGCTGTAATCCCAGCCGGTCACGGCGCGCAGCCGCCCCAGGACAATGGGCATGCCGATGTATTCCTCCAAACAGCCGCGGTTGCCGCAGCCGCAGGGCAGGCCCTCGCAGTCGATGCTGGTGTGCCCCAGCTCCCCCGCAAAGCCGCTGCTGTTCTGGTACAGTCCGTCGTTTTCAATAATGCCGGAACCGATGCCGACCGAAAGGCCCACATAGAGGAAATTATGGAATTCCCGCCCCGCGCCGAACATCTTCTCCCCCAGCGCGGCGCAGTTCATATCGTTATTCAAAAAAACCTCCAGGCCGGTGTGCTCCGAGAGGGCCTGCCGGAGCGGCCAATTGGAAACGCCGAAAAAGTTGGGCGGGTTCAGGACCATACCGTCCTCCACATCCAGAGGGCCTACCACGGATACGCCGCAGCCCAGGATATTGGGTTCCTGCTCGCTGATCTGATCCACCACCCAGAACAGCTTATTCTGGATGGACGCCATGTCCTCCTGTAAAAAGGGGATGAAGCGCTTCATCTGGATGCGCAGCTTGAGGTCGAACAGCACGGCGGTGCAGCCTTCCCGGCTGATCTGAATCCCCAGCACTTTAGGCGCGTCCGGGGAAATTTCCAGCGTAATCGGATTGCGCCCCACGCCCGTGTTGCGGCTGGGCGTGCTCTCCACCACATATCCCTGATCGATCAGCTCCGCAATGATGTTGGTCACTGCCATTTTGGTCAGCCCTGTATCCTGCGCAAGATGGACGCGCGACAAGCCCTCATGGGTACAGATCAGCTTCAGGAGCAGCCCCCGGTTTCGATATTTTAAATTCTGGTTGTTCATACCACCAGTTTTTTCCAAAATAATTCCCCCAGGTAATAATAGTATATTGACTTTACTAATATACATATTATATAATAATTGGGAAAATTGCAAATGTTTTTATGAATTCAGCCGGATTTTTTTTCGTTTTCCTACTTTCTTTTTCTTTTAAGTTGTAAAAAGGAGGAAAAACGGCTGTAGGGGATAAGGAGTCAGCTTTATGATCAAAGTAATCGTGGCAGACGACGAAGTCAAGGTCTGCCAATTGATTTGCAATCTGGTGAACTGGGCAGCGTTTGATATGGAAATCATCGGCGTAGCCCACAACGGCGTGGAAGCACTGGAAATGGTGGAACACCTCCGCCCGGACCTGCTGGTCACAGACATCCGCATGCCGGGATATGACGGGCTGGAAATGATCGAGCGGGCAAAGCAGGTGCGCGACGATCTGGAGTGCGTCATCATCAGCGGATACCGCCACTTCGATTATGCGCAGAGCGCCATTAAGTTCGGCGTGTCCGACTATCTGCTCAAACCGATCAAGAAAGAGGAGCTTGCCGCCACGCTGGAAAAAATGCGCAGCCGCTACCAGCTGCGCACAGAAAAGATGTCACAGGAAGAACGCTTGAAGATCCGCCTGCAAAGCGACATCGACAAGCTCCGTTCCGGCCTGTTCAGCCGGCTGCTGGCCCAGCAGATGCAGGAACCGCTCCTGCTGGAGCAGGCCAACACGGATTACCATTTTCAATTTCAGCCGGGGCTGTTCCGGCTTTTCATTGTCAAGGTAGACTGCCCGCCGGGCCAGCTCTGCCAGGACAGCACCAAGATTCTGGAGTACAAGGTGGCCCAGCAGCTGCGCGCCGTCCTGCAGCCCATCTGTTTTGACATGGAAATCTGTTTTATCGGCAGCCGCGCTTACGGCGTGCTGAACTATGCGGAAAGCAGGCAGGCCAATGTGCGCAAGCTCTTTAAAACTGCCATGGACGAATTGCAGGTGCAGCTTGGCATTTTTGAAAATACGGAGCTGACGATCGCGCTCGGCAAAACGGTGACGCAGCCGGAGCAGCTTGTTCTTTCCCTGCACTCCGCGGAAAACGTCTGCGCGCAGCGTCTGGTGGAAGGAACCGGCAAAGTGCTGGAGGACGCCTCCCATCCGGAGCTGCCTTACGAGAGCGACAGCTTGCTGGCGGAATTGAACCGGGAGCTCGAAACCGCTTTAGAGATTCTTGACCGCGACGCGGTGTCCGGCGCGTTGGACCGGTTCCGCAAAGCGGCGCTTGCCGCGCCCGGCGTAAGCGGGCAGAAATTGATTTCTCTGGCGCTGGACGCCTGTCACACCTATCTGGTCGTGCTGCGCAAGCACCACATCCATGTGGAAAACACGGATGATCTTTACCAGCGCTTTTCCGAACGCTGCGATCTGTGCGGCAGTGCGCAGGAGCTGTTCCGCCATCTCTCCGGCATGGTCTGCAATTCCGTCGACGCCATTCTGCAGGACCGCCGCCAGGCGGAAAAGAAGCCCGTGCGCGCCGCAAAACAATACATACAGGAAAACTTTATGCGCCCCATCAGTCTGGAGGAGGTGGCGGATTTCGTCGGCTTCAACGCCTCCTATTTCAGCACGCTTTTTAAGAAAGAGAGCGGGAAAAACTTTTTGGAATATCTTTCCGAGGTGCGCATGAACCGCGCCAAGGAACTTTTAAAGGAGACAAATCTGACCGTGGCGAACATCTGCAGCCAGGTGGGCTACAGCGATCTCAAACACTTTACCCAGAGCTTCCGCAAGGCAACCGGGCTCAAACCAAACGAGTTCCGCAAGCTCTATTCCTGACGGGCGGGTGAACAAATGAAAAAACTGCAATTTCGCTTTCTTTCCCACCGCTCTGCGCGGATCGTCACCCTGTTGGGCATTTTGGTCGGCCTGCTGCTGGCTGCGCTGGCGATCTCCATCGCGGAACAGACCTGGGCCGTCTGGGTGCTGCTGGGCGGCGCGGCGCTGTTAATCGCCATCCTTTACCTTGGCCACCGCTGGGTCTACCTGCCCTACCGGGAAACGGAAAAGATGCTGAATCTTTTTGTGGATGGCTACTCCATGCAGAGCTTCCACGAGCTGCGCCATCCCTATTCCCCCGCGATGGAAAGCGCGCTGGAAAAGCTCAACGGCATGCTGGACACCAGCGAACTGATCAACGCTTCCAAAAAGCAGGCGCAGTACCTGGCCCTGCAAAACCAGATCAATCCCCATTTTCTATACAATACGCTGGAGGGGATCCGCGGCGAAGCGATCACCGCCGGACTGGACAACGTGGCCAAGATGACCGAGGCGCTCTCCACTTTTTTCCGCTACACGATCTCCAACGTCGAGCAGCTGGTCACGCTGGAGGATGAACTGCGCAACATCGACAATTACTACATCATTCAGCGCTACCGCTTTGGCGAACGCATCAACCTGATCGTGGACTGCGACGAAGAGGACCGCGAGGAGCTCTATCAATACCGCATGCCCAAGCTGACGCTGCAGCCCATCGTGGAAAATGCGATTATCCACGGCATCGAGCGCAAAATTGACCGCGGCAATATCCGGATCAAACTGGAGGCCACCTCCAAACGTTTGATTATCACGGTTTCCGACGACGGCGCAGGCATGGACGAAGCCCGCCTGCGCGAGTTAAACCGCGAGCTGGAAACCCCCTCCTTTGATTTTGTCAAGCCGGACCGTGAGAAACGGGGCGGCATCGCCATCATCAACGTCAACAGCCGCATCCGGCTGCTGTTCGGCGAGGAATACGGCATTTCCATTTACAGCACGGTGGACGTCGGCACGGACGTGGAGATCACGCTGCCGCTCCTCACCGGGAATGCGAAGGAATACTGATATGCGTAAGGAAATCATCCGGCTGGACCGGGTCACTCAACGGGATGAGGGCGTCACACTGCTGGACGGCGTCAATCTGCACATCTTTGAGGGCGAAATCATGGGCCTGGTCTGCATCGACTCTGATGGCCAGGACGCGCTGGTCAATCTCCTGTGCGAGAATGTCCCCATCCACTACGGGTATATCTACTTTGAAGAACAGCTGGTCAACAGCTATAAATCCAGTTCCATGGAATTAAACCACGTCTCCGTCATCGAGGAGCGCAGCCGCCTGGTGGAGAGCCTGACCGTGGCGGACAACATCTTTGTCCTGCGGCGCGGGTTTAAAAAATATGTGATCGATCCGCGCGTGCTGAAATCCCAGCTCGCCCTGTTTACCGAGGACCTCGGCATCCATATTGACGCCAACGCGATTGTGGACGAGCTGTCCTCCTTTGAACGCTGCGTCACGGAGTTGCTCAAGGCGGTCGTCACCGGCGTCAAGCTGGTGGTCCTGCGGGACATCAGCAATTTCATCGGCCCGGCGGACCTGCGGCGCTTCCAGGAGCTGATCCGCCGTTACGCCGCGCAGGGGATGTCTTTCCTGTACATCTGCAACCACCACGAGGAGACATTCCGCATCTGCGACCGCGTTTCCCTGATGGAATGCGGAAAAATCCGTAAGCTGCTGCGGCGCGAGGACTTCCGCGACGACATCATTTCCCATTTCACCCTCGACTTCAGCCGGCCGGCCAACCTGCCGCAGGACTCCGACCAGCACAGCGGCATACTGAAATTCCGTCATGTCTTTACGGAACACATCCACGACATGAGCTTTACCATCGAGCAGGGGGAATGCGTCGTGTTCCTGGACGTAAACAACCTGGTCCTGACCGACCTGTTCCAGCTGATGACGGGGGACCTGTTCCCGCAAAGCGGTAAAATCCTGCTGGACGCCACCGACTGGTGTGAAAACCGGGCGAAGCTCCGCCAGCGCCTCAGCTTTATTAAAGAAAATCCGCTGCAAAGCATGCTGTTCCGCGAGATGAGCTATATCGATAACCTCTGCTTCCTGCTGGACCGCAAATCCCCGCTGCTCTGGATGAACCGCCGCTTCAAGCAGAGCATTCTGAAGGAGTACGAACCCCTGGTCGGCAAGGATATTTACGCATACGACATTACGGGGCTTTCCCCCGCCTCGCTGTACAATCTGATTTACTACCGGGTGCATCTGTACCACCCGGAGATTGTTTTCTGTATCCAGCCCTTCGCGGGCGCGGATATGTACCTGCGCCACCATCTGGTCCATCTGATCAACGAGCTGCGCGCCCGCAAGATCACTGTGGTGATCCTCGCGGTCAGCATGTCGGACAGCCTGGTTGTGGCGGACCGCCTGCTGATGCTGGAGCAGGGACATCTGCTCCGGGAATACCACAGCGGGGAATTCCATCTGCTGCGCGGGCAGTCCGCCCCGGTGGACACCGCGATTCCCTGGCTGCCCACCGGAGAGACCCCTTCGGAATCCTGAAAAACCGCCCCCAGCCGGGCGGCTTTTTTCATGGTTGGGTGGGTCATCAATTTGACTAAAACCCATTTACCTTGTTTGGATAAAAAATTCATATCGCACAAAATTTCCAAAAGAAACCCCCTATAAGACCAAACGCAGCCCCCTTATGTTCTGAAAAACCCGGTGCTATAATAAAGCCACAGAACGAGACAATGAGTAACGGGGGGCACGAAAGGAGCGGGAAAGCAACCGCACGGTTTTACCGGTCCCCTAAGAAAAGATAGGTGGATTTGATGCAGGAATACATTGTCGAACTAGAGCATATCAACAAATCCTTTCCCGGGGTCAAGGCGCTGGACGACGTCTCCTTCAACCTCAAGTCGGGCGAAGTGCTCGCCCTGCTGGGAGAGAACGGCGCAGGTAAATCGACGCTGATGAAAATCCTGAGCGGCGTTTACACGCGCGACAGCGGCGAAATGACCATCTTTGGGGAAAAGATTGACGAGCTGACGCCGAAAAAGGCACAGGCGCTCGGCATCGCGATCATTCATCAGGAACTGAACATGTGCGCGCACCTGACGGTTGCGGAGAACATGTTCCTCGGCAGGGAAAAAACGCACTCCGGTGTCCTCTCCGAGCGCGAGATGCGCCAGGAAGCCGCCCGCATCCTGGGCAGCCTGAACATCGACATCGACCCCGACACCATCGTCGGCGACCTGGCGGTCTCCAAACAGCAGATGGTGGAAATTGCAAAGGCGCTCTCCACGGACGCAAAGGTCCTGATTATGGATGAACCAACCTCGGCGCTGACCTCCAAGGAGATCGACGACCTGTTTGTAATCATCCACAAGCTGCGCGAGGCGGGACACGGTATCGTCTACATATCGCACCGGCTGGAGGAGCTGCAGCACATCGTCGACCGTGTGACCATCATGCGCGACGGCCGGTACATCACCACAATGAATTTCCAGGATACCAACATGTCGGAGATCATCGCCTACATGGTCGGCCGGGAAATCAAGGAAAAATTCCCGCGCGTGACCTGCGCCAAAGGCAAAAAGATTCTGGAGGTTAAGCACCTGAACGCGGGCCGCATGGTACGCGACGTCAGCCTGGACCTTTACGCGGGCGAGATCGTCGGCATCGCGGGCCTGATGGGCGCGGGCCGGACGGAAACCACCCGGGCGCTCTTCGGCGTCGATCCAAAGGACAGCGGCGAGATCATTCTGGACGGCCAAAAGGTCGTCATCCGCAAACCGATGGACGCCATCAAGGCGGGCATCGTGCTGGCGCCGGAGGACCGCAAAAAAGACGGCCTGTGCACCAAGCTGAGCATCCGCGACAACATCGCGCTTCCCAATCTGGATATCCTCTGCAACAAGGCGGGGGTCATCAACCGTAAAAAGGAAGCGGACATGGTGGAGAAATCCGTACAGAACCTGACCATCAAGCTTGCCGGCCCGGAGGTCGACGCAGGAAGCCTCTCCGGCGGCAACCAGCAGAAGGTCGTCGTCGCCAAGTGGCTGGCGCGAAATTCCCGCGTGGTCATCTTCGACGAGCCGACCCGCGGCATCGACGTGGCGGCCAAGGTGGAAATCTACAACCTGATGAACCAGCTCAAACAGGAGGGCATCGGCGTACTGTTCGTCTCCTCCGAAATGCCGGAAATCATGGGCATCAGCGACCGCATCCTCGTCATGTGCGACGGGCGCGTCACAGGGGAATTCCTGTCCGGCGAGGTCACGCAGAACCAGATTCTGGAATGTGCGACGAAATTTGAAAATAAGATCGGCCAGAAGGCCGGCGCATAACGAATGAGTGGGGAGAGAACACATATGGAAAACAAGACAAAACAAAACCCCTTTAAAAAGCTCCTGGCAATCCGGGGCATGGGGCAGGTCATCACCGTGGCGTGCGGCCTGATTATCCTCTGCATTGTATTCGGCGTTTTAAACCCGATTTTCTTTTCACCGCAGAACGTGGGCAACCTGCTCCGTCAGATCGCCCCGATCCTGATTATCGGCGTGGGCCAGTCCTACGTCCTGATCACCGGCAACATCGACCTTTCCATCGGTTCCGTGGTCGGCATGAGCTGCATGATCTCCGCCACACTGATGACCAAGGGCATCAATCCATGGCTCGCGGTGGGCATCACCTTCCTCTGCTGCATCCTGGTCGGCGTTCTCAACGGACAGCTGGTCGCCAAATGCAAGCTGCCCCCGTTCATCGCAACACTCGGCACCATGACCATTGCACGCGGCATCGCGCAGATCGTCAACAACAACTACAACACCGATTCCATTGGCGACGGCGCGCAGGCTTTCCGTGATTTCTTCTACTACGGCAAGTTACTCGGCATCTACAACACCATCTGGATCGCCGTCATCCTCTGGCTTCTGTTTAACTTCCTGTTAAGCAAAACCCGCACCGGCCGCCACATCTACGCCATCGGCAGCAATGTGGAAGCCTCCCGCCTCTCCGGCGTCAATGTCGTATCCAGTACCACCAAGGCCTATGTGGTCAGTTCCATCTGCGCATGCGTCGTCGGCCTGATTACCTGCGCCACCAGCGGCATGGGCACCATGGACGCCGGCAATATGTATGAGATGTACGCGGTTGCCGCATCCGTCATCGGCGGCGTATCCACCCTCGGCGGCCAGGGCATCCTGCTCGGCACCGTCATCGGCGCTTCCATCTGGGGCGTGCTCCAGAACGGCTTACAGTTTGCCGGCGCGCCGGTCGCCATCCGCAACATCGTCATTGGCATCATCGTTGTGATCTCCGTTCTGCTAGACGTGGTCGTCCGCAGCGGCAAGCCCAGAAAAAAGAAGGAAAAGAACGTTTCCGAACCCAAACCCAGTGGAGTTAAGGCGTAACGCTTTAATCATATTTAACTAGGAGGAAAGAATCATGAAATTCAGAAAAGTAACATCTCTCTTATTGTCCTGCATGCTGATGGCCGGCATGATGGCTGGCTGCGGCGGCGACGCTCCGTCCCAGGCGCCCACCGGCAACACCCCGTCCCAGACCGAGGGCCAGGCCCCCGAAAACACACCCACCGGCGCAAACCACAAGGTATACCTGATCACCATGGACCAGATGGACCAGCACTGGGTGAATGTGGACGGAGGCTGCAAAAAAGCAGTGGAAGAGCTCGGCAACGTCGATTATACCTGGCTTGCTCCGGACGTTAAGGACGACGCAAAACAGATTGAATGTGTAAATAACGCGGTTGCCGGCGGCGCGGAAGCGATCCTGTTGGCGGCGAACGGCCCCGACGCCGTCACCGCAGCATTGAAAGAAGCGGACGCCGCAGGCGTAAAGATCGTCTATGTTGACTCCGCGGCAGATTTCCCGGGCGTCCAGACCCTGGCAACCGACAACAAGGCCGCTGGCACCACCGCCGGCAAGGAAATGATCAAAGCCCTTGAGGCCGCCGGCATCACCGAAGGCAAGATCGGCATCGTAAACGTCAACGCCGCCACCGCTTCCACGGTTGCACGTGAAGAAGGCTTCCGCGCAGCGTTTGAAGGCTCCAAGTTTGAGCTGCTCGAGACCCAGTACGGCGAAGGTGACGCAGCGAAATCCAAGGATATCGCCGCGAACTACATCACCCAGGGCTGCGTTGGCATCTTCGGCGCAAACGAAGGCTCCACCGTCGGCGCGGGCAACGCCATTCAGGAAGCCGGCCAGACCGTAATCGGCGTTGGCTTCGACAAATCCGATACCATCCTGAACCTGATTAAGAACGGCTTCCTGCTCTGCACCATGGCGCAGAACCCGGACGTCATGGGTTACGAAGGCATGAAGACCGCCGTCAACGCGCTGGAAGGCAACGACGTCGGCGAAGCGACCATCGACACCGGCGTTTCCGTCATCAACAAGGATTCCCTTTAATTCCCTTTCATTTACTTAGACCTTCTTCAATCTGATAAATCTTCTTCTATTTTAATCCTCTTTCAACTTTCTTAGCATGGGGCGGCTTCTGCGGGTGCAGGGGCCGTCTTTTGCATACGGGACAAAGGAGGCAAAACCATGTATGCAATCGGCGTCGACATCGGCGGCACCAAATGCGCCGCCTGTCTGGGCGAGGTCACCGAAGGCCGCGTCCAAATCCTGTATAAATGTAAGCCGCATCCCACCGCTTCCTTCCCGCCGGAGGAAATGCTGGCCCTGCTGGCGGAGGACATCCGCTTCTGCCGGACGCAGTCCCCCCGCCCGCCGGAGGGGATCGGGATCAGCTGCGGCGGGCCGCTGGACAGCAAATCCGGGCGCATCCTCTCCCCGCCCGCTTCCCGATCCGGAACAGGCGGCATTTGCGCGGCAGTTTGGCCCGGAAGGCGCGGAAATCGCCGGGAAATTGCAGGGCGGGCTTCCGGCGATCTCACTTTCCGCGCATACGGCGCTGAACTCCGCGTTCAGCAACGACGTCGATCCCCGTCTCGTTTACGCGCAGCAGGTTTGGGGATACGCCAGAGAAGGCGACGTATTGCTGGGGATCAGTACCTCCGGCAACGCGGAAAACGTCTGCTGCGCGGCGATGGCAGCGAAGGTCCGCGGCGCAACGGTACTGGCCCTGACCGGACGGGACGGCGGCAGGCTGGCGGAGCTGGCGGACTGTTCCCTCATTGCGCCGGAACAGGAGACGTACCGGATACAGGAGGTACACCTAGCGGTGTATCATCTGCTGTGCGCCGTGGTGGAATCAGAGCTGTTCAGCTGACCGCTGAAAACGCGTTTTTCCACCTTTCTAAAAGGTGGCAGGATCAAAGGGCAGAGCCCTTTGCCGTTCTCCGCAGAGAACGGAACTCTCTTCCTGAGAAGAGCGAGTGGGAACGAGTGATATGGTCCTTTGCGGACGGCAAGTGATATGGAAAACAGCAAGCCCACCGTGGGTGAGGGAATCTCACCTGCGGTGGGCTTGTACTTTGTTTGCTTTGAGAAGCAAATAGAAATCCTATTTTCTTGCTTTGGAAAGCAAAGGGAAATTTTTCTGATTGTATGTGCAATTTTTATTGCTGATTCGCTTTTGAATAAGCGGGAGAAAACCGCTGGTTGCCCTCATGCCGGGCGGCACTTACTTTTCGTCTTGCCACAAAAGTAAGCAAAAGGACGTGCAACGTCTTTCGCGCCTCCGGCGGTAAACAGTGACAGTTTTCCGCTAATCTATTTCATGTGCGTGTCAATTGGGTTTTCCGGGGACGCGAGAGCTGGGCTCCGGGAGGGTACGACTCACGCCCCCCTACACCCCCGGTATCCCCATGTACTTAAGAGGCTCCGGGCAACCTGTGTGGTTTTCATTGCCGGCGGAGCTTTGGTCTCTTATGCTTCTTCATTTCTTTCATTTTTTAACATTTCTAGTCCCAATCTTATTAATTCCACCGTTGCTTCTGATCTTGTTTGATAACGGCGCTCGAAACGAAAATCTTCAATTTCTTTAAACATTTTATCATCAACCGATACCGAATATCTATGCTTTGACGTTGCCAAAATCATCACCTCGTTTCTAATTATACACGAGTGAACCAATGATGTAAAGAAAATCAAAAAAGCATTGACAGTGCATCAGTGAACCTGTATAATAAACATAATGATTCACTGATGCACTAGGAGGTAATTTAAATGTCTAAAGATGAAAAGCAAATTACACTACGTTTACCAAAAGAGTTGGAACAAAGACTTGAACAAGTTAGAAGCGAATCTTCTATCAATCGATCAAACAGCGATATGTATTTATATCTTATTCGCGTTGGACTGGATTCATGGGACAAAAATCGTCATATATAATGTAGCGTTTTACTATTATTTCTAACAAGCATTATATAAGGACGAATGCGAAGCCTAAAGAGGAGATAAGCCGTGCGGCTTATCTCCTCTTTCTCTACCCTTTCAGGCCGTTTGCCTGCCGTTCCATATTCTCTACGACAACGTCGTGAATATCGCCCAGAGATGCACAATATTCCAGCACCTTCCACGGCGTATTGGTATGAAAGTGAATTTTAATCAGCTCTTCATCTCCCACGGCGATCAGGCAATCCCCTTCAATATTCTGTGTGATATAATCGTGAATTGCGTCTTCGGAAAGGTTTTTTCCTTCCACCAACAACTGCGTATCAAATTTATACTCCACCATTTTTACTCCATCCTTTCAGAAATGATTATGATACTATTCTACTCGTTTGATTCCTTTTTTAATTTCTACCTTATAGAATAAAACCGAACGCCAAAGCTCCGCCGTCAATGAAAACCATATTTCCCTCCCTGAGCTATTCAGGTATACGGGGGATACCGGGGGTGAAGGGGGGCGCGAGTCGTACCCTCTCGGAGCCCAGCTCTCACGCCCCCCTTCGCGTGCTTTTGCTTACTTTTGTGGCAAGACGGACACGCAGTGTCTGACGCGCCTCCGGCGATGGTCGTTTGAAGCATCGAGCGAGGCTTTAGCCTCAAGCGAGCGTCCCCACCGGAGGTGCCGCCCGGCATGAGGGCAAACCAGCGGTTTTTTCCCGCTTTATCAAAAGCAAACAAGCAATAAAGATTGCTATTACAAATCAGAAGAATTTCCACTTGCTTTCCAAAAGCAATCGAAACCTTTATTTTAAAAAAACACCCTTGACAACGTAACAATGTTTTGTTATACTATACTCATGAAACAAAACATTGTTACGTTAGAAGGTGGATACATTGGATCTCATTTCAAAAAAAGAGCTTCTCTCGATGACGGGCATCTCCTATGGCCAGCTCTACCGCTGGAAGCGGGAACGGCTGATCCCGGAGGAATGGTTCATCAAACAGTCGTCCTACACCGGACAGGAGACCTTTTTCCCAAAAGATTTGGTGCTCCAGCGCATCAAATCCATTTTGGAGCTGAAAGACTCCTATTCTCTGGAGGAGCTGGCGCAGATGCTTTCCCCGGAGGCAACCGGCGCGTTTCTTTCCGCTAAGGCGCTGGCCGGCATGGAGGAAATCGACGCTTCCCTGCCGCCGCTGCTCGCTTCCATCTATCCGAAGGAGCAGTACACGTTCCCGGAAGTGGTGCTGTTTGCCATTTTCTCCGGGGCAATCCGCGAGCTGCGGTTATCCGCCGCGGACACGGAGGCGCTGCTCCGCCGCTGCATCCCCCTGGCTGAGGCGCTGAAAAGCATGGATATGACCTGTGTGGTTTTCACAGTGGGCGGCAGCCATCATCTGGCCCTGGTCAAAAGCAGCGCGGCGCTGCATTTTGACGGCGACGTTCAGGTGCTCGGCTCCTATCCTGTCAGCGAGCTTGCGGGACAAATCAAGCTGAAATACAACATGAAACTGGCCATCAAAGGCTGATTGAGGAGGATTTTTTTATGCAGGATATTCGTATTGACGGCGTCGGGAAAATCAACGGCGGCGAATATGGGGTTGTCCGGATCGACGGCATCGGCGAATGCACAGGCGACGTCACGGCAAAAACCATCGACATCGACGGCAAATACAAATGTCAGGGCGTTACAAAAGCGAACCTGATCGACTGCGACGGTATGGCCACCTTCAGCGGCAATGTGCAGGTCAAAACCCTGCGGGTGGACGGACTGTGCAAAATCAACAGCGGTTCCGTCGAGGCGGAGGAGGTCGACTGCGACGGTTCCATGACCGTATCCGGCCAGATTTCCGCGGACACCGTACTGGCGGACGGCCTGATTGAAGCAAAGGAAATCGTCGGCGACCGCGTTGTAATCAAGTCCCGTATCAGCAAGCTGGCGCGCCTGTTCATTAAGAATCTGTCAAAGGCAGACCTGATCGAGGCGACCACCATCGAGCTGGAGGGCGTCACCGCGCGCACCGTCAACGGCAGCGACATTACCATCGGCCCCGGCTGCCAGATTGAAACGCTGGACTGCAATGGCCGCCTGTTTATTCACAAGGATTCCACCGTGAAGACCATCACCGGCGACTACACGCTGATCGATCCGTAATCATTCCCCTTCTTTGTGGATCGTCTTTTCCCTTGCGCGGCAGAGGAACGCATAAAACGGCGCGAGGCGCTGAAAGCCCTGTGCCAGCGTTTCCCAAAGCGTATCTGAAAACAGCAGTGCAAAGTCCTTGCTGTTGTGAATCAAATCCAGATTTTTCCGGTCCAGCCATTGGCGCAGTTCCTCCGGTTGGTCCGGAAATTTGCTGCGCTTGTAGAACTCTCCTTCCAGCTGGAACTCGGTTTGCCGCTTCATCGCCTCATACACACTGGTAAATACCGGGTCCTTTTCTATTATCAGTTCCCGCGCGGCCTGCATGAGCTTTGCCGGCGCCTGATAATACCCGCAGCCATACCGGAACCCGTCCGGCGAGAATTCAAAAAAGAAGCCGGGCATGTCCGGGAACTCCTTTTTGTTGCGCTCGTAGGCACACCACATGACCTCCCGGTACAGGGATTTATCCTTTGAAAAACGGGTATCGCGGTAAATACGGGAGATGGTGCGGTCCACCTTCGGTTCCGTCACCAAAAGCGGGTCGATTTGCAGCATCACCGGCTCCAGCCGTCCGGCAAGCTCCTTCAGCGGCTCCAATACCCATTCCTGATACTGCGGCTTGTGCTCCTGATACCAGGCGCGGCTGTTCTGGATGCGGTTTTCCGCCAGAAAATCCAGCGTTTTCGGTGTAATTGGCATACGGTTTCCTCCCTGTATTTTATTCGTCGCTATGTAATAGACGCATGGCGTTTTGATTCTTCTCCTCAAAGGAAGCTTTAAATTCAACGGAAAGCCCTTCGTACAGCTGATTGATATTCGGCGTTTTTTCCTGATCTCTATCCCGGTTGACCATCAGGTAAATCCGGTCAATCAACGCCGCCAGCTTTTTCTGGGTTTCCTCGCTGCTCATGAGAAAAATCGTGCGGAGCTGTTCAAAATCTTCCAGCAGCACACGGTACGCAAACGAACGGTTTCCTGTTTCCTGATCCTTTTGCATCCCCAGTATGCGGACAGAACTCAGCTGACGCCGGTTGCAGGCGTCCATTTTATCCAAAAGATCGTAGGCAAGACCTATATCATGCGGGTGAAATTGTATTCCGCAATACGGACAACTCAGATTCCCCTGTTCCAGTTCGTGCATCTGGAATGTGCCAATATCTCCGCATGTTAAACATCTTAGCTCAATTTGCATGGAAAGTCCCTCCTTTATATCCTTTTTTTACCAGTATATCATATCCAACATAAAAAGTCGAACAAACAAAGATTTGTTCGACTTTTTATGTTGTTGGGACATACGGAAAAGTTTTCTCAATTTTATAAATATATGCTGCCAATTGATATCATCCGAAAAACACAATAACCACCCAAAAAAATGTTTTATGTTCTTTTTGTACATTAGCATATATTATAAAATATAAATTGAATCTTTAAAATTTTTACTTAAATTGTTTAACAATTTTACATTATACATTTATTTTCACGGTTTGCTTTGATAGAATATAAGCGTCGATCGGAAAAGCGGGTACAGCGAACGCAAAAACTGATATTGGTTCCGTTGTACCCTTCATCTTTTCAATCAAGGAGGAGGGAGGGCCGTACAGTTTCCTTGGATGGAAGAATATGATTATTGAAAAGGAAAGGAGAACAAACATGAAAACAACATGGCAAAAGTGGACGGCAGGTTTGCTGTCCGCCCTGCTGGTTCTGGGAGCCGCCTGCTCTGTTCCCAGCGTTTCCGCCGCAGCGGCGGAAACCAACGCGGATGGAACGGCTGCCGCAGAGAAAGCCCGGGCTTCCGGCGAACAGACGGTCAACATGAACCTGACCGCCCCGGAAACCGTGGCTGCCGGCAGCAGCTTTGACGTGAAGCTTGCAATCGACGGCTTGGACAAGCTGGATGCATCGATTTACGTCATGCAAATGAACCTGACCTACCCGGAGGGGCTGACCTGCGCGGAGGTTACGCCGGGAGAGAAGATCGCCGGAACTCTGACGTCCGGTATCCACAACGACCAGCTTAAAACCACCGTGGTATACGACAGCGACGCGCTCGACGGCATGCCGAAGGATGCGGACACAGTCTTCACCGCAACCTTCAAGGCGGACGAAGCGATGGAGGAGGGCGACTATACCATCGAGATGGGCGGCGTCATGCTCTACAACGCGGACTTTGACGAAATTGTCGGCGTTCTGCAAAATGCCGCCGTACATGTGGGACATCAGGTCGCACCGGAAAAAGCCGACCTCACCGTAACGTTCAACGCGCCGGCCGCACAGCTGTGGATTGGCGGCGAAGAACAGCGGCTTGCAAACCTGATCGGTTCCTACCAGCAGAAGGACGTCGAAAACGGCGCGGACCTGGCGTTTGATTTTGTCCCCACCGTGGAAGGCAGAACCTTCCGTTCCGTAGCAATCAACGGCGGCGAGCCGGTCCTCATCGGCGACGACGCCTATACCTATACAGGCAGCATGGATACCCTGAACCCGACGCTGGGCTTTGTCTTTGAAACCGTCAATAAAACGACGCTGGGCGCCGTGATCGATTACGCGCAGGAGCGCATCGACGCAGGCGACACAGAAGACCTTGTCCCAACCGTTAAAAAGAAGTTTGATCAAGCATTTGAAACCGCAGGGAAGGTTTATGACAATCCGGAGGCCACACAGGCGGAAATCGACGACGCATGGAGCGAGCTCATGCACATGATCCACATGCTCTCCTTTGTGTCTGGCGACAAGACCGCCCTGGAGGGCCTGATCGAGACAGCCCTCACCCTGGACGAAAACGACTACCTCACCTCCGCGTGGAGCGACTTTGAAACCGCTCTTGCCGAGGCGCAGGAAGTCGTAGCGGACGACGACGCGCTGAAAAACGACATCGAGAACGCATATGAATCGCTTTACGATGCCATGATCGCGCTGTTGGAATCCAACCGCGCGGACCGCGCCGAACTGGATGAAGTGATCGCACAGGCGGAAGCCATCGATCTGGACGAATATCTGGACGCCGGCCAGGAAGCCTTTAATGAGGCGTTGGAGCAGGCAAAAGCCATCGGCCCGAACGCAACCCAGAAGGAAGTTGACAAAGCGGCGAACGCATTGGGCGAAGCGCTTGCAAATCTGCGCAAAAAGCCGGACCGTGCGGAACTGGAAGACCTTCTCGCACGGATGCAGGCCAAAAACCTGAGCAGCTACACAGCTTCCAGCGCGGCGAAATATACCGCGGCGGCGAACGGCCTGGCAGCAGCGCTGGCGAACCCGGACGCAACGCCGGAAGAACTGGCGGCAGCAGAAGACGCGGCGCTCCTGGCGGAGAAAAACCTTGAGAACAAACCGCACAACAGCTCCAAGGGCACCTCTTCCGGCAGCTCCGGAACATCCCGTAAGCCTGCCAACGCATATGGCGAAGGCGGAACCGCTGTCGTCAGCCCCGTTGTTAACGCGGCACAGGCCGTTGTGGAAAAAGCCTTTGTGCGCAGCGATACCACCCTTCCGTTTACCCTGATCCGTGGCAGCGCTTACTGCTTCAAGATGACGGTTGTGAACGGCGAAAATCTGACCCCGAAATTTACCGTCGGCAACGGCAGCGTACTCAAAACGCAGTTTATTGCCAAGATCGGCAACGATTATTACTACCGCGTCTATGCCATCGGCACACCGGGACAGAGCACCGGCGTGTATACCACGATGCCCGGCGAGAACGCGCAGCAGCACTGTATAGTTACCATCGGTTGATGCTTCTCATTTCCTGAATCGCAGCCCTAACCTATCCAAACTGAGGTGAAATGCCATGCACGATCGCAGCAAGCTACGTCGAACGATTTCCTGCCTTTCCATCCTTCTGATTTTCCTGGCGGCCATGACAGCGCTTCCCACCGCCATTGCGGAAGCGGAAGCGCCGGCAAGCTCGTCCCCCTCCCATATGGAGAGCGAGCGGTACACGGGCGCTCCGGAGGAAGACGGCTATGTGGACACCCTTCCCGTCAACCCCGGCGCGGATACCGGGGAAGGCGAGGTGGAAATCCTCTATTACTTTTATAACCGCTGCCTTTCCTGCGATGAGGAAGCCACCATCAAAGAGAATATTCTCGGGATGGTCAAAAAGGATTTTCCCAACGTTACAGCGGATTTGACCATCTGCAACGTGGCGGAGGAAGAGAATCTGGAATCCCTGAAACAGGAATTCGCGGAGCGGGACATCAGCGAGGAAAAACTGATGCTGCATCCGATCGTCTTTATCGGGGACGACGTGATGATCGGCTCGCAGGAGTTGGGGGAAGGTTTTCAAACCGCCGTAACCCATTCCCTGAATGCCAGCCGAAAAGCCGCTTCCAATCAGGTGACGGTGCAGTATCTGTATGCGGACGGCTGCGCGGAGTGCGAAAAGGCAAAGGCATTTTTAGACGGCGTCACAGAGATCCAGGTAAAGAACGCGGATGGAACGGTCACGGAGAAGCCCTTCCGCGTCGACGCGGTCAACGCGGGAAACATTGCCGACATTGAACGGATTAACGCGTTGTACCGCAAGCACCAGGTCAAGCCCGAAGAACAGCGCGTACCAATCGTTCTGTACGACGGCGGCTATCTGGTCGGCTACGACGACATCAGCAAACATTTGGTGCAGGCGCTGGAAAGCGGGACGGCCGCGGGGACCTTTTCGCAGGAAAATGCGGCGATGTCCGCCGCCGACCTGTTCTGGATCGCCCTGTCCGGCTTCATCGGGGGACTGTCTCCCTGCTCGATGTCGCTGATTCTGCTCCTGTTCTCCCTGCTGGCCACGGACAAACGCCGGGTGCTCAAGGCGGGTTCCGGCTTCATCCTCGGCAGGATCATCGCGTATTTCCTGATGGGAACCGTATTCTACGGCATACTGAGCGCCGCCAGCAAGGCGTTCCTGTCTGGGATTAACACGGCAATCACTGTCCTGGTGGTCATTGTGGGCGCTGTTTTCGCCACCTTAAGTTTGATCGATTTTATCCGGACAAGGAAGGGACAGGCCGGTAAAGCCATCTTACAGTTTACACCCAGGATGAAAACATTCTATCAAACCTGCATGCAAAAGGTTTCCGCAGGAAAAGCGCTGTTCTTTGCGGCCATGGCCGCGGGCGCAGTCGTTGCCGTGGGGGAATTCCTGTGCACCGGCCAGCTTTTCGCCGCGACTGTGCTCTACTATTTTGACGCAGGCGCGGGAAATTGGCTGCTTGGCGCGGCGGTCTTCCTTCTTTACGCGGTCATGCTGTCCCTGCCCGCCGTTGCGGTGACGCTGCTGCTCTACAAGGGCAAACAGTATCTGGAACTGGCGGACCGGTTTGCGGGAAAAGAACATCTGGTTAAGCTGTTTATGTCCCTTCTGTTTCTTGGTTTTACCATTTTGGGCGTTTGCCACCTGCTGGGGAACTGACCCCGGCCTGTGGATGCGTCTTCCATTACAAAGGAAAAATGCCGGCGGTCTCCGGAGGTTTGGTCCCGCCCAACCGGGATAAGGCCGCGGCAGCATCACTTTTGCAGGGGCCAAAAATAGATGAAAAAGGAGGATTTATGTGAAACGGGTTACAAAATTCGCCACCGCAGTCGTCACCGCATTTTTGGCGGCGGCCATGCTGGCGACCGGCGCTAGCGCGCATGATAACGGCGTTGGAAAAACGCCTCCCATGGGATGGTCCAGCTGGAACGCGTTCTGGGCAAACATCGACGAAGACCTGATTGTCGACACAGCAGACGCCATGGTGGAACACGGTCTGAAAGACGTAGGATATGAGTATGTCAATCTGGACGACAACTGGCAGTCCTCTGAACGGGATGTAAACGGCCGGCTGCAGTTTGATCCGATCCGCTTCCCGCACGACGGCAACTGGTTGTCCCAACAGCTTCACGACAAGGGCCTAAAGGTCGGCCTTTACACCTCAAACGGCCTGTTCACCTGCCAGGATATGCCGGCTTCCGAGTTCCGGGAGCTGAGCGACGCAACAAGCTTTGCGGAATGGGAAATCGATTATTTTAAATACGATTACTGCCATAATGTACAGCTTTCGACCACCGCATACGGCATTCACGGCCTCAAAATCGCAAAGCCCTACGCACCGGGAACGGAAATTTACTCCTACGAAGCCAAAGATGCGAAGCTGGAGGGCACCGCTGTGCTCAAGGGCAACTACATCGATGGCCTGGGAGAAAACGCAGGCTTCGCAACCTTTACGGTTAATGTTCCGGAAGCAGGCGCCTATGCGCTGAACCTGGACTTCTATAAGAAGCCGTCCAGCACGGAAGTGCCG
Source organism: Clostridium sp. D33t1_170424_F3 (assembly GCF_015667585.1). GTDB lineage: Bacteria > Bacillota > Clostridia > Oscillospirales > Acutalibacteraceae > Anaeromassilibacillus. Next base: position 23,477 of record NZ_JADPEG010000016.1, on the reverse strand, counting down.
ATGTTTATCACCATCAACGGCGACGACCGCCATCCCTACCGGATGATGCTTCCCGCGACCGGCTATACGGACGGCGCGCCCGGAAGCCGCGCCGCCGCGATGCTGGAGCTCAACGCGGGCGAAAATACCCTGAAGTTCTACAACCCCATCCGCAGCTCCAACCGCGACTACGACACCGCACGCTACAATTACGGCTTTATGCGCGACAACCTGATGCAGGCCACGGAGAAATATGCGGCGGAAAACGGCAAGGAAAACCGTCCGATCGCGTTCTCCATCTGCGAATGGGGCGGCCGCCAGCCCTGGGTCTGGGGCGGACAGACCGGAAACCTGTGGAGAACCACCGGCGATATCTCCGCCAGCTGGAGCTCCGTCATGAGCATCTACGATGTCAACGTCAATCTGTATCAGTACGCGGGCCGCTATGGCAAGGAAGACGGCGACTATGACTACGGCTGGAACGACCCCGATATGCTGGAGGTCGGCAACGGCTCTTTAACACATGACGAAAACGTATCGCACTTCAGCCTGTGGTGCCAGATGGCGTCTCCGCTGATCCTCGGCAACGACCTCCGCAAGCTCGACAACGAATCGGAAGTCCTTGAGATCATCAAAAACGAGGACGCTATTGCGATCAACCAGGACCCGACCGCCATCCAGGGCATCAAGTTTAAGGACGACGGCGACCTGGAATACCTGGTGAAGCCTTTGACCGACGGACGGGTTTCCCTGCTGATGTTCAACCGCTCCGGCGAAGACGCCACCATGAGCATGGAAATCTCCCAGATCGGCGACCTGGTCCGGGATAAGGACGAAACCTACTACGAGAACTATTACAATCTGGACAAGACGGCTGTCTATCATCTGAAGGATGTGTGGGAAAAGAACGAAGACGGCGCCAACGTGGAGTTTGACTCCCCCGTTGCTTCCGCGGTTGTTCCCTCTCACGGCGTAAAAATGTATATCGTTTCCCCGGGCGAGGAAGTCGACAAAGCCGTATATGTGATCGGCAGCCTCTCCAAGACCAGGCTGAAGAGCGGCGAATCGGCGGTTCTGACGGCAAAGCTGGTCAACGGCGGCAAAACCACCGTCGAAAACGCCAGCCTGAGCCTGAAGCTTCCGGAAGGCGTCACCGCTAAGGCGCTCTCCTCCACGGTTGCAAACAATCTGGCCACAGGAGACAGTCTGGAGGCGCAGTACCGCATTACGGCGGGCAACGTTTCCCTGACCAACGAGCCCCTGATTGTCAGCGCGCTGCTTCTGTACGAAGGAGACCGCCAGCCGGCCACCGCGGAATTCAAGGCCTCGGTTTCCGTTGAAAACGTGGATCCGGGCGACCCACTGGAGGACGGCCCGCTGACCATCCACAATTGGGTATCCGGAAAATCCGGCTGGGGCACCATCCGGCAGGATCGTTCCATCAACGGCAATACTCTGACCATCGCCGGAACTACCTATCCAACCGGTATCGGCACACATGCCAATTCGGAGCTGGTCTATTTCGTCGGCGGACGCAACGTCCAATTTACCGCACTCTGCGGCTCGGACGACGACTCCGGCGGCAACGGCGACATCCGCTTCTATGTCTATGGGGACGACGAGCTCCTGTTTGATAGCGGCGTGATGAAGTGGAAGAGCGCCGCAAAACCCATTGACATCAAAGTAATGAACCACGACTACCTGCGCCTTGTGGTCGATTCCTGCGGCAACATGGACTTTGACCATGCCGACTGGATCGACCCGCAGATCGCTTCGTATGAACCGACCACTGTGCTCGACGGAATCCTGACAGTGAAAAACGCACTGTCCGTCAGCAGCTACTGGAAAGACGCAGTGGACGGCAAGAACCAGGACGGCGGCCCGCTGATGCTCGGCGGTATCGACTACAGCCGTCCGGACGGCGGCTTCCAGGTCAACGCACCTGGACAGGCAATCTATTACATCGACGGCGCAGCTGGCGTCTTTACCGCAAAAATCGGCCTTGGCGACGAGGTACTGGAAAATGCAGGAAAGGGCGCGACCGTCAATTACAAGGTTTACGGCGACAATGACCTGCTTTATGAGCAGTACATGGACGCGTATTCCGATCCCATCGACGTGGAAGTTCCCATGGCGGGATATAAATTCCTGAAGCTGGTCGTGGAAGAGGTGGAAAGCACGCTGTACGACCATGCCTGTTGGGTAGAACCGAGATTCAAAGCCTCCGTCAACCTTTTGGCGAATATGATCGATGAAGCGGAGGAAAAGCTGGCTTCGACGGGCAACGTATCGCGGGACGCGGCCGATGCGCTGAGAGCTGCTATCGACAACGCACAGGCCATCGTGGACAAGGGCAGCGACGCCACAGCGGAAGAAATTGCTTCCGCCGCCAAGGAGCTGCGCGAAGCTATGCGGAAATTTGATTCCGCTACCTATGTTGTGGACAAGTCCGGCCTTTACGGGGCGATTATTCTGGCGAAATGCATCAACGAGGAAGATTACGATGCAGCCGAGTGGGCCGCTTTTAAGAAGGTCTATGACGCCTCCTACGAGGTCTACCTGAAGGAAGGCGCTTCTCAGGAAGAAGTCGACAAGGCGGAAGAAAAGCTGCGCCGGGCCATGAAGGACCTGGATTGGGTCGCAAACGACCTGAACGGCGACGGCAAACTGGATCAGAAGGATATTGACATCCTCCGCGGTTACATCGCCGGCACGGTAGAACTGACCGACGAGCAGCTGCTCCTGGCGGACTACGACGGAAACGGAATCGTCGATGTGCGCGATCTGATCAAGTGGAAACAATATCTGGCAAACCACGGCGGCTGATCACCGCTTGGCAAAAAACTTTTATCACAAAAACAGCGGGGTACCGGTTTGCACCGGTACCCCGCTGTTTTGCTATTTAAAATCCACGGAATGTCCTGTGGAGTATGATGCCGTAGGATAAGCGCGCAGGTTATGCTTACCTGGACCAGCCGCGCACCGCTTTAAAGATTTGGATGCAAAGCGTCGGCAGGAACGCCAGCAGCGCAATGGTCCCTACATTCGCCAAGGAAAGCGGCGTCACCAGGAACAGGCCGCTCAGGAAGGGCAGGAAAAGCACGGCGCACAGCAGCAGGACGCCCGCTCCAAAGGCCATCAGGCTGTATTTGTTGCTGAGAAGTCCCAGGCGGAAAATCGACTGCCTGCCGCGGCAGTTAAAGCCATGGAACAGCCGGGACAGCGTCAGCGTGGCAAACGCCATGGTGGTTGCCAACGCGGCGCTCGTCTGCAATCCAATGTAGAACGCCGCCATGGTTGCAATGCCGATCAAAAGGCCCTGTGTAAAAATCTTGCCGATCAGCGAGCCGTTGAGAATCGGCTCCCTGGGATCGCGCGGCTGACGGTCCAGCAGGTCCTTGCGCGCCGGTTCCATCCCGATGGCGATGGCGGGCAGGCTGTCCGTCAGCAGATTGATGAACAACAGGTGCACCGGTGCGAACGGCATGGGCAGCGCCATAATGGAGGTATACAACACGCACAGAATGCCCGCCATATTGCCGGACAGCAGGAACTGAATTGCGTTCTTGATGTTTTCATAGACATTGCGCCCGTTGAGCACCGCTTTGATAATCGTGGCAAAGTTGTCGTCCGCCAGAATCATGGAAGCCGCGTCCTTGCTGACCTCCGTTCCGGTGATCCCCATGGCGACGCCGATATCGGCTTTTTTCAGCGCGGGCGCATCGTTTACGCCGTCGCCGGTCATGGAAACAATCTTTCCCCGGCGCTGCCACGCGTTGACAATTCGGATTTTATTTTCCGGAGAAACACGCGCATAAACGGAGATTTTTGCAAGCGTTTCATCCAGCTCCGCGTCCGTCATGCGGTCCAGTTCCACGCCTTCCAGCGCCATATCGCCGTCCATAAAAATGCCGATCTGCTTTGCAATGGCGGTCGCGGTAATCTTATGGTCGCCCGTGATCATGATGGTACGGATACCGGCGCGCTTTGCGTCCGCCACCGCCTGCATGGATTCCACACGCGGCGGGTCGATCATGGAGATCAGGCCGATGAAGGTCAGGCCGGTTTCATCCTCCAGCGTGAGAGGCCGCGCCGCGTCCAGCTCCCGATAGCCAAAGGCCAGGACGCGCAGGCCCTGCTCAGACAGCTCCCGGTTGACGCGGTGCAGCTCCTGTTTGCCCTGTTCCGTCAGTTCCCGCATACCCTCGCTGGTATAGATATGCGTCGCGCGGGCAAGAAGCACGTCGATCGCGCCCTTTGTCAGCAGCGTGGGTTTGCCGTCCACGTCGTGCAGCGTGCTCATCAGCTTGCGGTCGGAATCGAACGCCAGCTCGCCCAGACGGGGATGCTGCCTGCGGTAGGCCACCTCTTCCACGCCGTAACGGTCGCCGAGCTGCACCAGCGCCACCTCCGTCGGGTCGCCGATTTCCACGCCCTCCACGTCGGTTGCGTCGCTGTCCAGCACCGCGGCCTTCAGAAGCAGACGCTGGGGATCGTTTAAAAGCTGCATCTCGCCGCCGTCCAGCAATTTGCCGTCCGCATACACCTTCTGCACTTTCATCTTGTTTTGGGTCAGCGTACCGGTTTTATCGGAGCAGACAACGGAAACGGAGCCGAGGCTCTCCACCGCCTTCAGATCCTTGATAATCGCGTTTTCCTTGGCCATCTTCTGGGTGCCGAGCGCCAGCACAATGGTCACAATTGAACTGAGCGCCTCCGGAATCGCGGCGACCGCCAGCGCCACGGCGAACATCAGGGAATCCAGTACCGGCATCGCGCGGTACAGCGAAAGGCCAAACACCAGCGCGCAGATGCACAGGATGATGACCGCCAGCTTTTTGCTGAAGTCGTCCAGACTCTGCTGCAAAGGCGTTTTGCGCTGCTGGGTCTGGTTCATCAGCGCGGCGATTTTTCCCAGCTCCGTCTGCATTCCGGTGCCGGTAACCACCACCGTGGCGCGCCCATACGTGACCAGCGATCCGGAAAAGACCATATTCTTCTGGTCCCCCAGCGCAACCTCTCCGCCCTCGATAGTTTCTTCCGTCTTGTCCACGCCCTCCGATTCGCCGGTCAGGGAGCTTTCGTTCACTTTCAGGGAGAAATTCTCCAAAATACGCCCGTCCGCGACGACCATGTCGCCCGCCTCCAGGAAGACGATGTCGCCCGGCGCCACGTCGCGTGAGGGGATTTCCTGCCGCGCGCCATCGCGCAGGACCTTCGCCGACGGCGAGGACATCGCCTTAAGGCTGTCCAGAGACTTCTCCGCTTTGAAATACTGCACGGTTCCCAGAATCGCGTTCAAAAGGATCACCGCAAAGATCACCAGCGTGCTTTCGCTCTGCCCGGACAGCAGGGAAATGACCGCCGCAATCATCAGGATCACCACCAGCAGGTCCTTGAACTGCTCCAGGAATACCTGCAACAGCCCTTTCTTTTTGCCCTCGACCAGGGCGTTGGGTCCATATGTTTCCAGTCTTTCCTTTGCCTGCGCGCCGGTCAGGCCGTTCCGGCTGCTCTTCTGCTCGCGCAATGTTTCCCCGGCGGAACGGTTGAAGAATGTGTTCGCCATGTTTTTTCTTCCCTCCATTTGATTGACCTCCGCCCGACCGCCGGAAAATAAAAAAAGACTTCCGGCGGCCGCCTGCGTATAGCAGGACAGCCCTCCAAAAGTCTTGTCACCGAAAATCGGCACACGCCGCCAGGTTCGCAGGGAACCGGGTATGTTGATCGGCGCGTATTATAACTACTCCCTTTTGTTGGGTATATAACAGAGATATGATGGAATTCATTATAGAGGATTTACCCGTCTCTGTCAACGTTCCTGCCAAATTTTACAGATTGTTCTTATTCCGTCGCACACTGCTAACTTTTGCCCTGCCGGTACACCTTGCCCGCCACAGGGGTGATCTCCTTCTCCGCCAGCAGCTCCGAGACGGTGACAAACTGGAACCCCTGCTTGGACAGCTCCGGCAGAATGACCTCCAGCGCGTCCGCCGTGGTGGAATACATGTCGTGCATCAGGATGATATCCCCATCCTTGACCTTTCCGATTACCTCTTTGACAACCGCGTCCTTATTGCGGGTTTTCCAGTCCAGCGTGTCGATGGACCACAGCGCAAGCGGCTTCTGCACACTGGTCTTGACGGCGTCGTTCACCGCGCCGTAGGGCGGGCGCAGCAGCGTAGGCACCACCGGCACCAGCTGGGAGATACGGGCATCCGTCTCGTTGACCTGGTAAGTAATGTCCTTTACGCTGAGCTTGGTCAGGGAAGGATGGTTATACGAGTGGTTGCCGATCTCATGCCCCTCCTCATATTCGCGCTGTAAAATGGAAGCGTAACTGTCCACGCGGTTTCCCAGCACAAAAAAGGTGGCGCGGGCATTATTCTGCTTTAAAATATCCAGGATACGCGGCGTAACCTTGGCGTTCGGCCCATCGTCAAAGGATAGGGCTACAACGGGGCGGCTTTTGTCGATGGCGGCGGGGGCCGCCGGCTCCTCCAATACGCGCTCCGGCGCCGCGTTGGCGGCCGCAAGCTTTTCCGTCGTGTTGACGTTCAGGTAGGCTTTCAGCTCCGCATATGGGATGTCCACGTACGGCAATCCGTAACTGCCCGCGAAGAGCTGGTACTTTTGAAAATACAACCGCAGGGCGTCGTCCGTCAGTGCAAAGGACTGGTAATTTTCGTCCTCCGGCGCGGTGCCGCGCATGAACTGCTCGTCCTCCGTCAGGCCCGCATAGCTTGTGTTCTCGCGGAAATGTTTGCGGGTCAGGTCCGCGAGCGCCTGCAGATAGTCGCCCTTGAGCGCCTCGTGCAGCGTCAGCTCCTTTTCGTCCTTCAGGTCAAACGTCATGGTGCGGACAAATACGTCCGGATGCGCCAGCGTGGAAAAATCAATCTCCACATGGAACACCACGGAAACAGTCCGATCGCCCGCCAGATAGGACTCGTAATCCACCAGCAGGGAACCCGTCGCCCTGCCGCGGCCCTGCTCCTCCCTGAGCTGCTTCTGGTATTCCTGTAACAGGGAATCGACTTGCGCGCGGATTTTATCGTCTACCTTCTGGATACCCAGCACCGGAAAGTGCACACTAACGGCGTTGTCCGGATCGTTGTTTAAAATGGATTCCGTTACGCCCACCTGCTGTTCCTTGGAAGGGCTTGGAAAATGCAAATTCTGCAGTAAAACCTGTTTGTCCTCCGGGGAAAGCGGCTGTGCGCGGTCCTGCTGCGCGGACGCCGAAAAAAACAGCATCGCGGCCGCAAATACCGCCGCACAGCCCAATAAAAAACCGGTCTTTTTAACCGTTTGTCCTGTTTGGTTCATCGTACATCCCTCCACCGCTCTAGTATGGCAGGAATACGGCGGTTCCATACCCTTCGCGCCGCAAACTCCGCCTGCAAAAAATTTCATGCGGAACCTTGACAAAGCAAAATGCATATGATATGTTATATGAAATCTCTTTGCGCTGCACGGCGTCTTTTGTAAAGATGCCCAATCAACAGTACAAACTGAGCAGGCGATGGAAGTTTTCCATGGGGCCGGGCCGTTTCCTACGGCAGCAGATGAAACCGACTGCGTACATCTGCGGGACAGTTGTTGTTCCGCAGGTGTTTTTTTATTTTCAGGCCAGAACACCCTGCCGGACGAAGAGGATTCATATGTACATTTTGGGAGGGTCTGGCTATGAAAGTACGGACAAACGAACAAACCGCAATGCACGTCTCGCGGGTCAGCATTTTGGGAAACGTCCTGTTAACCGCTTTTAAGCTCTTTGCCGGTATCTTTGCAAGGTCCGGGGCAATGCTTTCGGACGCGGTGCACTCCGCCTCCGACGTGTTCAGCACCGTGGTGGTCATGATCGGCGTGAAGCTTGCCAACCGCGCGTCCGACAAGGACCATCCCTACGGCCACGAGCGGCTGGAATGTGTGGCCGCCATTTTGCTGGCGGCGCTCCTGTTTGCCACCGGTATCGGCATTGGAGCCAACGGGGTGGAACATATCGTAAACGGCACGCATGGCGGGCTGGCGGTTCCGGGCGCACTGGCGCTGGTTGCCGCCGTCGTTTCCATCGTTTTGAAAGAGGCCATGTACTGGTACACCCGCGCCGCCGCCAAAAAAATCCATTCCAGCGCACTGATGGCGGACGCGTGGCATCACCGCTCCGACGCGCTCTCCTCCATCGGCAGCTTTGTCGGCATCTTCGGCGCGCGGCTCGGCTTCCCGATTCTGGACCCGATTGCCAGCGTGGTGATCTGCCTGTTCATTCTCAAGGCCGCCGTCGATATTTTCCGGGACGCGATCAATAAAATGACCGACCGGGCGTGCGACGACGAGGTGGTGGAGGAAATCCGGGGCGTGGCGGCGGAGCAGGAGGGCGTTCTGGCAATCGACCAGATCAAGACCCGCCTGTTCGGCGACAAGGTCTACGTGGATTTGGAAATCCAGGCGGACGGCAGCGAGACGCTGACGCAGGCGCACGGCACCGCGCAGTGCGTACACGACGCGATTGAAGCGCGGTTTCCCGCCGTCAAGCATTGTATGGTCCACGTGAATCCTTCTGAAAACGAACCGCAGGCATAGATAACAGCCCATGTTTTGATTGTAACGTAGAACGAAATGTGTTTTTCCGCTTTTCTAAAAAGCGGCGGTTTCCAAAGGCAGAGCCTTTGGCCGTTCTCCGCAGAGAACGGGACTCTCTTTATGAGAAGAGCGAGTGGGAACGAGTGATACGGTCCTTTAGGGACCTTTCATGCTGCCGGGCAAACTTCAAAGGGCCGTTGCAGTTTTATTCTGCAACGGCCCTTTGTTATATTTAGCTGGTCTTTCAAATCCTGCTTAGGTATCGCTTTCCTTTACAATATGGACGCTGCCTTTCGCGTGCCTTCCCGTGACCGTCAGCAGATAGGTCCCGCTGTCTTCTATGGCAACCTGGAAGGAGGACGTCGGGACGTTTGTTTTCTCATAGACGGCTTCTTCCCCATCTTTTTGCAGCGAAAGATCCACCTGTCCCCATTCGCTGACGATGGCAAAATCGACCACGTCGCCCGCCTCCAGCTTCAGGGATTGGGTATCCGTTTGGTTCAGCACTTTGTAATCCATCACCAATTGATCTTCGTTTCCCAATCTGCTGCCATCAAACCGCGTACCGATCCATCCACAGGCGGTGACGGAACCCGCAAGCAGCAAAAGCAACAGGAATAAAACGGCCCTTTTCATATGCACACTTCCATCTTCATAAATTTGCAGCCTTTGCCGCCGCACTGTTTTCCATCTGTCCTGCCGGCGGAGCTTACAGCTTCACAAGAATTTCTTCCCCCTCGCTGGTTTGCACCTCGACCAGCGTCAACCCTTTCCATTGCCTCCGAAACCGTTTCAGCTGCGTAACCAGCGCTTCTTTTCCCGTTTCAGAAACCCTGACATACTTTTGGGATGCACACAGCGCGACGGACAGGCCCAGCTTGCTGAACAGAAGGGAATTGGGCAGGTAAAAGGTCCTTAAACGCTTTTGTACGTATTTTTACCTTCATCATTCCACCGTGACTTCAACAATATCTCCTTCGCTGCTCTCCACCTCCACGATCCTGCCGAGCACGCCGTTCTCGATCATGGAAATAATCAGATCAAAATCGAGCGCCTTCAGAATCTCGCTGCCGTTAAACTGCGGGATTTCCAGGTCCATTTCCGCCGCCATTTTGACAAAGGCCAGCGGCAAATTCACCTTGACCTTATCCCCCTGCACCGTGTGGATATTGACGCGCAAAAACATTTCCTCGATCTTTTTCCGTTCCTCCACGGGCACCAGATAGACGGCCTCTTCCTTTTCTTTTACGAGGTCGTCCAGGGACATATGGAAAAAGTCCGAAAGCTCGATCAGGATGGGCAGGTCCGGAATGCTCAGCCCGGTTTCCCATTTACTCACCGCCTGAGAGGACACCCCCATCTTTTCCGCCAGCTCGTCCTGCGTCATTTTTTTCTGTTTTCTAAGATCGCTGATCTTTTCACCGATTGTTTTTTTCATGTTGTTTCCTCTTTTCTATTACGAATCTGTTTTGATTATAGAATAGAGTCCATGAAAAAAGAAGCGATTCACGGTTGAAACGCCCTACCGTTGGTTGTAATTTTAGAAACCGGCGGTTGTATCCGCGCATTTCATCCCGTATTTTCGTCGGTTTCTCGCCATTTATGCGATCCCGAACAACTGTCCCAAAAAGCTTCCCACAATGGACAGCAGCAGGACGGCCCAAAAATAGAGCGGAAACCACGACGGATATACCGCGCACGCCGGAAGCTGCGGCAGCTCCGCCGACCACCGGCCCATCAGCCACTGGTGCAGGAAAAACTCCGCAAAAAGCAGCCCGTACAGCAAAACCGTCAGGCAGATGATCACATCCCATTCCCCAGTCTTTCTTTTCATGGTATCCGCTCCCTTCTGATCATAAAACGAATCAGAAGGGCAAAAACCTTCAAATAAAAGGGACAAACTGGAAAAAATTTAAAAGCCGTTTCCAGACCGGAAACGGCTTTCATCCTATCCCCACGTAAAAGAGGGTTAACTTTTCTTCTCCCAGGTGCGGTACAGGGCCTTTTTTCCAAGGCCGTTCTGCTTCCCCTGCCGTTTCCAGCCGTAATTCGCCACATGGAAATACAGGAAGCGCGGGATGTTCGGCTCCACATAGCGGTCCTCCCCGCCGGTTTTTCCCTGCGCGATCGACGCGGCGAAGGCGGTAAAGGCGGCGCACAGGGACTTTTTGGGGGAGGCGTCCAGCGGGATCCCCACGCTCTGGCCCAGGAACCCGCCCCCGCCGACGGCGACGCCCTCCCCCCAGGGGAACCCGGCGCGGCGGCAGAAATGCCGCATGATTTGGAGCGCATACCGGTTCTGCTTCGTCTCAAAAAAGCCGCAGTTGACCACGGTATAAACAACCGGTTTCTGCTTCTTCCCCGCCGCAACCGCTTCCAGCTCCGTGAGGATGCGCACCAGATGGGACGGCGCCGCGTCCACATAGAGCGGAAAAACAAAAACCAGCGCGTCGCAATCGCAGAGCTGCTCCAAAAACGGCTTCCCCGTGTACGAGGCTGATTCCAGCACAGCCGTCTGCGCCTGTGCCGGCAGGAGCTTTTGCAGCTCCGCGATAAACCAGCCGGAGGCGCTGCCCTTCTTTTTCGGGCTGCCGTTGACCAGACAAATTTTCATTTAAAGCGCCTCCTTTACGTCTTCCAGCACCGGCAGATGATCCAGCCAAATCGCGCGGAAATCCGTGGTGTCCAAATTGAGCGCGTTCGCTTCGACCAAACGGCGGAACGTCTCCCGCTCCGCCGGATCGGCGTCCCCATAGCCGTACACGCGGAAGACGGGCGGCGTCCGGTAGCGCGTTATATGGTGCATTTCCCCGTTGCGTTTGGCAAAGAACGGCAGCAGTCCGCCGATGATGCGGTCCATGCAGTTTTTGACAAAGGGACTGTAGCCGCCGTAGGTCACGCGCGTCAGCAGCACCAGCGCGTCGCACTGGAACAGCCACTTGCCCAAGTCCTGATAAAAATCCTTCCACACACAGACGCCCGGCGTTTTGATCCAACAGCCAAAACAGCCGATGCACGGGTGAATGTCGCCGTGGCAGTCTCCGATCTCCTTGACGTCTTCCGGCAAACCGGGAAAGCATTCCGCAAACGCGGAGGGTTCCAAATCGTGCAGCAACAGTTTCATATCCGCCTCCAAAGTTAACACTGTAAACATTCTGACGGATTGATCATAGCACAGAATGTTTACACCGTCAACTTTTTATTGTATACTTTTGTCAGGAGTTGATCGAGATGGAAGAAAAGCGGTACCACCACGAGAATTTGCGGCAGGAGCTGATCGACGCGGGCATCCGGCTGATCGCGGAGGACGGCGTGGAAAAGCTCTCTCTGCGCCGGATCGCGGCGGCCTGCGGCGTGAGCCACACCGCGCCGTACAAGCATTTTCAAAATAAAGACGATATGCTTGCCGCGATTTTGCAATATGTGCTGACGCAGTTCGCGCAGGGTTTGCAGGCGTCCGTGGACCGCCAGCCCGGCACGCCGCCGGAACGATTGATGGAGCTGGGCAAGGGCTATGTGCAATTTATGGCGGAGCATCCGGACTACTTAAAAATTTTGTTTTTTACCGGGTTTATGTCCCCGATGCCCTGGGAAGAGCTTGCGGACACCTCCACGGACCGGCGGCCCTACCTGCTGTTCCAGCAGACGGCGGTCGCCTATCTGGAATACCTGCATATCCCCGAGCCGGAATACCGCCCGCATCTGATCTCCCTGTGGGCGCTGGTGCACGGCATCGCGGTCATGCTGGTGAACCGGAATATCGACGCGGGGCCGGACTATCTGGACGAGGTGGAACGGACGCTGCGGACCGTCATCCGGTTTGCGCCGGAAGTCCCCTGAAATCACCCATCGATTGGAGGAAATCAAAATGAATTACATTCAGGAAAATAAAGCGGCCTGGGAAGAGGCCTTTGAGCATCGGCATCCCGGCTGGGGCGAAACAAACCATGAGCGATTACTCATCGAGCGCCTTCCCTTCTTTTGCCCGGATGTGGCAAAAGAGCTGGAGACCATCGACTTCCACGGCAAGACCGTCGCGCAGTTCTGCTGCAACAACGGGCGCGAGCTGCTCTCCCTGATGCAGCTGGGCGCAAAGAACGGCTATGGCTTTGACATCGCGGAAAACATCATTCAACAGGCCGCCGGCACCGCGGAGAAAGCGGGCGTCGAACACTGTGAATTTATCGCCTGCAATATTCTGGAAATCCCGCCGCAGTATTACAATCGTTTTGACTTTGTGCTGTTCACCATCGGGGCCATCACCTGGTTTGAGGATCTGGACGCGCTGTTTCAAACTGTTTCCAAGTGCCTGAAGCCCGGGGGCCTCCTGATGATTCACGATTTTCATCCGGTCATGAACATGCTGCCCATGCCGGGCGAACCCGCGTTTGACGAACAGCATTTGAACCGGATCGCGTACTCTTATTTCCGGAAAGAACCGTGGATTGAGAACGAGGGCATGGGATACATGTCGGAGCAGTACGAATCCAAAACCTTCACCAGCTTTTCGCACACGATGTCCGCGATCATCAACGCCGTCAGCGGCGCGCAACTGTCCGTTGTCAAACTGAACGAGTACGATTACGACGTCGGTTTGTCGGAAGCATACGACCATAAGGGCTTCCCTCTGTCCTACCTTTTGACCGCTGAAAAGCGGTGAAAGAAAACCGGCCCGACCGGGGCGCACCCCGCCCTGACCGTTTTATGAAAAAACCTGCCGAAACGCGCATCATGCGGTCGTTTCGGCAGATTTTTATATCATACAGTATTATATATTAAATAAACAACAAATAGTATTCAATTATTTTTCTAAAAAGCAGTAAATGATAACACTTTGTTTGTAGACGCGCAATATTAAAAAAGATAAAATAGAAACATGAACTGCTTTATATCTCATCCCCCAAAGCGTCAATATTTTTCACTTAACAAATATTGGCATATCTATTGACTTTCGTGGCACAATTCCCTATTGTTATATCATGGGCCACGAAAGTGAGGTGAAGCCATTGCCCGAAAAAAAGAAAATGGGTCGTCCAACCGACAATCCAAAAGGCACCTCCGTACATGTCCGTCTGGATCAGGAATGCTGCGATGTTCTGGACGCGTACTGCAAAAAAGTGCCGGTCCCGCGAACGGAAGCAATCCGGCGGGGGATTAAGCTGTTGAAGGGCGAGCTGGAAAAGTAAAGGAAAGCGGCCCACACTCAAAAATGCGCCGCTTTCCCCACAAAACCACAGCGCCTCAGAAAGGCTCTGCACAAATATTTTACCATGTGCAGCGCATTCTGGCAAGGCGCCGTGGAAACAGAAAGGAAATAAACCAATGAGCATAATTGAAAATCTGTTTTTCATGGATTCCAGGGCGAGCACCACTATTTTTGACGACGATTCATCCGCGGCCCGCGCGGACCAGACTGTCCAGCAAAACGAACAAATCCTGTTTGACCTGCTGCACGGCAGAGAACGCCAGCTCTTTTCCGATTACGTGGATGCACAGTCGACGATTGAAGGCTCTGTTTCGGCGGAAAAATTCTGCTACGGCTTCCGGATGGGCGCGCTGTTGATGCTGGAACTTTTAGACAACTATGAGGAATTTGCCGAAGCGCAGATTTTTCGCAAAACACCCTGATTCAAGGGAGGACGGACTATGAAAAAACTGTTGATTTGGGGCGCGGGCGACCAGGGAACCGTCACGCTGGACTGTGCCCTGGCGATGAAGACATATGATTCCATCGCCTTTTTATCTTTTGCGGAGAGAGACGCGCGTGAGATACCAAATTACACGATATACCGGGAGCAGGACGTCGACCTCCGCGCGTTCCTGCCGTCCTTCGATGAGGTGATCGTCGCAACGGGCGACAACTCTCTGCGCGAACAGAAGAGTTCCCTTTTAAACGCGCTGGACATTCCGCTGGCAACCGTCGTCCACCCCACGGCTTTTATCAGTCCCTTTGCGCGGGTTTCGGCGGGATGCACGGTTCTCGCGTTTGCCGTCGTTCATACCAACGCCTTTGTCGGAACCGGCTGCATCGTCAACACCGGGGCAATTGTGGAGCACGACTGCGTGCTGGAAGACTTCGTCAACGTCTGCCCCAAAGTCTCCATGGCCGGACACACCACCATCGGCAGAAAAGCGTTTTTGGGGATTGGATGTACCATCATCAACAATGTCTCCGTCGGGGAAGAAGCGGTCGTTGGAGCCGGGGCGGTGGTCATCCGTGACGTACCGGCCCGCGAGGTGGTGGCGGGCGTTCCGGCAAAACGCATCAGGTAATGACAGAAGCCGCTGTTTCCCGTACCGTACGATTACAATTGACGACGCTCCCCCGCCTTTGGCGGGGGAGCGTTTCTTCCTGTACTGCCGATATTTTGCGTATCACGCACACTGCGAGACACCTTTTTTCGTGCCGTTTGGCTCAAATGCGGACGTTTTTCCGTTATAATACAATACTTTTCGTATAATTGTTATTTAAATAAACAAATTGGTATCAGAGGTTTCCGCCGAACCGAGGAATGTCGCCACGCCGCCCAGCTCCACGCCGTCGAGCAGTTCCTCCGCGCGGATGCCCATGATGTCCATGGACATCTGGCAGGCAACGACGCGCACACCGTTGTCCATGGCGGACTGGATCAGTTCCTCCAGAGAGGAAACGTTCTTGCTCTTCATCACTTCGCGGATCATCTTCGAGCCCGCGCCCGCCATATGCATTTTGGAAAGCTTCAGCTTTTTGCTGCCGCGCGGCATCATCATGCCAAACATCTTTTCAATCACATTCTTTTTGACCTTGACCTTCTCGCTCCTGCGCAGGATGTTCAGCCCCCAGAAGGTAAAGAACAGCGTCACCTTGCGGCCCATCGCCGCCGCGCCGTTGGCGATGATGAACGCCGCGATCGCCTTATCCAGATCGCCGCTGAAAATCACCATCGTTTTGTCGTGCCCTTCCTCCGACGCAATGGCGCACGACGGCGCGGGGTTTGCACCGCAGCCCTTTTGCAGCACGACTTCATAGGTCCCCTTCTCGTTCTGGACGGAAAGCAGCCGGTTCCCCGTGCTCTTGCACCACGCCTGAATATCGGAGGCAAAGGCGGGGTCTGTCGCGCGGATGCAGAGCTGTTCGCCCTCCGCGATGCCCTTCATCCCTTCGGCAACCTTCATGATCGGCCCGGGGCACTGCAGCCCGCAGGCGTCCACCACAATGGTTTTCACGTCATGATCCGCCCTTTCTTCCTCCGGTTTCTGCGGCGCGGGAGGCTCTGCAAATTCGTTCTTCGCATGCACCAGCTGATACGTCTTATACCCGCCGCTCAGGTTATACGCGTCAAACCCGTGCTGCTTCAGAATCCGCGTGGCAAGATAGCCGCGCAATCCCACACGGCAGGTCACATAGACCGGCTTCTTCGGGTCCAGCTCGCCCAGCCGCCCGCGCAGCTCATCCAGCGGCAGGTTCCGGAAGCCCGGCACCGTGCCCATGCGCACTTCCTCCGGCATGCTCACGTCCAGCCGCGTGGTCTGCTCCGGGTCGAGCGCCGGCACGTCTTCGGCGTAGATCACGGGCATATCGCCCTTCAGGATATTTGCGGCGGTAAAGCCCAGCATGTTAACCGGGTCCTTGGCGGAGGAATACGGCGGCGCGTAGCAGAGCTCCAGTTCCTCCAGATCGTACACCGTGCCGCGCAGGCGGATCACCGCCGCCAGCACGTCGATGCGCTTTTCCACGCCCTCATACCCCACGGCCTGCGCGCCCAATACTTTGCCGTCCTCTGCAAAGAGCAGCTTCATCGAGATCGGCGTTGCGCCGGGGTAATAGGAGGCGTGCGACTGCGGGTGGACATAGGTCTTCCGGTACGCGATTCCCTGCGCCCGGGCCTGCTTTTCGTTCAGGCCCGTCGAGGCGGCGGTCAGATCGAACACCTTCAGCACGGAGCTGCCCTGCACGCCCTCACCCGTTGTCTTTTGCGCGCCCAGCGCATTTTCCGCCGCGATGCGCCCCTGCTTGTTGGCGGGGCCCGCCAGCGGCACCAGATTTTCCTGTCCGGTCACCAAATTCTTTACACCGATCGCATCGCCCACCGCGTAGATGTCCGGGTCGGAGGTCTGGTAATTTTCATTCACGGCGATGCTGCCGCCGACGCCCAGCTGGAGGCCCGCCTCCTTCGCCAGCCTGTTTTCCGGCGCGACGCCCATGCTGAGCAGTACCAAATCCGCATGCAGCGGCTCGCCCTTTGTCAGACGCACTGCCAATGCGCCGTCCTTCTCTTCAATCCCCGTCAGGCCGGTTTCCAAACGCAGGCGCACGCCGTGCTCCGCCAGATGGCGGTGCAGCAGGTTCGCCATCTCTTTGTCCAGCGGCGCGACCACCTGGTCCGCAAACTCGACGATACTGACGTCCAGCCCGCGCTCCTTGAGGTTTTCCGCCATCTCCACGCCGATGAAGCCGCCGCCCACCACCACGGCGGACGCGGCGTTTTTCTCCCGGATGTACTGATCGATGCGGAAGGTGTCCGGCACCGTGCGCAGGGTGAACACGCCGTCCAGCTCCACACCGGGCAGGTTCGGGCACTTCGGCTCCGCGCCGGGGGACAGGATCAGCTTATCGTACGATTCCGTATAGGTTTTCCCCGCCGCGTGGTCCCGCACCTGCATGGTTTTCGCTTTGCGGTCGATGGACAGCACCTCGTTCTGCACGCGGACATCCACACGGAACCGGCTGCGCAGCAGCTCCGGCTTTGTCACCAGCAGCGCGTCCCTGCTTTTGATGCTGCCGCCAATATAATAGGGCAGGCCGCAGTTCGCATAGGAGATATACTCCCCTTTTTCAAACAAGACGATTTCCGCGTCCTCGCTCAGTCTTCTCAACCGGGTGGCCGCGCTGGCTCCGCCCGCGACGCCTCCCACAATGCATATCTTCATGGCTTTCGCTCCTCTCTGCATTTCCTGCTTTCATTCTATACTCTTTTTCACAATTGGCAAGTGACTAAGTTACAAAGACGCCGGCGCACAATTGGAAGAATCCACAAAAAACGATTCCTCTCGCTGCAGGCGAAAGAAATCGTTTCTTATCCTGTCCATATTTTGCGGCACAGCGGTCTGTGCTTTAAATCGGCAGCAGCGCCTGCGCCACGTTAAAATAGATCACCAGGGAAAAGGCGTCCACAATGGTTGTGATGAGCGGCGCGGCCATAATCGCCGGGTCCGCGTGCAGCAGCTTTGCCAGCATCGGCAGCACGCCGCCGACGGTCTTCGCCATCAGCACGGTGGTGAGCATCGCAATTGCGACGGTCAGGGCAATCAGCTCGTTCCCGGGGAACCGGATGGAAAGCTGGATAAAATTCACCACGCTCAGCGCCACGCCGACCAGCAGGCTGACGCGCAGCTCCTTCCAGAACACGCGGAAAAAATCGTGGAAGGTGATGTCGCCCACCGCCATGCCGCGGATCACCATGGTGCTGCTCTGGCTGCCCGCGTTGCCGCCCGTATCGGTCAGCATGGGAATAAACGTGACCAGCATCGGCATGGCGGCAAACGCCGCCTCGTACCGGCCCAGAATGCCGCCCGTGATCATGCCGGAAACCATCAGCACCAGCAGCCAGACGATGCGGTTTTTCGCCAATACAAACACGTTTGTTTTAAGATAGGGCTTTTCCGACGGATGCATTGCCGCCATTTTTTCAAAGTCCTCGGTCGCCTCCTCTTCCATGACGTCCATCACGTCGTCGACGGTGACAATGCCGACCAGCCGGTTCTCGTGGTCCACCACGGGCATGGAGATAAAGTCGTATTTCATCATGCGCTGGACGGCCTCTTCCTGGTCCTCCATCGTGCCCGCCGTAATGACGTCCGGCTCCATCAGCGTCTCGATAATCTGGTCGTCCTGCGCCAGAAGTAGCTCTTTGACAGTGACGACGCCCTCCAGGCGGCGGCTTTCGTCGATCACATAGCAGGTGTAGATCGACTCGCTGTCCTCGCCGGTGCGGCGGATGCGCTTGATCGCGTCGCTGACCGTCATATTTTTGCGCAGGTCGATGTATTCCGCCGTCATGAGGCTGCCGACGGAATTTTCCGGGTAATTCAAAAACTGGTTGATGAGCTGGCGCGTGTCCGGCTTGGCGTTTTTCAGCACGCGCTTGACGACGTTTGCGGGCAGCTCCTCCAGCATGTCGACCGCGTCGTCCACAAACAGGTCCTCGATGATGGCAGACAGCTCCGTATCCGTGATGGAACCGACGATGACCTGCTGCACCTCGGGCGGCAGGTTGGCGAATACCTCCGCCGCCAGCTCCTTGGGCAGGGTACGGAACACCACCGTCGCGCGCTCCTGCGGAAGCTGCTCAATGAAGTCGGCGATGTCCACCTCGTTTTCTTCTGCCAGCGCCGCGCGCAGGGCGCGAAAATCCTTCCGTTCCAGCAGACGGAACAGCAATTCAAAATCATATTCTTTTTCCATTGGTTTCTCCTCCTGTTTTTGATTACAGCGAGGAAGCAGCCAAACGGACAGAACCGCATGGGGATACGCTGATTGTTACAGCGCATCCCCATGCGGTGACGTCACTTTTCCAAATCTGTTTTACAGGGCGCGGAAAAACAAGCGCCGCGGCGTAAAGCAGCTCCGCAAAGGAACGCCACTGTCCATCTTCGTACTTCGTCCGCATAAGTCCACTTGTTTTTCCCCCTTTTTGATTCAAATTGTTTCATTCCGGGCGGATTTTAACCGCAATCACAGAATAGCACTTTCGCACGCCAATTTCAACCCATTTACGAATTCTTTTTCGTATTTTCCGCAAATTAGATGCGGTCAACATATTTTCCGTTTCCCAATATTCGATTCCCGCATAGTATGGAACAATTGTCTGGAAAGGAAGTGCGCATATGCGGGAAACATTACATAGGTGCCTGGGCCTCCGCGAGACCATCACCATCACGGCGGGCACCGTTATCGGCGTGGGACTGTTCACCGTGGGGGCCAACGTCGTGGGCGTCCTCGGCCCGTTTGTCATTCTGGCAACGCTCGCGGCGCTGCTCATCAGCATTTACCCCTCCCTGCTCTACGCGGAGATGGGAGGGGCCCTTCCCTCCGCCGGGGGAACCTACCGCTACGCGGCCCTCGGGCTGGGCCGCCCCTTCGGCATGCTGGCGGGGTGGAGCTTTGTGATCTCCATGGTCTCCGTCGCCAGCGGAGAAGCGCTTGCGTTCAGCTTTTACCTGCGGACCCTGCTGGAGGCGCTGGGGCTTTCCCTGCCCATCGGCGACCGCTGGATCGCCTGCCTTGCCGTCGCCGGATTCCTGATTTTGGCGGTGCGCGGCGTGGAGATGACCGGACGGCTGCAAAACGGATTCATGTTCTTCTTCTGGGGCGTCGCCATCGTGTGGATTCTCTCGACGCTCCCGTCCATGCACTTTGGAGAAGCGCTGCCCGTACCGGACCCGGCCAGTTTGACCTTTGCCGGCTTCCTGCCCTGCGTCGCCATGGTGTGGTGGTGCTTTGCGGGCTTTGAGACCTGCTGCGCCATGGGGGAGGAAATCCGCCGCCCGCGCGTGAACCTGCCGCGCGCGCTGTTTCTCGCGCCCTTCCTGGTCTTTGCGGTGAACGGGCTGTTCCAGTGGGCGCTGCTGCGCATCGTCCCGCCGGAATCCATCGCTTCGCTGGCGGACGCCGCGGCCCCCTACGCGCAGGGGATGAAGCAGGCGGGCATCGTCGGCTTTCCGCTGGTCCTGCTCTGCCTGGGCATCGCCTTTGGCGGAGATTTCTCCACCCTGAACGCCAGCGTGACCGCGCCCGCCCGGTACCTGTACACCATGGCGCGCGACGGCGCGCTGCCGAAGGTCTTTGCAAAGCTGCATCCTCGCTGGAAAACGCCTGTTGCGGCGATTGCGGCGCTCGGGATTTTTACCCTTGTGCTGATCTCGACCGATTCCATCAACTACATTGCGTCGCTCTCCCTGTTCTGCACCCTGCTGTATTACATCATCGGCATGGCGGCGGCCTGCGCGCTGCGCGTCCGGCAGCCCGCGCTCTCCCGCCCCTACCGCGCGCCGTGGATCCGGCTGGGCGCGCCGGTCAGCATTGTGATCTATCTGTTCATGATGACGCAGCTGGAGCGTTCCGCCGTCCTGACAGGCGCCGCCTGCTGTGCGCTCGGCATGGCGGCCTTCCTGCTCTGCCGCAAAAGGGGCGCCCCGCGCGAGGAAGCGCTCCTTCCGCCAGACGATGCGCCGCCTTCTCCCGACGAACAGCGGCGCATGGACCGGGAATACCGCCTGTGGAAATGGGCCGTCGCAGTCGCGGTTCTGCTTGTGCTCGCCCTGCATCTTCCGCTTCTTCTGGGGGCCGTCCTCTGAAAATCCACATACCGCCGTCCTGTCCCGCATACCTATTAAAAAACAGGAACCAAAGGGGGACGCGGATACGGTACAGCAACGGCTTTTGACAGAAGGCCGCCCGTTTGAAACACTGGTGCGGTTTTCCCTTCCATTTCTGCTATCCAATATTTTGCAGGCCTGTTACGGCGCGTCAGACCTGTTCATGGTGGGCCATTTTTCCGATTCCGTAGGAGTCGCGGCGGTCGCAACGGGCGGGCAGATCATGCAGACCATCACCGGGCTGTCCATCGGGTTGACCGCGGGCGGCACCGTGTTGATCGGCCGGACCTTCGGCGCGCAGCGCAAGCAGGAGGTCGCCCACGCGGTCAAAACGATTTGCATTGTGTTCGGCCTGTTCTCGCTGCTGGTGACCGCGGCGACCATTCTGCTGCTCGATCCCATCTGCCAGTGGATGCAGGTGCCGCCGGAGGCGGTGGAGATCACCCGCCAGTATCTGTTCATCTGCGCGTGCGGCATTTTATTCATCGTCGGATACAATGCCATCAGCGCCATCCTGCGCGGGCTTGGAGATTCCCGCACGCCGTTGATTTTGATTGCGGTGGCGTGCGTCATCAATGTTTCCACCGACCTGCTGTTTGTAGGCGTGTTCCGGATGGGCGCGCCCGGCGCGGCAATTTCCACCGTGATCGCGCAGATCGCCAGCCTGCTGCTGGCAATCATCTATCTGGCATACCGGGGCTTTCTGGGAAAATACCGCAGGCACGCGCCCTGCTTCCGGCTCTGCGCCGCGAAGGACGCGCTGGCGGCTGGTCTTCCCATCGCCTTGCAGGAAGGGCTGGTCAACGTCTCGTTCCTGATTATCACGGCTCTGATCAACGGCATGGGGCTGGTCGCGTCCGCGTCAATCGGCGTGGTGGAAAAACTGATCGCGTTCAGCATGCTGCCCACCACCGCCTTTGCTGCGGCCCTTTCCGCCGTGACGGCCCAGCACCAGGGCGCGGGGCTGATGGACCGGGCGCGGAGCTGTATGCGCATGGCGATCGGGCTTTCTCTGGTCTTTGGGGTCGCGTGCTTTCTGCTGGCACAGTGGAACGCGCCGATGCTGGTGGGCCTGTTCACTGCGGACCCGCTGGTCATCGAAGCCGGCGCGTGGTATCTGCGCTCGTACAGCCTGGACTGCGTCGTCGTCTGCTTTGTGTTCTGCATGAACAGCTTTTTGAGCGGCGGCGGGCATCCGCTGTTCCCGCTGTTCCACAGCCTGCTGACAACATTTTTGGTGCGCATCCCCGTTTCGTACCTGCTGACCTGTACGGCCCACCCTTCGATGTTCCAAATCGGCTTTGCCGCACCCGCGGCTTCACTTCTCTCCATGCTGCTCTGCCAGTGGTTCATTGCAAGGAATTTTGGAGACGGGACACAGGCCTGCGGTCAGCTCGCACCTACGGCGAGGAACACTTTTAGAGGAACACTTTTATCTGACAGGTAATGACTAAAACGTGTTTTTCCGCTTTTCTAAAAAGCGGCGGGATCAAAGGACAGAGTCCTTTGCCGCTCCTCGCAAGGAGCGGGACTCTCTTCCTGAGAAGAGCGAGTGGGAACGAGTGATATAGTCCTTTACGGACCTTAGTGCTACCAGGCAAACTTTAGGGGCCGTTGCAGAATAAAACTGCAACGGCCCCTTGTCAATGATCATACAAACCCTTTTCCTTATGCCAGCACGCGGAGTGCTTTCAACAGTGAAACGCAGTCCAGCATTCCCCGGCGGTAGGCGTACTGGTTTTCACGACAGCTGATCTCCGCAAGGGTTTCAAAGCATTCCCGTACAAAGCCCTGTTCAACCTCTGCCAGCATCGTTTCGCATTCCCGGTCAATCTGATCCCATTTTTCTATCAGGGATTCGTATTCCCCCTCGCGCGTGAATTCCCGCATGGCGCTGTCAAACAACTGGTTAAACATTTCGTTCAACGTATCTTGCTTCAAATCATTCATCCTTTCCTGTCGTTCACCCACACGCTTGAAAGGATTTGCAATGCATGTTATACTATTTACACTGCAATGGTCCTTTGGGCGATTGTGGGTGTGTGAAGGAAGCGGTTGATCTTTGTGGGAGAAAGCCGCTTCCTTTCATTTTTTGAGGTCGTCATACTTTTCCTGGATACTTCTGCGCACAAACTCGGAGCGGTTGGTCTTTTCCATTTCACAACATGCGTCCAGCTTTGCCAGCGTCTCCTTGTCCATTTTTACTCTTAACATAAACGTTTTTGGACTATCTGTAGGACGACCCATCTTTTTTTGCGGCACTAATGCATTCACCTCGCTTTCGTAGCACCTAAATATATAATAATGTACGTAGCACCTAAAGTCAAGTGATTACTTGCGCCTCTTAAAATAAAGTATATTGTTTTTTATCGTTGCAGTCCATCCGCCGATACCGCACATTTGTTGCCTAATAGAGTCAGGACCCCCGGCAAAGCCGGGGGCTTGGGAAAGCCCTAGAAGGGCATGATACAGACAACACCCCTGAAGGGGCCACGAATGGGTCGGCCAACTGCATTGCTGACTCATGGCGGGCCCCTAAAGGGGCATTACTTTTT
>NZ_JADPEG010000015.1 GCF_015667585.1 Clostridium sp. D33t1_170424_F3 | reverse complement strand
AACCTTTGTCCGAAAGTACTTCCCGCTCTTTCAAGCGGGCTTTTCTCTCAAAGTCATTACGGGTTCTTCTTTTCTTTACGTTGTTTAATTTTCAAGGTCCTTTATCTTCCGTCTTGTTACACAGGAGATTGTCTCTCATGATATCACTTATCGTTCAATCTGTCAAGCATTTTTTCTCTGTCTCTCGACGGCTTCACTATAATATCACACGCAATCCACAATGTCAACGTTTTTTTGATATTTTTTTAATCCTATCTGTTTCCACCAATTATCTTGCGATTTTCCTGTTAATTTGGTATACTTAGAAACAGTATGTATCTTTTTACCTTTATTATACTCGAATACTTGAAAATCCTCAATAGAACCGGGGGTATCCTATGCCTATTAAAATTCAGGCGGAGCTGCCTGCCATTAAAGTCCTTGAAGGAGAAAATATCTTTGTTATGACGCATGAGCGGGCAGATATGCAGGACATACGTCCGCTGAAAATTGTAATCCTGAATCTGATGCCAATTAAGCCTGTGACGGAAACACACCTTTTACGCGTCTTAAGCAATACGCCTTTGCAGGTCGATGTAGAATTGATGCAGATGGCCTCCCATGTATCGAAAAACACTTCCTCTTCCCATTTAAACACCTTCTATAAAACCTTTGATGAACTGAAGAACGACAAGTTCGACGGAATGATTATCACGGGCGCTCCGGTAGAAAACATGCCGTTTGAGCAAGTCGATTATTGGGAAGAGCTCTGCCACATCATGGACTGGAGCCGCAGGAATGTTTACTCTACTCTACATATATGTTGGGGCGCGCAGGCAGGACTGTATCACCACTTTGGAATTCCCAAATACCAGCTGCCGCAAAAACTGAGCGGAATATATTTGCACCGGGTGCTGGACCCGCATCATCCTTTAGTCCGCGGCTTTGACGATAGCTTTTATGTGCCGCACTCCCGCAACACGGAAATCCGCCGGGAAGACATTGAACCGCATAAAGAGCTTGTCATTCTCTCCACCTCCAGCGCTGCCGGAGTCCATCTCGTTGCGAAAAAAGATGGACGTCAGTTTTTTGTGACCGGACACAGCGAATACGACCGGGACACATTGGCAAATGAGTATTTCCGCGATGTGCGCAAGGGCTTGAAGCCCCATATTCCGGAAAATTACTTCCCCAACAACGATCCGGATTTACAGCCCCATTTTTCCTGGCGCGGACACGCACACCTTTTGTTTTCCAACTGGCTCAATTATTATGTATATCAGCAGACTCCGTATGATTTGAAAGATTTGACGGAAGTATAAAAACAGCAGGAGAAGACGTTGCGTCTTCTCCTGCTGTTTTTATACCAACTTTCTTCGCAGCTCCTGCAAAATCACCTTTTCCCGGCGGGAAACCTGCACCTGTGTCATGCCCAGTGCCTGTGCCGTCTCTGTTTGGGTTCGCCTTTTAAAGTATCGGAAATAGATAATGTTCTGATCCTTGGGCGGCAACTCCTTAACAACCTGCTTGAGAGACAGTATTTCCGCAATTTTCTCGTCCTCCCCCTCCACGCTGACGTCGATCTGCCCGCCGCCTTCTTCTTCCGATGCAGTCAAAGAAAGAGGCATCTGTGCAGCGCCAAGCGCCTGCGCGGCTTCCGAAGGCTCCACTCCCAAAAGCTCCGCCAGCTCTCCGACCGTTGGGGAGCGCCCTTCCTTTTCTGCAAATTCAGCGGCTTTCCTGGAAGCGCGTACGGAAAGCTCCTTCAGCGACCGGCCTACCTTCACCGCTCCTCCATCCCGAAACAGACGGCGCATCTCCCCCAATATAACTGGCACCGCATAGGTGGAAAACCGCAGGCCGCGGCTTTCGTCAAAATGATCCACTGCTTTGACCAGCCCCAGACATCCTGCCTGATACAGATCGTCGTACTCGATGCCGCGCCCTTTAAAGCGCTTCGCGCACGCGTGCACCAGGCCAAGATTTTCCTGGACACTCCGATCCCTATCCATTTTTCATCACACGGCGCGCAAGATTCTTTTGCATCGTTACCGTCGTTCCCTTGCCCGGTTTAGAGGTAACCCGGAGCTTGTCCATAAAGCTTTCCATAACAGCAAATCCCAGTCCGGCACGCTCCTCTCCCTCCGCAGTTGTATACAGGGGCTGCATCGCCTGCTCCACGTCTTCAATACCGCAGCCCTTGTCACGAATGCGGATTTGCAGCGTTCCCTTCTCATCATATTTTGCATTTATGTAAATCATTCCGATTGCGTTGCGATACGCATGTACGATACAATTGGTAACCGCCTCTGAAACCGCTGTTTTGATATCGCTCAACTCATCGATAGTCGGATCCAGCTGTGCGGCAAACGCCGACACGACCGCGCGGCCAAAGGATTCATTTGCTGAATTGCTGGGGAAAGATACGCTCATTTCATTCTTCACTTTCATCACTTTTCACATCCTTTACGATAGTACACAGTTCCCGAAGGCCGGAGAGGGAGATCAACTTCTCCAGCTTTGGCGGAAGGTTTGCAATACTCACCGCGCCGCCCCACAGCTGCACCAGTTTATATCTTCCCATAATCAATCCAACCCCGGAGCTGTCCATAAACTGCACATTGGAAAAATCCATGGTCAGCATCTGGGGCTTGGTCCGCATTGCCGTCTCGTCAATTTCTTCCCGCAGTTCCCGTGCGGAATGGTGATCGATTTCTCCACTGAGCATTGCCGTGAGAAATCCATCCTTTAGTATCAGCCTGACGCCCATTTGACTGCCTCCTATGTATAAAATTCCCGATCATGATTGATAGAATAGGGTTCCCAAAGGAGTTCACATTATACCCGATCTTTTAAAATGAATGAAAAGAAACCCTTATCTATAAAGATAAGGGTTTTCATATGCAATTTCACTCGAAATCTGCGGACAAGCTGATTTTTATTCCATCTTTTTCAAAATATCTAACGCGGCGGCGCGAACGTCCCCCGCCAGATAGAGAGAACCGCAGATCACCAGCACATCGTCTTCTTGCAGAGAAGCGAACGCCTGCTGCAATGCTTCCTGTACACGGTGTGCCGCCCGCGCTTCAACACCGCGGACCTGCCACAGCTCCGCCAGCTCATCCGCCGGCATCGCGCGCGGATTGTCCGGCGCCAGCGTTACAACCAGATCGAACAGGCCGTCCAGGTTTTCCGCCGCTGTATATACGTCTTTATCGGCAAGCATCCCCATCAGGGCAACGATTCTGCGCCCCCCAAGATACATCCGGATCGCATTTGCCAGTGTCCGGGTTCCATCCGGATTGTGCGCCCCATCCAGAAGCACCAACGGCTGCTCGCTCAAAAGCTCCAGACGGGCGGGAAACCGAACCGAAGCAAAGCCCTGTTTAATTGCCTCATCCGGTATCCGGTATCCCCGTCTGATCAGCACCGAGAGTGCGGCCAAAGCCGTTACCGCATTTTTTATCTGATGATCCCCCACCAGCGGCAGATGCAGCTCCATATCCCGATACCGCAATTTTGTCCCATGCAGGTCTCCGGATATCTTGGTCAGGACAGAGCTGTCTGCTTCGATAAACTGGTTGTGCTGATTTGCCGCTGTCCACTGGATGACTTTCAGTGCGTCGGGCGCCTGTTCCGGATAGGTGACTGTAATCCCATACGGCTTGATAATTCCTGCTTTTTCCGCGGCAATTTGTTCCACTGTATCTCCCAGGATCGCGGTATGGTCAAGGGAGATCGACGTGATAACCGAAACAAGCGGCGTACCGATCACATTGGTGGCATCCAGCCGGCCGCCGAGCCCTACCTCCAGCACCACCAGCTCGCATTCCCGTTTTGCGTACCACTGCAAAGCAAGCGCGGTGATAAATTCAAATTCGGTAATGACGTCCCCATGCCGGTCCATCTCCTGCACAACCGGATAAGTTTCTTCCACCAACGCCGCCAGCTCGTCGTGCGGTATCATCTGCGTCCCAATCCGGATGCGCTCACAGAAATCGCTGACGTATGGGGAAGTAAAAAGCCCGGTGCGGTAGCCCGCTTGCTCCAGCACCGACGTGATCAGGGAACAGGTGGAGCCTTTGCCGTTCGTCCCTGCTACATGGATAAATTTTAACCGATCCTGCGGATTCCCCAGCAAATGCAGCAGCTTCTGCATCCGCTCCAAGCCTGGTTTCATCCCAAAGCGGAGCAGAGAATTGATCGTTTCAATCGCCTGTTCATAGGTCATTTTTGTCACCTGCATTCTAAATTCATTGTTTTCCATTCACAAAAAGGGACTATCACACAATTAACAGAATACAAAAAACTGGCTGAATTTGATGATTCCCCCGCCAAAGGCGGGGGAATCCCTCTTATCCTGCCAATATACTGTTCAAAACGTGTATTGCGGGATATCCACTATTTTTATCCATCCTGGACTCACGACAGGGCTTCAATACTGGATTGAATCAGCTTTATACGCTCCTGCAATTTGGCGGCATTCTGACGCACGCCGTCCACAACATTTTCCGGAGCCTTGGACATGAATTTTTCATTATTCAGCTTTTGCTGTGTCGTCGCGTACTGTTTTTCCGCAGACTCCAGCTCTTTGGTCAAACGCGCGAGCTCCGCTTTTTTATCTACCAGCTCGTCCATCGGAATATACGTCTTGGCATCGCTGGTAACAATGGTCACCGCGCCATCGATCGCATAAGAGGGGCCAACCTCCACACCGTTGGCAAACGCAAGGCGCTCGATCATTGCCGCGCCGTTTTGGAAGGTCTGTTCCTTTGCCGTTTCGATATACAGGTGCGTTTTGCGGGACGGCGGCACGTTCATTTCGGAACGGCGGTTGCGCACAGAGCGAATCACGCTCATAATGCTCTCCATGTCATTGGCCGCGTTCGCAAAGCAGTGCGTCTCCTCAAATTCCGGCCACTGAGAAACCATGATGGCCTCGCCCTCGTGCGGCAGCGTCTGCCAGATTTCCTCTGTGATATACGGCATAAACGGATGCAGCAATTTCAACGTGCCCGTCATGACCCAGACCAACACCTGACGCACCGCCTGTGCGGTTGCTTCGTCGCTGGACTGAAGACGAATCTTCGCAATTTCAATATACCAGTCGCAAAGCTCGTCCCACAGGAAATCATAAAGCTTCTGTACGGCGATTCCGAGCTCAAAATGCTCCAGGTTATCGGTGACCGATTTGACCACCTGGTTAAACTCGTGAACAATCCACTGATCCTCCAGGGCAAGCTCCGCCGGCAGCTCGTTCTTTACGTCGTGGCCGTCGATGTTCATCAGAATAAAACGGGAGGCGTTCCAAATCTTATTGGCAAAGTTGCGGCTGGCCTCCACCTTCTCCTGGGAGAACCGCAAATCGTTTCCGGGGCTGTTGCCTGTAACCAGCGTAAAGCGCAGCGCATCCGCGCCATACTGCGCAATCACCTCCAACGGATCGATACCGTTGCCAAGGGATTTGCTCATCTTGCGTCCCTGCGCGTCACGGATCAGGCCATGGATGAACACCGTGTTAAACGGCGGCTCTTCCATATGCTCCATTCCGGAGAAAATCATACGGGCTACCCAGAAGAAAATAATGTCGTATCCGGTGACCAGTGTATTCGTGGGATAGAAATATTTTAAATCCTCCGTCTGCTCCGGCCAGCCGAGCGTGGAGAACGGCCACAGAGCGGATGAGAACCAGGTATCCAGCGTATCTTCGTCCTGGCGAAGATTGGAGGAACCGCATTTCGAGCAGGCGTGCGGCGCATCCTTCGCGACAATCGTTTCGCCGCATTCCTCACAGTACCACGCCGGGATGCGGTGTCCCCACCAAAGCTGGCGGGAAATGCACCAATCCTTAATGTTTTCCATCCAGTTATAATAGATTTTTTCCATGCGCTCCGGAATAAATTTGACGCGTCCGTCACGCACACATTCAATAGCCGGTTTTGCAAGCGGGTCCATCTTTACAAACCACTGCTTGGAAACACGGGGCTCCACCACCGTATGGCAGCGATAGCAGGAACCGACGTTGTGTTTGATCGGCTCGACACGCACCAGGAATCCCTGCTCCTCCAGATCCTTTACGATCTGCTTGCGTGCATCCAGGCCGGAGAGGCCGGCGTATTTGCCGCCGTTTTCGTTGATGCTGCCGTCGTCGTTCATCACGTTGATGACTTCCAAATGATGGCGCAAACCCACCTCGAAATCATTCGGGTCGTGCGCGGGTGTAATCTTTACGACACCGGTTCCAAAATCCTGTTCCACGTAGGTATCCGCCACCACAGGAATTTCACGGTCCACCAGCGGCAGAATCAGCGTCTTGCCAATCAGGGCTTTGTAGCGTTCGTCGTCCGGATGAACCGCCACGGCGGTATCGCCCAGCATTGTCTCCGGGCGCGTGGTTGCCAGCTCCACATAGCCGGCGCCGTCTTTGAGCGGATAACGCAGATGCCAGAAGTTGCCGTCTTTCTCCGCAAACTCCACTTCCGCGTCGGAGATGGACGTCTTACAGTGCGGGCACCAGTTGATAATGCGCTCGCCACGGTAGATCAATCCCTTTTCATACAGGCGGACAAATACTTCGCGCACCGCTTCGTTGCAGCCTTCGTCCATCGTGAACCGTTCGCGCTCCCAGTCGCAGGAACTGCCCAGCTTTTTCAGCTGCTCCACAATGCGCCCGCCGTACTTTTCTTTCCAGGCCCATGCGCGCTCCAGGAATTTTTCACGGCCCAGGTCGTCTTTGCTGATCCCTTCCTGCCGCATCGCCTCAACAATTTTTGCCTCCGTCGCAATGGATGCATGATCCGTACCGGGCAGCCACAGCGCGGAATAGCCCTGCATTCTTCTCCAGCGGATCAGAATATCCTGCAGCGTCTCATCCATGGCGTGGCCCATATGAAGCTGTCCTGTGATGTTGGGCGGTGGAATGACTATGGTATACGGTTTTTTATCCGGATCAACTTCCGCATGGAAATATCCGCCGTTCAGCCAAAAATCATAGATACGGTCTTCCACTTCCTGCGGGTCGTAGGTCTTTGCCAGTTCCCTGCTCATCGATTTTCCCCCTAAATAAGCAAATCGTCATGACGCATATTGCAATATACGGCACAACGTTTTCGACCATTTTCTTTTTAAAATAACTTTTTATAGTATGCCATTTCAAGCCTTTTTTGTCAATGGGTTTCAACTGACCGGCAGCGCGACCGCCGCACCCGCCAGCGCGCTGCTGTCGATGACCGCGGCGATGCAGATACACAGCAGATCGTCTGCCGCATTTTCAACGTCGATCGCAAAGGATTCGCCGCAGGCTTCCCAGCAACGCCCGTGCGACATTACAACGGCATCATCTGCGTCTACAACATCAAAGGAACGCATGGAAACGTCGCCACGCAAACGCCAGTCGATCCCCCTGATCCGGTAAGGCGTTTTGCTGGACGCCAGATTCTGCAAAACACGGGCACATTCTTTTTCCCCTATCAAAATTGTATAACGGGAGATGCCCGCCAACCCCATATGTGTGATTCTGGCGAGCTCACGGTTTCCCTCATCACATAGACGGACCTTCCCCCCAAGGGTCTGCAGCTCTCCCGTCAGGCGGTAAACCGGATCGCAGCAGGCGTCATAAACGGTAAAGAGGTCTTTTCCTGCCCCTGTCTCCTGTTTCATATACCATTTCATAAAAGCCGTCTCCTTTTTGCTCCGTGCAGCCGCTTTTTTGTAGAATAGTATTGTACCATTTTTATTTCTTTATAGCAACGGGTAGCGTACCGTTTACACTTAAAAAACAGGGCTTCTGTTCCAAGCAGAAAGCCCTGTTTTCTTTTAGGCGCTCACCAGTCCTTTAGCCGGCAGATTCGGAATGCTCTCTGTGGAGAACGCAATATTGGTCGCATGGTCTGCGATTCGCTCCAGATTCATGAGCATATCGTTATAGACTGCGCCGGACTGCGGCGTACAGGTCCCATTGTTCAAGCGCTGAATATGATTATCTTTTAAACGATCCGTCTCCGAATCGATCGTTTCTTCAATTCGGTTTACCTGGAATGCCAGTTCTGTATTTCTTCCGCCGTTTAAAAACAGGCGGACTGAATCGTCAAAAATGGTGATGACCAGCTGCTGCATATGCTCCAGCTCCTGGGTAGCTGTTTCACTCAGATTCGCCTTCCCATTGATTACAATCTGCGCCATCTCACCGATATTTGTACTGTGATCTCCCACGCGTTCAAAATCACTGACAACATGGAACAGCGCGCCGATGACCTGGCGGTCCGGGTCCTGCAAATCAAGGCCGTTGATCTGCACCAGATATTCCGTTATCTTCTGATTCAAGAAGTTCAGTACAACTTCGTTTTCTTCAATTTCTTTGAGCTTCGCCTCGTCTTTCTGAAACAGTGCGTCCATGCTGTTGAGAAAATTGGTGCGCGCCAGACGGGCCATACGCTCCACCTCTTTGATTACCTGTGCAACCGCGATCGGAGGGGTGTTCAGGATACGCTGGTCCAGGTACTCCAAGTGCAGCGCCTCCTGCTGGCGGTCTTCGCCCGGAATAACCTTGCAGGCCAGATCGACCAGATATCTGCTCAGCGGCAGGAGGATGGCGGTCGTCACCACGTTGAAGAAAATATGCACAATAGAAATCTGCATCAGGATGTTGCCCGGCGCCATCGTTTGCACCAAATCAACAAACGGCGTCCACATGGTCAGCAAGGTAAACATCGTCGCGCCGATCACATTAAAAAGCAGATGAACGGTCGCTGTGCGCTTCGCGGTCTTTGTCGCACCCGCACAGGCCAGGATCGCCGTCACGCAGGTACCGATATTCTGCCCGTAAATCACATAAACCGCGGAATTCAGCGTAATCGCCCCGGACGCCGCCAACGCCTGCAAAACGCCGAGAGACGCAGAAGAACTCTGGATTAAAGCCGTGAACGCCAAACCCACCAGCAGTCCCAGCAGCGGATTCTGCAGCTGGATAAACAGGTTGCGGAAGAATTCAGATTCGCTCAGCGGTTCCATCGCCGTGCTCATCACAGTCATGCCGAAAAACAGGATGCCAAAGCCGCAGATAATCTGGCCAACATGCTTATGATTGGTTTTTTTGCAAAACATCATCATGATGACGCCCAGGAAAATGGCAATCGGCGCCAAGCTGTTCAGCTTAATTGCAATCATCAGGCCGGTGACCGTAGTACCGATATTGGCGCCCATAATCACGCCCACTGCCTGCGCCAGATTCATCAGCCCCGCGTTCACAAAGCCAACCACCATTACCGTGGTGGCGGAGGAGCTTTGAATCACCGCCGTAACCGCCAAACCGATCAGCGCACCCATGTACTTATTGGTTGTAAGCCTCTCAATCATACTTTTCAGCCGGGAACCCGCCGTGAGTTCCAGACCTTCGCCCATCAGCTTCATGCCATACAAAAAGAGCCCCAAACCACATAAAAGCATCATGATATTTTCAATTGTCATCTGAGCCATCCTACCAATCATTCTTATTTAGTTGCTAAGTTTTCATTAGATTCAGGTTCATAGAATGTTAAAGATTCTTTAAAAATGATAATACATTCTTTGCCTGTTTTTATGTCGAGTTGGAAATATCGAGTCCCATCGACAAAAAATTTAGCCGATGCATAGTGACTCATTTTTTCTTTGTAATGGAGTGGTTTGCTTTTTTCTGTATCACATCTCTTCTTTCTGTGTTACAATTAGGAAAATGCTACAGAAAGGAAGACTTCTTTACTTATGCTTCCATCTAAAAAAACCGGTTCATCAGGCAGATGGTATATGCTTCTTTTTTTGATTCCTGCCGCTGCTTTGATGATGCTGGCAATTCAAATTCCCGCCTTTGCCGAATGGTACGCCATATATCCGTACCGCATTCTGGCTTACTGGGGAAATTTTCTCTCTTCTCTCGTTCCATTTTCCATCGCAGAAGCGCTGGCCGTTCTTCTGATTCCCGCCATATTGATTTATCTGGTCTTTGCATTCATAAAAGTAAAACGGGCAAACCAAAAGCGCAAAACGGCTATGACTTATTTTGTCATACAACCGCTCTGCGCCGTTTCCTGCTTGTTCTTTTTATTTACCATTACCTGCGGCATCAATTATCACCGGTACACCTTTGCGGAAACCTCCGGTTTATCCATTCAGCCCGCCAATGTGGAAGAACTGGAATCGCTTTGTGAAAAACTGGCTGCTGATGTCAACGCCCTTCGCAGCCAGGTAAAAACCGACGATACCGGAGTCATGAAGCTGGACGCGCCCGGTATTCACACCGTCAGCCGGCGCGCGCAGTCCGCCATGAACGCCGCCGGGCGGGAGTACCCGCTCCTCAGCGGCAATTTTGGCGGGCCAAAGCCCGTCTTTTTCTCACGGGTGATGTCCGCTTGCGATACTACCGGCATCTTTATTCCTTTTACCATGGAGGCTAACGTCAATATAGACATCCCTCCATACGCTATACCAGCAACCATGTGCCACGAGCTGGCACATCTAAACGGCTTTATGCGCGAGGACGAGGCGAATTTCATCGCAACGCTGGCCTGCGCTGCCAGTGATGATCCGGACTTCCAGTATTCCGGGAAAATGCTCTCCTACCGCTACGTGTCCAACGCACTTTATGGAGAAGATCCGCAGGCCGCTCAGGAAATCGCGTCGACGCTGAACGAAGGCGTCCGGCTGGATCTGCAGGCCAACTCCGCCTACTGGAAGCAGTTTGAAGGTCCCCTTTCGGAAACGGCAACTCAGGTCAACAACGCTTATTTAAAAGCCAACCGTCAGGAAGACGGCATTAAAAGCTACGGCCGTATCGTCGACCTGCTCCTTGCGGAATACCGGTCCGGAAAAATGAACGGATAACTGCACCTTCGCATGGAATCATCTGCAGCTGCTCAGTCCAACATACAATACAAAAATGCCATCCGCCTTTTAAGTGGATGGCATTTTTATTCAATCTTCAGGAATGTGAAAGACCACCGGTTTTGTTTCCGGTCTTAAGACATCGAACCGGTATCCGGATTTCTGGAGCGCTTCTATGATCTTCGGCATCTGATTGAGCGTCGCTTTCTTGGCGTCCGTATTATGGCACAGGATCACGGGCCTGGAAAAGCGCTTGCTGTCGTTGACCGCATGACTGTAAATCTGGCTCTCCGTATTGTTCCGGGTCGCGTCTCCTGAATCGACGTTCCAATCAAAATAGACATATCCACGGCGGCTCATTTCCGCTATAATCGCTTTTGCGGTCTGCTTGTTGTAGGAATTGATGCTGCCTCCCGCAAACCGGTACAAGGCCGTATTCACACCGGTCGTATCTTTGATCAGTTTATGTATCTTTGCAAAATCCTCCAGATACGCGTCAACGGAAGTATATATTTTTTTGTAATCATGCGTATAGGTGTGGACCGCAATGGTGTGCCCTCGTTTGACGATTTCCTTCATTGCATTGAGGCTCTCCTCATCCGTCTTTCCAACCACAAAAAATGTCGCCTTTACATTATATTGATCCAACACATCCAGCAATGGGATGGTCAAGCTTGATGGGCCGTCATCAAAGGTCAGGTAAGCAACCCGGTCTTTGGGATCGACCTTTTCCTGCTCCACCTTCGCTGCATACAGCAACGGATAGGGATCATTGGGAAGAACATCATACTGTTGCGCAGGCGGAGCTTCCGGCTCAAGCGGCTTTTCCTCCGGCGTTGAAGAAGGATTTCTTTCTGGAAGGATCGTAAGGTCCGGCAGCTTCTGCGTCGGGACAGCTGCGGCATGCAGCATGTTTTGAACAGACTGGGAAACCCCTACCACCTCTGTATTTTCAATAGACTTGCTTAATCCCAGGCAAGTCCCGGAGAACACTGCAAACAGGGCCAAAACGGCAAATGCCGTTGCCGTCGTACGCAGTCTTCTTTTGTTTTTTCTGACATATTTCGCCCTTTTCATATGCGTCTCTCCCACAAGATATTGTCATTTTGTTCTGATTCGACTACATTATAGCAAGTTCTCCCATGAAAGGACAGTTAAAGTTTTGTAATGCCAAACGGGCAAACCGTCACTCTTTTGTTATAACTTTTTACGCAACAACAGACATATCAAAGCAAAGAGAAAGGGCCTGCTGCCTGTACTGTACAGACAACAAGCCCTTTCGGCCGTTTAAACAATTTGAACTTCATCCATTTGACTATCTTGTAAGTTGCGGTTCCATATTGAGCTGTCCGTTTTATGCTTCTCTCCATCAAAACGTCTGTTCCAACACCTTTTCGGCACAGCGGATGCCGTCCACCGCGGCGGAGATGATACCGCCCGCATATCCGGCCCCTTCTCCGCAGGGATAAAACCCCCGGAGCAGCGGCGACTGGTACACTTCGTCCCGCAAAATCCGGACCGGGGAAGAACTGCGGCTTTCCACCGCTGTCAGTACTGCGTCCGGGTATGCAAAACCGTGCAGATAGCGATCCATTTGCAGAATCCCCTGCCGCATGGAATCCGCGATTGTTTCAGGAAGGCAATGGTCCAGGGAACACGGTTGGACGCCCGGCCGATAGGTTGGCTGCACCGTTCCCAATCTCTTAGATGCACGCCGCTGCAAAAAGTCCTCCGCCCTCTGCACCGGCGCCGCATATGCGCCCCCGCCTAACTGATAAGCGCGTTCTTCCAGATGTCTCTGAAACTGCACACCCGCCAGCGGGGAATCGTCGCCGTAATCCTCCGGGCCAACGCCCACCAAAAGCGCCGCATTGGCATTCTGCCCATCGCGTGCAAAATTGCTCATACCGTTTGTCACCAGCCGCCCAGCCTCGCTGGCGGCCGCCACGACGCTTCCGCCGGGACACATGCAAAAGGTATATACGCCCCTGCCGCTGGGTAAATGGACTGCAAGTTTATAATCTGCCGCGCCCAATGCCGGATGCTCTGCAAATTTGCCATATTGCGCCCGATTTATGAGCGCCTGCGGATGCTCGATGCGCGCACCGACCGAAAACAGCTTTGGCTGCATGGGGATTTTCATCTGATCCAACCGAAAGAACGTGTCCCGCGCGCTGTGTCCCACCGCCAGAATTACGGTTTCCGCTTCCAACACATAAGCTTCGCCGGTCCGCGGCTGTACCTGCACGCCTGTTATACAGCCATCCTTTGCCAAAAAATCCACAACCGTGGAATCAAAACGGACCGTGCCGCCCAAACGGCAAATGGTTTCCCGAATCTGCCGGACTGCGCCGGGCAAGCGGTCGGTTCCAATATGCGGTTTCGCTTCATATAAAATTTCCTCCGGAGCCCCTGCCGCAACAAATTCTTCCAGAACTTTTCTGGCGCGTTTATCCTTTGTGCCTGTATTCAGCTTTCCATCGGAAAATGTTCCCGCACCGCCTTCGCCAAACTGTACGTTGCTCTGTGGATCCAGGTTCCCTGTCTGCCAAAACTGCTCCACCGCTTTTGCACGATCTTCCACCGCCTGACCGCGCTCCAAAACAATGGGTCTTTGTCCCGCCTGCGCCAAAATCAGTGCGGCAAAAAGGCCGGCAGGACCAAACCCTACTACCACCGGCCGAACCGGCATAGGACGGCTCTGAGGAAGTTCATATCGATACGAAAGCGCCTCATGGATTTTCCGATCCCCTCTGCTGCGCAGGCGCGCACATTCACATTCGACCGTACAGCTGAAATGCACATCGCTTTTTTTCCTGGCGTCCACCGACTTTTTCCAAAGCCGCAGACGTTTCACTTCTCCCGGTGTAACACCCAACCGCTTTGCTGTCAAAACCTGCAAATCGTCCATGGTCCCATCCAGCGGAAGCGCAATCTCTGAAATCCTGTAGTTCAATCCTGTCCCCTCCGCATCAACATTTTTTCTCTAAAGAGGCCGCGCAGGAATTGCCCGCCAACAGCCCTGTACTCCACGCCCAATGCAGATTGAATCCGCCGCAGTCCCCGTCAATATTCAGCAGTTCTCCTGTCAGATAAAGTCCCTTGCATCGATTGGACTCCATCGTATTCATGCAAAGTTCCTGCAAAGGCACGCCGCCCGCCGTAACCTGTGCGCTGCTCCAAGGCATTACGCCTGTAATGGGAAAACGGAACACCTTTGCCATTCGCGCTGCCGAGCGAAGCTGTCCAGTACGGAAACCATAAGCCGTCTGGGGAATATCCGAAACCGCCAAACGTAGAATCTCGCGTCCAACCGTTTTATTAAGCAATCCACTCATAAGGTCGGCCCCCGGCAATTGCGGCAGTTTTTCTGCTGTTTTGCACAGCATTTGAAAAATCGATTGTTCCGTATATTCCGGCAGCAAATCCAAAGTCACTTCTAACTTCCTTTTTCTCTGCAGCAACGGCTCCACATTGCGGGAAAGCTCAAATATACAGATACCGGAAAGGCCATGTTCGGTAAACTGCACTTCCCCAGCTGATCTCTGCAGCTCTTTTCCATCGCGCCACAGAATCGCTTCCGCCATACTGCGCATCCCCTTGAGGGGCTTGGCCCGCTTTGGTTCCGTCTTCATCTGCACCAGCGCCGGATACAGGGGCGTCACACTGTGGCCTAATGCCTGCACCATACGATGTCCGCTGTCATTTGCGCCCAGCTGCGGATACGCAAGCCCGCCGGTTGCCAGGATCACACGGCGGGCTTGTATTGTTTGTTCATTTGAAAACAGCGTAAAACCATTTTTCTGCCGGATCACACGGCTGACCGGGCAATCACAGAGAATCTCTACACCGTACTGCTCCGTCTGTTGAAGGAGGATGTCCAAAACAGAAGCCGCCTGCAGGGAATAGGGATAAATTCTTCCCTCATCCAGCTCCCGGCAAAGCAGGCCCAGCTCTTGAAAAAATTTAATAATTCTCTTGGGCGGGTACTGCTCCAGTACAGACGCGGCCAGTTTCCTGTCTCCATGGTAATGCGCGGGAGAAGTCTCCTTATTGGTCAGATTACAGCGGCCGTTGCCGGTTGCAAGCAGCTTTTTGCCAACGCGCGCGTTTCCTTCCAAAAGTACCAGCCGCAGCGGCTGTTTCATCTGTTCCGCCCGCATGGATGCAGACAACGCCGCCGCCAGGCCTGACGCGCCGCCGCCCACTACCACAATATCATACAAGTCCCGCATGCTTTTCCCTGCCTCTGATCAATTTTATAAAATTGCGCCCAACAAGCCGTAAGACAAGATTACCATGATAACATCCGCAGTCAGCGTACCAAGAACAACAGACGTCATCGCGTGCTTAAACCGCATGCCAATCAAGGCCGCTACCAACGCGCCCGTCCATGCGCCGGTTCCCGGCAGTGGGATAGCGACAAATAAAAACAACCCCAACGTCTTGTACTTTTCAATCGATTTGCTTTTCCGCTCGGCCTTCTCCTCCAATTTATGGACCAGCTTGACCAGCCTGGTGTTTTTCAACCATTCCAGAATCTGTCGAATGAACAGCAAAATAAAAGGAATCGGCAAAATTGTTCCAACAAAGCAAATTATCATCGCACGGAGCCAATCAACTTGCAGCAGGCTTGCTGCAAGAATTCCTCCGCGAAGTTCCAAGATCGGCATCATGGAGATCAAAAAAATAATCAACTCTCTGGAAGCGGAACTGCTGAGCGCATCGACAATCATTTGTACCAGTGAATCCATATATTCCTCCAATGTTCATATTCCCGGAACCGGAGCAAGCCGCACATCCGGAACCATTTTTATACAGTCTCTTTTCAGTCTTCCCTCTCTCCGGACAAAAATGAAAACTTCCATTAGTATAGACGATAAAAAGAACCTCTGCAACCATTTTGCGGCAAATTGAGAAAATGAAATGAAAACAGCCCCGGACAAAATCTGTCCGGGGCCATTCTCTAATGAATCTCAATTTCAGAGAATATGTATTGATTTAGTCCGCGAAGTATCTCTTCAGCAGGCCGTTAAAGCCGGCGCCGTGACGGGCCTCATCCTTCGCCATCTCATGCACAGTGTCATGAATCGCATCATAGCCCAGCTCCTTCGCACGCTTTGCAATCTGGAACTTGCCATCGCAGGCGCCCGCTTCCGCTTCCGCGCGCATCTGCAGATTTTTCTTGGTACTGTTGGTCAGCACTTCACCCAGAAGCTCCGCGAATTTTGCCGCATGCTCCGCCTCTTCCAGCGCATATCTCTTGAATGCATCCGCAACCTCCGGATAGCCTTCGCGCTCCGCCTGACGGCTCATCGCAAGATACATGCCCACTTCACAGCACTCGCCGTTAAAGTTTGCCACAAGGCCCTCATAGACCTCTTTATCGCAGCCGGAAGCCACGCCGACCTCATGCTCACAGGTAAAGGAAGCGCCTTCTACCTTCTCTACAAACTTTTCCTTCGGCGCTTTGCACTGCGGGCAAAAATCCGGCGCAGTCTCGCCTTCATGCACATAACCACATACAGAACATACAAATTTTTTCATGACCATTTCCTCCATATCAGATAATATAAATTATTTATAAAGACTCAATGTCTTTGTAAGCACTCCGAACAAGTTCCGCGGAAAATCACTTCATTGCTTTCCACCTGCAGGCCATGCTCCTGCGCCACTTGTTTATTGACTCGCTGGCTGATAAACTCACCGGGAATATCGATCACCGCGCCGCAGCTTGTGCAAATAAAATGTGTATGCGGTTTCAAATCCCCATCGAACCGCTCCTGACCGTTTACAACCCCAACGCTGATGATTACGCCGTCATTTTTAAACTGAGAGATATTCCGATAGACCGTACCCAGGCTTAAATCCGGATACGCAGGTTTTAGCTGCTGGTAAACCCATTCCGCAGTGGGATGAACTTTTGTGCCGCGGATCGCCGCCAAAATGGCCTCTCTCTTGCGGCTGAAGTTCTGTCTTTTTTCCATTTTACTTTTCAAACCTCCTCTTCCGTCAAGAGCTATCGTCCATCTGTTTTTAGTAATAATTACTGTTCTTGATGTTATAATAGCACAGGATTTTCCATTTGTAAACCCCCTGAAACAAATTTTTTATTATATTGAGAAAACCGCTGGATTTTCCACCCTTGAATGTAACAAAAAATCCTTTTTCAGCCAGGCTAACCAGAACGCGCTCAGAAACGAAGAACACTTAACTATTTTTATTTTTAGTGATTACGAAAGCAGCAGGAACGCGGTCCGCCGCTGTTCCTGCTGTTGGCCGATCACTTTTTTTCTTTTACAGGCAAGGTAAACACATTCAGGAACTGTTGTGCCAGGACATTGTATTCATGATGCTTTAAAATATAAGCTTTACCACGCCGCCCCATCTCTTCCAGCTCTTCTTTTGACAAATCGGACAACTGTGCCACGGCGCGCGCAATCGCGGCGCTGTCCTCCGGCTCAATGGACACGCCGCAGCCCGCGTCGGCCACCATGTCGTTGCCCGCGTCGATGGCAAAGATCACAGGCTTTCCCGCCATCATGTAATCCATCAACTTGTTCGGACTGACGCCAAAACGGAATAGGGGCTGACGCTGCAACCCAACATATAACGCGTCGAATTGCGCCAACAACTCCGGCACAGCATCCCGTTTGACCGCGGGAAGCAGCTCCACATTCTCCTCCAAGTGAAGGTCTTTCACTTTTTGCACCAGACGGTCACGTTCCGGACCCTGACCGACCAGGATCAACTTAATTTTCTTCCCTTTCAGCTCCCTGCCCGCTTCGACCAGGCTATCCAGCCCGTTGGCAATGCCGTGCGCACCCGTATAACCGATCAGAAACCAGCCGTCTTGTCGATACTTCTGCAAAACATTCGCATAAACCAGCGGATTATGCGGCTCCTGTTCCCAATCCTCCTTGACGATTCCATTCGGTACATAGATGAATTTGCCGTCGGCCAGACCGTGCTCCTTCATGTGCGCTTCCGCGCAGGGCAGCAGGGAAACCACATAATCGCTGTATTTGTAACAGTCGTTCTCCGCTTTCTGCATCAGCATGATATACGGATGACGCGGGCTCATCCCGCCCAGCTCAATCGGACTAAGCGGCCAGAGGTCATGTACTTCATAGATCAGCAGGCCGCCGTACTGACGGGCGAGCTTGCGCGCAGGGTAAATATCCAGCGGATAGGTGGAAGAAGCAATCACCGCGTCGGCCTTTTCCCCTTTGACAATCTCCGTCCGGTATTTTTTCAACCCGTGCAGAAAGGAGAGCATATTTTTAATGCGCCCCAGCCCGTTTCCCTGATACGACG
The DNA here is from genome assembly GCF_015667585.1 of Clostridium sp. D33t1_170424_F3. Lineage (GTDB taxonomy): Bacteria > Bacillota > Clostridia > Oscillospirales > Acutalibacteraceae > Anaeromassilibacillus. The sequence goes on along the minus strand of NZ_JADPEG010000015.1, from coordinate 72,966 downwards.
GCCCGTCAATCCAAAAATAACGGACGCCGTTGTACCATTCTTCTTTGGTCTTTTGCCCCTGCATATCCGGGTTTTTGGTTCGCAGATGGGAAAACGAACTGGCGACAATGGTCACCTGATGGCCCGCTTCCACCCAGCGTTTCGCCATAAAATAGGGCCGGTACTCCATGCCGTGGCGGTCGGACCCCGCATAGTGGTTGATATATATGATATTCAAAATGAATCACTCCGCATCTTTTTTCAGAGCATTGGCAATCTTCACGCTGGCCTTCCCGTCGCCGAACGGCATTTTACCGCGCGCCGCCGCGTCTGCCTGCGTATGCAGCGCTTTTTTCAGAATATCCTCTGTGGTGAGGTCCGCAAGGACATTCCAGCCACCCGCCAGCGTCTCCACCCACTCGGTTTCCTTGCGCAGGGTAACACAGGGAACCTCCATAAACCACGCTTCCTTCTGCAGGCCGCCGGAATCGGTCAAAACCTGGCAGGCATTGGAGGTCAGAAGCAGCATCTCCAAATATCCGACCGGGTCGATCAGCTGGATATTGCGGAAGCCGCCCTCTGTAATCGCGCGCTCCGCGAGCGGGCGGGTGCGCGGATGAATCGGCAGCACCACTCGCTGCGGAAGCTGCTCAAAGGCACGGAAAATGCGCAGAATGGCTTCCAGCCCGCCATCCGTCGTCTCCGCGCGGTGCAAAGTCGCAAGGCGGTACTGCCTTGGCTGAATGCCCAGCTGTGCAAAAACGGCCGTCTTCTGTGGATTTTGTTTCGCCACCTCTAAAAAGTGCAGGACTGAATCGAGCATCACGTCTCCGGTGATCTCCACGCCGCATGTAACGCCCTCTTTCTTCAGGTTGTCCGCCGCCGTCTGTGTGGGGCAGAACAGCCATTTAGAGATGTGGTCCGTCAGCACGCGGTTCTGTTCTTCCGGCATGCGCATGTTGTAGGAACGCAGACCCGCTTCCACGTGCGCCACGGGGATATGCAGCTTGGACGCCGCCAGCGCGCCGGCCAGCGTGGAATTGGTATCTCCATACACCAGCATCACATCGGGCTTTTCCTGCAAAAGCACGTCTTCAATCTTCATGAGCATCTCGCCGGTCTGATGGCCGTGAGAACCAGATCCAACGCCCAGGTTGTACGCCGGACGCGGGATACCAAGCTCTTCAAAAAAGACATCGGACATATTTTTATCGTAGTGCTGTCCGGTGTGAACCAACACTTCCTCACATACGCTTTTCAGCGCTTCGGAGACGACCGAAGCCTTTACAAACTGCGGCCTTGCGCCGACTACTGTAACAATCTTCATCTCTTATCCTCTCTGGTAGCGCACATCGGCGTCCTGCATATCCAGCGTGGAAAACTGCAGGCCGTCGAAATTGACCGGCAGACCGGTCTTCTGCGACTGGTACGCGGCCAGAATAATCTTCATCGCCTTCATGCCCTCCGCGCCGCTGACCAGCGGCTCTTTTCCGCTGTTGATCGCCTCGATATAGTTTCTGTACAGCGCGGTATGGCCGCTTCCATAGACGTTTTTGGGATCCGTACCGACCAGCTGAGCAACCTCTTCATCCTGCGGCGCCGGCTCGGCAAACTTCCAGGTTTCCACACGGTTGACCGCCAGGCCGCCGATGACCGCCGCGCCCGTCTCGCCGAAAACGGAGAGCGTCTCCTCCAGATTCTTCGGATACACGCAGGCTGTACCCTCTACGATGCCAATCGCGCCATTTTTAAAGCGGATCAAAATTGCGCCAAAGTCTTCCGCCTGAATATCGCGCAGGAAATTGCCTGTCATCGCCATCACCGTGTCCGGCGCGCCGCCGAGGCTCCACTGCAGCAGGTCAATGTTGTGGATGCACTGGTTCATCAAGGTGCCGCCATCCTGCGCCCAGGTGCCGCGCCACGGCGCCTGCTGATAGTACGGCATGGTGCGGTTCCAGAGAACCCGCGCGGTTCCGTTGACCAGCTTGCCAAAACGCCCGTCCTCCAGTGCGCGGTGCAGCTGCTGGATCGGATCGTTGAACCGGTTCTGGTGGCAAACGCCGAGGGTGACGCCGTGTTCCTTCGCCTCCTGAATCATCTGCTCCGCATCCGCAGTGGAAAGCGCCATCGGCTTTTCAATCAGTACGTTTTTATCCGCGCGAATGCAGTCCAGCGCAATGGCCGCGTGGTAACCGCTCTCCGTCGCAATGGCGCAGCAGTCCACCTCCGCCTCCTGCAGCATCTTTTTATAATCCGTATAGACCGCCGGGCGGACGCCCATCAGCTCCTCATATTCTGCCGCCTTTTGTTCCGCGCGCTCCGCAACCGGATCGCAAACCGCTGCCAGCTCACAAAGCTCCGCGTTTTTCGCCGCGGCGACGATATGGTTCTTGGAAATACGGCCGCAGCCGATCAAAGCAAAACGAAGTTTCTTCATCACTAACATCCTTTTTCAGTCATATTTCACAGATTTTCCAATCCCGATCTATTCCGCAAAATCCCCCCGTTGTGTGAAACGGGGGGATTCCAGCGAAAGAAAATTAAAGCAGTTCAATATTGGAACGGTCCGCAACATTTTTCATTGCGTTTCTGGTATCAAAAACCTCGCTGCTCAGCTTCTGGATGCGGTCGTAATCAAAGCACGCGTGGTCGGTGCAGATGATCGCAATGTCCGCCTCCTGCAGCATGGCGTCGGTCAGCTCCTTCGCGCCGGTATGCACGGCGCCCTTGTGTTTATATTCCGGGATATACGGATCATAGAAGGTGGTCACCGCGCCCTGCTCATTCAGGCGGTCGATCACGTTCAGCGCCGGACTTTCGCGGTAGTCGTCGATGTCCGGCTTGTAGGCCACGCCAAGCACCAGCACCTTCGCACCGTTCATGGCAATTTTATTTTTGTTCAGCACCTTCATGGCGCGGTCGACGACATACTCCGGCATGGCGGTGTTGATCTCGCCGGAGGTCTCGATCAGGCGGGTATGGTAATCAAACTCGCGCGCCTTCCAGGCCAGATAAAAGGGATCGAGCGGAATACAGTGGCCGCCCAGGCCCGGGCCCGGATAAAATGCCTGGAAGCCGTACGGCTTCGTTTTTGCCGCGTCGATGACCTCCCAGACGTTGATCCCCATGCGGTTGCAGATGATCGCCATTTCGTTCGCCAAACCAATATTGATGTTGCGGTAGGTATTTTCCAACAGCTTCTCCATTTCGGCGACCGCCGGGGAGGATACCTCATGGACGCCGCCCTCCAGCACATTGCGGTACAGTTCAGCAGCCACCTCGGTGGAGTCCTTGCCCACGCCGCCGATGACTTTCGGCGTGTTCTTCGTTTTATACTGCTTGTTGCCGGGGTCCACGCGCTCCGGAGAAAACGCCAGATAAAAGTCTTCCTGGCATTTTAGGCCGCTTGCCTCCAGGATCGGCTGGAGCAGCTCCTCCGTCGTACCCGGATAAGTCGTGGATTCCAAAACGATCAGCATGCCCGGATGCATATACTTCGCCACGGACTCTGTGGAACCCTTCACATAGCTGATGTCCGGCTGCTGGTACTTGTCCAGCGGCGTCGGTACGCAAATGGCGACTGCGTCCACATCCTTGATGAACGAGAAGTCGGACGTAGCGGAAAGCTTGCCGGACTCCACGACTGCTTTAAACACATCGTCCACAATGTCGCCGATGTAATTGTGCCCCTCGTTGACGGACTGTACCTTTGCGTCCTGTACGTCGAAACCAATGGTCTTGTAACCGGATTTTGCAAATTCCGTTGCAAGCGGCAGTCCCACATAGCCGAGGCCGACAATTCCGATTACCGCGGTCTTGTCCGCAATTTTATCCAGCATTTGCTTTTTCACATCAGACATCCTTCATACCTACCTTACTTCATATTTATTGATGCGCGACGGTTTTCTGAATCACGTCGCAGATTTGATCGACTTCTTTCCGGGTCAGATAGCCGTGCATCGGCAGGCTGAACACCCGGTCGCACAGGTCCTCGCAGACCGGCAGGTCGCCCCTTTTATACCCGAGCGGCGCATATACCTTCTGCAGATGCAACGGAATGGGGTAATAAATCATGGAGGGGATTCCCTGCTCCTTCAAAGCAGTTAAAATGACTTCCCGCTGGGCTGCGTCCTTCGCCTTAAGGGTATAATACCCAAAGCTGGAAAAATACCCGTCCAGGATGCGCTGCGGCTCTACAATTCCCTGCAGCCTCTCCGCATAGCGGTCCGCCATTGCATTGCGGACTTTTATTTCCTCATCCAGTGCGCGGAGTTTCGGAAGCAGAATCGCCGCCTGCAGCGTATCCAGCCGTGCGTTCAATCCCAGCCGGACATTCTCATATTTATAGGAGCCTTTGCCATGCACACGAATGGAAACCAGCGCCTGGTACATCTCCTCGTCGTTTGTAAAAATCGCGCCGCCGTCGCCATAGCAGCCCAGCACCTTTGCCGGGAAAAAGCTGGTGGCCGATACGTCGCCGAAACAGCAGGCGCGCTTGCCGTTGATCGCGCCGCCAAAACCCTGTGCGGCGTCCTCCATTACAAAGAGGCCGTGCTCCCTGCAAATTCTTTCAATCGCCGGATAATCCGCAGGCTCGCCGAACAGGTCCACGGGGATCACCGCTCTGGGGGTGAGCTTTCCCTCCCGTAGCACCCTTTCAATCTGGATGCTCAGGGATTCCGGATCAATCATAAAGGTTTCCGGATCAATGTCACAAAATACCGGCGTCGCGCCCGTCAGGCTCACCACCTCCGCCGTTGCAAAGAAGGTGAAGCCCGGCACAAAGACCGCATCCCCCTCGCGGATATTTTTCGCCATCAGGGGCATCAATAAAGCATCTGTACCGCTGGAAACCGTCACACAGTATTTCATGCCTGTATAAGCGCACAGCTCCTTTTCCAGCTGCTCCACGTGCGGGCCGGATATGAAATGGCAGCCGCTCAGCACCTCCGCCATTCCGGCGTCAATTTCCTTTTTCAGATGTGCGTACTGCGCCGCCAGGTCGTTAAATTGAATTTTCTTCATCTATCTGTTTTCCTCCTCAAGGCCGTCCGGGCCCTGAATGTAACGTCTTTCACAACTGGGGCAGGCCAGGGACTTGTCCAGCGTCGCACCGCATTCACAGGCCCAGCCGTGCTGTCTTGCAGGAACGCCCATCATGATCGCGTGATTGGGAACGTCTTTTGTCACTACACTGCCCGCCGCGATAAACGCATGCTTCCCGATCCGGTGGCCGCAGACGATGGTCGCGTTCGCGCCGATGCTGGCGCCCTCTCCGATCGGTGTGCGCACATAGAACGCATGGCCGGTCTGCGGATATTTGCACCGCGGCCGCTGCACATTGGTGAACACCATGGACGGCCCGCAGAACACATAGTCTTCCAACTCCACGCCGTCGTAAACCGAAACATTGTTCTGAATTTTGCAGAAGTTCCCGATTCTGACATTCGGCGCTACAAAGACATTCTGGCCAAACGTACAATTCCGGCCTATGACGGTATCGCGGCTGATGTGACAGAAATGCCACACTTTTGTCCCTTCCCCAATCTGCGCGCCTTCGTCCACGCAGGCGCTGGGGTGCGCAAAAAACGCGCCGCTGCTGGTATCTGCCACACAAAAGCCCCTTTTCTATGATCACAAAATGAAACCGCCATTATTATACAATTTGACAGTTTCCTTTCACAATTTATTCCATTACATTATATCTCTATGGCCCTTTTTAGTCAATCTTTCGGCATGCAATTAGTGTTGACAATAAATATCAATCGTATTATGATTTATCCATAAATATTGTTAAAACCGTATACGGCGGTTTGCAGGCGCAAGGCTGGCAGCCCCCAATTTTGAATGAAAACGAGGCTAAACATGCATGAGCAATTTTAAAAAAAGGGAGAATTTTATTCCCTATAATGTCCCGGACATCACAGACGCAGAAATCAACGAGGTTGTGGATACCCTGAAATCCGGCTGGATTGCCAAGGGCCCGCGCACCAACCGTTTTGAAAAGGAGTTCGCCGCATATTTGGGAGCGAAGCACGCTGTAGCTGTCAATTCCTGCACCGCGGCGCTGCACGTGGCGCTGATGACGCAGAATATCGGCCCGGGGGATGAAGTCATCACCACCCCGATGACGTTCGCGTCCACCGCAAATACGATCCTTCACACCGGCGCCACACCCGTCTTTGCGGATATCGACTACCGCACCGGCTGCATCGACCCGGACGAGATCGAAACGAAAATCACCCCGAAAACCAGGGCCATCGTTCCTGTTCACTACAGTGGGCAGGTCTGCGACCTGGACCGCATCTACAATATCGCCGACCAACACGGCCTGTTTGTCAGCGAGGATGCGGCGCATGCGCTTTGGAGCCGATACAAGGGCCGTTTAATCGGCAACAAGCTGCCCGGCGCCGCCTGTTACAGCTTTTACGCCACCAAAAATTTATGTACCGGCGACGGGGGCATGCTGGTCACCGACGACGATAAAATCGACGAAAAGGCACGCATTCTGGTCGGCCAGGGCATGAGCCATAACGCATGGAACCGCTATGCGAAGGGCGGTACCTGGAAATACGACATCGCGGAGCCCGGCTTCAAATACAACATGTTCGATCTGCAGGCCGCATTGGGTCTGGTACAGCTTTCCCGCATGGAGGAAATGCAGGCGGCAAGACTGAAGATCGCCGCGAAGTACCAGGAGGCTTTCAGTAAAATCGACGCGCTCGATCCGCCGTTTGTGCCTGATTATGCCACACACTGCTGGCATCTGTACGTCCTGCGTATTGTACCGGAGCTGCTAACCATCGGCCGTGACCAGTTCATCGTGGAGCTGAACGAGCGGAACGTGGGCACCAGCGTACATTTCATCCCGGTGCACAACATGTCGGCCTATAAAAACCGGTTCGGTTATCAGGACAACGACTTCCCGATGGCCCAGAAGCATTTTGAACGTATTATTTCTTTACCTCTCTATCCTACTATGACGGACGAGCAGGCAGATTATGTGATCGCCGCGGTGACGGACATTGTGGAAAAATTCCACAGATAAAAACAAACAGAACCATAATCGCATAAAAACGCGGCCCTGCCTCAACGGTAAGGGCCGCGTTTTTTATGCTTGCTTTTTATATTGCTTCACCCGTTCCAGAAAAAAACGGTGCAGATCCGTCCTGCCGGAAAGCTCCGGATGAAACGCCAGGCCGATCTGGTTCTGATAACGCACGGCCACCATTTTTCCCTGTACGGCCGCCAACACTTCCACACCGTTCTGAACCGCTTCAACATACGGCGCGCGGATGAACGCCATTGGAAAGGGGCCGATCCCCCGCACTTCCGCTTCCTGTGTAAAGCTGCCCAACTGGCGTCCATAAGCGTTCCGCCTGACCGTGACCGGCAGCGTTGCAAAACAGGGCGGTTCTCCGCCGGTCAACCGCTCCGCCAGCAGGATGAGTCCGGCACAGGTTGCCAGAACGGGCATTCCAGCCTTTATCTTCCTCCTGAGCGGTTCCAGCAGGTCCAGCTCCCGCAGTAACTTCTTCATTACCGTGCTCTCCCCTCCGGGGAGTACCAGCCCGTCAAACGGCCGATCCAAATCGCGCTTTTGGCGGATTTCAAAAACCTCTGCGCCCAACTGCTCCAACATGGCCTCGTGCTCTGCAAACGCACCCTGGACCGCCAACACACCGATACGCATTACCGGCCTCTTTCCGCCATGAGCACTTCGATTTCCTGCTCATTGATGCCAACCATCGCCTCTCCCAGATCCTCGGACAGGCTTGCCAGCATCGACGGGGTCTGATAATTGGTTACCGCTTTGACAATCGCCGCCGCGCGTTTCTCCGGATTTCCCGATTTAAAAATGCCGGAGCCGACAAACACGCCCTCCGCGCCCAACTGCATCATCAGCGCCGCATCCGCGGGCGTTGCCACACCGCCAGCCGCAAAATTGACCACCGGCAGCCTGCCGTTCTGATGCACAAACTGCACCAGGTGATACGGAACCCGCAGGTCCTTTGCGGCTTCGTACAGCTCTTCTTCGCGCATGGAGGCCAAACGGGCAATTTCTGCATTCATTTTGCGCATGTGGCGGACTGCCTGCACAATATCGCCCGTACCCGGTTCCCCCTTGGTGCGGATCATCGACGCGCTCTCCGCAATACGGCGCAGCGCTTCCCCCAAATCCTTCGCGCCGCAGACAAACGGTACCCGGAACTTTGTCTTATCGATGTGGTATACGTCGTCCGCCGGAGAAAGCACTTCGCTTTCGTCTATGTAATCGATCTCGATCGCTTCCAGAATCTGTGCCTCCACAAAATGCCCAATGCGGCATTTCGCCATCACGGGAATGGAAACTGCCTGCTGAATGCCTTGGATCATTTTGGGATCGCTCATTCTGGATACGCCGCCCGCTGCGCGGATATCCGCCGGGATGCGTTCCAGGGCCATCACGGCACAGGCCCCCGCCTGCTCCGCGATCTTTGCCTGCTCCGGTGTGGTGACGTCCATAATCACACCGCCCTTGAGCATCTGCGCCAGCTGCTTATTGAGTTCATATCTGTTTTCCTGCATAATCATTTTCTCCTGTCTGGTTCATTTTTGCATTACAACCAAGCCATTCCCATAAATCTGTTTGGATGGCGTGTTGTACTCTTTTCACTTGTGTCGTTCATGAACAAGACAAGACCTAAACGGAAAACCGTTTATATCCTCTATTATAAAACGATCTGTCTCTCGTACAATGGCCAATTTTAATCATTTTAGTCAGGACAGTTTAACAAACAAGGAAGCCATGCGGCGCATTTCCGCATGGCTTCCTCTTTATCTTCTTCACTCCAGTGAAAAATGACCTTATTTAACCTACGATAACCTCACCGTCAACTGTACCGGTCAGGCCGGCCGCGTTCGCCTCATCCGTATCGATGTGGACCGCCAGGCCGGCAGTCTTGCTGACGCGCGCGATCACATCTCCTAAAATCAGGGAACGGCCGTTATACCCCAGCTTGATCTGAATCGCCTCGCCGTCCGTTACACCAAACGCCACCGCGTCGTCAGGCGGGAAATGCGCATGGCGCTTTGCAACAATTACACCCTGATCGATGGTGATTTCCGCCTTCGGTCCGATGATCTTGCAGCCAGGCGTGCCCTCCAAATCGGCGGACATGCGCAGCGGCGCGTCAATTCCCAGCGCACGGGCGTCTGTTTTCGCCACTTCAACCTGTGTCTCCGGACGGATCGGACCCAAGATGGACATTTTTAAAGAGCCTCTGGGACCGACAACCTCGACCTTCTCTTCACAGGCAAACTGGCCCGGCTGAGAAAGCGCTTTTTTCGGCGTCAGCTCATAACCCTTTCCAAACAATGTATCCAAATCTTCCTGCGTCAAATGCACATGGCGCGCGGATGTTTCAACCATAATTTTCATAGTATTGTCTCCCTACTTCTTTAAATTTTGCCTCCCATTGTACAAACAGGCGGTGTACTATCGTTATTGTACCGCAGAATGTAGGAAATTTCAACGGAATTCCTGTCTTTTCCGGCAGAACATTTTATGCTATACTGTACACATTGCATCAAAAGGAGATGAGGAAATGTATCAGACATGGGAGGAACTGGAACCCGTTTGCATGAGCTGCCGGAAATGCGGCCTCTGTGAGGGACGAACCAATCTGGTATTCGGCGTGGGAAATAAAAACTCCAAGGTTCTGTTTATCGGAGAAGGTCCCGGCGAACAGGAGGACCTGAAGGGCGAGCCGTTTGTGGGACGCAGCGGTCAATTGCTGGATAAGATGCTTGCCGCCGTCGATCTGGACCGCCATAAAAACATTTACATTGCCAATATTGTCAAATGCAGGCCGCCGCACAACCGCGACCCGCTGCCGGAGGAACAGGAAACCTGTATTGAATGGCTGCGCAACCAGGTTTACCTGATCAAACCGAAGATCATTGTCTGTCTGGGACGCATTGCCGCCATGAAGCTCATTCGGCCGGATTTTAAAATCACCAAAGAACACGGCGTCTTTACAGAGAAAAACGGCGTTTGGATGATGGCCACGCTCCACCCGGCGGCACTGCTGCGCAACCCGCACAACAAACCGGACGCGTTTGACGATTTCATCAAACTGCGTGAAAAGATGGATGAACTGGGCCTGAAAATATAAAGCTGGAAAAAGGCGGAACCGTATGGTTCCGCCTTTTTATTATGCCAATTTAATTTCCATATACGCTTTTACCAGCGCCACACATTTATCCCAGCCCAAATCGCTGCTGTTAAGGCACAGATCGTAATTGTCGGCGTTGCGCCAATCGCGTCCGGTAAAATACCGGTAATAATCTCCGCGGCGCTTATCCATCTTGCGAATGTATTTTTTCGCTTCCTCTTCGTCCATATTCTGATGGACCTCCATTGTCTTTTCCACACAATAATCAAACGGGGCGTGCACATATACGCGAACGACATTGGCACGATCCCGCAGGATATAGTCCGCGCAGCGTCCGATGATCACACAGGACTCTTTATCCGCCAGATCTTGAATCACTTTCGCCTGATAGTTAAACAGGTTCTGATCAGAAACGAAATCCTCGCTGTCCGGCGGGATGATTTCGCCGGTATAAATGCTCTTACGGTTTTTGAACAACAGCGGCGTTTTCAGCTTCTCGTCCGCCTTCGCAAAAAGCTGCTCGTTGATGCCGCTTTCATCGGAGGCCAGCCGCAGCAGCTCCATATCGTAATAATGGACGCCCAAATCCTCCGCCAGCATTTTGCCGATGGTTTTACCGCCGCTGCCGTATCCGCGCGCCACTGTAATCACATATTGTTTCATCATAATACCTCCTCACTTCAGAGCGATTCTATCACTTCCCGCTCCGCTATTATTATAGAATATCGCATAGAAAATAGCAAGGATCGCCCGGATTATTATTTGTTTAATCCAACCGGAGGTTATTTTTTCTTCTTTGCTTCTTCCAGGCTTTTCGCCCACGCGGCGGCAAACGCGCTGACGCCTTCTTCCTTATTCTGGCTGTCCAGATATTGCTGAACATCCCGCTTGCTGGCTTTCGCGTCCTTATCCTTATTGGCAAACAATTTATCCGCTTTGGAACGGAAGCCGCAGCGGCAGACAAAGGTTTTCTTTTCTCCTTCGCCAAAGAGCTCCATAAACTTGTGGCAGTTAGGGCATCGCACGCGTGTTTCCACCACCACATTGCGCCGGTATCCGCAGGTTCGGTCCTGGCAGACCAGCATTTTCCCTTTTTTGCTGTTGACCATCAGCAATCGTTTGCCGCACTCAGGGCAGACCTCCTGCGTCAGGTTTTCATGCACATATTTCGCTTCGCTGGATGAAACGGTCTTCACCAGAGAGGATGCATATCCCTTTATTTCCTTAATAAAGACGTTTTTGTTTTCCGCACCCTTACTGATACCTTCCAGCCGCTTTTCCCATTTGGCTGTCAGCAGGGGTTCCTTTAAATCCGGCGGGACCAAATTAATCAGCTGCATACCCTTTGACGTCGGCACCAGCGAATTGCCTTTCTTCTCCACATAAAAGGAAGTGAAAAGCTTTTCAATAATATCCGCGCGGGTGGCGGGCGTTCCCAAGCCGCCCCCTATGTATTCTTTCATTGTCCTGTCTTCGATAAAACGGGAGGGATTTTCCATCGCGGAAAGCAGCGTCGCCTCCGTATAGCGGGCGGGCGGCGCGGTCTTCAGGGTTTTCAGCTGTATGTTTCTGCACGGGAAGACGTCGCCCTGTTTCAGGCTTGGCAGCACCTGTTCCGCCGCTTCCTCTTCGTCCTCCTCCTGTGCGGTCGTGACCTTTTTCCAGCCCAGCTCAAGAATTTCGCGTCCGGAGGCAGAGAAGCGCTCTCCTTCCGCCGTCAGCTCAATACGGATTTTTTTATAGTCGTAGCTGGGATAAAAGCAGGTCAGGAACCGCTTTACCACCAGCGTATAAATACGTTTTTCCTCCAGATTCAGGCTCATCAGGTTGACCTGTTCTTCCGTCGGAATGATCGCGTGATGATCCGTCACCTTGGCATTGTTGACGCAGTTATGTGAAATACTCTTCCGGGTGCGGAAAATCTCCCCGACGATCGGGGAAAACTCGCCGTGGTTCACCGCGCGCAGTCGCTCCTGCAGCGTTGGCACAATGTCCGCCGTCAGATACCGGGAATCCGTGCGCGGGTAGGTCAGCGCCTTGTGCATTTCATAGAGCCGCTGCATGATGTTCAGCGTCTGCTTGGGAGAATACTGGTACAATTTGTTTGCGTCGCGCTGCAGCTCCGTCAAGTCGTAGAGCATCGGCGGCGGCGTGGACCCAAAGGTCTTTTTGATCTCTGTAATCTTAAACGTTTTACCCTTGACCTTCTGCGCAATGGCTTCCGCTTTTTCCTTGTCAAAAATGCCCGTCTGATTTTTGGGATCGTGCCAGGCTGCGAAGAACTTACCCAAATCCGCCTTGACGGTGTAATAATCCTTTGGTACGAATTTACGGATTTCTTCCTCCCGGTGTACAATCAGCGCCAAAGTCGGCGTCTGTACGCGACCTGCCGAAAGCTGCGCGTTAAACTTGCAGGTGAGCGCGCGCGTGACGTTCAGACCGACCAGCCAGTCCGCCTCCGCGCGCGACTGCGCGGACATATATAAATTATAATATTCCCTGCCGTCCCGCAGCCTGGCAAACCCTTCCCGGATGGCCTTATCCGTCTGGGAAGAAATCCAGAGGCGCTTGATCGGCTTGTGGAACCCGGCCTTTTCCAGAATCCAACGCGCTACCAGTTCGCCTTCCCGTCCCGCGTCCGTCGCAATAATCAAAGAACTGACCTCCGGACTGTGCAGCAGCTTTTTCACCACGCCGTACTGTTTGGTCGTCTCCGGAATGACTTTCAATTCCATTTTCTCCGGCAGCATGGGCAGTGTTTCCATGCTCCAGGTTTTGTATTGGTCCCCGTAAGCCTCCGGTTCCGCCAACTCCACCAGATGCCCCAATGCCCATGTAACGATATATTGCGGGCCGGAGAGATACCCGCCGGAAGACTGCCGGCAGCCCAGCACCCGCGCCAATTCCCTGCCGACGGATGGCTTTTCCGCCAGCACCAATGTTTTCGCCATGTAAAAGTCCTCGCTTTATGCGTATTTTTGTATAGTATAGCACAGAATGACGCGCAGCGGGACGTTTTTAGACGATAAAAATTACAATAAGCACTAATAAAATGAATGGATTGTTCGCAGATCATTTTTATAAAGGAAAAAGTACCGCCATACAAAAAAGCAAACAGAGCCAAATCTGATAAAAGATGGTCCGAATGGGAAAAAATTGCCGCAAATGCGCTTCATTAAAATAAAACAGCAAAATAATTTAGACGATCACAATTTATTCCATTGACATACATTGGCTATTTTGGTTATATTTTATATATGGTTTAACTAAATTTGGAGATATTGTTTATATTCAATCCTGGTATCAAAAAAGTATTTAAAAATGGTTTTCGATTGGATATAAAAATATTCCAAGTTCTAAAACAGACCAGAAAGGAGAGGATATGCAGTTTTATATGAACAGTTTGTTCCGGTTGCCGGCGATGGGGAAATGCGTACCGTATCGTGCCGAAGCAGGTGCAGCTGTCTCCGCATCTGGAAAATTGGTGTAAAAGGCGGTTCCTTTTGCGCCGATGCAAAAACGTTTCTGTATTCCACCGAGTGTTAAAAAAGGGAGAGAAAAAAATGAAAAGGAATAAGAACCGGATTTTAAGCCTGGTGCTCTGTGCAACGGTCATTATGTCCAGCTCCATGCCGATGACCCTCGCATCCGCAAGGGAAGAGAGCCGCACGGTTGCCGTTGAGATGAACGCGCAAGGATACGCGTCCGAAATCATCAGCAACGTGCGCGTGCAGGTCCTGTCCCCCACAGTTGTGCGTTTGGAGGAAAAAGGCCCGAAGGGCTTTGAAGACCGTACCACCTTCCATATTCCAAGCCGCGATCAATGGGAAGGAACCGCAGTCACCCGTACGGACGCGGATGGCAATGTTATCTTAAGCACAAGCGTCTTTGACATCATTGTACCCGCAGACGCGGAAGACCTTTCCGGCATCACCATCAACGACAAAGAAGGCCGTCTGATCTGGAAATACAAAGGCCTGCCGGGAAGCAAAGTTTATCTGCCTGACCCGGGTGAAAACGTGATGTCCTGGGAACTGGGTGACAACCCCAGAATGACCGTTCCGGAATGGGGCTTCACCCCGCAACCGGAGGAAAACACTGAAAACCGCGATACAAACGGCTTTGACCAGAGCAACAATGCGCCGGATATGTATGTCTTCCTGCCGCAGGGCAGCAGCACGCAGGTGCGCAAAGACTTTGTGAAGCTGACCGGCCAGACCGAGATGCTCCCTCTGTCCACCTTTGGCGCGTGGGACAGCCGCTACTATCAGTACGATGACGCGGAAGCCATGCAGCAGATTGCGGACTACCACGAAACCTATCAGGTCCCGCTGGACAATCTCGTCATCGATACGGACTGGAGAAGCGCCGGAACCGGCGGTATCGGTTACGATATTAACACGGACCTCTTCCCGGATATGAAAGCCTTCCTGAAGAGCGCGCATGAAAAGAATGTCGATATCATCTTCAACGACCATCCGGAACCGACGAAGAATAACGGCAAACAAAACAGTGCCATTATCCCGCAGGAAATCCAGTATCGTTACGATAACCTGACCAGACTGCTGGACATGGGTCTGGACGCCTGGTGGTACGACCGCAACTGGTCCACAACCATCGTGGCGCCGGATGGCTTTACGCATGAGACCATTGGTGCGGCGCTTTATGCGGATGCACAGAAGGCCATTTATCCGGATCGCCGTCTCTTTATGATGAGTAACATCGACGGCACCTCCAACGGCGCTGAAATCTGCGCTCCGAACGTTGGGCAGCATCGTTATGCAGTGACCTGGACCGGCGATACCGGCGGCCATCAGGAAACATTGTATAACGAATTGGAATTCGCCGTGAAATACGGCGCGCTCGGCGGCCTCCCGTATGTCAGCGTAGACGTCGGCACCCATCAGACCTCCTCCAACGCGATGAGCGCGGACGAATATGTCAAATGGATGCAGTACGGCACGCTCTCCCCGATCTACCGCCCGCACTGCTCTTGGGTAGGCGATGTGGAAGAAGGCCGTATGCCGTGGGTGAAGGGCGAAGACGCTTTGAATATCATCCGCGATTATGTCAATATGCGTTACCGCCTGCTTCCGACCTTCTACAACCTCTCTCATGAAACTTATGAGACCGGTATGCCGCTGGTCAGAAGACTGGACTTCTATTATCCGGAATATGCAAGCGCCGCAAGGAACGACCAGTACCTGCTCGGCGACGATATTCTGATCGCGCCGACCATCACCGATTCCAACAACGGCGATCCGGCGGTTCCCTCCGAATGGCTGAAGACTCCCGACGGCAAAAAGGGCTTGAAGGCGGAGTACTTTAACAACTACAGCCTGAACGGCGATCCGGTTCTTACCCAGACGGTTCCCAACATCGATTATGACTGGGGAACCGGAAGCCCGGCAAACGGCGTCAATTCGGATAACTTCAGCATCCGTTACACAGGCACCATCACCATTGGCGACAAAGACGTGAAACTGCAGACCTGCAGCGACGACGGCGCCCGCATCTACATCAACGACGAGCTGTTCGTCGATTCCTGGAAAGATCAGTCCACCACCATCAAAACTTCCGAGGGTGTCCTGAAGGCTGGCGAAACCTACAACGTGCGCTATGAGTACTACGAAAAGACGGACAAAGCAATCTGCAAAATGCAGTATATCGCAGAAGGCGAGCAGGAAGAGACCCTTTGCACCAGATCTGTTTGGATTCCGGAAGGCGAATGGATCGACCTGTTCAGCGGCGAGACTGTTTATGGCCCGCGCAGCATCGAAGTGGAAGCGCCGGTCAGCGAAACCCCCATGTACATCAAGAAGGGCGCCATTATTCCTCTGGCCGACGAAATGATGACCACGAAGGAGAAGGATTGGAGCCACATGACGCTGGACGTTTACCCGTCCACCCGCAACAGTGACACCACAACCCTGTATGAGGACGATACCATCTCCAACGATTACACGGAAGGCAAATTCCGTACCACCGAGCTGTCTACCAAATCTGAAGGCGGCAAGACTGTCATTGACATCGGCGCGGCAAAGGGAACCTTTGACGGCGAACGCTGCTTTGACAATCGCGATTGGACCGTTCGCATCCATCAGCCGGAAGGCTGGGGCGAGCTGCAGAGCGTGACCACCGCGAATGGAGAGTCCCTCAATTTCACAGCGGTTGCGCAGGATACCAGCGCAATGCCGTTTGAAATCGAAGGCGGCGCCAACGACGGCACCGTTTATGAAGTGGAAGTATCCGGCAATGTTTACGAAGCCATGCAGCTGATCGCTGCATTTGACAATGCGGTCGATCCGGAAATCCCGGACCTGGATTATGACGAAGGCGTTGTCTATGACAGCTACAAACTGCCGGTGGAGCGCACCATCGACGTCAGCAGTGAAATGCCGTACGTGGTGGACCTGTCCTCCCTTGGCAACCTCGACTGGGTACACTCCAATGTGAGCGATGCCAGACAGATTATCAGAAAAGACACCGCAGTCCCGCAGATCACCTTCCTGAAGCAGAATGCACGCAGTTTGGGCGGCTTTGTCGACTACTGCACAAGCTTCAGCTATTCGGACGGTATGCCGATTCAAACTGTAAATGAAACCCGCAACGGTTCTGTCATTTTTGATACCGACGCCAGCTTTGAATTCAATGTGAAGGCAACGGAAGAGGAAAAACAGCTGGTCCTGTTCATCGGCGGCTGGAAGAGCGACGCCAAGCTGGAAATCTTCGACAAATCGGCGGATACCGTGATCGATACCTATACCTTCGGCGATATGAATAAGTCCTATTACCGCAAGGTCACGATCGATATGACTTCTGAGACCGGCACCGAGCTGGTGGTCCGTTACACAAAGACCAACGGCAGCAACATCACCTTCGCGGCGGCAGCGCTCCGCGATCCGAATGCGGATCCGGGAGACGACGTCAACAAGGCTGTGGAACGCACGGTCAACGTGACAGATCAGTATCCGGCTAAGCGCAACCTGACAGAAGAGGGCAATCTTGACTGGATCCACCTCGGCAGAGCGGCGACCGCCGACATCAACCGCAAGGACGTTGAGGAAGAACAGCTTGTCCTGACCACTTCCTCTGCCCTCGTCGGTTTCGACGACCACCGGACTGCGTTCAGCTGGTCGGACGGCACGCCGGACAAGGAAGCAACTGACCTGATCACCGGCTTGCAGCAGAGCCAGCTGGGCAGCGACTTTACTATCAAGGCAAAGGCGGGCCCGGAAGAGAAGATTCTGACTCTCTATCTCGGCGGCTGGAAGGGCAGAGGCAGACTGACTGTCTACGACGCATCCGGTTTGACCGAAAACCAGAGCTATGAATTTGGCAACATGGATACCAACTTCTATACCACAGTAACCATCAACCTGAAGGCAAAAGAAGAAAGCACCCTGTATGTACGTTATGAGCTGATCGAGCGGAACGGCGGCAACGTTTCCTTTGTAGCCGCAACACTGAATCAGCCTGCGGTGGAGCCTGCCGAGCATATGCTGACGGTAAACTTCCCGAAGAACGTGAAGATGTCCATCGACGGTGAAGAGCAGAAGCTCGCGAACCTGATCGGCTCCTACAAGAACGTCGTGATGGCAGACACCGCAATGGCCTTCAGCTTTGCTCCGGCAATTGAGGGCAGAGAGATTGCAGGCGTTACCGTGAACGGCAAAGCTGTTGAAATTGGTGAAGACTTCAATGTCAGCGAGTACATTCTCAACACTGTGATGCCGAACGAGAACACAGAGATCAACCTCGACTTTACCGTGGTAAACAAGCAGGTGCTGCGCAGCACGATCGCAATTGCGGAAGATTGCGCGGATGAAGCCGCTCTTGCGGTCGAGTCCGTACAGAAGAAGTACGAGGCAGCTCTGAAGGCGGCAAAGGCGGCAGAGGCAAACAAGGCTGCAACACAGGCAGAGATCAACGAAGCCTGGAGCGAACTGATTGACGCGCTGCATTATCTGAGCTTTGTTGCGGGCGATAAGACGATGCTGAAAGCTCCGATGCAGCTGGCAGAACTGATCGATCGCAACATGTTCACACCGAACAGCCTGGCTGTTCTGGACAAAGCCTATGCGGACGCGGCGGACCTGATGGACGACGCAGACGTATTGGAAGCAGACATTAAGGCAGCGGTCGATGCACTTTACGATGCATTGAACAATCTGGTAGAGCGTGCGAATACGACTCAGCTGGAGGGAGTAGTTGCAAACGGCGAAGCGCTCGATCAGAGCAAGTACTTTGACGACGATGCAATGGAAACCTTCCGGAAGGTTCTCGCTGAGGCGAAGGTTCTGCTGGAGGATGCCAACGCAACCCAGACAGCTGTAAACGAGAAGGTTGACGAGCTGATTGCGGCAATGATGAACCTGCGCGTCATCCCGAATAAGGATGCGCTCAAGGATCTGATCGCACAAGGTGAAAACACCAGCACAACAAACGTTCCGGCAGCTGTTGCAAATCAGCTTGCACAGGCGATGAACCAGGCAAAAGCGGTTCTGGCGGATGAGAACGCAACTGAAGCCCAGGTGGAAGCAGCAGTCAACGCGATGCAGGCTGCCCTGAAGGCTGTTGAGGACGCGAAGGACAATAAGCCGGCCCCGACTCCGAAGCCGGATACCAAGAAGAGCAGCAACTCCACCAGAAACACCAGCAACGCCTATGGCACCGCGGGTATTGTCTCCGCCAGCCAGAGCGCGGCTGCAAGCGTACGCAGCGATACGAACGGCGTTATTACGCTGAACAGAGGCAGCGTATACACCTTTAAGATGACTGTTGCCAACGGCAGCGGTTTGATCCCGAGCTTTACCGTAGGAAACGGCAATGTGATTAAGACGCAGTTTGTGTCCCGCATCGGCAACGACTTCTACTACAAGGTCTATGCGGTTGGCACACCGGGCGAGAGCACGGGCGTTTACACCACACTGAACGGCCAGGCCGCACAGATGCACTGCACCGTGAAGGTTGCGTAATACGTTTCCCTTTCCTGTTGGAAAAAGCAACTGAAGAATTTGCAAACATAAGAAACCGCCGGGTGCATCCGCTTTGGATGCGCCCGGCGGTTTCCTGTTATTGAAACGCATGATCAACAAGGAATTTTTAGATGAAGCTGTTTTTTGGTATGCACCTGTGGCAAAGGGCTGCACAATAACTTTTTCGTAAAATGCACCATCCTGTACCGCTCCTGTTTAAAAGTAAAAGGCGAACACCCTGACATCCGTGCGGGTGTTCGCCTTTTATCCATGTCTGTGAAATGACCGTTCCTTGTCAGCTGCCGCGGGATTGTCAAACCAGAGTATTTTGCCTGCCGTATTACAATTCCGTTTTCCGAAAGGACGCGGCCTTAATAAGCCCTGTCTTTGCGCCGGCAGCCCTCCGACCGCCGGACCGGCTCTTCCCACTGGCCCGCAGGATTTTCCCGCTCCGAGTCTCGCAGAACACGCCGGATTCTACGGCAAATACTCCGTTGACCAGGACATGCTCAATGCCGACCGGCTTTGCGTCCGGCTGTCCGCGATCCGGAAATACCGCGGTATCCGCGATTGTCTGCGGATCAAAGATGACCAGATCGGCGTCCGCGCCCACAGCGATTCTCCCTTTATTAGGCAGTGAAAACGTCCGCGCAGGCAGCAGAGTCGCCTTGTAAATTGCGTCTCCCATGGTGAGCTCTCTCCGTTCCCGCACCATCTCCCGGATAAATTTTGGAAAGGAACCCGCGATCTGCGGGTGCCCCTCCCCCTTCCGGTATGCACCGATGTCGGTAGAAGGCATGGCATACTCCTTCCGGAGCGCTTCATAGATCTCCTCTTTTTGCCCGGTAAAGCAGATGATCGACTCATCCGGCTCCTGTTCCCGCACCTTTCGGTACAGCGACTCGTCCAGCCATTGCCCCATGTGGGGACCGGTCGCCACCAGCATGTCGCCGAAACGCAGCTCGTTGTCCCGGATGGTCTGCTCGTCAAAGGTCGCCGTACCCGCGTAGGTGGCCCATTCCGTATACAGGCCGCTGTCGACGCGGACCCAAAGGCCATCCTGCCGGGCGCGATCCACAATGTCCAGCGCCTCCCGCATAATGCCCTCCCCATACTGATACACAAAATGGGAAAACAGCAGCCGTGCGCCGGTTTTACGCGCAACATACAACATCTCATACAGGGAAGACAGATCATACAGCGTGAAAAGGCGGGTGTGCACCGGGACAATGCGCCCGAACGAAGTACTGACTTCCGCCAGCGCTTCAATTTCCTTCAGCGACGCGCCGGGCGAATAATCCAGACCAAAAGAAACCCCGCAGGCGCCATCCTGCAGAGCCTGATCCGCCATACGTTTCATCTGCGCGATCTGCGCGTCGCTCGCCTTTTCATACACGTCCTCCAGACCGACCGCCTTTCGCAGGGAAAACGAATGGCCCACCAGCTCCGCCTGGTTGACTGCAAAGCCTTTTTGCTCCTGTTCTGCAAAAAAACTTTTCATATCCACCGGGCTGAGACCGCAGTTGCCGCCTACCGTAGTCGTGATCCCCTGGCAGACGGAGAGCTCCCCTGCATAGTCGTCGCCGTCCACATGGCCGTGCACGTCGATGAAGCCTGGGGAGATGAGCAGGCCCTCCGCGCAAATCTCCCGTTTCCCACGCAAAGGTTCTTCAGAAAGCGCGGCGATGATGCCGTCTTGAATGCCAATCTGCAACGGCAAAAACGTGCGGCGCTCAGTATCCGCCACCAATCCGCCGCGGATGACAAGGTCCAGCATGGACCCACCCCCTCCCATTCAGGTATTGCCGGAATATTCCCGGTTTCGGCTTCCGCCCTGCCGGGCAAGCTCCAGGTTTTTCCACCCGCGCGCCCAGCTCCGCATTTCTTCCCCATCCAGGGGGACCGGCGTTTCTGTCGGGCCTTTCTGGATCACCCTGCGGGAAATCTCCTCAAACTGTTCTGCAATTTTCTTACAGGGGCACCGCGCGAAGAGGGTGGTGCCCGCCAGTACGGCGTTTTCCACCTCCTGGTCAAAATCCAGATAGCCAATGACCTCCACGCCGACCTGTCTGCCATAGTTCTCCAGCAACGGGCGGGCCGGATAACGGTCCGCGTAGTTGACCAGCAGACGGATGGGGATTGCACGGTTCCGCCTCGCGTACAGAATGCCGGTCATCAGGTTGTTCGCGGTAAACAGGGAGGAATAGCTCCCCGTCGTCATGATGATGCACTGATCCATAATATCGTCGCGGATGGGCAGCATGTAGCCGGTACAGGGAATTTCCCCGGAAATATCGTATAAGACATAGTCAATCCCCAGTTCTTCCAGCACGCCCTGGCTTTCCAGCAGCTCATCCACCATGCCGATCCCGCGCGCCATACACCCTGCGCCCGGCGTTACGCCGCCCAGCTCCATGCAATAGACGCCGCAGTCGCTTTGCGCGATAAACTGGCGGAGATCCACCGCATACTGCTCCCGCAGCGCTTTCAGCACCGGCGGGATATCCGCATTCTGAAGCAGCAGCAGGGTAGAACTCAGGCTGAGATCGTTCCCAATTTGCAGCACGCGATACCCCTGTCTGCACAGCGCCTCGCTTAAATTGGATACGATCACGGATTTCCCGATCCCATTTTTCCCAAGAAAACAGATTCGCTCCGCCCGCTTTCCCATTTGCCCCGCTTCCTTTCTATCGTCCGCATACACGGGAGCTTATGGCTCCTGCGTGCGGTAAAATGCTTCTACATATTCCCGGTATTCTGTCCGGGTAAACACAGGCTGGAAGTTCGCCATCACTTCCCGGGCCTGCTTTGCGCCGTCTTTCAGCAGCCGGTACACGGTCAGGGCCATCAGCTTTGCCGGCAGGATATACGCCTGATCGACGTCCGTCACGGTAAAGTCCGCGCTGTGCAGGGCCCCTGTAAAGCCGCCCATGGAGAAGTTAACCACCGGTAGCACATGCGTCAGGTCTCCCACATCCGTACAGGCCGCATTGTGCATAAAAGGCGTGACCGTTTCAAAGTCTGTTTCCGGCTCCAGCAGCTTCGCCGCTTCTATCTGCGCAGGAACCGCCGCCAGATACCGCACAGGAAGATACCCCTGTTCGTCGATGACCTCCGCCCGCGCGCCGAACGCATATGCCCCCGCCTGGAACGCACGGTTTACTTTTTCGCTGGCCCCGCGCATGGCCTCCATCGTCTTTGCCCGGACCTGCCCTTCAATCACGACCTCGTCGGGCACCACATTGGTGGCGGTCCCGCCCTTTGTCATGATAAAATGCGCGCGCACATAGTCCTGTTCCCGGAAGGTACTGCGCAGCATCCCCAGAGCGGAAAAGCCCAACGACGCGGCGTCCAGCGCGTTCACGCCCTCGTGCGGTGCAATCGCCGCGTGAGAAGCTTTCCCCAGCAGCCGGATCGTTTTGGAAATATAGCCGTTGGAGGAGGGGTTCCCCAGCAGGAATTCCCTGCCGCACGGAACCATATGCGCATGCGTGGTGAGCGCCAGGTCCACATTGTCCAACGCCCCGTTGCAGAGCAGCTCGCTTTTTCCGCAGCATGCGTGGATTTTGCTCGCCGCCAGCAGGCGGTTACGGCGCTCCGTCCCCACATGCTCTTCCGCCGGGACAGCCAGTAAATCCACCGCACCGTCCAGCGACGCAAGCACCTGCGGATCGCTCAGCGCGCAGGCCGCGCCGATTAATACAGCGAGCTGCATGTGATGGCCGCACGCGTGGGACATCCCGGTCTGCCTGTCCGCAAACGGGTGATCCTTGCAGTATATGCCGTCCAGCTCCCCGATGACACAGGCGACGGGGCCTTCGGCCTTGCCGATCCGTGCGCGGACGCCTGTCAGCGCCAGACGCTCCTCGGTTTGCAGACCCAGAGACCGCATAAACGCCGCCACACGCGCCGCTGTGCGTTCTTCACAAAATCCGGCCTCCGCCGTGTGAAACGTTTCCTCTGCGAAAAAGAGGATGTCCTCGGCCCTTTGATCGATTACCTGTAAGATCCGTCTTTCTACCGCATCCATAGGGCGCCTTATTGCTGTTTAAATTCGGTCCAAATTTTATCATAGGCCGCTGTTGTCTCGCCTACATCCTGAATGAATTCGGTGTTTTTCAGCACCTCGGAAGGAATGAACAGCGCCGCGTTGCTGGTAAAGCTTTCCGGCAGAAACTCCGCGGAAGCCTTATTGGGGCAGAGGTAATAAATCTGGCTGGAAATTTTTGCGCCTACCTCCGGATCCAGGATATAGTTGATAAAGCTGTAGGCGTTCTCCAGGTTCGGCGCCTTTGCCGGAACAATGATATTGTCGATGCCGAAGCCCATGCCCTCCTTGGGATAGACCACCTTCAGGTCGGGATTCGCTTCCACGGCCATCGCCGCCTGGGACGCAAACATATACCCCACGCTTGCCTCGCCGTTGAGGATGACGTCCTGCAGCTGGTTGACCGCCAGCGTGCGGATGTTGGGTTTCAGTTCCATCAGCTTGTTCTTGGCCTGCTCCAGCACAGCCTCGTCCGTCTCGTTAAAGGATTTCCCCATGGATTTGAGGGTCATGCCGATCAGGTTGCGACCGTCGTCCATTGCGACAATGCTGTCCGCAAGGGCGGGATTCCACAGGTCCTCGTAGCCCTGGATGTCAATATCGACCAGGCTCGGATCGTACACGATGACCGGCGTGCCGGCTGCGTACGGGATGGTATACTGGTTGTCCGGATCATAGAACTGGCCCTGGAACGCCGCGTCGATGTTGTTGTAATTTGCAATTTTAGAGGCGTCCAGCTCATGCATGATACCGCCCTTTTTGCGCGCAATATCGATGATATAATCGGACGCAATCACGATGTCGTAGTCGCCGCCGCCTGTAGCTTCCAGCTTGGTCAGCATCTCCTCATTGGACTCAAAATTGGAGATATTGATTTTCACGCCGGTCTGCTCGGTATAGCCGTCCAGCACATCCTGCGGGATGTATCCATCCCATGTAAAAATGTTGAGGTCCTTGGTCTGGCTGTCCCCCTGTCCCGCGGAGCCCGCCGGCTGGCCGCCGCAGCCTGCCAGCGTGCCGATTGCCAGGACCGCCGCCAATAACAGTGCAAATACTTTTTTCATCTTCTTTGTTCCTCCTTTGAAATGGTTCGATTCTTCCTGGTCTTCCCTACTCTACCGGAAATCAGGATCAGGATAAAGGTAAATACCAGCATTACAGTGCACAGCGCGTTGATTTCCGGGCTGACGCCCAATTTGATCTGCGAGTATATTTTGATCGGCAGAGTATTCGTCTGCGCGCCTGTAACAAAGAAACTGATGACCACGTCGTCCAGCGACATGGCAAACGCCAGCAGCGTGCCGGATGCTACCGCCGGGGCTACCAGCGGCAAGGTGATGTCAAAAAACATACGGAATTCCGACGCGCCCAAATCGCGCGCGGCCTCCCCGATGGATTTGTCAATCCCTACGAGCCGCCCCTTGACCACAATAAAAATATAGGGAATACAAAAGGTGGTGTGCGCGAGAATCAACGTCATCATGCCAAACGGCAGGTTTAAAAACGAAAAGAACGCCAGAAACACCATGCCCAGGATGATTTCCGGGATCATAATCGGCAGCATCGCCGCGTTTTCCAAAAGGCCCTTTGTCTTAAAATTGCAGCGCACCAGCCCCACCGCGCCGATGGTGCCGATGACCGCGGAAATCGCACAGCTGGAAACCGCCAGCACGATGCTGTTGCGCAGCGCTTCCATCAGGCTGCTGTTGCGCAGCATTTTGCCATACCAGTCCAGCGTGAAGCCCGCCCAGGAAACGTCGCTTTTGGAATCGTTGAACGAATAGATCACAACCATCAGCACCGGCAGGTACATCAAGACCAAAACAAATGCCAAGTACAGGCTGGAGAGATGCATTTTTTTCTGTTTCATTTAAAAGAATCCCTCCAAATCCTTGGAATGGGTCAGCTTCCGGTACAGGAAGATAATCAAAAACGTCATCAGCATCAGGACCACGGACAGCGCCGCGCCAAACGGCCAGTCGCGCGCCTGCAGCAGCTGGTTTTTGATCAGGTTGCCCACCAGCATGATTTTGCCGCCGCCCAGCAGGTCCGCCAAAAAGAACAGGCCGATGGACGGGACGAACACCAGTACAAAGCCGGAGAGCACCCCCGGCAGCGTCAGCTTCAACGTAACGGTGAAAAACGCCTTGATCCGCCCTGCCCCCAGATCCCGCGCCGCTTCCACCAGCGACCAATCCATCTTTTCCACACTGGAATAGACCGGCAGGATCATAAACGGCAGCAGCGAATACACCATACCGATCAATACCGCGCCGTATGTATATAAAATTTTAATCGGCTCGTCGACAATCCCCAGCGCCAGCAGCGCCTGATTCAGCACGCCCTTGGTCCGCAGCAGGATCATCCATCCGTAGATGCGCACCAGCGCGTTTGTCCAGAACGGCACCACAACAAGCAGCATCACAAAATTGCGCCGGTTGGGCGCGAGCTTCGCCATAAAATAGCCAAAGGGGTACCCCATCAGCGTCGTGATCAGCGTCGTCGCAAACGCCAGCTTCAGCGAATCCAAAAAGGTCTTGCCATACACCGGGTCAAACATTTTGGCATAGTTGTTCAATGTAAACTGATTGGTCACGCCCCACAGAACGTCCTTCTGCAAGAAGCTTAAAACCACAATATAAATCAGCGGGATCACTACGAAAACGATCGTGAACAGGTACAGCGGAACCGCCATGGTCCACGCCCTGTCCTTTTTCCTGCGCGCAGCTTTTTTCAAATCCGTATCCCTCCTTACAAATCCACAAAGACCGCGGCCTCCGGCTTCCAGCAGAGGTAAACGGCCTGCCCGGCGTCCACATTTGCGTGTATTCCGTGCTTGGTGGAAATCACCTGTTCCCCGTTGGGACGCTGGAAAACGATGCGGATCATCCCGCCGACATAACTGTTTTCCAAAACGGTGGCCTTCAGGTTGAAATGTTCGGACGGTTCTTCCCGCACTGTCATATTCTCGCTCTTGACGCAGAACACCGCCTTCTGTCCAGGCTGGAAGGCATGTCCGCTCGTATGGGCGACCGCTGTTTCTCCTCCCAGATCGATCACAGCCTGTTCGCCGTCCAACTCTTTTACAGTCCCTTCAAAAAGGTTTGCGGTGCCGACAAATTTTGCCACAAAGCTGGTCTTCGGATGGTCGTACACCTCCGCCGGAGTTCCGACCTGCTCGAACTGCCCATCGTTCATCACCACGATCCGATCCGACATATTAATGGCTTCCTCCTGGTCGTGCGTGATGTAAAGGAACGTAATACCCAGCTGTTTTTGCAGCTTCTTCAGCTCCTGCTGCATCTGGCGGCGCAGCTGCAAATCCAGCGCGCCCAAAGGTTCGTCCAGCAGCAGCACGCTGGGGTTGTTGATCACCGCGCGCGCAATCGCCACGCGCTGCTTCTGCCCGCCGGAAAGCTCGTTCGGCATACGCTTTTCAAAACCGGCCAGCTGCACCAGATCCAACAGCTCCAGCACGCGCTTTTTGATCTCCGGTTTCGGTACGCGCCGTAGCTTCAAGCTGTATGCTACATTGTTGAAGACATTCATATGCGGAAACAGCGCATAGTTTTGAAAAATCGTATTGACGTCACGCTTATTCGGTTCTTCGTCTGTGACGTCCTTCCCGTTTAAAAGAACCTTCCCGGTATCCGGCGTTTCCAGCCCCGCAATGATGCGCAGGGTTGTGGTTTTGCCGCAGCCGGACGAGCCCAAAAACGTGATGAACTCCCCTTTGCGGATCTCCAGGCTGATGTCCTTTAAAACCTCTGTCCCGCTGAACTGTTTGCTGATGTGGCTAAGCTCCAATATATTTTCACTCACCGCAACGCCCTCCTAACTACAAATACATAGATCGACAGCCATCGGCTTCTCCCTTTGCTCAACAAAAAAAGGCAGCAACGAAAACGTCACTGCCTTCTCCTATATGCGGTCATGCAGGATTCAACCATCCGCCTGTGCCACGACGCAGGAAATAGATAAGTGCAGCCATTAAAGAACACTTTCCACCCCGGATAATCATGGATTGCCGTCTGTCAACCTCTCCATGTACGCTGTTTTCCTTATTTATCCTGTATTATACGCACATTGCCCCCCTATGTCAAGGATTCTGGGGGATAAATGCAAAATTTCGCGGTTAAAAGCGGTTTTTGCTGGCTTTTGCCGGATTTTACAGGTTCTTTCCGTCTTCCCCGCAAAATTTGCGGAGCATCTCCTCCTGTACGGCGGCCAGCGTGGTCTTCCGCACCGCCCTGCGGATTTCCAGCACAGCGGAAGGCGCTACGGAAAGCTCATCTACACCGATGGACAGGTAGAACTGCGTCAACTGCGGATCGGAGGCCGATTCGCCGCAGATGCTTGTCCAGATGCCGTTCTTTTTGGCGTTTTCCACCGCGATGCGAATCATGCGCATCACCGCGGGGTGGTGCAGGTTGTAATACGGCGCGATTGCGGGATTATTCCGGTCCATCGCCAGGGTATACTGCGTCAGATCGTTGGTGCCGATGCTGAAAAAGTCGACGTGCCGCGCCAGCAGGTCGCTGATAATCACCGAAGCGGGCGTTTCTATCATGGCGCCCAACTCGATGCGTTCCGCCACGGGAACGCCCTCCGCCCCCAGCTCTTCCCGCGCCTGCCGGACCATCCGTTTGGCATCGAGAATCTCCTGCTCCGAGGTAATTACCGGAAACATGATTGCCACATTGCCGTAGATGGACGCCCGCAGGATCGCCCGGAGCTGCGTCATGAATACGCCCCGGCTCTGCAGGCTGGAACGGATCGCCCGGATGCCCAAAATCGGATTTTCATAGTCGCGGTACCGCCACTGGCTGGTGCCGGGCTCTTCTCCTACATCAAGCGTGCGGATGATCACACGCTTTCCCTTCATCTGCTGCAGCACCTTGCGGTACGTCTCAAACTGCCCGTCCTCCGTGGGGTTTGCATTGCTGCCCAAGTATAAAAATTCCGTGCGGAACAGGCCGATACCGTCCGCATCGTTTTCCAGCGCCAGGTCAACGTCCTCCGCATGGCCGATATTGGCATGCACGTCGATGCGATAGCCGTCCTTTGTAATGGCGGGACAGCCCTTGAGCTCGCGCAGCGCCTTCTGGTGCTCCTGGTATTTCCGTTCGCGTTCCTCATACTCGTGCAGCGCCGCCGGATCGGGGTCCAGGATCACATCGCCCCGGGAGCCGTCCACAATCACGCATTCCGCATGGATCAGCTCATCAAAGGCTTCCCCCAGGCCCACAACATAGGGAATTCCCATGGTACGCAGCAGGATGGCTGCGTGGGAATACTGGGAACCGTCCCGCGTGACAAACGCCAATGTCCTTTTTCGGTCAACCCGCACCGCCTCGCTCGGCAGCAGGTCCACTGCTGCGACAATTCCCCGGCTGCTCAGCCGTTCCAGCCGGATGGCAAACGCGGGATTGAGGTAGCGGAGCAAATGCTGAGAGATGTCCAAAATATCGTCCCCACGCGCGCGCATATATTCGTTTTCCATCTGGGAGAACAACAGATAAAACCGGTTGGAAACCATCCAGACGGCATACTCGGCGTTCACTTTATTTTGTATAATGGAATCCTTAATACTGTCAAAATAGTCGTGGTCCTCCAGCAGCATAAGATGAATCTGGAAGATCAGGGAATCCTCCTCACCAAGCTCCCGAAGGGCCTTCTGATGCAGGCCGCGCAGGGTACGCTCCGTTGCGGTGCGCGCGGCAATCAGACGGTTCACCTCCGCGTTACTATCCGTCACCGGATGCCGCAGGACCTTTTCCAGCGTCTGCTTATTGAGACTGAGTTTTCCTATTGCAATTCCCTTTGAAGCGCTGACGCCGTGGATCGTCTTCAAGCCGTCACCTCCCAAAAACCCGCTGCAGGTTTTTCCATTATAAAAGTACTTTGCCTGATTTTATCCCACTCACAAAAAAGTGTCAACCCCAATGCAGGCAAAACAGCGGCGATCCTTCCCGATGCGCCGCTGTTCTACAGAAAGTGCTTTTTCATTACAAATCATTTCTCTGTTCCGTTTACGCATGCGCCGCCGCTTTCCAAACCGGCGGATATCTCCGCCAAAATTCGGCTGAGCTCTTGCATACTGTCCACAATGGCCTCTATCTTCTTCTCTCCCATATTGTACAAACAGTCCCGGAATTGCTGTTCAATCATCTCATTGATCTGCGCGATCGCGCGCATTCCTTTATCTGTTAGCGCCAACCGGACAATCCGCTCATCCTGTGTATCCCGGCATCTCAGCAAAAAGCCGTCCTGTTCCAGCTTTTTACACATGGAGGACATATTTCCAGCGGATATTCCCATATGCTTGCCAAGGCTTCCCACGGTTTCCGGCTGTTCCGCAATACGGATTTTAAGCAATATTTGCAGCTGTGCCCGGGTTAGCCCATTCCGTTCGCTGATGGGGCGAAAAACGGCATCCATTCCATCCATAATCTGCCGTGTCAGATCCCATATTTTATTTTTAAACGTTAATATGTCCATTTTTTCCCTCCGTTCTTAATTTGTTCAAATAGTTTTAAAGTATATATAATATATTTAATATAAGCTATACTTTAAACAAGTTTGTTACGAATTTTTTAATTTTTTCCTTTTGGCATGGAAAAGTTTTCTTTGGCTGCCAGAGCACCTCCAGCTTATTACGATAGCAATCGGAACCAAGAGCAAGGAATCTGTAAAGCTATCGATTGGAAGTCCTTTGGTAGCACATCATGATATAAGGTGATCAAATGCTATTTCAAACCAATTTAGAGCGCATCTTTGAATTTTGCCGGCTCCTTTACGAAATTTCCCGCGTTCCGATTCAAATTTCTGACGCCGCGGGAACCGCATGTTTTTCCTGTCCGCGGCAATCGGAATTTCAGGATATTCAACTGAAAAGCACCGTGTTAGCAGAACTGCGCAAGAACAGCGCTTCCCAGCCAACCCTGCATACCTTTCACTCCACTCTTCTCTATTCCTTCCTGCCGTTTCCAGCGGACGGACAGGAATATTTTTTGGTTCTCGGTCCGGCTTTGCTGTGCGATCCCAGTCTATCCGCCATAAAGAGCATCGCGCCGCTGTTCACTTGCATCGATACACACCGCTTATATGCAGCTTCAAAACAAATACCGGTTTACAGCACGGCGCAGTTTCTTCGGTTTGCGCAGATGCTGTACCTGACCATCTTTCAGGAAAAGATCCATCTGTCCGAATTTTTGATCGCCAATCAGGAGCTTCTCTCCCAGGACAGCATCGACCGCGACCTGCAAGCCAACTATTTTGAGCGGCAGGAACTGACCAGCATGCCCGTTTCCTTTGAATACGAGCAGATGTTTACGGAATGTGTAAAAAACGGCGATACCGTGGAGCTGAAAAAACTGTTGGACACCTACATATCCGGCATTGCAGGAACATTCTCCTCCTCGCCTCTGCGGCAGGCGAAGGACTCCTGCATCACCATCGCGGCGCTGATTTCCCGCGCCGCAATTGCCGGCGGCCTCCGTGCAGAAAACGCCTTTCGGTTAAGCGACGTCTATGTACAGCACATGGAAAACTGCTCGGAGTTAAAAGACGTCTATACCCTTTGCGCCAAGATGGTGTTTGATCTGACAGAGCGGGTCGCTCAGGCACAGACGCAGAAAGCTTATTCATTCCCGATTTCGCAATGCATCCAGTATATCGACAATCACCTGCACCAGGAGCTTTCCCTGCAGACGCTCGCTGACGAGCTGCAGCTCAGTACGCGCTACCTTTCCCGTCTGTTCAAACAGGAAACCGGCGTCAACCTGACCGCGTACATCCAACAGGAGCGCATCCGCGAGGCGCAGAACCTGCTGCTGTTCTCCGAAAAAAGCCTTTCAGAGATCAGCAATTTTCTCTGCTTTGTCTCCCAAAGCTATTTCATCCAGATTTTCAAGCGCTATACCGGTATGACGCCGCAGCAATTTCGGAGAAGCAACCGCCGCAAATCAGCCTGCACTCGGAACAGTTCTTGATTTTGGTGGAATAAACGATATTTTATGTATTTTTATTATATACGTTTCCGTTTGTCATCCCGTATGATTGGCTTTGTTGTTAAATAAGTAACGAGATTTCTTTGGAGGCGAACCGCTTTGGATAAGAAGAAACATACATCCCACAACCTCATTGACCTGATCATCAACAGCCGCAACATCATAGAAAAGGTTTTCGCCGTCGCGGTCATTTGCAGCATTATCGCCACCTGCTTTGTCAGCGTCAACTACGATTTGAGCAAATACCTGCCCGATACTGCCCCGTCGAAACAGGGCCTGAACATCATGGAAGAGGAGTTCGGTTATCCTGGCACCGCGCGCGTCATGGTCGGCGAGGTCTCCTTATATGAAGCGAAGATGTACAAGGACCGCATCAGTAACATTGACGGCGTAAACATGGTAACCTGGGCGGATACCGCCACAGACGTTTACCAATCCCATCTGTTTATCGACTACGACAACATTGAAGATTACTATAAGGACGGCTATGCCGTTATGGACATCATCTTCGACGATGGGGACTCCGATCCCTCCACCCGCCAGGCGATCAACGAGATTGAAAAAGTCACCGGAGACAAGGGCTACCTGATGGGCGCAGCGGTACAGGACAAATCGCTGGATGAGACCCTGACCCGTGAAATCGCCATCGCTATGGCAATGGGCGTCGTCATGATTGCCGTCATCCTGTGTTTAACAACCACCTCCTGGTTTGAACCGTTTTTGTTCCTGTTTATCATGGGCGTGGCAATCATTATTAACATGGGCACCAACCTGATTCTTGGAGAAGTTTCGTTCATGACCTTCAGCGTGGCCTCCATTCTACAGCTGGCCATTGCCATGGACTACTCCGTTTTCCTGCTGCATTCCTTTACCCGCGAGCGGGAATCCGGACTGGAGCCGGTGCAGGCGGTGGCAAACGCGCTGCGCAGTTCCGTTACATCCATCCTGTCCAGCGGTGCGACCACCATCGTGGGGTTCCTGGTTCTGATGCTGATGCAGTTTAAAATTGGGTTTGACCTCGGCTTTGTTCTGGCAAAGGGCATTGTCATCAGCCTGCTGACTGTCCTGCTTCTGATGCCGGCGCTGCTGCTCCGCTGGGGCGATAAAATTGAGAAGACGGAACACCGTTCCTTTATGCCATCCTTCCATGGATTGGGAAAGTTTGTTTTTAAAATCCGGTATGGCGTGTTAGCTGTCACCGCCATCCTTGTCATTCCCGCTTTTACCGCGCAAAACATGAACGCCTTCAGTTATGGCAACAGCGCGCTGGGGTCCAGTCCCGGCACCAAGGTGTATGAGGATGAGCAGGCAATCAACGCACGCTTTGGGCGCAGCAACCTGATTCTGGCGTTGATTCCCAACACCAATAATGTGACCGAGCGGGAACTGACTCACACCTTGGAGGACCTGAACTATACCAAATCGGTGACTTCCCTCTCCGGCACACTGCCGGAGGGCATTCCAGAAAGCTTTCTTCCGGAATCCCTGACGGGCCAGCTTCACACGGACGACTACAGCCGCATGTTAATTTACATCCGCACCAAGGATGAGAGTGATCTCTCCTTCCAATGCGCCGATGAAATCCGCTCCATCGTGCAGTCGTACTATCCGGAGGATTCGTACATCGTGGGCATGACCCCTTCCACGCAGGATATCAAGTCCATCATTACAACGGATTACAGTTATGTCAACATTCTGTCCCTGCTGGGCGTCGCCATCGTCATTCTGTTCACCTTCCACTCCGCAATCATCCCCATCGTGGTGATGATCCCCATTGAAGTTGCGATCTTCTTTAATATGGCGCTGCCGTACTTTACCGGTGATACCATGATTTACATGGGATATATCATTGTGAGCTGCCTGCAGCTGGGCGCTACTGTGGACTACTCAATCCTGATGAGTAACAATTATCTGGACGCCCGCACAGACATGAACAAAAAAGAAGCCGCTATCCAGGCGATTTCACAGAGCGCACTGTCCATCCTGACCTCGGGCTCCATTCTGACCATCGTCGGATACGGCCTGTACTTTATCTCTACCGTTTCCGCCATCGCGGACATGGGGCATCTGGTTGGCCGCGGCGCGCTGCTCAGCCTGCTGCTGGTTCTGTTCCTGCTCCCCGTGCTGCTCGTTATGAGCGATAAGATCATCTTTAACCAGATACGCCGGCGGAAACACGCGGAAAAGCTCCGTCAGGCAAAGCTGAAGCAGGTCCAGCTCTCCATGCGGCAAAAGCGGAAACTGCGCCGCCGGAAGCTGCGCAAGGCCCTGCGTTACCGCAAACGGAAGGCCTGGATGGAACAACGGAAAAAGAAACATGAAAAGATCGAGGAAGAAAAAATAGATATCAACACTCTGGCCGGAACGCCGGAGGAGGAGAAGGAGGACACAGACCATGAATAAAAACAAACGCTTTCTTTCCCTTTTGCTGGCTTTCTCCCTGCTGCTGCCGCTGGCCGTGCCCGCTGCCAGCGCGGCGGAAATCCCCGTCACCACGGATGAAGCAGTTTACGTCAATCTGGATTATTACGGCGCGATCACGGACACCAGTATCGTCAAAGGCTGCAGCCTGAACGGCAACAGGGAATTCTTCGACTACGGCGCCTATCAAAAGGTAAACAACATGTCCGGCTACGACCAGCCGGAGCTCACCAAAGAAGGCGTCAAATGGAAGCTGTCCGACAACGTCAGCGACCATTTCTTCTACGAATGCACGCCGGAGGAAAACAGCATCGTCCTACCGTGGAATTTTAATGTCACTTACAAACTGAACGGCGTTCCGGCAAAAGCGGAAAGCCTTGCCGGTGCGTCCGGTATGGTGGAAATGCAGATTGAATGCATCCCCAACGAAAAAGCCGGCGCCTACTACCGCAACAACATGCTGCTGCAAGCCGCAACCATGGTCAATGTGGAGGACGTTCTCAGCATCGAAGCGCCCGGATCACAGACGCAGTCCATCGGCACCTATAAAGCGATTATTTTCGCGGCGCTGCCCGGTGAGCACACCACATTTACGATCCGCATCGGTACGGAAAATTTTGAAAGCTCCGGAATCATCTTGATGATGATCCCCGGCACGCTGGAACAGATGAAAAATATTAAAAAGCTGAAGGAAGCCAAAGATGTGATCGGCGACTCCGCGGATGCTATTTATGACAATCTGGACAGCATTCTGGGCGTATTGGATGACATGTCCGGCAGTCTGAAGCTGACCCAACAGGGGCTGAAAGACTTGCAGCAGGCCCGCAACTCCATTCACTCGGCCAAGGATGGGTTATACGGCAGCGCGGACGGTTCTTTGGAGGACCTGAACAGGCTTGCCCAGTCCATTACCACACTTGTTCCCCATTTTAAAAATGGAGAAACCATGGTCGGCGAAGTTTCTGACAACGTCAATGCAATGGTCAAAGAGGTAGATGCGCTGCAACCCGATCTGGCGGAGCTGAAAAAATCCCTTACACGGCTGCAAAGCAGCCTGGAAGACCTGGAACACGCGATCAACGATTCTTCCATCAGCAACAAACAGTTGTCCTCCGCGCAGGATGCTATCGACGGCCTGAGCGACGCCCTTTCCCCCTTACAGAACGATATCAAGGCTTTTAAGGATGCAATCAAAAATCAGACGGACCCACTGAGCGCACTGCTGACGACCTTGCAGGACGCGCGTACACAGCTGAACCAGACCATTGAAGAACTGACCCAACAGGGCGCGTCCGACACCGTCCTTGCGCCGCTGAAAAAATACCGGGACAGACTGGATGAAACGATTGCCGCACTGGAACAGGCCGGCAAGAAGCTATCCGATATTTTAGGCAATACCAGCAGCGCGATCGGCGCGCTGGACGACCTTGGGTCTTCCGCAAACAAGCTGCTGGAAAGCCTGAAGGGGCTTTCCGATCTGGATTCCGCGGCTGATCTGGCGGCAGAGCTGAACCGGGCCAGCATCCCCCTGAAAAGCAGTATCGATACCTGCTCCTCCCTCATTACCACATTGGATGATTTGAACGCCACGCTAAACAAGTATAAAGATGGAACAGTCAGCCTTCTCTCCGACAGCGCCGTACTGACTCAGCAGCTCTCCTCCACTCTGGAAAGCACCGCCTCGTTCCTGAAGGACCTGGAAAGCACACTGCAAAACAGCGGGGACAGCCTGAACGACGGGACCAAACAAACTCTGGATGGATTGATCGACGTTCTATCCAAAGCATTGGACAGCTCCGACAACACCTCGGACCTTCAGGATGCGAACACCACTATTAAAGACACCATTGATGAGCAAGTCGACAAATACGAAGACGAAACCAAACTGCTGGATTTGGATGCCGAACAGGAGATGGTTTCCTTTACCTCCGGCAAGAATCCAACGCCCTCCAGCATCCAGATTATCCTGCGCACAGAGGAAATCCAGGTGGACGACGAAGCCGTGCCGGAAACCGACCTGGAACAACCTGCGGAAGAAGTCGGCGTCTGGGACCGAATCGTCAATCTCTTTAAAAGTATTTGGAATTCAATTACATCCCTGTTTCAATAAGTACACAAAATCCATAGCGATTGCTTTACGGCATTCCAAACCATAACCAAATTGCATTTAAAAGACAGCACTCAATCGATTTTTGGGTGCTGTCTTTTTGCGCCGTCTGCATGGAAGCAGACGCAGAACAGATTGTCGAGAAGCACAGGAACACGGTGCGTAAAACAAAGGAACTGTGACCGTCTTCTTTGCCAAAGCTGCATAAACTTTTTGAAACAGCACAGGCTATTGGCAGGTTTTTGCATTTAAACGCCGTCATAAAACACATGCACTTCCTATCAACCTGCTGTGTTCTTTCTCATATCGTCAGGATAATTTTGTATCCTGCGGTACATTCTTCCTTTACTTCCCCCGCGGCGGGTTATATAATAGCAGTAATGCGATTGAAAACGGCCGTGTTTTTGAAACGGCCTGAGGGAGTATGATATGAAAATAAAAGAATTGATCCGCGGGCAAACCTCCATGAAGCGGGCGATCCTGCTCATCACTTACACGGTTCTGTTAATCTTTGCCCTGTTCAATCTGGACAAGCTGCTGGGCACGCTTCTCTTCGTATTTTCTATGGCGACGCCGTTCTTTATCGGCATCGCCATTGCCTTTGTTGTCAATGTATTTTTAAAGTTTTATGAAGAAAAGGTCTTTGCTTTTTTAAACAGGCGGAACAGCAAAATTTGGAATAAATGCAGGCGCGCCGTCTGTGTGGTGCTGTCTTTTCTGACGTTGATTCTGATATTGGGCGCGATCATCCTGTTTGTCATTCCGGAACTGGCTTCCTCCCTGCAGGTTTTAGTCAACAGCGCACCGACTTATATCAACCGCCTGTCCAACGAGATCATCAAATTCCTGCAAAAGCATAACATCACGCAGGAGCAGATCAATTCCATCAAAATCGACTGGCCTTCCGTGCTCTCCAAGGTCACGCAGGTCACGACCGACTTCATGGGGTCCATCTTCAGCATCACGGCAAGCGTGGCCAACGGTGTGTTCACCATGGCGATGAGCTTTATTTTCTGCATGTATATGCTCTTCGGCAAAGAAAAGCTGATCGCCAATCTCAAACGCCTGCTTTACGCGTTTCTGCCGAATCGGGTTGCCAAGCGCACCATCGAGGTTTCCGCGCTTTCCAACCGTATCTTTTCCAATTTTGTCCGCGGACAGCTGACAGAATCCTGCATCTGGTTTTTCCTGGTGTATATCGGTATGAATCTCCTTCATCTTCCGTATACGATTCTGATCAGCTGCATCGTCGCACTGTGCAGTCTGATTCCGATTATCGGACCCTACATTTCCATGTTCACAGCCGGATTTATCCTCCTTCTGGTCAATCCCTGGTACACGCTGTATTACATTGTATTTTTCCTGATCCTGCAGCAAATCGAGGGCAACCTGATTTACCCGCGCGTAGTGGGTACGTCCATCGGCCTGCCGCCCATCTGGGTTTTGCTATCCATTATCCTATGCGGCAACCTGTTCGGCATCCTCGGCATCCTGCTGGGTATCCCGGTCTTTTCCATCCTGTACACGCTGCTGCGCGATTCGACGCGCCGCCGCCTCCGCGCCAAGCATTTGACGCGGGACCAGGTGATGCAGAACACACCGGATAAGCCGGAATCGGATGAAGAACCCGCCGATCCTCCCATTCAACTGAACAAAGAACCCACATAAATGAAAAGACGCCGGACCCAATGTGGTCCGGCGTCTTTTCATTTATGCCAATATCGTTTCGCTGACAGTCGGATGCGGGTACACCGACCGCATCATCGCTTCCTCCGTTAGCCCCGCCGACACCGCCGTCGTGAGGCCTCCGATCATTTCCGACGCATGGGGACACATGAGCTGCGCGCCAAGCAGCACGCGGCTTTCCGTGTCAAACACCAGCTTTACAAATCCCCTGTCAGCTCCGTCAATGACTGCTTTTCCGTTTGCAGAGGTTAAAGATTTTTTGACGGATACCGCGCGCCCCGCGGCTTTCGCTTCGTCCGCTGTGATCCCCACCGCGGCGATCTCCGGTTCTGTAAAAATGCAGGACGGGATGGCGCGCAGGTCCTTTCCCTCTTTTTCCGCAAACATAGTACGGACCACGTTTTTCGCCTGCGCCTCCGCGGCGTGCGCCAGCTGAATGCCGCCCTGCACAACGTCGCCGATGGCGTAAATACCCGGAACCCGCGTCTCATATCGCTCAGTTACAGGGATGTATCCCCGCTCTCCACAGAGCGCCAGCCCGTCCGCACAGAGTTCCTGCGTGTTCGGCGCCCGCCCGGTACAGATAAGTACGCAGTCCGCCCGTACTTCCTGCGCCTGTTCTTTTTCCGTATAGCGGCAGAGCAGGCCAGAGGACTCAGAGACAATCTCCTGTACAAATGCATTGGCATGCACCTGCACGCCGCGTTTCTTAAAGATCATTGCAAGATTCTGTGCAATTTCCCGGTCCATCGCCGGCAGGATTCTGGGCATTGCCTCCAGAATCGTTACCTCACAGCCCAGGGAGCGGTATATCTGCGCGAATTCCACACCAATGACGCCGCCGCCGATGACTGCCAGCCGCTTGCAGTCCACGCCGCCCTCCAGCATTTCATCGCTGGTGACAACGCCGGGCAATTCCAGACCGGGAATCGGCGGGCGGGCCGGTTTGGAACCCACCGCGACCAGGATGCGCCCCGCCTCGAAATACTCTTCTCCCACACGCACCGTATTCGGTGATTCTATCACAGCCGTTCCGTGCAGCACGGTCACTTTTGCCTTTTTCAATAACAATTCAATTCCGCCGCGAAGCTGCGCTGTCACTTCCTGTACGTGACGGTGCATCTCTTCCATATTATAACTGACGCCGGAAACGGAGATTCCCAGCGCTTCACTGTCCTTCGCTTCCCGGTACACCCGCGCCGCCCGCAACAGAGCCTTTGTCGGGATACACCCCCGGTTCAGGCAGGTACCGCCTACTTCGCGTTTCTCTGCAATTGCGACCCGTTTTCCCAGGCTGGCGGCTTCCAATGCCGCCACATAGCCGCCGGGCCCGGCGCCAATCACGATCAAATCAAATTGGTTCATTACGTCAACTCCTCCAGCAGCGCGCCGCAGTCGCGCCGCATCTGCTCCTGTTCCGCGTTGTCCACCGGCAGTCCCCGGATTGCCTGCTCCAAGTCCTTTTTTGAAAAAACCGTTTCAAGCAGTGCATTGCGCAGGGACTGTGCAAAAAAGACGTCCATTGCGTCCGTATAGACGGCGGCATCCTTTACAATTCCACCGGAGACCAGCAGCTTCCACTCCATACCGCCCCAGGGGAACCGGCGTTTCAGCTCGCAGGAAAAATCCGGCTCCTTGCCAATGCGCCACTCCCAGGAAGCAAATTTCTCCGTCAGGCGCGCCCATTCCACACGGTCTACCCCTGACAGGGGCAGGCATTCCGGCGTATGTCCGTAAACCGTTTCAAAGGCGGAGCGGAGCGCGGTTTTCATCTTTTCTATCGTGAGTTCCGGACACAATTCCTTTAGATTGACCACACGCCCTTTGACCGACTGCACCCCCTTGGCCTGCAACTTTTCTTCCGGGACCGAGAGATACTGCGACATCTGTTCTGTGTCCACGTCGATCAGGATCGTGCCGTGGTGGTAACACCGTGTGCCAGAGCGGTAAAATGCGTTACCGGAGAACTTTTTTCCATCCACAGTCAAATCGTTGCGCCCCGTCTTTTCCGCATGGATCCCCAGCATTTGCACCGCGCGCAGGATTACCTCCAGCTGGCGGTCCACATGATACTCCTGCCGGTGGGCCAAAAATGTAAAATTCAGGTTTCCTAAATCATGAAAGACCGCGCCGCCGCCGGACAGGCGGCGGGCCAGATGCCCGCCGTCCTCCTCCAGCTTTTCCACACGGCACTCCCTGCGGCAGTTTTGGTTGCGGCCGATCACCACCGTCCGGCGGTTCTGCCACAGATACAGCATGCAGGAGCCGGGCTTCACCGTGTTGAGCAGGTATTCTTCCAACGCCAGGTTCTCATAAGGATTCGTCCCGGCAGTTTCCACGTATTGCAGCCGATTAATCATTGAAAACAGCCCGCAGCTTCGGGTTGCGCGCCGCCGCCACCTCGTCCGGCCGGCCGACCGGCGTGGTAACCGGCGCGTTATGCAGCGCCTCCGGATCGCTATGCGCCTTTTCCAGGATTTCCGCGATGACGCCCGCAGCCCAGTCCAGCGTCTCCTTGGATTCCGTCTCCGTCGGTTCCAGCATCAGCGCCTCATGGACAATCAGCGGAAAATACATGGTGGGCGGATGCATTCCGTAATCCAGCATGGACTTCGCTACGTCCATAGCGGATACGCCGGTTTCCTTTTTCAGCTTTTCCAATGTAAGGACAAACTCATGCATGCAGACGCCTTCGTTCGCCACCTCGCAATGCGGTTCCAGCAGCTTCTTCAAATAGTTTGCGTTCAGGACGGCCATCTGGGACGCATCGCGCATCCCATCCTCCCCCAGCACCAGCATGTAGCACAGAGCCCGCACCACCACCAGGAAATTGCCGTAAAACGCCTTGACACTGCCAATGGTCTGCGCCGCATCCTCAAAGGCGTAGGATTCACCCTGACGCACCACATGGCGGTTCGGCAGGAACGGCGCGAGCAAGCTTTTGGCGCCCACCGCACCGGAGCCCGGTCCGCCGCCGCCGTGCGGGGTGGAAAAGGTCTTATGCAGATTCAAATGCACCACGTCGAACCCCATATCGCCCGGGCGCGCCACACCCATGACCGCGTTTAAATTCGCCCCGTCGTAGTAATTCAGACCGCCCGCCTCGTGTACAATTTGGGTGATCTCCAGAATATTTTTATCAAAGAGCCCCAAGGTATTGGGATTGGTCAGCATCAGTCCCGCGGTATCCGGCCCCACCGCCGCGCGGAGTTTTTCCAAATCCACGCAGCCATCCGCGCCGGAGGGAATGTTCACCACGGTAAAGCCCGTCATTGATGCGGATGCGGGATTGGTGCCGTGCGCCGAATCCGGCACAATGATCTTCGTGCGCCGGGCGTCGCCGCGCGCACGGTGATACGCCTTAATCAGCAGAAGTCCTGTCAGTTCGCCGTGTGCGCCCGCCGCCGGCTGAAACGTCATGGTATCCATGCCCGTCACCTTGCAGAGGATTTCCTCCGCCTTCGCCAGCACCTCCAGACTTCCCTGAACCGTATGCTCCGGCTGGAGCGGATGCACGCCGGTAAAACCCGCCAGCCCGGCCATCTCCTCATTCAGCGCGGGATTGTATTTCATTGTGCAGGAGCCGAGGGGGTAAAATCCGTCGTTCACGCCGTGCACACATTTTGCCAGTTCTGTATAGTGGCGGCTGATATCCGTTTCGGAAAGCTCCGGCAGGTGCAGCAGCGCTTTCCGCGCAAACGCTTCCGGAAGCGCCGCCATGGGGACGTCGCAGTCCGGCAGAAGCGTACAGGCCCTTCCCGGAACGCTCTTTTCAAAAATCAGTTTCATACGCTCGCCGCCTCCTTCAGCAATGCGACCAGCCGGTCCATCTGTTCCTTCGTATTCTTTTCGGTTGCACACCAGAGGATGTCATTTTCCACCGGCAGGCCGCCCAGAATATCATTTTTCTCCAGCACTGCGAGCAACTGCTCCGCCGGAATCGAGGTCTTTGTGATAAACTCATGGAAAAATTCCGCGTCGTACGCCAGCGAGAAGCCGGAAATCGCGCAAATCTGCTCTGCCAGGTAATGCGCCTTGGAATAGCAAAGCGCTGCCGCCTTCTGCACCCCCGCGGGGCCCATCGCCGCCATATAAACAGAAGCCGTCATGGCGCAAAGCGCCTCGTTAGAACAGATATTGGAGGACGCCTTCTCCCGGCGGATATGCTGCTCGCGCGCCTGCAACGTCAGCACATAGCAGCGCCGGCCCGCCGCATCCGCCGTCTCGCCCACAATGCGGCCCGGCAGCTTGCGGAACAACTCTTTGGTGCAGGCCATAAAGCCCAGGTACGGTCCGCCGAACGAAAGCGGCATGCCCAGCGGCTGGCCTTCTCCCACAGCAATATCCGCGCCGCATTCGCGCGGGGTTCTCAAGACCGCGGCGGCAATCGGATTGACGCCCATGATGAACTTTGCACCGGCAGCATGCACCAGTTCTCCCAGCGCTTCCGCATCCTCAATTAAACCGTTGAAATTGGGCTGCTGCATGTAGAAACAGGCGTCCGTATTGCGGAGGAGTTCTCGCAGCGCCTCCAGATCCGTCGCACCGTCCTTTGCGGGAACCAGAACCGCCTCCGCGTCCGCTCCTTTACAGTAGGTCAGGATGGTCTGAACGACCATCGGATGCGCGGAAGCAGAAATCAACACGCGGCTGCGCTTGCGGTCGCGGCACATCGCAGCGGCCTCCGCGGCGGCGCACGCGCCGTCATATACCGAAGCATTGGAGGCGTCCATGCCGGTCAGCTCGCAGATCATCGTCTGGTATTCAAAAATGGACTGGAGGATGCCTTGGCTGATCTCCGCCTGGTACGGCGTATAGGCCGTCAAAAACTCCTCTTTGGAGGTCACACGGCGGACAATCGCCGGGATATAGTGATCATACGCGCCCGCGCCGCGAAAAACAGAACCGAAGACATGATTTTTTTCCGCCAGTTTTTGGATGGCGGCGGAAACTTCCAGCTCTGACCGTCCCTTTTCCAGCTGTAAATCCGGCAGGCGGATGGACGCCGGGACATCCGCGTAAAGATCCTCCAGAGAGGAAACGCCGACTGTCCGCAACATTTCCTGCCGCTGCGCTGCGGTGGATGGAATATAGCTTCCCATGATACACATTCCTTTCTTTATGTACTGGAACGACAGAATCAGTCCTGTTCCTCACAGAAAGCCTGGTACGCCTCGGCGTCCATCAGCTCGCCATACTCCGTAATATCGGCCACTTCAATGAACCACGCGCCGTACGGGTCCTGGTTGATCGCTTCCGGCGCGTCCAGCAGGTCCGCATTGATCGCGGCGACTGTTCCCGTCACCGGGCTGTAAATGTCGGAAACCGCCTTTACGCTCTCCACATCGGCAAAGCTTTCCCCAACGGCAACCGAATCGCCTTCTTCCGGCAGGTTGACAAACACCAAATCGCCCAATTGATCTTGCGCAAAGTCCGTCAGGCCGATTCGGGCAGTTGTATCGCCTGTTTTTTCCACCCATTCGTGGGAATCCAGATACAGCAGATTTTCAGGAATATTCATATGAAAGTCCTCCAGTTCAATCATTTTATTCTATTTGTTATGCTCTTTTGTAAAACGGCAGAGGCACGACCTCCGCCGCAATCCGGCGGCCCCGCACAGATACCTCCACCTGTGTTCCAACCGCCGCATTTGCCCTGTCAAGATACGCCATGGCATAACCGGCGCCCAGATAGGGACAGTGCGTACCGGACGTCGTCTTTCCGACTTCTGTTTCCCCGATATAAACGGATTCATGCTCGCGGATAATCCCGCGGCCCGTAACCTTCAGCCCCACACGGACGCGTGCCGACTCTCCCCGCGCGGCCAGCGCACTTTTCCCGATAAAGTCCGGCTTTTCCAGTTTGACGGCAAAGCCCAAGCCGGCGGAAATCGGGTCCGTCTCGTCGTCCAGCTCATGGCCGTACAGCGGCATTGCCGCTTCCAAACGCAACGTGTCGCGTGCACCCAGGCCGCACGGGACCGCGCCTTCCCGGTACAGGGCATCCCAAACGGCGACCGCACCGGACGGGTCCATATACAGCTCGTATCCGAATTCGCCTGTATAGCCAGTGCGGGAGATCATGCAGTCGACCCCTGCGACGGAAACATGCTCTACAAAGGAGTAATACTTTTTCGGCAGCGCTTCCTCCGGCACAAATTTGGTAATAATCGCCTTGGCATCCGGTCCCTGCAGGGCAATCTGCGCCGTCCGGTCGGAAATGTCCTCTAAAGCTGCCTCTCCATGCAGATGGCCGCGCAGCCAGCTTACGTCCTTTTCCGTATTGGACGCGTTAAGCACCAGGAAAAAACGCTCTTCTCCACATCGGTATACGATCAGGTCGTCAACCACACCGCCCCGCTCGTTCAGCATCAGGGTATAGCGCGCGCCGCCGATAGGCATCCCTGAGAAATCATTGGAAAGGATGGTATTGAGGTTCTTTTCCGCGTCAGGGCCTTCCAGAACGGCCTCCCCCATGTGGGATACATCAAATAGCCCGGCATGCTCCCGCACCGCCATATGTTCTGCGATGACGCCGGTTTTGTACTGGACCGGCAGCAGGAATCCTGCAAAGGGAACCACCCGTCCCCCCAACTCCACGTGCCGTTCATAAAGGGGCGTTTTCTTCTCCATAATGGACCTCCTTCTTTTCCGGGCAAAATCGGACAAAAAAACGGGGCGCACAAAAACTGTGCGCCCCGTCATATAACCTGAAAGATTCTCCCGGATTGGGATTGCTTCTTCGGTGCCGCGATGCGGCTTTTCGGAGTTTTGTCCGATACCGGTCCTTTTGCCTGAGAGTTTTTTGCATAGCCCCTTCGGCGCCGCGTCAACGGTCTCTCCCGGTATCTTCACCCAGATATTCTATTTGCTTCAAGTATAGGAAAAAATTCCTATTAAGTCAAGTGCTATCCGGAAGTTTTTCAAAAAAGCCGCGGCGGCGCCGTTTCTGCAATACATCTTATGCGGCGCCGCTCTCAATCATGCAGCATGATTCGATTGCGCTTAATACCAGGAGTTGCCACAGCCACAACCGCAGCCCGATCTGGAACCACAGCCGCAGCCTGCATTTGCACCGCAGCCACAGCCCCAGTTGGAACCGCAGCCACAGCCGCTAGCGTTGGCAACAGCGTTTTCCGCAACGGCGGCAGCGCACCCACACCCGCTGCCTACCGCATCCACAGCCATACCACAGCCCCCTGCCGCAGGTACATAATCCTGCAGAACAGCGACCCCGCCGTTTCCTCCATAGCATCCTCTGTTTCCGCATCCACACCAATTGTTGTTGCAACACATCAACGATCCCTCCATTATTATTTTTCTCGGGGTTGTCCCCGCCTTATAAACTATGCCAATGTGGACAGGATTGTGA
Organism: Clostridium sp. D33t1_170424_F3; assembly: GCF_015667585.1. Lineage (GTDB taxonomy): Bacteria > Bacillota > Clostridia > Oscillospirales > Acutalibacteraceae > Anaeromassilibacillus. Next base: position 28,207 of record NZ_JADPEG010000015.1, on the reverse strand, counting down.
CAAATCGATTCCATTCTTGCGCCTTCCTTTTGCATTGTTCGGAAAATGCGGATATAATAAGGAAAAATGCGAAAAGAACGGGAAGAGGTTGTTATGCCAAAACTCTATTTTAAATACGGCGCGATGAACAGCTCCAAATCAGCAAACGCGCTGATGGTCAAATTCAACTACGAAGAACAGGGATATCGGGTCGCACTGCTGAAACCCAGCATTGACAACCACGACGGCGCAGGCCTTGTCAAATCCCGCATTGGTTTAGAAGAACGCTGTTATGTCATTGACGGCAAGATCAATTTACTGGATTGGTTCCGTCAACATCCGGAATACCAGGTATGGATTATAGACGAGGCGCAGTTTCTCACACCGGAGCAGGTAGAACAGCTGAAAGACCTGGCGGTAGACCAAATTCCCATTCTCTGTTTCGGCTTAAAAACCGACTTTCAGACCCATCTGTTCCCTGCAAGCAAACGCTTATTTGAATTGGCCGACTCCCTCTCCGAGATTAAATCTGTCTGCCGCTGCGGCCGGAAAGCGGAGGTAAACGCCAGAATCCGGAATGGTAAAATCGTGCGGGATGGTGAGCAAATTCTGATTGGCGGCAATGAAAGTTACCTTGGTATGTGCTACAGATGCTGGCGGGACGAAAATCTTACAGCGAAGAAACCCTGATGAAAAACAAGTGGAAAGCTCTTTTTACACAGAGCTTTCCACTTGTTTTTTTAATTAACAAACATATTTTCATTCGGTTACTTATCTCATTTTCTAAAATTTAATTATTCTAATTGATTTTTTCGATATGTTTCATTATAATAATACTAAAGATTAAAAATAGAGTCTTGCAGATAAGGGGGGCTCAACTATGCGTTCACAGAGGATCCAGCAAATTGAAGCATACATAAACGAACATAAAACAGTTACGCTGGACCAGATCTGCGAATCTTTCCAGGTCTCAAAGAGCACCATCCGGCGGGATCTGGATGAGATTCTGGCAGACAGCCGCTACAAAAAGATTTACGGTGGGATCACCGTTCAGATGCAAAAGGCCCAAACCTCTTTTGATGAACGCAATATTGCCCAGCTGGAAGAAAAGAAGCGTATCGCCGCTTTGGCGGCAGAGCAGGTGCGTGACGGGGATATTATATTTATTGACTCCGGCACGACGACCTTACATATGATTGAAGCGCTCTCCAAACGGGACAATCTGACTATTTTGACCAACCATTTGGAGATCATATACCGGGCGATCCCCTACCCAAATATTAATGTAATTGCCCTTTCCGGCCAATTGAACCGAAAGACTTTATCCTTTACAGATACAGGCTCGGCACAGGAACTGAAAAGCTATAACATTAGCAAGGCTTTTCTGTCAACCTCTGGTTTCTCTATCTCCAGCGGCGTCACCAATTCCTCCCCGGTAGAATCGGAAATCAAGCGCACGGCTGTACAGCGCAGCCGCCAGGTCTTCCTGCTGGCGGATCATACAAAGTACAACACCGCTTCCCTGATCACTTACTGTGGTCTGGAACAGATTCATGTGCTGGTTACGGATGCCCGCCCACCGGTGGATATCCTTCAATTTTTAGAGGATCATCAGATTTCCATTCTGACTGCCGATTAAAAGGGTGCTTTCCGAAACCGCACCCGTTAACAAAAAAGAGGGCCTTTCATCGTACTTCTGTCCTACGATGGAAGGCCCTCTTTTGTTGTTTATCTTTCGGATACATTTTCTGCCTCTAACGACGGTCTTTTCCCCGCCCGGCATATTCCCTGAACAACCAGCAAAACCATCGCCAGCAGCAACAGGATTCCCGCAGCCAGCAGGAATGCATACAGCGTCCTCGTCAGTAACTGCGTACTGAACGCATACATCGCCTGGCTGAAAATACCGATTTTGCCAATTTTGCCGGAAAACAATATACCCAAAGGCAGCACAGCAGATAAAAGCGCCGCACCGGCCAGTCCGCCATACAGCCAATAAAAACACCGGCCGCTTTTTCGATTCAGCCATACGATTATTCCGGCGCACAACACGGACAGACATACAAGTACGGCAAGCCCCGTATACAGCGGCGTCTTTGCTTTGACAAGCAGTCCGCCAATCCGGTCCGCATAGGGAATCCGGACCGCCTCCCCATATACCTCCGCGCAGGTTTCCGCCAAACTTCGCAGGTCATTCTCCTTGTCCGCATCAACAGCGGTTCCCCGCCTGACTGCTTCTTCTAAAAAAGCCGTATACAAGCTGGAGTGAACCAATTCCTCATTGGTCTCCAAGGGTGTCCCTGTGTACAAGCTGTGCAGTTGGCGGGCCGCATCCGCTTCCAGTATTTCATCCGATACAATCTGTGAAAATTTTTCCTGCCAGAAGGATTCCTCAAAGCCTCCGACTCCTCCGTATGCAATAAATTCATCCCGTATTTCTTCAGAAAGCAAAGAAACATACTGGCTGTCCGCCAGGATTTGCCTTGCAAACCCTTCCTGCAAGAGTGTCTGACTGAACACCAGGCAAAGAACCGCCAGATACAGAAAGAACGAGAGCAGGAACGAAAAGATTCCATTGACCGCCCATGCGGCACGGCGTTTATTTTCGTAATTCATATGCTCTCTCCTATTCATACAGGTCGATCTGCGGCCCCGACAAGTAGCTTCCATAGACAAAATACCGCTCCTGTGTCAGCCCCAAGGCGTCAAACGGATAGCAGGTATACAGGACAATATTTTCTTCTGTGGCTTCCAGGTCATAGGCCGATTGATCGGTTGCCTGCAGCACCCTGCTTTCCGTTACCTCATAGCGATACGTTCCATAATTGGTTTCAACGGTTATGACCGCGCCCTCCTGGGCGCCTCCCAGATCATGAAAGAAGGTATTGTTGTGGCCTCCGACTAGAACCGTTTTTCCATAACCGGGAAGACCGCTGCCGTTGTACACACCAACGCCGTTCTTAAACTCCTGGTTGCTGTCCCCAAAAAACAGTTTGGCATCAACCTGCGTCCCTTCAATGGAAAGCCTGCCGAACTGATCGCCAAAGCCGGGGACCGTGATCTCCGAAGCCTTGAGCTTTCCGGTATCCGGCCGGCTTTCCGCCTGTTCTTCAAAGATATTCTGGTATTCTGCGTGGTGCTGCGGGCGTTCCTGCAAAAACGCCAAGTCTATAAAGGACATAGCCGTCCCCAGCAGAGAACCTACAGACAAATACAGAATGAGATATCCAATTGCACAGAACAGGACTGGGAGTCCGATAAACGACAGCGCAGGCAAAAGCCTGCGCTGCACCCAATTATGCCTCTTCATACAACCGGAATCTGCGTGCCGCCCACAGCGCGCCGCCTGCCAGAACGACCAGTGTGCCAGCAGAAACAATTAGGCCAAAGGGCTGCCAGTCACCGCCGGTCTTCTTGATCGGTTTTGCCGCACTGAAAACTGTTTTGCCCGACGCATCCGTGCCGACCAGTGTATTTTTATCGTAGCCGACTTTCAAATCCGCCACAGCCGCCGCCTTCTGAACGTCGCTGACAACTTGATTCAGCAGCGTTTTCCCGGACTTTTTCAGTTCTGCAATAGAGGTCGCGCCGGTTTTCTGCGCCTCCTCCCTCACAAGGGATTTTGCATGACCGATGTAGCCGATGATTTCATCTGCCTGCTCCGCCGTGAGGTCTACCGTATTCAGATAGTTTTCCGCCTGGTTTAAATACTGAGCCGGCAGTTGAATCGTCGTCCCGTTGACGGATACGCCGCTGCGCAGTGCGGAAAGTACACTCTGCTCATACGTATTGAAACCGGCCGCAAAAGCATTGGCTGAAAACAGCACGACCAATACAGAAATCCACAATGTGCATAGTAATCTTTTCATCTAAAATCCTCCAGAACTTACGCGGTTTTTCCTCCGTTTTGGGAAACAACCTCTTTGATATCGACAAGAGCTGCCTTCTGTACGGTTACGCCATTCAAGGTCAACTTAGACGATGCCAACGACTGTGTTCCAAAAGACGGACTCATGGAAGAACCTTTTATTTTTCCATTGATCTTGGTGGAGCCGGACAGCGTAATATAGACGCTCGCGCCTCCGCTGCCGTACTTTCCGCCGCCGGCAATGCCGAACATGTCGCTGATCAGCGGCGTATTGCCGTATGTTTCGTCGCCAACGACAGAGCTTTCAACACGGATATTCGCCGTTCCATAGTGGTCGTCACGATTGCCACCCCCGTATACCGCGGACATAACCGTGCTGTTTTTCACCGTAACGTTTGTCGTTCCCGTGAAGTTACCGCTAATACCGTAGATTGCGCCGTTGGCCAAACCGTCCATTCCAACCTTTACATTGCTGACGTTGACATTGGATACGCCGTTTCCGGCCGCGCCCAAAATATTGCCCGTCACGGTTCCGCCGGTTACATTAATGGTGCTTGTTCCGTTTTTCACAGTGTACCCCGATATGTAGGCAACGGTACCGCTCTCCATTGTAATAGTGGCCGAACCAGACGCTTCTCCTCCGGAAATCGTCGCGTTGGTGAAATCCATACTGCCGTTGAGTATCGCGGGCACAGAGCCTTCATAAATACGCGTCTCGTTGCCAACCGCTTTAATGGTGATATTTTTACCCTTCGCATCGTATATTCTGAATGCAGTACCAACAGAAACGCCTACATTTGCCGTTGCCCCCTGGTAAGTGAGGGTAAGCGCATCAACGGAGCCGGACGCCGTGTTGGCCGCAACGTTAGCCGTTACCGTAAATACGCCGTTCGACTGCAGATCCGTAATGGCGAGCCCGGACAAAAACTTTGTCTGCGTTACGCCGGAGATCGGAAGCTGGCCGTTGTACTGCTGAACGGAAACGGCTGCCTGCGCCGCCAGAATATTCGTAAAGGTCACCGGTTTGCCTGCCGCATCAAAAATCTGCGCCTGGAAGGTAAGTTTTTGCGCCGCGGCGCTTTCCTTCATTGCAAACGCCGTCCCGGAGTAACCCGCCGCCTCCATGCTTCTTCCGCCGATGACGCGGATGTCGTACGAACTGTCCGCCGCATACGCCGGCAAAGCGGCAAAACAAGTAAAGACCAGCGCAAGTGTCAACACCAAAGATAGAAATCTGTTTCTCGTTTTCATGTAACTCACTCCTTAAAAATTTCCTTTAATATTTGTACAACGGATGATGCATCCATCGTTCCGCCCTCTATAAAAGATCCCGCAGTAAAGAATGCTTCTGATCCTTTTCCGACAGCTTGACCTTGAGCCCTTCCAACGGCCAATCGATCGCAATATCGGGATCGTTCCAGAGGATCCCGCCTTCCCCGCTGGGATCGTAGTAATCCGTGCACTTATAGCAAAACTCCGCTTCATCGGAGAGCACCAGAAAACCGTGCGCCATTCCCGCCGGGATATAAAACTGCTTTTTGTTTTCCTCGGAAAGGATCACGCCCACATATTGCCCATAGGTAGAACTTTTGCGGTCGATATCCACTGCCACATCGTAGACGGTTCCCTTTGTTACGCGCACCAGTTTCCCCTGCGGACGTCTGGTTTGAAAATGCAGGCCGCGTAAAACGCCTTTGCTGGATTTGGACTGGTTGTCCTGTACAAACACGGCAGAAAGGCCCGCGGCACGAAATGCTTCGTATTGATATGTCTCCATGAAATAGCCTCGATCGTCCCCAAATACGGTCGGTTCTATGATGGTAACGCCTTGCAGTTTCGTCTCTGTAAATGTAAAATTACCCACTTTTTATCACCGCTTTCTCTGTTACAGCACCGTAACGTTCCGGTAGGAACCGTCCGCGATGCGCTCCGTCCAGTCCGGATGATCCAGATACCACTGCATGGTACGGCGGATGCCGTCCTCAAACTTTGTCTCCGGATACCAGCCCAGCTCCTCTTTGATTTTGGCAGGATCGATTCCATAGCGGCGGTCGTGCCCTTTTCGGTCCGCCACATACTCGATCAGATCTTCTCCGATCTGTGTGTCCGCATGCGCATGCAGATATTGCAGGATTTCCTTTACAATAAAGAGGTTCGGACGCTCGTTGTGGCCGCCCACATTGTAGATTTCTCCCAGGCGGCCGTTTTCCAGCACCATATCGATCGCCTTGCAGTGATCTTCTACATAGAGCCAGTCGCGCACATTCATGCCGTCCCCATAGACCGGCAGCTTCTTGTGCTGCAGCGCATGGGTAATCATCAGCGGGATCAGCTTTTCCGGAAACTGATACGGACCATAGTTGTTGGAGCAGCGGGTGATATTGACCGGAAAACGGTAGGTGTCTCCGTAGGCTTTTACAAAGCAGTCCGCCGCTGTTTTACTGGCGGAATACGGACTGTGCGGGCACAGCGGCGTCTCCTCTGTAAAATATCCGGTCTCCCCCAGGGAACCGTATACCTCGTCTGTGGAGACCTGCAGGTATTTGACGCCTTCGCGATAGATATCCTCCCCGATGGTCCAATACTTCTTTGCCAGATTCAGCAGGTTGACCGTACCCTCCACATTCGTCTTTACAAAAATGGAAGGATCAGCGATGCTGCGGTCCACATGGCTCTCCGCCGCAAAATTTACGACATATTGAACATCGTACTTCTGAAACAGCGCCTCCATCGCCTCCGTGTCACAGATGTCCGCGCGGACAAACAGATGGCGTGGATCGTCCTTCAACGCACGCAGATTTTCCAGATTGCCCGCATAGGTCAATGCATCCACATTGACAATCCGAATATCCTGATATTTCTTCAACAGGTAATAAACAAAATTGGTTCCAATAAAACCGGCTCCGCCGGTCACAAGATATGTTTTCATCATATCCCCCCTTTGTCCAGCGTGTAAATATATTGCCGCAACGCATCCTCCCAGGGCCGCATTTCATCCCCCACCGTACAGCGCAGCATGCGGTGTTCCAGCGCACTATACGCCGGCCGGCGTGCCGGGCGTGGAAACTCTTCCGTGGTACAGGGCTGTACGGTACAGTCCAGACCGGAAAGTGCAACAATCTCCTTGGCAAAATCGAACCAGGAACAGATCCCATTTCCTGTACAATGATAGATGCCGTATTCTTCCGTCCGAATTACCTTTAGAATATGATGCGCAAGATCGTTGGCGTTCGTCGGATTGCCAACCTGGTCCCGGACTACTTTGATTGTCTTGTTTTCCGTCGCCAATCTGCGGATGGTTTTGACAAAATTTCCGCCCTCATATCCATAGAGCCACGCGGTCCGCAGGATAAAATACCGGGAGCAGAATTCGCGAACATAAACCTCGCCCATGTATTTGGTACTGCCGTAAATGCTTTTTGGATTACAGAGATCGTATTCACTGAATGGGACATTCCCCTCGCCGCTGAATACATAATCTGTGGAAATGTGGCAGAGCTTCGCACCTATGTGCTCGCAGGCTTTCGCCAGATTGGCCGGGCCCAGTGCGTTGGCCCGGTATGCGGTATCGCGTTCCACTTCGCACATATCCACATTTGTCATCGCCGCACAGTTAACGACTACGTCGGGCTTTTCCCGTTCCATAAACGCCGCCGTTTGACGGCTGTCCGTAATATCCAGATTTTCAATATCTACGGCCAAAACCGTACAATTTCGGTATTCCTCTGCGATTGGACCGATCTCGGAAAAGCCCTTCCGCAGAATAGACTGCAGTTCTTTGCCCAGCTGGCCATTGCCGCCTGTGATGATCAATTTCATTTATTATTCCTCCTTCACAGGTCGATAAACTTGCCATTGAGCACATCTATCAGATATTTGCCATACTGGTTCTTTTTCAGCTCCTCATAGGTGCGGAGCATATCGTCTCGGGTGATCCAGTGATTGTTATAGGCAATTTCCTCCAGACAGGCAATTTTACGGTTTTGGTGCGTCTCAATGGTCTTGACAAAATTGGTGGCGTCTACCAGGGATTCATGGGTTCCCGTGTCCAGCCAAGTGAAGCCTTGCCCCAGCAACGTGACCTCCAGCTCGCCGTTTTCCAGATATATGCGGTTCAAGTCAGTGATTTCCAGCTCACCGCGTTTACTGGGCTTCAGATTTTTGGCGTATTCCACCACACGGTTGTCATAGAAATACAGGCCTGTCACCGCATAATTGGACTTTGGCGCCTCCGGTTTTTCCTCCAGAGAAACCGCCCGGCCCTCAGAATCAAATTCCACCACGCCGAATCGCTCCGGGTCGTCCACATAATAGCCGAACACCGTCGCCCCACGCGCACGGTTCGCCGCCTGCCGGAGATGCTTGTCCAACCCGTGACCGTGAAAAATATTGTCTCCTAGGATCATCGCCACGTTCTCTTCCCCGATAAACGATTCTCCCAAAATGAACGCCTGCGCGAGTCCTTCCGGGCGTTCCTGCACCTGATAGCTCAGGCGGATGCCGAACTGCCGCCCATCTCCCAAAAGGGATTCAAAGCGCGGCGTATCGTCCGGCGTCGAGATAATCAGGATATCCTGTATACCCGCGCTCATCAGGATCGACAGTGGATAATAAATCATCGGCTTATCGTAAATGGGGAGAAGTTGTTTGCTCGTAACCTTTGTCAGCGGGTACAGGCGCGTCCCGCTGCCCCCGGCCAATACAATTCCTTTCATAGTTCCCTTTGAATGATAGCGTTCTATCATTTCATTTCCTCTCTATAAAATCTCGGTTTATCACATGTAAACGAGTTCTTATCTCTCATATATGCTCAGCAAATTTTGGACGTCTGCTTCTTCGGTATATTTCTCTTGAAATTCCCGGTACGCGTTTTCTCCCATTTCTCTTGCTTTTTGAGGATGCTCCCACAAATACTGAATCTGTGCGGAAAAATTTTCAATATTTTTTCGTTTGCATTTCATGCCATTGTAACCGTTTTGAATGGCTTCCTTCATAAAGCCAATATCTGTTGCAATTACCGGCTTCTTCAGACTGAAGGATTCAATCATAACCATTGAACACCCTTCGTAACAAATAGAAGGAAGAACCACAAACTCTGCCCTTTGTACAATCGCAATGCATTGGTCATGCGGCGTAAAGCCCAAATACTGTATATTGGTCATCCGATTGCTTTTTATAAAGTTCTGAAAGTCTTCCGCCATAGGGCCGTCCCCCATGACAACCAGAGGAATGTCCGGCAGCCGCTTCCAAACCTCCAACAAGACGTCTATCCCTTTTTCTTCACCGATCCGGCCGTAATAAACCACAAATCGTTCCGGCAAATCCGGCAGCGGCATTTCCACCGGCACCGATTGGGAAACACTGTTGTATTTTTTGATCATCTTATTTCGGTCAAAACCAGCCTGCTCCAATAAGCCCATCTGCACGTCATTGAGGCAAACATATGTATCAATATTTTTATAAAACACACGCAACAGGCGGTGTATTTTAAAAATGCAGGCAACGATAAACGATTGCAGGCGCGATCCTTTAAAGCACTTGTATTTACACATTCGCAAATACTTTCCATCCGCACAGGCATTGCACAGTTCCGTATCGCGCATCGAAGCCGCATTAGGGCAAACATAGCGCGTATCATGAAGCGTCTGCACCACCTTTGCGCCGCTGCGGTGCGCGGCGACAAACACAGATGGGGATAGCAACGGAAAAAATGTATGGACATGAACCACATCCGGTTTTTCTGTTCTGCAAAGACGCTGGATCTCCCGGTACGTTCGACAGGACCAAAACATAGACAGTGCGGAGAAAATTTTTCCCAAACCGCCTTGTTGATCAAAGGAATCGTTTTTGACAGAATAGCGTAATACCGTTGCACCTGTTGCCTCCAGCAACGCGCTTTCATGACGAAACACCTGGTCGTCCCCGCTGGCGGAACCGGAGCGATGAAAATTATGAACAATCAGAACTTTCATTTTTCCTCTCTTTCTCTTGCAGGAGCGACTCAAAAAAGCGTCCTTTCTCGTCCCACAGCAACGCTGTTGAAACACGTTTAAATCCGGTCTCTCCCATTTTACGGGCCAAATCCGGATTTTCAATCAATTTGCACATCGCGTCGGCAAATGCTTTTACCAGCGTATCATAGTCTGCAACAGGAATTTTAATGCCTCCATTAGGATCTACCAGCATGTGCATGCCGGATGTATCCATACATACAATGGGCTTATGGCACATCATGGCTTCATAAAGAACCCATGCGCCCCCCTCTTTGCCACTTGTCATCAGCAGTGCTAAAGAATCAGAAATGTGCTGAAGACATACTTTTCTGGGGACATTTCCTTCAAATAAAACATTCTCTTCAATTTGAAGCTCATGGACTAAATGCTCCAGATTTTTTTTGTATTCACCATCGCCGACAATTTTTAACATACAGTCCGGATGTATCTGACGTACGATTGCAACTGCCCTAACAGCAATATCTACAAATTTAAGGCTAATTAATCGCCCCACCACCACAAACGACGGTTTGTTTATCAAGGACGGTGTCTGCTGTGACATTTGCTTACAGTCCGCAATATCTACCCCTGTTTCTATCATCATTCTGCACTTGTTCTGATATTTCACAGGAATGCAAACGCGGGAATCCTCTGTCCGCATGATAAGCGTTTCCGCTTTTTTGCAGGCGCTTCGGAACCAAGGATTGGTGATACAGACTCGCGGATTGATACGCCGCATGACTTCAAAAAGCCACTGTTTTTTTGAAATATGACCCCATAATTCCTTTGGAATCCCTTCACCCCCGCCGATCGGCCCCCAAATGAACCGACAGGGCAGCTTGTGCATCAAAGTGGGAAGCCACATGTTACCAAAGGTAAGCGCTATCGCAATGTCCACCTTTGTCTGTGCCGTAAATTTTTTCGCAACACGGTAAGCACCGATTTGCCACAATATATAGTATAGCTGAACCCCTCGCTGCCCTCGTTTCCAAAAAGTGAAACGTTTGGGAACATCATAATATAGAAAGGTCAGATTTGGGTCCGGGTGTTTTTGAAGTTCCTTTTCAATGCTCTCCCGGTTATTGGCGCGGGTCAACACAAAGACTGTATGCTTTTTCGCAATCTGTTTGGCCCAATGCCAGCCTGCGCCAGGTTCAGAACCCTTATCCGGTTCACAGCCATATGCGGATATCAGTATGGTGCTCATGCTTTTTCCCTTTCTTCCAACAGATGCAGCAAGGCCTTCCATCGGTTTATCAATTGTTGCTCCTGACCCGAATGCTCTTCTGTCCTCAAATGATAAAACAGAAGTATATCGATTAAATAAAGCATTACATATTCCCGGATAAAACGGGCAGGATAGCCTATCTGCTTGAAATAAGAAAGCAACTGTACATCTTGTCTTATCACTGTCCAAATCTGCTTCAACGGCTTTTGGGAATTCAACATATCCGGCTGAAGCAAGAAATGTATGGCGTCAAAAACAGGAAGGCATTCCCGTCGGCTGTATTCCCAGTCAAAACAGGACAGAACCCCTTTTTCTACCACTGTATTCCATGGTGTAAAGTCTCCGTGAATTCGGGATACCGGTAGATTCTCGGGCAAAAGCGTAGCGATACACTGCTCAAAAAGAGCGTTTATCCGTTCCTTCTCTTCTCCAGGAAATTGCTTCAACATCTTCTTCGTTCCCACATAAAACTGACCGTTTGATGACAGAGAAGCTGATTTTGTAGCAAAACATAAATGAACCAAAAAACGAACATGCAGTTCGGTAAAATCAAAAACTGTCTCGCCGCAAAGCGATTTTACGGATGAGGTCTGGAATACCGAAGCATTTCCCCGCTTGCTCTGGTTGATCACATGGGGTACACGCAAACTGGGCGCCTTTTCTTCCAGTTCTTTTAACGCCGCCGATTCATTTTGAAACAAAGATGCAATGACGGGAGAATACGTATATTTTAAATAAGAACATGGCCCTGAAGAATTCTGTACCTGCACGGTAACCTTACTGTGCGGGCCGCCATTCCCCATAAAAAAAGCGGGACACTGATCTTTTCCGATGAACGGACTTTCCTTCCACTGCAAATAAGCCAAATGCTTACGTTCAATCTTTTTTAATAGCCAGATCGGCACAATCTGCAAATACTTTTTGTACAGCTTTCCTTTCTGCGTACTTGGAGAATAAAGCATAAGGCCTACTTTAAACGCCTTATTGCTAATCAAAGGAAAGGCCCAACGTGCATTTTCCTGACTGGGTAATACAAGGTAAGCAGAAGCATGCTCCGCTTCTTCTATTCCAAGTATTTTTAGCTCCTGTTTAAAACGATCCCATGTTGTCATTGTAAATATCCTTGTTCATCCACCTTACAATGAAGTAATTTTGCGGTTTGGTGGGCCTTATCATTTAAAATAATTTTTGTAATCTCCTGCGTAACCTTTTCCACCGATTTTGTCGCGTCAATCAGGTAGGCATTGGGCAGCAGCTTTGCAATTTTTTGATATTCTGCACGTTGTCTGGACAGCTCGTCCAACGGCAGCTCCTGCTTTCTCGCATACAATACTTCTGCCGGCGCATCCAGAATGAAAACCAAGTTGGGTTTCGGAACACTCCAAGCAAACGCTTTGGGAAACCATTTCGGTAACCGGTATTGATACCGCTTCAGATCTACATAGTAATCATAGTAGTACCTGTCAAAGATCACCAATTTTTTTCTTATTTTCATCGGCAGCACCTTACACCAGGTCCCCAAAAGATAATCCATATTGTAATAGAAGTAACGCAACATAGATTTCAGCGGGTTGTTCAAATCCTTGCCGTGCGGATCCGGATTGCTTCCCGCCTCATCTGAAGGGTGCAAGGGGTTATAATGGCCGGGATTCTTTAAAAAATGGGGGCGAAAATAGAGCTGCTCTATTCCATAAAAGCTGCCGCATACCGTTTTGGAAACACTGGATATGATCGTACTTTTTCCTCCCCCGTCTGGAGACAAAAACGCAACGGAAATGCCCGATGTGTAAATTACCCTTTTGGGTATTACTTTTCCAACCTGAAACGCCCAGTTACTGATGCGCGTTTTCAAATGGTAGTTTTGATCAGAAATCTTCTTTACACTTCTTTGAAACACTTCATAATTTTGATAAAAATCTTTTACGCTGCCTGAACGCAGTATATTCAAAATCAGGGCACTCGCTTCTTCGCCAAAAACCAACCGCAGTTTTTCCGAATACTCTTCTGGCTCACGCTGAAATAAATCGCGGGCGATCTGCAAATGCTCTTCATTCATATCACGCTTAATAGTCCGGCGAATCCACATGTACTTTAATTCGTCAAAATAATCCGGCACATAAAAACACTTGTAAAAACGGCGATTTTCCAGCATATCCTCAGCCGGCATCACGTTTGGAAAGCCCTTTTTGGAAATTGCTCTATAAAAATCCAATTGCAACTGAAACCGTTCCATTGGGGCTGCCGGCGTTAAGATGTATGTGTACTCATAAAATCCCTGCAGGATTTTTTGCGTAACAAGAAGCTTCGTTTCTTTCGCAATTTTTATAATTAAAGCATCTAGAAATTTTTCATCCGCATCTTTATACATCATATCGATATCTGAAGGGATTTCCTCAGGCATCATTTCATATTTATTTTGTATGCAGTAGTTCAGACCGCTGTCATTAATGATTGCAAATACCTGTTCCAATAATCTCATATCGATAGCAAACCTTTCTATAATGCTAACCATCGGGCGTGTAAAATCGCCATTTAGCATTTGGGTTTAGAAATAACCTCAATATTTTTATAGCCCTTAAATTGATATCAAATTGTCTGCTAGAAATGCAGTACGTTTTATTTAAACAATTCTTCATACTGCCGGCATATTGATTTCCAATTGTAGAAATCTTTCACGCGGCTAACCGCTCCCTCACCTAAACGTGTTCTATCTTCTCCCGTCAGATGGTCAGCCTCTTCAACCAGTTTGGCTAAACTTCCCGGCTGTTTCGACCAATACAATGCACTTTTCTCTGCTACCTCCTGGTTAAACCCTACATTAAGCAACAAATTTACCCTGGTACTTGCCAAAGCCTCCAATAAACTTGGATTGGTCCCGCCAACCTCATGTCCATGGATATAGCCATATGCTTCTTCACGAATTTTTTTCAGCAATTCCTGATCATAAACGGTTCCGACAAATTTAATTCGCAGGTCCTTTTCAAATCCTGTTTTTTCGGACAAGGCTTTATAAAATTTATTCTGCTCCACATTCGTAATAACCACTAAATCCTTCTTGGTATTACTCCGCATAAACTCAATCAGCATCGTCTCATAGTTATTTTCCGGAACAAAACGTCCTACAATTAAATAATACTCGCCACTTTGCAAACCGAACTTCCCGTACCACGACTGAAGTTTTTCCTCTAAACAGGTAGAACGTATTACATCCGCTCCATAAGCAATAAAGGTGGTGGCCCGCGCCTTTGCCGGATAGGTATCTTGTATATATTTTTCAATGTTTTGGGAGTCGCAGACAACAAGATCCGCATTTTTTACAAGACAAGCCTCACAATACCGTAGAATTTTTTTTGCTAAAGCATTCCACTTTGCCCGTTTCCACTCCAAACCATCCGGATTAACAAAAATTCTGACATTGTACTTTCTAAGACGGGATGCATGCAAATACAACAAAGGGCCCACTCGGCATCCTAAAATATAAACAATCACATTTTCGGGATTATTTTCTTTTATCCATTGCTCTACCTGCCGCAGCACCCGGCTGACATGTAAAATACGGCCCGGCGCTCCAGGTACAGGTACTTTTACATTAAAACAATCCGCTTCATGATATGCAAAATGCTTTTCCTCTTGATTCATACAGGAAACATGATAACGGATGGAGGGGTCCGTTTTACCTGCAGTCAAATTTTCGACAAAAGTCTCAAATCCGCCATACCGGGCTGGAATTCCTTTGCTCCCAACTAAAAACACATCCGTCATAGTAAAATTACCTCATTAAAACAATATAAAAAAAGAAGGCCTGAACGCCAATCAAACACAAAATCATTTCAGCCACATATACAGGGAAATTCAACTGCTGAGAATCATCTGCGTACTTTCAGTAATCCAAGCTTCTAACTCTCCATACTTTCTCTTCTTTAAAATCTTTTGCGCAATATCAAAGCACACCGGCCGTGTCCCGCAATTATGTGCGTCGCTGCCCAACAAAACTGGGATTCCTAAGGAATACAAGTCTTTTATTAAATCCATTGTTTCCCGGTTGGCCAGCATATTGGCGCTTATTTGAACAACCACTTTAGGAAGCCGCAAAAGCTCCCGCAGACCTTCCCGTTCGTACCACAGGTATCTTTCAAAATGCGCTAATATTGGAATAACTGAAAAGGTGTACGCAACCTCTTCAATTTCCTGTGACATCCAGCTTTTATAGTGGGATGCCGGCAATTCAAGCAGAACAGCGGATAAATCCTCATAAAAAAGCGGCGTTAAATCCAACCGGCAAATTTCCGGCTCAAGCGCTACTTCCGCAGCCATTCGCAGGGCGACTTTCATGGAATCCCCTTTTGCTTCTTCCAATTGAGTGCAGGCAACTTGCCTTTTCTCCACAAAATCCTCAATCTTTTCACAATGAGCATAATAATGTGGAGTAGCAAATACTGTCTTCACCTGCTGATTTTCCATAGTGTGCAACATCACAGAAGCTTCTTTCACATCTTTGGCACCATCGTCTATTCCAGGAAGAACATGGCTGTGAAAATCTGTCCACATGGCATTCCCCTCATTTTTCCGCTGTTTTTTTTGGCTCATAGCTCCCATAATAGGAGCTATAGTAGGAAGAGTAGGATTTATACGGTTTATTTTTCTCTTCAACATCATTGATTACCGTTCCAAGAACCACGCCATCCACCTTGCGAATACTGTCAATCGCCTTTTGCAGGATGTCGTAAGTCGTTTGCTTTTGTCTGGCAATCAAAACAACACCTGCGACCTTATCAGCCAAAACCAAAGCGTCCGAAAGAATGTTCACCGGAGGCGTATCAATGAAAATATAATCATATTGTTCAGACAACTTTTCCAGAATTGTATTCATTGATTTGGATGCAAGCAGTTCCACTGGATTAGGAGGCTGCTGACCTGCCGTTATAATATCTAACGACGACTTATCATGCACAATCGCATCTTCCAGGCCGCAAAATCCGCCCAGTAACTGGGAAATCCCCTTTCCCTTCGGAATACCAAAAATACGGTGTTGTACAGCACGGCGCATGTCGGCGTCGATCAGCAAAACGCGCGCACCTGTTTGCGCCATCGAAATTGCCAAATTTGCACAACTGATGGATTTCCCCGCATCGGGCTCCGCACTTGAAACCAAAACAACTTTTTTATCCGCATCTGATAAAGTAAACAGCAAATTGGTCCGAATCAGTTTATACGCCTCTGTCACATGGAATTTTTTCGCATCATCCAGTTTGTAGCTGGTCCATAAGGTCGAGTTCAGCTTTTCCATACCTTTTAAATAACGCTTTGCCAAACAATCACCTTCTTTCCTTTTCAATATGGATTTTGGGGATTTCACCCAACACAGGAACATCGATATGTTTCCTTAGATCATCTTCACTCTTAACCGTATTGTCCGCCATTTCCCGGTAGAATGTCCATCCAAGCATAAGGACCAAACCAGCCAAAGCTCCAATCAAGCCGTTTTTCACCACACTCGGAGAAGAAGGAGACGTTGCCGCCTTTGCCTCTCCCAGCACTTCCACAGAGCCTGCTTTTACCACACGCTGCAGAACCTTTGGTGCAATGTCCGCATAGACATTGCAAATCTCTGCTGAAAGCTGCGGATCCTCTGTATTGGCAAAAATAGCTAGAACTTCTGTATCGTTTACCGCTCCCATGGAAATCATCCCGGCCAGCTGAGCAGCTGAAAGCGGGCTGCTCAATTGTTCTGCCACCTGTTCCATGACATGCTCATCCTGCAAAATCACAATGTAAGTGCCAACCAGTTTTTGGGAAGCGTTAATATCATTCATATTTAAAGCATTATTTATAATTGGCTGTCCATTATTTACATATAGCGAAACCGACGAAGTATACTTTTTAGGCAGCACAAACATCGAAATCAATACAGCGCAAATCAGACCAACCGCTAACCCGGCGAAAATCCCTTTCATGTGTTTACGAACGACATAAAAGAGTTCCCGCAAATCGAGCTCGGTAGTTTCCTCCATGTTTTCAATCCTCTCTAAATAAAATCAATACAAAAATGCAAGCACTCAACTTGCTTTATTTTCAACAGAATCTTCCATTTGTTTTTCAAAACGAAAGACCTTTGTTTTCCCCTCTTGAATATCGGCTCTCTTTAACACATAAAGAATGGTCTTCAAGAATATAAGCATATCTATTTTAAAACCATAATGATCCACATAGTATGTATCGTAAGACGTCTTATCTTCTACACTTACTAAATCGCGCCCATTGATCTGCGCCCAGCCGGACAATCCGGGCCTTACACCGTAAACGCCTTTCTCTTCTCTGGACTGAATTAAATCTATTTCTGAAAGGACAACAGGCCGGGGACCAATAAAACTCATTTCTCCTTTGAGAATGTTTATCAGCTGCGGGATTTCGTCAATACTCGTATTGCGCAGAAACTTTCCGACAGGCGTGATATAAGAACCTGAGTTTTCCAAATTTCTGGTAGCGCAGTTTTTCGGTGCCTCTACATACATGGTTCGAAATTTATAAATTGTAAACGGCTTCATATGTAATCCCATTCTCGGCTGCCTGAACAACACGGGACCAGGGGATTCCAATTTAATGACAACTCCCACAACACAACATACAGGAAGCAGTATAACAAGCCCAAGTAACGCTGCCATAACGTCAAACATTCTTTTACAAAAGCGAAATATCATATCAGTTTCCCTCCGCATGATCCCTCATAAAACGCAAATCTCATAACGTAACTTTATTGAAAGGTGGACAGTACCATGTGGATAAATATCGCCTGCTTTATCTTCGGTGGTATCACCATGTTTGTAATCATGGCGTTTTTTCGGATAAAATAACTTTACCCAACCAAATCTACAAACTCCTAAATCGCGTTTTATTCCATTTCACTGATCCATATTCCCTGCACAATATATGACTTTTAAAAATCAAGCAATGATGCAATTCTTAATTTTAGAACAAAGCTTTACAATTCCTAAACCGCTTTTGCACAGCTTACTTTTCCATCTGTTTACTTAAAAAGCTTGCTGCTGCTCTTGTCAGTTTCTCTTCTGATTCATTTGCCGGCACAAACTCATCATCTTGCAGTAAAACCACTGCACCCATAATTTCACTGGAAACAACAATCGGATATACAACGCCAGCCACTTTATCAATTCCCTCTATCGGATAAAGCTTCTCGTCATTTTCTTTGCAAATATACGATTTTTGCTCCTGTAAATAATCGTCCAATTCTACAGAAACACGTCTGCCAATATATTCTTTTCGGGATATTCCAGCAGCAATAACATGATCTTTATCACAAATAACAGAGGGCTTGCCTGTTACACTGCTCAGAACTTCCGCATACTGTTCCGCAAACGCCGCCAATTCTCCCACAGGGGAATACTTTTTAAAAGTAACCCCTCCCTGTGCATCGGTAAATATTTCCAGCGCATCACCCTCAAAAATCCTCAGAGTACGACGAATCTCCTTTGGGATGACGACTCTTCCTAAGTCGTCGATTCTTCGGACAATACCAGTAGCTTTCAATTTAATTCTCCTCCTAGCAAATTTTGTTAAAATGTGGTATTCTAGTAAAGCGTAAATACATTAGCGCACAGTCTTCATTCAGCTATAGGTAAATAAATCGCTCCTTTACATACCAAAAGATTTTCCTGAACTATTTCAAATTCTTTTCCTAAAGTAAATAACTTTAAGATGTAAAAAACGGTCGAAATTCTTCTGTATATTATAATCCCTGCCCCCTTATATCGCAAGGTTCAAAATTCTTTTTTCTGCAAATTTATGCATCTTTGGGATATTAGTGAATTTTCGGTAACAAATTTCTTTACGATTTGTTAACAATATAAATGTAGCAGATATAATTCCCGTCAATTTTTTGGTCATAAAATTAGAGATAAGAGGTGGAAAAATGCCCAGAAAAGGAGAAAATATTTACAAACGAAAAGATGGCCGTTGGGAAGGTCGCTATCTCGTCGGATACGCTGAAAACGGAAAAGCAAAATATCGTTCCATCTATGGAAAAACCTATTTGGAAGTCAAATCAGCTTTAAAAAAGACGTCTCTTATTGTTGACCAACCGCAATATACCCATAGCTTAACGGTGTCGGATTTGTTTGTACTATGGCTTCGCGCAATTCGTGTTACGGTAAAAGCTTCTACCTTTAGCCAGTATACCTTTTTAGCAAACCAACATATATTACCTGGGCTTGGCGATATCAGGCTTGATATGATTACCGCAGACCGCCTTGATCGTTTTGTGGAGCAGAAAATCGCCAGTGGAAGAATTGACAAATCCGGAGGGCTTTCCCCAAAAACAATATCAGATATTCTCTATCTGTTAAAATCTGCACTGGATTATGGAGAAAAACAGCACCTATGTTTGAGTCCTTATTATAATCTATCTATTAAGCCAAAAGTAACCGTGAAAGAAGTAACAGTTTTATCCTCTAAGGAAAGACAAATACTAGAAAATTTTTTATTAAATAATTTAAATTATCAAACAGCAGGAATCCTGCTGGCTTTGTATACAGGATTGCGCTTAGGCGAACTCTGTGCATTAAAATGGGAAAACATTTCTTTTGTGTCTGGTATATTAATGGTACGTGGTACCCTGCAGCGCATCCATAACGAAGACCCCAATGCAAAGACAAAGACTTCTGTCATTCTCGATACGCCGAAAAGCCAGAGTTCGATCCGAGATATCCCCCTGCCTGCCTTTTTGGAAGACATTTTGTTTGATCTCTCAAAAGGGATCTCTCCCCAAGCATTTATTTTAACAGGAAAAGAAGGACGGTATTTAGAGCCCCGTACGTACCAGAATTACTTTAAGCGATATTTAAAAGCAGCGGGCCTTAAGAGTTATAATTTTCATGTACTTCGGCATACCTTTGCCACACGATGTGTAGAAAACAAGTTTGATGTAAAAAGTTTAAGCGAGCTTTTAGGCCATGCAAATGTGAATACAACGATGAACCGCTATGTACACCCTTCTATGGACTTAAAAAGGCGTTATATGGACGGATTAAAACCAGCTTGATTTGCCGTCAGCTTTTTAGTCAAAAGGCGCGAAATGCAGGACAACACCTGCATTTCGCGCCTTTTTTCTTAAAGTTATTTACTTTACGAAGATTACTTGTTAAAAGAGATGTATTTAGCATTACCGGATTTTTTTCAAATACGCGGCGATGCTAAAAATTCACACAAAACGTCTCGGTATATGACCGGGACGTTTTTTTGCAGGTATTTTTCATTTGTTGAAGAGCTTTAAATCCGCATGCATTTCGTCGTTTTTCTTAAGAAAGGTATTTTTTCAAAGCACTTATCAACGTTTACCATCGCGAATATTTAAGCTAGACGGTTCTTGGAAAACTTTTCACCTTCTTGTGACAAGTTCATGACAGACTGAGCAAAGTCCAATGACCGCAAGATCATCAATACGCTGTCTTGGCCTTTGTCATCCAAAGTAAGAAAAATTGAGTTCAACTCCGCAATCCTTTTAATTTGTTCTTCGTTCTGTGTCATTGCCACACTCTCCTTCACACGTCTGTGTTGTATCCTCAATATAACACGTTTTATGTGAGTTGTCAACACTTCATCTTTGCCTATTTTGTGTTGACAAGCGCTTTTTTGTGTTGTAATATAGACGTATCCTTGAAGACAGGAGGCAAATAAATTGTCTAATAGAATAAAAGCTGTGAGAGAGGCTTTAAATTTATCACAAAGAGAGTTTGGAGAAAAACTGGGGGTCAGCAGAGATGTGATCAGCAATTTGGAATACGGCCGGGTACAGCCAAAGGAGCTTCAACTTCGCCATATTTGCGATCTGTATGGCGTAAACGAGGTTTGGCTTAAAACAGGAGAAGGTGAAATGTTCAATCACACCCCTCCCTGTAACAAGAAATTGGAAGAAGCGTTGGAGATTTTTCAAGCTTTACGCCCGGATTTCCAGGATTACGCTTTGGAACAGATTCGAAAGCTGGTTGAGCTGCAAAACAAATAGGTTATCCTAACACACAAATTGATCGAAATGGCAGATGTTGTAAACATCTGCCATTTCTGATTTTTTGCAATTTCTCCGTACTTTTGTATTGCACTGTCAATTCATTTTCTGAAACAGCAAACCTGTCCTGCGTTTGACAATTTCATGTTCAGTTATGTCCCAGTGTGTCACATTCCTCATATATATTGTTTAAAAAATCTCTTTCTTCGCGTTGGACAGATGCAAATGCTTTTGCCGCATTTGGGAGACCGTGCCATTTTATAAAAAATTTACGCACCTAAACGACATGCAGACAATTACCATGTAACCTGATTGAACATGGTTCTAAAAAATCTTATCTCATAAAATTATATATAAGTTATAGAATATGAATTTAATTAAAATCAGGTCCTTATTACACATATTTAAAATACAGACGCCTATTTAAAGCTTCGCTTTTTACAGCTCGTGAACTTAAGTTTTATCATCCTAAAAAATAATATACGTCGATTCCAACGAACACTCGAGGAATCGACGTATACTCCATTCAGTCGTGTAAACAGGGCGTTATTGCCTGCCGCTTTCGCACTTCATTGATAAAAATGAAATATGAAAACCTTTTGCACACGCTTTCGTTGCAAAAGTCCCAACCATCACTTCTTGTTTGCGTATTATAACATACACCGCCCTTCCATATAGCGCCATAGATGAAAAAATGATGACATTGTAAAGGCTATTCACACACACAGCCCCTTTGCAGGTATTTTTATCATGTTCGTACAATTGAAATTCTATGTAAACTTAAAAAAGCCAAAAAGCGACCGTTAACAAAACCTGAAATCTCATCAAATCAACTGGCGGCATTTGATATATAACCGGCCGCTTTCAAAGCGCTTCAGGCTGTCAAAAGCGACAGGACCTTCTATTTTACAAAATGCCGATTATGGGTCATTAGGAATACCCTTCATAAAAAAATTGGAAACCTTTCAAATCAATTAATTTTAATATAGTTTTTGCATAAATTCACTAAAAATCAGAATTAATAAGGAACACTTTTAGAACACTTCTTTTGCTACAATGAGGTTTATAAAAACAGGCGCAGACGCCTGTAATTATGAAGGAGGATTCAAAGCATGAGGAAGAGACCTTGGAGCTCGCTATTGTCATTGATGCTGGTGCTTTCCCTGGTGTGTACCACCTGGATGCCGGCATTTGCAAGTGTGAGCACAAAAGAAGTGAGGGATTCTGGCGGAGACACTACCAGCGTTTACCTCAGCGACATGGAATGGACATCAGCCCACGACGGCTGGTGGCTGGTTCGCAGGGACAGGGACGTCAACGTTCAAAAGATTGTCCTGAAGGACGCGGACGGTGCGGACGTACCGTTTGACAAGGGTCTGGGAACCAGCGGAAACGCAGAAATCGTTTATGATCTGACCGGATACGGCGCCCTGCGTTTTCAGGCGCAGATTGCCATTCAGAGTGATTGGGGTACCACCACCTTCACTCTGCAGGCAGACGGCAAAGAAATCTACGCAAAGTCCCTGAACAGCAGCAGAGGTATTACACCGGTGGATGTTGCCATCCCGGAGGGAACAACCGTACTTCGCATGGCGACGAGTGGCTACCCGAACGCCGTGTGGGCGGACGCCAAACTGGTTTGCGACCGTTCTATTCTGGATCGCCTGCAAACCATTGCGATCCAGCCGGAGGAGCCTTCTGTCGTGGTGGGCGCTACCGCGGGAATGGTACTCTCTGCTTATTCCAATGGCAAGGAAAAAATTGATTTGACCGAAGACCAATGTACCTTCAGCAGCAGCAATCCGAATGTCGCTGCAGTCGATGAAAAGACGGGTAAAGTCACCGGTATTTCCGACGGTATCGCAACGATCACCTGCGAAGCAGTGGACGGGGATATTGTCTGCACCGCTTCCTGTGAGATCATCGTCGGAGCCGGTCAGGAGGGACAAACTTGGTCGGTTTCCTCTCCGGATGAAAACGTTTCCGCCTTGTTCTTCATGAACGATAAAGGCGCGGTGCGATTCGTCTCTTCCTATAAAGGAAAGACCGTTGTCGCCAGCTCCCCCACCGGTCTTGTGACAAGCGAAGGGGATTTCCGCGACGGTCTGACGTTTACAGCTCGTGACGACGAAACAGTAACCGATTCGTACAATCTGATCGGCGCCAAGGTGGATCAGGTCAGCGCAACGGCCAATCAGATGACGCTGCATTTTACCAAAAACGGCGTTTCCTACAGCATTGTAGTTCGCGCTTACGACGACGGTATGGCGTTCCGCTATGCGATTGAAACGGAAGACGGTGCGGAACTCCGCATTTCTGAGGAAAACACCGGATTCCAGTTGGCCAGCGGTTCTGTTGCGCAGGCAATGGATTACGAATACGCCAATGAATCGGTCGCACAGGAACACGAAGCGCACAAGCTGCGCGGCGGTTACTGCATGCCCCTGCTCTATGAAACCAGAGACGGCGCATGGGCGCTGCTCTCCGAGGCTGACTTGAACGCTACCTACTGCGGCGCGCAACTGCAAGGCGATGGAACGGGTCTGCTGCGTGTAACCTTTACACCGGAGCAGGAAGACGACGTGGTTACAGAGGCGCCGTTTACCTCCCCGTGGCGCTTTGCCGTGATCGGTACCCCGAAAACCATCGTGGAAAACACCATGGCGGAAACTCTGAGCGAGGATTGCCAGATAGAAGATACCAGCTGGATCCAGCCCGGCACTGTGGATTGGACCTGGTTGAACGGCGATCTGCGCCACACTGATCCGAACGTCAATTTTGAAACGGACGCTTTTGAAATCTATAAAAAATATATCGACTTTGCGGTAGAAATGGGCTGGCAGTACCAATTGTTGGACGAAGGCTGGCAGAAAAAAGCGCCCAGAGGCAGCAATTACATTTACGAAGGCTACTATGATTGGACAGACGACCTGGTTCAGTATGCCAATGAAAAAGGCGTAGGCCTGATTGTTTGGGCCAACAGCTCGGATCTTGACACCCCGGAAAAGCAGGAGCGTGTTACGGAATGGGCCAAAATGGGCTTCAAGGGAATCAAACCGGATTTCTTCGATTCCCAGTCGCAGGACACCATACTTCAGATTGAACGGCTCATGAAAAAGACAGCTGAAAACCATATGCTTCTGAATCTGCACGGCGCAGGCAAGCCTACCGGCGAACGCCGCACTTGGCCGCAGGTCATCTCGCGTGAAGCAGTGTTCGGCGCGGAACAGTACGACTTTATCCCAGACAATGTCAGTGCGCGCCACAACTGCACGCTTCCTTACACCCGCAATGCAGTTGGCCCCATGGATTACACCCCCATGGCCTCCTTTGGCGTCAGCGGCGACCACCGGCAGTTCACGCTGGCCCATATGGCGGCGCTCCCGGTGATCTTCGAGGCCGGCGTTCAGTGTATGGCTGACACACCGGAGGTTTACCGTGCGCACCCCGGCTATGAAAATTATTTTAAAGGCATGCCTTCCGCATGGGAAGAATCCCTGCTGGTGGACGGCATCCCCTGTGAATATGTCAACATCGCGCGCAGAAGCGGCGATGACTGGTATCAGGGAATTATCTGCGACGGGGCACGTACAGCAGAATTCAGCCTTGACTTCCTGGGAGAAGGCGCCTACACCGCCTATATCCTCCTGGACGGCGAAGCGCCTATGGAAATCGTTGATGCAAAAACACAGACTGTCACTAAAAACGATTCCCTTTCCATCCCGCTCGCGGAAACCGGCGGTGCAGCAATCCATTATGTAAAGACAGAAAAAGCACCGGAATGGGATAGCTCCGCTACTTATCAGATTCTATCTTCGTTAAAGGATGCCGGCATTGAGACTTACGGCGGCGCCACCTCCCCGGGAACCGTTGTGGATCTGTGGTGGAACTACCAGGGCGATGCGCTGTACTGGCGCCTGATCCCTGACGCAAACATGGAATACTACCGCATCCAACCGAAGAATACGACCGAGACCGTTTTAATGCCGACCGATTCCAAAGCGGAAGCCGGCGTCAAATTGACGGTTGGCAACATCAACAACACGGACGATTCCCAGTGGTGGAAAATTATCCCGGCAGACAACGATACGTTCCGGATTCTGAATAAAAAGGCGGAAACGCCGCTTTACATTGCCCTGGACGGCGACGGCACCTCGGACGGCACACCGGCTGTCCTGGCGGGCGGCAACGCGAAAACCAGTTTGTGGAAACTCCCCAAAACGGCAGCTCCTGAACCGGAGCCGCAGGAGCCGGTCGCAGAAATAGCGGTTGCGCAGACACTGCTATCGGCAGGCGAAAGTACTACGGCGTCCGTTTCCGCAACAGATCGTTTTGGCAACACTGTTACGGACTATACAATTGAAAGCAGCAACCCCTCTGTGCTGGAAGTCAGCAGAACAAGCACTGGGATTACGGCTGCAGCAAAGAGCAACGGCACCGCTTCTCTTCTGTTTACCGCAGAGCTGGACGACGGTTCCATTTTGAGAGCGCATGCACAGATTGTCGTTGGAACAGAACCCATTGAAGGAAGCATTTTTGAGATAAAAGCGCCGAACAGCGAGGTTGCCGCCCTGGTCGCTTACGACCGTGCGGCAGGCACTGTGTCATATCTCGCATGCAAAGATGACGAACTGTTTACGGGCGTCTCTCCGACCGGCCTTGCCACCAACCTGGGCGATTTTCGTTCCGGCCTGGTCCTGGGCGATGTATCAGAACAAACTGCCAATGATTCCTATGACCTTATCGGCGGCAAGGTAAAGCATGTGAATACCAGCTACCGCGAAGTCGTATTCCCGTTCACGAAGGACGGTGTTGCATACAGCATTATTTTCCGCGCATATGACGATGGAATTGCGCTTCGCTATGCCATTGACGGAGAAAACGACCTGACGATTACAGAAGAATTTACAGGCTTGCAGCTCCCGCAGGAATATCAGCAGCTCTGGGGACAGAGCTGTGGAGACAATTCCAGCGTAGCAAATGAATGGCCCCACAGGAATCTGAACGGCAAATCCAACATTGAAGGTTCCGTATACAATGTTCCGCTGCTGTACCAAACCAAAGATGGCAGCTACGGCCTGTTCTCTGAAGCGGATCTGATGACCGGCACTTATTGCGGATCGGTCATTCAGGGCGGCAAAGGCAAGATGTTTCATGTAAAATTCGCGCCGGAACAAGCTGCCGAAGGTCCGGTTGTCACCACCGCACCGTTTACTTCCCCATGGCGTTTCCTGGTCATGGGCGATTTGGCAGCGATAATGGACAACACCATGCCGGAAAACCTGAGCCCGGACAGCGTCATTGATGACGCCAGCTGGGTAGAGCCTGGCGTATCCAACTGGTCCTGGTTGAATGGCGACCTCCGCCACGATCAGATTCCAGCCGACAAGTTTGAAACCGAAGGCCTGCGCATCTACAAGGAATACATCGACTTTGCCGCCGAGATGGGCTGGCAGTACCAACTGCTGGACGAAGGCTGGATGATTCCGTACAACCGGACGCAGGACAAAGAGAACGTGCCTGGTTACGATCCGAACGCACCGGCTGGCCAGCGCTACCTGGGTTACTACTCCTGGACAGAAGAAGTGGTCGAATATGCCAAGAGCAAAGGCATCAAACTTCTGGTGTGGGTACATAAAAACGATATTGTAACAGAAAAACAGCGTGAGCGCATCGCCTACTGGGCAGAACTCGGCATCGCGGGAATCAAGCCCGACTTCTTCGATTCCGCAACGCAGTCCATGATGCAGCTGTACGACAATCTGCTGAAATTGACGGCGGAAAATCATATGATCATTAACCTGCATGGAACAGTGAAACCGGCCGGCGAGCGCCGCACCTATCCGAATGCCCTGACAAGAGAAGCGGTCGGCGGTGCGGAAGGCTATGCAGTCAGCGATTGGCGCGACGTCAACGATTACGGCGGCGGCAGCCGTCCGTGGGGCGGCGACCTGACGGCGGCTAACAACTGCGTGATCCCCTTCACGAGAGGCGCGGTCGGCCCGCTGGATTACACCCCGATGGCTTCCTTTGGCGCTTTGAATAACGTGCGTTTTGGTCCCCTCGACCCGGATACCGGAAAACCACAAGAGTTTGACAACCCGCCGTTGTTCACATTGGCGCACATGTATGCGCTGCCGATCATCTACGAAAGCGGCATCCAGTGCCTGGCGGATAAACCGTCGGTTTACCAGTCCATTCCCAATTACGAGAAATACTGGAACAGCATGCCTGTTGAATGGGACGAGAGCAAGCTGGTCTACGGCGAGGTTGGCGAGCTGGTCGAGATGGCACGCCGCAACGGCGACGACTGGTATATGGGCGTGATCTGCGCTTACAAAGAGAACAAACCGGTCGATATTAATCTGGACTTCCTGGGCGAAGGCACCTATACGGCCTATATCTACAGAGACAATCCGGAAAATCCACTGGATTTGGAAGAACCGTTGAATGGCCTGATTGCAGAGACCAAGACCGTTACACGCGACGATGTACTTACATTGGAGCTTGCGGGACTCAACACCCCGGTCCTGGAATACACCTTTAAGCAGGCCGACGGCAGCACCATCACGGCTCACAGCCGCAAGGATCTGACAACTTCCGGCGGCGCAGCGATCCGTTTTGAAAAGACAACCGACGCAAAAACCCTGGAAGTCAACTACAGCGGCAAGCAGGCGTCCCTGTTCGTAAACGATGAAGAACAGAAACTGGCGAACCTGACCGGCAGCTACAAAGCGGAACTCACCCCGGACAGCAAAACCACCCTGACCTTCCTCCCGGCGGTGGAAGGCAGAACGTTCGCGGGCGTCTCCGTCAACGGCGAGGCACAGAAGGACTTCACCGCGGATTCCTACACCATGACCATCAACGGACTGCCGGCGGCAGCCAAATACGATCTGGCCTTCACCGTGGTCAACAAGCAGATTCTCCGCACCGTGCTGACGGCGGCGGAAGCGCTGAACGGCGGCGAGGAATACCTCGCGGCGGTCCCCTCCGTACAGAAGAAGTTTGACGCCGCTCTGAAGAACGCACAGAAAGTTGAAGAGCAGCTCGACGCCTCCCAGAAGGACATCGACGGCGCCTGGAAGGACCTGCTGCAGGTCATCCAGTTCCTGAGCTTT
>NZ_JADPEG010000014.1 GCF_015667585.1 Clostridium sp. D33t1_170424_F3 | reverse complement strand
AAGATGGAACAGCGGCCCCTTTTTATTCTTCTGTCAGATCCTCATCGGGAAAGACGCGGATTTCAAGCACCTCACAAATTTTGAAAAATACTTCAATAGAAGGGCTTCGTTTCCCCTTTTCGATCTCATTTATAAAAGGCTGAGTAACGCCAACTGCCTTCGCCAATTTCACCTGGCTCAGTCCCAATGCGAGTCTTTTTCGTTTGAAAATCTCCTGATAATCGGCCATGGACGTCACCTCAAAGTAAAATAATTTCACGCAAAATATAACGTATTGTTATTGACAATCTGCCTCTATCGGTCTAAGATAAATATAACGATATGTTATATTTATTTTGCAAAGGAGCCTCTTCATGAACCTTTTAGAATGGATCGCCGGCCAATACGCTTCCTGCACGAAAGATACCAAACTGATTCGCTTTTATCATACCCAACTGATCCGACGTCTGGCCAAGCCGGACCGAATCATGGTTTTACGCATCATCGATGAAAAAGACCTGTTGATCGATCAGGCCGCAATGGAAAGCTATCAGCGCGGATTTGCGATGGGCATGGCTCTGGCGGAAGATACGGCAAACGTTTTGCGGCGATGCCCCTCTGCATGCTCCGATTCACCCACAGGCTCGCGCGGAGCCCGACAAACAGACTGCCGCCTATAGAGTCGAAATCTGATTACAATCCCCGGTTCCCAATAAACGCTGGCACGGTATCAGAATATTGGCCCACTCGTGATTTCAATCCACAGCTTCTACAGGGAAACCGACTTTTTTGCATTGCCTGCCCAGTTTATTAATCTTTTTTAATGCACAGCGCCAAGCGCTGACCATGAACCTCGTATGCGAATCTGCCTGTGTTATACCTTATTCATAATGCGTCCACATACTGTAGATGGCCACGGTTTGCTCCTCTTCATATACCTTATACACCAGTCGATGTTGCGCATTGATTCGCCGTGAATAAAACCCACTCAAATCTCCCACCAGCTTCTCATAAGGCGGTGGATTTTGCCAGGGATTCTTCTGCATGATCTCCGCCAAAGACCGCGCTTTTTTTGACAGGCCATTTTGCTTCAATTTTTGCAAATCTTTCTGCGCGCGTTTTGATAATTTGACCTCATACATTTTACCACTCCAGATCGTCGGCATTGACCATTTCCTCCAGCGGTTCTTCCGCTTCCGCGAGGATCGTTTTTGTTAAACCGGGAACCGACGCAATCTGCAGCGTTGCCATCAAGCTATTGTATTCTTCTTCGCTCATAATAATGGCATTTCCCTTTTTCGTATTCACATTGATCACATCGTTGTATGTGATCGCCTGATCGATATAACCAAACAAGTTTTTGCGCAGATTGGTTATATTTGTATTCGTCATATTGATCCCTCCCCTGTCAGTATATGTACATTATAGCGTACATATACTGATAAATCAAGGACTGCCGTTGCTTCTCGCGGGTGCGGACCGCCTCCTGCGTTTCGGTCTTAGCGTCTTGAATCTTTCAACCCACAGCGCTTTATGGGCGCTGGCTTCTTAACCAATGCGTAAAGGTCTGACTTGCAATCCGCAGGATCCATCCTATTTTGACGTCCAGCGCATGGAAAGGACGAGCCATTCCGGCATTTCAATCCACAATACCCGGCGGTATTGACTTTATTCCATCCATTTTTCCCTGTTTTGCCACGCCCGTTTTTTGTTCCGGAACCTTATCTTCATCCGTATTCCCGGCAGGCGCGCAAATCCGACAAAAACGGAGCGGCTTCAATGGTACTATCATGTAAGGAATCGCGCTGCTTACCTGCCTGAAGCAAATGGTAATAATTGACATATGCTTCCCTTACAGCTTATAATAAAAAGGAAAAGGCGATACCGTGCAGACGGCTCGTCCTTTGCGTTAGTTGAGAAATAACCGCTTCATTTGGACGTGAGGGCGGTTATTTCTTTTTTATGTGAGTGGCTACAGTCCAGACAAATGTTGCTAAACCCAGCATGACGCTGCAAAACTGATAAAGCTCTGGAAAAGTCACCTGCATCTGCCTCACTCCCTCTCTACGGAGGGAAAAGAAAGCGTCTCCCTCCAGAATCCAGAGGGACCAACCGTCCCATATCTACTATATCGCCTTTTCTTTACAAGAATACCATATTTTTACAAAATATACAATATATTCCTTGCAAAAAGATTTTAGAAACAGGATATAGGACGGTTGTCCCCTCTACAGAGAAGGAACGATCCGTTATCGCAGCTATCCGCTTCTTCTGCATTGCAGCCCAAAGGCCCGCACGGAACCTGTCCCGTGTTCGCGGCCTCATCCCAATTTCAACCCACTGGCCCCAAGGAGCCAGACGCAATCACGTCTTCATCGCCTGCACTCACATTGATGTTTCAGCCCATGGGCTTACAGGAGCCAGGCCTCACAAAGTCCGCCGCCGATTGGTTCCGCTGCAAAATGGTTAAAGTCCCCGACCGGCCTTGATACCGCCTGTCCGATAAAATCCGCCTGTTTCAAACGGAATCATGCAGTCAAACGGCCTTTGTTCCGCCCACAATCGTACCGCCGCCGAGCACCAGGTCTCCATCGTAGAAAACGACCGCCTGTCCGGGTGTGACGGAACGCTGCGCTTCGTCGAACGTCACACGGACGCGCCCATTCTCCATAGGGGAAAGCAGGGCCGGCGTCGGCTTCGCCTGATACCGGACCTTAACCTGCGCGCGAAGCGGCTCGTCCAACACATCAAACGGGATAAAATTCAAATCCTCCGCCACAAGCGTGTCCGCGTACTGGCTGCCTTCCTCGCCCAAAGTGATCCGGTTGTGTTCCGCGTCGATATGCGTCACATACATCGGCCTGCCAAAGGCGATTCCCAATCCCTTGCGCTGCCCGATGGTGTAATGGGTGATTCCCAGATGCTTCCCCAGGACGTTGCCGTCCCGGTCGACAAAGTCGCCCGCCGGGGCCTTCTTCCCGGTAAACCGCTCCAGAAAACCTGCATAGTCATTGTCCTCCACAAAGCAGATTTCCTGACTGTCCGGTTTGTGCGCGACCTGCAAACCGGCCTCCTCCGCCATCTTGCGGGCTTCCGGCTTGGTGTACGCGCCCAGCGGCATCAGGGTATGGGCCAGCTGGTCCTGTGTCATGGAGTACAGCACATAGCTCTGGTCCTTGCTGGCAGGCGCTTTTTTTAGCAGCCAGCGCTCCTGTGCATTTTGCGCAATGACCGCATAATGCCCGGTGGCAACGTAGTCAAAGCCCAGCAAACGCGCTTTTTGCAGCATCGCGTCGAATTTCAGGTGGCGGTTGCACGCAATGCACGGGTTCGGCGTGCGGCCCGCGGCGTACTGGTCCGCAAAATACTGGATGACGTCCTTTTCAAAGCGGTCCGTAAAGTTCAGCACCAGATGATCGATTCCCAGCTGGTAGCACACGCGGCGCGCGTCGTCGATGTCGTCCAGCGAACAGCAGCCGCCCGCGGCGCACTGCTGCATGTATGCATCCGGGCGCAGACGCATCGTGACCCCTGTCACATCATACCCGGCTTTTAACAATAAAAGAGCGGCGACTGAACTATCCACGCCGCCGCTCATTCCCAACATGACCTTATTGCTCATACTTCCGGTTCGTCCTCTGCCGCTTCGCCCAGAACATCCTCTTTGCCCGCCGTTACCGTGGGCGGAATCGGGTCAATCTCCTCGGACTCCTCCGCGGCAAGGCGTTCTTCCTCCGCGGCAGCCTCATCGTGCATCAGATTGATGAAGGGCTTTTCCGCGACGTCGCTTTCCTCTTCGTCCGCGGTCTCGCCGCTCTGGGCAAGCTCCTGGCGCTGTACCTCGTTCAGGTCTTCATAGTAGGGGCAGACGTCGCAGTCGTCGTTGCAGTCCGCGCAGGCGTCGTCTTCCTCTTCCGTCGGCGCGGTGATCTCGTCCAGCTTGTCAAACGCCTTGCGCATGCGGCGCTCGCTTTCCTCCACCGCCTGGCAAAGCTGTTCGGCCTGCTCGTCGTTCGCATCGCGCAGATGCTCCATATAATATTTCCCCAGCGCCACATACGCGCGCGCCGTATTCTCGCGTTCATTCTTGATTACAACCCGGAGACGGTTAATCATCGCGGTTTTCCGGTTTTTCTCCACGACATAATCAACTGCCTTGCTGACTTCACTGCCTATTACATTGAAAATATTCATACTTTCCCCTCCGGTCCGCTTAAAGCGGCTATTTACGCACCGATTTTCGGTGAATCTATATTCGTCTTTATTATACCGCAATTTTATCAAAATGAACAGTTAAAAATTTGTAGTACCTGTGGACCGGGTCCGCCTTGTTGTGCGGCGTATATGATTGTGTTATAATTACATGAACACTGAATCATGCCTGTTTGAACCGGGTATGATTGAATATCACAATGCCGCAGACGCATTTTATCAATGTTGCGGAAAAACGAAGATTTACAAACTCATCCCGCATGCATTTTTGTGGTATGATTTTCCTTTATTTATGAAAGACTAGGATGTGAACGCGCATGTCAACTGAAATCACCAAAGCGGTGAGCTGCCCCCGGTGCGGCGCGGAGGTGGAAACGCCGATGTGGCCGGGCATTAATGCCGAGGTCAACCCCAACCTGCGCACGCAGGTGCTCAAGGAAACCCTGTTCAACTGGACGTGTCCTTCCTGCCGGTACGTCGCACAGATGGCGTATCCGTGTTTGTACCACGACAAGGGCCGCAAATTCATGATCTATCTGATCCCCAACGGCAGCGCGGAGGAACTTTCCCAATTGGATGTGGACAAGACGTTTCCGCAGATCAACTGCGTGAGAAAACGCGTCGTCTCTTCTCTGGCCGGGATGAAAGAAAAAATCCTGCTGTTTGAATCCGGCATTGACGACCGCGCGGCGGAGCTGATCAAGCTGGCGCTTTCCTCCGTGGTGGAAAAGAAGGACGGCAAATCGCCGCGCGAGGGCTATTTTTCCTTCTATGACGAGGATCAAAACCGCATCGGGTTTGTGTTTTTCTTTGAGGGAAATCCACAGCCCGTTATGAAAACCACCCGCATGGACGCGTACTATAAAGCGCTGGAAATCGTGCGGGAGCTCGGCCCTCAGCAGGACGGTTTTGCCACAGTGGATAGCGCGCTGGCACAGCTGCTGCTGGAAAAGTACCAGGAAGACGAATAACTGTCATCATAGTGAGGTGTAATTATGTGTGGAATCTGCGGGTTCACGGGCGAGATCGTCGACCGTGACAGCGTAATTAAAAATATGACCGACGTCATCACCCACCGCGGGCCGGACAGCTCCGGCGTGTATGCCGGGGACGGCGTGACAATGGGCTTTCGCCGCCTCTCGATCATCGATATCAGCAGTTCGGGCGACCAGCCGATTTACAACGAGGACAAGACGCTGGCCCTCACATTCAACGGCGAGATTTACAACTATCAGGACCTGCGCAGAGAGCTGATCGAAAAGGGCCATCAGTTTTACACCCAAACCGACTCTGAGGTGCTGGTCCACGGCTTTGAGGAGTGGCAGGAAGGGCTTTTAAACCGTCTGCGCGGCATGTTCGGCTTCGCCATCTGGAACACGGTGGACCACAGCCTGTTTCTGGCGCGCGACTACTTCGGCATCAAGCCCATTCACTATACCCAGGTAGGGGACTCCTTCGTCTACGGCTCGGAGATTAAAAGCATTCTGGAGTTCCCCGGATTTGAAAAGAAATTCAATCTCCACGCGCTGGACAATTACATTTCCTTTGAATATTCCCCGCCTCCGGAGACGTTTTTCCAAAACGTCTTCTGCCTGATGCCCGCCCACTACCTCTGGTACAAGGACGGCAAGGTGACGACAGCCCGCTACTGGGAACCGCAGTTCGACGCGGACGACAGCATGACCGAGGAGCAGGCGGTGGACGCGATCGAAGCGGTCTTTGAAAACTCCGTCAGCGCGCACAAGATCAGCGACGTGGAGGTCGGCTGCTTCCTCTCCAGCGGCGTGGATTCCAGTTACGTTTCCACCTACTTCAAGGGGCAGAAAACCTTCACCGTTGGTTTCGACTACGGTGAAAAATACAATGAGATCGACTGGGCCAAAAATTTGAGCAAGGAAGTCGGTCTGGAGCACCACTATAAAGTGATTTCCGCGGAAGAATACTGGGACAGCATCCGCAAGGTACAGTACCATATGGACCAGCCGCTGGCGGACGCCTCCTGCATTGCGCTGTACTTCGTCTCCAAAATGGCGAGCGAGTACGTGAAGGTCGTGCTCTCCGGCGAGGGCGCGGACGAGCTGTTCGGCGGCTACAACATCTATCACGAGCCTGACGATCTGGCGGGATACAAGAAAGTCCCGTTGTTCCTGCGGAAATGTTTGGCCGGGATCGCAAAAGCGCTGCCGTTCCGCTTTAAGGGCAAGAGCTTCTTGATTCGAGGCGCACAGACGATTGAAGAAAGCTTCATTGGCAATTGCAGCATGTTCACCATGGAGGAAAAGCGGAAGCTGCTGATAAGCGACATTCCGATCACCCGCCCGCAGGAACTGACCAGGCCGTACTATGCGCGCGTACAGGGCAAGGACGACGTGACCAAGATGCAGTATCTGGACATCAATGTGTGGCTGGCGGGCGACATCCTGTTGAAAGCCGACCGCATGAGTATGGCGAACTCGCTGGAGCTGCGCGTGCCGTTCCTCGACAAGGAGGTCTTTAACGTGGCAGCCCGTCTGCCGCGCCGCCTGCGCGTCAACAAGGAAAACACCAAATACGCGATGCGCAAGGCCGCAATGCGCCACCTGCCGGACGCGACGGCGAAGAAAAAGAAGCTGGGCTTCCCGGTCCCGACCCGCGTCTGGCTCCGCGAGCAGAAATATTACGACATCGTCAAGGCGGCGTTCACCGGCGACACGGCAAAACAGTTCTTTAATACGGACGTTCTGGTGGACCTGCTGGACGAACATTTCAACGGCAAATGCGATCACAACCGCAAAATCTGGACAATCTATGTCTTCCTGATCTGGTACGATATTTACTTTGCAAACCCCGACGGTGTGAATTTGCAATAAGCTAAGACCCCGGCCGGGACCTCCGGTCGGGACGGCCCGCCCTTTCATGTTTCCGGGATCGGTTCCGCGCAGCTGCGGGACGGACGATACAGGCTCCCGGGCTTCCATTTCGGGACAGACGGCGCATAACCGGGCGTTGGAAACAACACAGCGTTTGCCGAGCAGAAAGAACCCATTTCCGGAACATCTTATTTTAACAGGTAACGGCTGAAACGCGTTTATCCATCTTTTTAAAGGCGGCGGTTTCCAAAGGCAGGGCACGGGCAATGTCTTTCGCGCCTGCGGCGATGGCCGTTCAAAACCTTGAGCGAGGCTTTCGCCTCAAACGAGCTTCCCGGTCGGAGGGCCTCTCTTTCTGAGAAAAGTAAGTGAACGGGTACTTTAAAAGAAACATGTAGTTTCATCAACAGAGGCTGACGCGTTTTTCTGTGCGTCAGCCCCTTATTCATTTTATGCAAATTTTAAACACAACGCCCCGCAAAGCCTCTTACCGTCGTTTCTTTTTTGCTGAATACGGCTGTTTGACGTCTGTGCGGCCCAGTAAATAGTCCACGCTGGTATGATAAAAGTCCGCGAAAAATATCAGGCTGTCCACCGGGATGCGGCGCTGCCTGCGTTCATACACAGAATACTGATTTTGCGCTACGTAAAGCAATGCGGCAATTTCCCTCTGCGTCAGATCATGGTCTTCACGTAAATCCCGTATATTCCGATACATTCCCCTCACCTCTGCAAAACAGTATAACATCGGAGTCGAGAGCTTGGCATTACCTCAAAGATGTTTGTAACTGACGCCGCATGAAAAGAGGCCGCTGCGCAATGCGCAGCGGCCTCTTCAACTTCACTTTTACGCAGCCTCGGAAGAGGAAGATTCCTCGCCGCCCTCTGAAGAGGGTGCTTCCTCTTCAGAGGAAACCGGTACGGAGGAGGATTCCTTCGGCACAAACATAGTCGGATTGTAGTCCTTGATCGCGCCTTCATTGACGGTCGCGCCCTGGTACTCGTCCGTCCACTTGTTCATTGTGTCTTTAAACTCGTCGCTCTTCATCGCGATGAGGATATTCTGGCGGTTGGTATCGTTGTCCAGCTGCTCCTGCACCTTCGCGGTGACGTCCTCTTTGACCAGCAGGATCTTATACATACCCGCGGCGTCGACCATGCGCGCCTCGCCGTTCTTCATGGAATTCAGCGCGGCGGAGAACTCCTCCGGATACGAGGACGGATTCTTTACAAAATCCTCCACGCCGGTGTTGAGCTGCTGGGTTTCCTGGCCGGAAGACGTCTGGTACGCCGTGGCGGCCTCCTGGATGGTCATCTCACCCGCGTTGATTTTATCTGCATATTCCTTGAAATCCTTGTCGACCTGCTCGACTTCATCGTCGCTCATCGCTTCGCCGGTCGTCATGTCGTACTGGGAAGCTAGCACATAGGAAAACGCCGTATAATTCTTTACAAAATAATCCTTAATATCGGCCTCCGGCACTTCCTGCGTGCCGCCCTTGTTGTAAATCGCATCGAACACCTTGCTGTACTTCGCATAATAATCGGAGTACGCCAGGTTAAAGGAGGACTGCGCCACACCGTACGTGTCCATATCCGTACCGATGTACGTCCAGTTGTTCGCCGTCTGGTTGCTGACCTGCTTGACCTCGTCCTCGGTCAGGGACAGTCCAAATTCCTTCATCTTGTCGTCGATGACCAGGATGGACTTTGTCTGGCGCAGGGCGTTGTCCTTGATCCAGGCCGCCGCGTCCTTACCCTCAATCTGCTGTTCCAGAACTGGCTTGGAGCCGTCTTCCTTCTGGCTGTCCGCCTGCTGGTACGCGGAATACAGGTTGTAGATATAGGCGCCGATCGGCACCGTCAGATTGTCATTTTTGACTGCCCAGGTCTTGTCCGTCCCGCCGCACGCGGTGGCCGTCGCCATGATCGCCAGAGCCATCACTGCGGCCAGGCACTTCTTGAGTCTTTTCATTTTACACGCTCCTTAAATCAATGGGCGTTTCATCACACCCTGAATTACGGCATTTTCAGCACATTAGACAATATTATACACCACTCGTTTCCATTTGTCCATCAAATAATCTGTCCACGGTGGTTTTTTGCCAAATTTTATGATTGCCGCGCCCGTTCTGCCGCCTTTGCCTGAAAACTTTCCTTTTTGACGCTGACGCGCGCATGTGTTCCACGCGCGATCACGCCCGCGTTGTCCTTCGCTTCCAAACGAAAATGATAGACGCGGCCCTCCACAGAGGTCAGTTCCGCTGTGGCGCTCACTTTCACCCCCACGGCAGTCGGGCAGAGGTGTTCAATCTCAATCCGGGAACCGACGGTGGTCAGGCCCTCCGCCAGATCCTCCTGCGCCAGCGCGGCGGCGGCGCCCTCCAGCATCGCGGCGACCATCGGCGTCGCCAGCACGTCCACGCTGCCGCTCCCGACAGCGGTCGCCAGCAGCGCCGGCGTCACGGTAAATTCCTTTGTGTACGTCTTTCCATTCATTGTATTTGCCTCCACTTCCTGTTATAATGGCTTACAGTTTGTTTTTACCGGTCTATTATAACAAAAAAAGCGCCTTGAAGGAAGTATTCCCTTTCGCGCGCATTTCATAATTGGAAAGGAAGATTGCCCCATGGAAGCTGCATCCCCCCGCCGCCGGATTTACTTGATGGACGAGCTGCGCGGCTTTGCCGTACTCTGCATGGTTTTTTACCACGCCTTTTATACGCTCGCGTACCTGTTTAATCTGCCAATCGGCAAAACGCTGCTGTTTTTCTTCATGCCCGCAGAGCCATGGTTTGCAGGATTGTTTATCCTGATCTCCGGCATTTCCTCCAACCTGTCGCGCTCCAACACCCGGCGCGGGCTGAAACTGGCCGCGGTCGCACTGGTTGTCACGCTGGCCACCTGGCTGGTGGTACCGGAAGAACTGATCACCTTCGGCATCCTGCATTTTCTCGCCGTCTGCATGATCGTATACGGCCTGGCGCAGCGCTTCCTGCTCCATTCGGAACGCAAATTCCAATGGCGGCCGGCCGCCGTATGCTCCGTCCTGTACCTGCTCACCCGGGAAGTCGGCTCCGGGACGCTCGGGATCGGCCCGGCCTCCGTCTTCCTTCCCGCCGCCCTGTACGCCACCGACTGGCTCGCGCCGCTGGGCTTCCACACCCATGCGTTTTATTCCGCGGACTATTTTCCGCTGCTGCCCTGGATCTTCGTCTTCTTCGCCGGGACCAGCCTGGGCCTGCTCGCCGCGGAGGGGCGCTTCCCCGAATGGACGTATCCATCCCGCGTGCCTTTTCTCTCCTGGCTGGGCCGCCACGCGCTGGTGATTTATGTGCTGCATCAGCCGGTGATCTACGGCGTTTCTCTGCTGGTCAGCAGCCTGCTTTCGTGATTTGCCGATGACAAAAAACGCATACCACGCCACCCAAAACAACAAACCGGAGGATAAAACATATGAACGAAAAGAGAAAATGGATATGGACCGATATCAAGCCAGTTCTCACCATCATCATTCTTGCCGTCTGCGCGATCCTGTTATTCTTCGGCATCAAAGAACCGGATATTCAACTGGCCGATCAACAGATCCAGATTCAAGGCATGTATGGCATGAAAATTGATTTTGCCGATGTGAAGAATCTGACTCTGATTGAAAAAAGCATGCGGGAAATCGGTATTGGCAGAAGAACCAACGGTTTTGGCGGCATTGGAAGCACACTAAAAGGGAATTTCGAATCAGCAAGTTTAGGAAAACATAAACTCTTTGTCAATGCGGATTCATCGCCCACCCTATTTATCGAGCGAAACAGCGACGTCGATCTATATATCAGTTTCAATGACAGCCAAAAAACCCGGGATTTATTTGCGGCGTTACGTGAGATCCAATAGCGGTACAAAGGTTTTTCCGTTAATACCCGCCGCAACAGCATTTGAATGGTTTCGAATACCGACGCCCACAATGATCCCGTGAAAATTATTCACGTAAAAGAGCCGGTATTATACCATATTTTTATACATAAAGACTGACAGTGTATAAACGCTTCTCCCGCAGAGAGCAGGGGTAGCGTTTATATACTGCCAAACATTCAGCATTCTGCCAATTGCGATACCGTGACCAATCAATGGTTTGCTTCCCTATGACGCTCCGGTGTAATCCGGGGCATTTTTTATATGCTAAAATAAAAAAGCCATTGAAGATTGCTCTTCAATGGCTGGAATTTACGGACCCGACTGTCAATCCTGACAGTATGCAAAGTGCATGGCGCTTATTCAAATATATCGCGCAAACTTACGATTGTTCTGTCCTGTAACTCTGTACTATAGTATACGCACTCTTTTGCATTTTGTCAAGGGGGTTTTCAAAATTTTTTGGAAACATTTGTTCACCTCAAGGTTGACATTTTTCACCCGCAGTGTTAACATAAAGATATCATATCTTATAAAGATACTATTAGGAGAACACACCATGAACTATATTGACTGGGGGACCGCCTATTTGCAGGAAGCGGAGCGATTGCGGGACCGTGTCCGCACTCTCCGGCGGGAAGCCAAACAGAAAGACGATTCCCAAACCGATGCGTACAGCGCGCGCATCGCACTGCTGTACGCCATGTATCTGGACTGCCTGCACACCGGGCGGTTTCTGAT
Organism: Clostridium sp. D33t1_170424_F3; assembly: GCF_015667585.1. Taxonomy (GTDB): domain Bacteria; phylum Bacillota; class Clostridia; order Oscillospirales; family Acutalibacteraceae; genus Anaeromassilibacillus. The sequence goes on along the minus strand of NZ_JADPEG010000014.1, from coordinate 85,394 downwards.
TGAGAACGGAGGAAGACGATGAGACGGAAGTCCAATTTGAGCCTCGACCTCTTCGGGGACAGGCTTGTCGCGCCGCGGAGCGGCGAAGAAGCCGATACGGAATACCGCCGGATACTGCAAACCTTACATAACGCAATCGAGGGGGAGTTGACCGAACGCCAGCGCACCTGCATCACACTGCGCTACTTTGACTGTAAAAGCGTCAACGAGGTGGCGGAAACCCTGGGTCTGACCGCGGGGACTGTGTCCAAACATATCAAAAAAGGGCGGGAACGGCTGCAGCGTGTGATGCGTTATTCGTTCACACGGTTACAATGACGGGGACGCGCCGGTACGTCCCGTATGAGCAGATGCGTTTCTCCCGGATTCAGACTGAGCAGCTTGGCCCGCACGCGCGGATGCTTCAGCCGGCGGCGCACCATTTCCTGCAGGACCTTTCCGCCATTGTACCCGTGGATGACCACGACCTCTGAAACGCCGCTTGGCAGCTTCGTCAGAAACTGCTCCAGGCGGCGTTTTGCGTCGCCCGCCGTCATGCCATGTATATTGATCTCCCTTACGTCAGCCTGGTTCTGTAGCATTCTTTTCACCCTTTATGAGAAACTTTTTCATCCCCGCTTAAACAACCGTACAAATTGTTGACAAAGAATTTGTACGGCGCTATGATGAAGAAAAAAGAGCGGAGGGATTCTCATGCTGTTATTCTGGAGATGGAAGCTTGTTTACAGCGGCGCTTCCTGTGAGGAAAGCGCCCGGCTGTGCAACGCCCTGCGGGAACATCATATTCCATATAAAAATCAGGTCAAGGCTCCCCGCGCGATCACTGCCCCTCTGCCGGGGGATTCCACCAGCCGCCAGCGGTTCAGCGGAGAACCGTCTCCGTTACAGATTCCCGCCATGTATTACGTCTACGTCCTGAAAAAGGATGCGGACAAGATTTCCCGTATCCTGTACCCGTCATGAGCGGTCTTTTTTCCGCCGGCTGACCGCCCAATAGACAAACGCGCCCACGGCGCTCAATACGATTAGTATAACCAGTATTGTAATCGCCTGTTCGTATTGTCCCTCTCCGATTGCATGGCCGCCAAAATTGCAGGCGACAATCGTGGGCAGGCGCGCAGCGGTGGAAATCAGCAGGAACCTGCCGAAGCTCTGCGGGACCAGGCCCGCGGAAAAGACAAACAGGCGCTTGGGTGTGCCGGGAATCAAAAAAATCACCCAGGTCAGCGCGTTCCGCAGCCTGGGATTGCGGAAAATCCGCAGCTTCTCCTGCCGGGAAGGCGGGAAGAACAGATTCAGCAGCTTGGCGCCCCACCGTTTGGTGATGTGGAAAATCAGCGTGGTGGACAGCAGCACCGCACACATAGTCAGCAGCGTGCCTTCCACCGGACCGAATACATAGCCGCCCACCACGGTGGTCAGCTCCAGCGGAATGGGCAGCAGGCTCTGCAGCATCTGGACGCCGATGAAGACCAACCGGCCCAGCGCGCCCCATTCTGCCAAAAAGGTCTCCATGGCCTCCGGGTTTTGCGCCATCTCCAGAAGGGGACGGCCCAGGAATACGGTAAAAGCCACAAAGAGCGCCGTCGCCGCCGCCAGAATGGCCGTGCCCAGCACTTTTTCCTGCACAGTCGTAGTCTCTTTTGTTTCTTTCCGCGGTGTCACAGGCGTTCCCCCTTCCCTGTTTTATCCATTCAACCCGAATTTGTCATTACAGCGTCTTGCTGTAAATAAAGCATTTTAATGGAACCTGTTTCTTGCCCATATCGAGGACGATATCTGTTTGACACGAGCGTTCAAAGCCTCTGTGTTCATAAAACTGGTAAGTGCAGGCGTCATCTGTAAACAGATAAATCGTTTTGCCTTTCTCTCTGCGCGCAAACTCGGAGAGCAGCGCGCTTCCAATCCCTTTGACTTTCCTATCCGGGTCAGCGGCCAAAAAGACCAGCTCCCCATCGGGTGAATGATTTTTCAGATATTCCGCAAGCATGGCCTTGTTGGTTTTATCGTATACGCCCGCACCGCCTTTAAAAAAAGCGCGCTGCAGCGCATCAAACAGTTTGACATAGCGCAGCTTCCAGAAAGACGGCTGCGTTTTCTTCTCGCCTTTCATTTCCGCGAGCAGTACGCCTGTGAATTGATCGTCCACATATGCCGCAAGCACCTGCGTGGCGCGGGTGATCTCCAAATACCAGAAATATCTTCCATAGAGGTTCAGTAAAAATTTACTGTCCAGATACCAGTTAAAATGCATCCCGGTTATCGCAAATTGAATCGCCTTTGGAACATCCGATTTTTTCAGCTCTTTTATCTCTATTTTCAAGGTAATCCTCCACAGCGTCTGTTGATCAGGTCCGCAAATTTGTTTTCTTTTATTCTAATATCGGCCTGTGCAAAAGTCAAACGTCCCTGTCTCAACATCACGCTGCCGCGTATCAACGGCTTTGTGTGTTTGGGATCTGTTTTCTTTCTTAATATTAAGTACACCGCCAAACGGAGCAATATAAAAAGGATTTGAGACCGTTTGATCTCAAATCCTTTTTCTTTTCGTTTTTTATGATTTCTCCGGCAGATCGTTTTCAAAGATGAACGCCGCCAGCGACTTGGAACACGCTTTGCGGTCCGGCACCAGCACGGAACCAACCGCCACATTGGCGTTGTAGTATTCCGTATCCCCGGGTACGCGGTGCTGTTGCATCTCATAATTCATGTAGGTTAAAGAGTTCGCCGCAAGATACAAAATTTCGTCTTTGGTCATGTTGGTTTTCACCAAGCCAAGGCATTTGTACAGCGCGTTGTTAATGGTACCGATATCCGCCGATTTAAATTTATCAACCAGGCTGGCGAGCACCTTGCGCTGGCGCTCCGTGCGCTCAAAATCGTCGCCGATCGCGCGGATGCGGGAATAGTAGTGCGCCTGCTTACCGCTGAGGTTAAACGTCCCCGCCTTCAGGTTGCGGCGCGGATCGCCGGAATACTGGTTGACCAGACGGGCCTCCGCCGCGGTGAGCGTGATCTCCACACCGCCCAGATTGTCAATGATTTCATTAAACGCCGAGTCGTTCACCAGCACAAATCGGTCAATATCCACACCGAAATTGGCTTCAATGGTAGAAACCGCCAGCGCTCCGCCCCCGCCGGCGCCGTTTTTTGAATATCCAAGCGGATACGCCGCATTAAGCTTGTTGCTGCTATAGCCGGGGATCGCCACATACATATCGCGCATGAAGCTGGTGACCTTCAGCTTTTCGTGGCGCTTGTCCACGGAAACCAGCATCATGCTGTCGCTGCGTCCCACGTCGTTCGACTGGTAATCGTCCACGCCCAGAAGCAATATATTGGTGATCGCGTCGTCGTGGTACAAGCCGCCCAGTGTACCGAGTTCGCCGAGAATCGGGTCCTCGCTGGCGGTGCTTTCCGTTGTGCTGCTGGTTTCGGAATCGGCTGGAAGCGAAATGCTCGGCAAGCTGGACAGCTTGGTATCATCAATATAGCCAATTTGTCCGAGCATAACATCCACATACACACAGCCGACGCCGCCGATCAGCATGATCACGCTCAGGACCAGCACGGCAATGTTGCGGATCAGACGCATTCTCTTTTGTTTGGTCGTTTGGTTCACAATATCATTCCTTAGATCGCGGCCCGAAGGCCGTTGATAAATTCACGTATAACAGGTATAGTATACCGGATTCCGGCGAAAAAACAATTCTCCTGTAAAATTTTATTTATTAAAATTCTAAAATTGCAAAGCAACGCTCTTTGTATCTGTCTGATGCATACAGCAGTTTTCCGGCGGACATTTAACAAAATAAACGCCTCTATATGGCAACACAAATCAAAAAGCCGTTTGCTTTCATACAACGACAAATTTTTTATTACATTAAGAAAATCATTTAGATTTTTCACCTTTGAACGTAACAAAAAAATTCCTTTCTGTCGGGTTCATCTAAAAGCACTCAGGACCTGGGAAAACCCAGCTATTTTTTATTTCCCGTTTTTTACGGCCCCACTTCCACCGAGGTGTCGTCCAGCGTCAGCGCATAGGACGGCAAGAACTCCTCCAGGAAGCAATCCGCTTCCGGCAGATGCATTTCCCGCACCGCGCGCTGCAAAGACAGCTCAGCCTTGCTGAATTCGGTATTTCCCATGCCGCGCTCCTCCGCGCATTTGATCAGCGCGGAGAGCTTGTCCGCCGCCTTCACCAGCTTGCGCAGCGCCGCCTCTTCTTCCCCTTCGCAGAGCAGCGGCGCATAGGCGGGCCACATATCCTGCGGCAGCATGTTCAGCAGCTTGCGTTCCGCCGCCAGTTCTACTTCCCTGTACGCGCCGCGGATCTCCGGGTTGTAGTATTTGACCGGCGTGGGCAGGTCGCCCGTCAGGATTTCGGGCGCGTCGTGGAACAGCGCCAGCACGGCGGCGCGTTCCGGGCTGACGCTTCCGCCAAAGCGTGCATTGCGCAAAACGGCGAGCGCATGCGCAATGACCGCCGTTTCAAAGCTGTGCTCGCATAAATTTTCCCGCCGGGTATTGCGCATCAGGCCCCAGCGGTCAATGTATTTCATTCTCGATAACATGGCAAAAAAATGTGACATCCTCTTTCCCTCTGTCCGCGGCGCGGCGGACCCATTCTTTCTTTAGATGCTTTAACAGGTCAAAAAGTTGATCCCTGCGCGCGGGTTTCGGAAACCGTAAGCGCCCTGACGCGCCGGTCCCGTCCGCATATTTTGCTTTGTTCCGTCAGATGAATATGCTATAATAAGCGAAACTTCTGAAAGCTGCGTAACCATTCCATCATTCCGGCTGCAAATTTTAAGAAAACAAATTCCGTTCTAAAAAAGGAATTGCAGATTGAGTGTGCTATAATGATACCATCTTGTGGATAAAATTACCACTCTCCCAAAAGAAAACGGCCATCAGCCGTGAAAATATGAAAGTCAGGTGATTCTGTGACGCGACTGCGTTTTTCCGAAAAAGCCTCCGGCTATTATTGGAAAGCCCTGCTCTACGGCATGGGGATTTCCTTTGTATTCTTTCTTCCATTTATCCTTTTAGACAACGGGCATTTCCTGTTCTACGGCGACTTTAACGTGCAGCAGGTCCCGTTTTACCAGATGTGCCACGACGCGATTCGCAGCGGCAACACCGGCTGGAGCTGGACAACCGACTTGGGCGCCAATTTTATCGGCTCCTATTCCTTTTATCTGCTGGGAAGCCCGTTCTTCTGGCTGACGCTTCCCTTCCCCAGCGAGGCCGTTCCCTATCTGATGGGGCCGCTGCTGATTCTCAAATTCGGCTGTGCGTCGCTCACGGGGTTTATCTACCTGAAGCGGTACGTCAAAACGCCGGATTACGCCGTGCTGGGCGGCATGCTGTACGCGTTTTCCGGGTTCTCCGTCTATAACATCTTTTTCAACCATTTTCACGAAGCGATCGTCTTCTTCCCTCTGCTGCTCTGGGCGCTTGACGAGTATATGGCCACGAAACGGCGCGGCGTCTTCTCCCTGATGGTCTTTACCTGCTGCTTTGTCAACTATTATTTCTTTGTGGGACAGGTGGTATTCTGCCTGATCTACTTTTTTCTGCGCCTGCTCACCAGGAGCTGGAAAATTTCCCTCCGCGATTTTCTGCTTCTGTTCTGCGAGTCGGTCCTTGGCGTACTCTGTTCCTGCGTCCTGCTGATCCCGACGATTCTCTGTGTCGTGCAGAATCCCCGCGTGGACAATCCGCCCAGCGGCTGGGGCGCTCTGCTCTACGGATGGAACCAGCGCTACATCCACATCCTGGAATGTTTCTTTTTCCCGCCGGACATCCCCGCGCGGCCCAACTTTACCCCCGACTCCGAGTCAAAATGGGCCTCCCTGGGCGCATGGCTGCCGCTGTTCAGCATGACCGGTGTGATTGGCCTGCTGCAGAGCCGACGCAAGCACTGGGTTAAAACGCTGCTGCCCCTGCTGTTCCTGATGGCGTTTGTGCCCATTTTAAACTCCGCGTTCCAGCTCTTTAACTCCAGCTACTACGCGCGTTGGTTCTACATGCTCACGCTGATGATAACGCTGGCCACGCTGACCTCCCTGGAATACGAAAAAACCGACTGGAAGCGCGCGATCAAATGGACCGCCGGCATCACAATGGGCATTGCCCTTCCCATCGGCCTGATGGTCCAGACCAAGACAACGGACGGGGTGGAAAGCTTCAGCATCGGTCTGGAAGCATATCCTTCCCGTTTCTGGGCGTATGTGGCGATTGCCATGCTCAGCCTGCTGCTGCTTACCATTCTGCTGCGGAACCTGCCCTACCTCCGCTTGCGCAGGCAGGCCGAGCTGGCGCGCGGCCGTGTCTTTATTCCGCGAAAGCGCTGGAAGGGATGGGTCAGGCAGTTTGCCAAAACCTGCATGTGCGGCGTCGCGGTGATCACCGTAATCTATTCCCTGTACTTCATCGCACTGGGGAAAACGCAGAGCGCAGACAACCACATCCATATGCTGCCCTACTCGCTCAACGGCGGCAGGGACTTACAATTGGAGGGCATGGAAAACAGCCGCATCGACGTCTACGACGGCATGGACAACCAGGCGATGTTTTTCCAGCTTCCCACCATTCAGGCCTTTCACAGTATCGTGCCCGGCTCTCTGATGGAATTTTACCCCACCATCGGCGTGCAGCGCGACGTCGCCTCCCGGCCGGACGTCAAATACTACGGCCTGCGCGGCTTCACTTCGTGCCGCTGGCTGCTGGACCCCGTTAAAACCGGCAAAACCTTCGAAGAGGACGAAGAAACCAAAATGCCCGGCTGGAACTTTGTCGATACCCGCAACGGTTTTGACATCTGGGAAAACGAGTATTATATTCCGATGGGCTTCTGCTACGACAGTTATATCACCAGAGAGGAATATGAAAACACGCCGCAGGACGACCGGCACCTGCTTCTGCTCAAAACCATGGTGTTGGACGACGGGCAGGCTCTGCGCTACGGCGATATCCTCAACCACTTTGAGGACGCCAAAGCCGTTACCTATACAAAATCCGGTTACTATGCCGACTGTCTGGCGCGCCGGAGTATGTCCTGCTCTTCCTTCACGCGCGACAACCAGGGCTTTACCGCCGCAATCACAGCGGACAAGGACCGGCTGGTCTTTTTCAGCGTGCCGTACGAGGGCGGCTGGAGCGCGCAGGTCAACGGACAGCCCGCGCAGATCGAGCAGGTCAATATCGGCTTTATGGCAGTGCGCGTTCCCGCGGGCGAAAGCACCATCCGCTTTACTTATGAAACGCCGGGACTGAAGCTCGGCGCATTTGTCAGTCTGGGCGGCTTTCTGCTGCTGGGCTTCTACTGGTTCTTCACCCGCCGCTGCGATCCGGAAGCGCCGGCCCGCCGCCGGCTGTTTCATGTCAAGGGCGGCCTGAACAGAAAGGGGCATGTGGAATGAATCAGATCCGGCTGCAATTATTGGGCATCGCGGCAATTTTATTCGGCATCGCGCTGATCCTCGCTTCCAGCAGCTCCGTAGTGATCGGCGTGATCCTCGCCATTTTCGGATTTTTCTTTACCCTGGCCGGCGCGTCCGGCAAAAAAGATGACAAAGACAATAAATGAGAAGGGAGGCGTCGCCGGATGCCGACGGTATACCTGGTGATTCCATGCTATAACGAAGAAGAGGTCCTTCCGGAAACGGTGAAGCGCCTGACAAAAAAACTGCAGACCATGCAGGCCGCCGGTCTGGCGGACGAGGCCAGCCGCATGCTCCTGGTGGATGACGGCAGCAAGGACCGCACCTGGGAACTGATTGAACAGTTCAGCAAAGAGAACGCCCGTGTTGCGGGCCTGAAGCTGGCGCACAACCGCGGGCACCAAAACGCCCTTCTGGCGGGCCTGATGGAAGCGCGCCTGCACGCCGACTGCGCTATCAGTCTGGACGCGGACCTGCAGGACGACGTTGAGGTGCTGGATGAATTTGTAACAAAATATCAGGAAGGCTGCGACGTGGTATACGGCGTACGAAAAAAGCGTGAAACCGACACCGCGTTTAAGCGAAGCACTGCCCAGGGCTTTTATAAAGTTATGCGGATTCTGGGCGTGGAGGTCGTCTACAACCATGCGGACTATCGATTGATGAGCCGCCGGGCGCTGGACGCACTCTCCGAGTACCGCGAAGTCAATCTGTTTCTGCGCGGCATCGTGCCGCTGATCGGCTTTCGCAGCGATTACGTCTACTATGACAGGCACGAGCGCTTTGCCGGCGAATCCAAATACCCTTTGAAGAAGATGATCTCCTTTGCGCTGGATGGCATCACCTCGTTCAGCGTTAAGCCGTTGAAAATCATTTCCCGGCTGGGCATCTTCGTCTCCGTACTGAGCGTCTTCGGGCTGATTTACGCTCTGATCTCCTATTTCACCGGCAACGCCGTGGCGGGCTGGACCGCCACCGTCTCCTCCATTTGGCTGCTTGGCGGCATCCAGCTGCTCTGCATTGGCGTGGTGGGCGGATATATCGGCAAAATTTACAGCGAGGTCAAAGCCCGTCCGCGCTACTGTATTGAGGAAAAAGCGGGCAATTTGCGCGGGATAGACAGTCAAAACGACCTCTGTGAAAAATAATGACGGCGAAGTCTTTTCCCTTGAGAACGCTGTGGGAACATGCTATACTGATTGCATTGGGAAGGGGTTGGGAATATGCTGGATCAAAACGATTTGCTGGCGATCGCACAATTGATGGATCAAAAGCTGGCGGAACAGGAAACGCGCATCATTGGTCAGGTGGATCAAAAGTTTGCGGAGCAGGAGACGCGCATTATTGGCCGGGTGGATCAAAAGTTTGCGGAGCAGGAAACGCGCATTATTGGCCGGGTGGATCAAAAGCTGGCGGAGCAGGAGACGCGCATTATTGGCCGGGTGGATCAAAAGCTGACGGAACAGGAGACGCGCATTATCGGTCAGGTGGATCAAAAGCTGGCGGAACAGGAAAAACGTATTACAGGCCGGATGGAGCAGAAATTCTCCGAAATTGACCAGAGATTTTCTAAGATTGACCAAACATTCATTGACCTTGAAAAGCGGATCATCAATCAGGTCAACGCCATTATTGAAACCACCGTTGTGCCGGACATCAAAAAGATCGCGGAAGGGCACCACGACATTTTACAGCGCCTGCCAGACGTTGCTGAACAAGCGGAGTTGAAGAGCCGCGTTAAGGTTTTGGAACGCGTTACCATGGAAATGCGCGAGGATATTGACGCTTTGAAGAAAGCCAATTAAATATATTTTCATTTACATACTAAGAAATCTTTTACCGTATGATTTGGTAAAGGGTTTCTTTTTTATTTGAAACCTAAAGTCATTCGTACTCCTAACAAAAAGCCATCCACAAAACATTCTTCTAAAGAGATCTCCTGTTCCTTTTTTATAAAACTTAACAGTCTACTCAATGTTTCTCTTTCTGCTCGACCTATCTGCCTTTTTAAATCGCTTTCCAGAGGAGCTTCTTTTCTGCAGACCTATTAAAACCTTCTATGATAAACTTTTTCCTCCATTTACCCTTGGAAAACTTTCACATTCAAGCCACCTTTACCAAGCTTAATAAGCAAATGAACCTTAGTTAACTTATGTGAATTGTTTTTAAGTTCATAAGGTAATATAATCATTCATATACAAAGCAGAAAGGCGGGTACTGATGGGCGATTTCAAAGATCGGGAATGGCTGTCTCCCTCTGTAGATAGAGGCTTGAATAAAACCATTTATAAGCACTCTCTTATCACCCGTATTCCGCCGCTGTCAGATTGTTGGAGAGGGGTTAGCATTCATGGCCTACCCAACATTTAGCCAGACCCTGTATGAATTAAGAATTGCACGGCGGCTCTCCCAGAAAGATTTGGCGGAACTGGTAGGAATCCCACAGTCAACGATTGCAAATTATGAAAGTCAAAGAACCAATATCTCGCAGCAAAATTTATTGAAGCTGGCAGGTTTCTTCCGTGTGCCAATTTCGAGATTTTACGGCGGTGTTGAGAAGCCGGTGGATGTCAGCGATTTATCAGAGCGGAAAATCGAACTGGTTAAAAGTTATATTCGTGTATTGAAAGAAGAATAAGGGGCTGTATCACAAGGATGTTTGCACAAAAAAATGGCTGGATCGCTTTGATCCAGCCATTTTTTTGTATACTCGCAATTGTGAGACAACTTCTCATTGAAATAGCCCAAGGGGACGTTACAGTTTGGTATTCTGCAATGGCCCCGGAGACGTTGTACGTTCCGCTCCTTGCGAGGAGCGGCAAAAGGCGCTGCCCTTTGATCCCGCCACCTTTTCGAAAGGTGGATAAATACATTTTAGCCATTGCCTGCAAGATGAAAAATGAACATCACCGCAGGTGCGAGCCGACCGCAGGTCCCGCTTCTCAGAAAAGCGGAAAAACACGTTTCAGCAATAACCCGCAAGGTAAACAAAAGGGCTGTTTGGCAGCGTGTCCTTCTCTTCTAATTAAGAACAATGCGAATAACCGCACTGGCGGCAGGTCACGCAGCCGCCCTCGTGCTCCAGCTGTTCGCCGCACTCCGGGCAGAAATGCATCCGGCCCGCAATATCGACCTTGCCGCGCGGCTGCGGTGCGGGCGCGGCAAATTCCTTCCAGCTGCCCAGCTCCACCTGCTGCTTCCAGACCTTCTCGATCACCCGGGCGATCGCGTCCGGGCAGGAGGTGCACTTCAGCCCCGGCTGGCGGATCGTGGACGGGCAGCGAATACCGCGCAGCTGGTTGACAATGGTCTTCACATCGATGCCGCTGCGCAAAGAGATGGAAACCAGGCGCGCCGTCGCCTCGCTCTGGGACGGGCAGCCCCCGGCCTTGCCGGTGTTGGTGAAGACCTCGCAGATGCCCTTGTCGTCGTAATTCACGGTGATATACAGGTTGCCGCAGCCGATCTGCACGCGCTCCGTAATCCCCTGCACCAGGTCCGGACGCGGGCGCGGCACAATCGGGCCCGCAGGCGCCCCGGATTCGGCTTCCCCGTCCTTTTTGACCTTGCCGATGTTCAGCACCTGCTCGCTGCGGCTGCCGTCGCGGTAGATGGTGACGCCCTTGCAGCCCAGATGGAAAGCCAGGCTGTACGCCTCCGCCACCTCTTCCCGCGTTGCATCGTGACAGAAATTGACCGTCTTGGAAACCGCGTTATCCGTGCCGCGCTGGAACGCCGCCTGCATACAGATATGGTCTTCCGGGCTGATGTCGTGCGCGGAAACGAACACACGCCGCAAATCCTCCGGCAGCTCTTCAATATGCGCGATGGTTCCCTCTTTTGCAATCCGCTTCATCAGTTCGTCGGAATACAGACCGCGCTTCTCCAGCTCCGCCCGCAGGATGGGGTTGACCTCCACCATCTCCGTGCCGTCCATGATATTGCGGATATAGACGTAGCCAAAGACCGGCTCCACGCCGGAGGAACAGCCCGCAATGATGGAAAGCGTACCCGTGGGCGCGATGGTTGTGATGGTCCCGTTGCGCTGGGGCGTCTCCTGCGGCAGGATGCTCTCTTCAAACAGCGGAAACGCGCCGCGCTGCACCGCGAGGGCCGCGCTCTCCTCGCGCCCGCAGGCCGTGATAAACTTCATCACCTTTTCGCCCAGCGCGACCGCTTCATCCGAATTGTAGGGAATCCCCATCAGAAGCAGGCTGTCCGCCCAGCCCATCACGCCCAGCCCGATTTTACGCGTCTGCTTGGTTACAAAGTCGATGCTGTCCAACGGATATTTGTTGACGTCAATTACATTGTCCAGGAAATGCACCGCCAGCCTGACAGTGCGCTCCAGCTTCTCCCAGTCAAACACATATGTACCGTCCTGCTCCTTCAGCATGCGGGTCAGGTTGACGGAGCCCAGGTTGCAGGACTCATACGGCAGCAGCGGCTGCTCGCCGCAGGGATTGGTGGATTCAATCTCCCCCTGGGACGGCACAATATTGTCGCGATTGAGGCGGTCCAGAAAGATGATGCCCGGCTCGCCGTTGCGCCACGCCGCGTCCACGATGCGCTCAAACACATCCCGCGCGCGCAGCTTCTTCACCACCTGCCGGGTATGCGGGTCCACCAGCTCATAGTCGCCGCCGGTCTCGACCGCGTTCATGAACGCTTCCGTCAGGCCGACGGAAATATTGAAATTGGTGATCTCCGCGTTGCTGCTCTTGCAGTCGATAAACTCCAGAATGTCCGGATGGTCCACGCGCAGGATGCCCATATTGGCCCCGCGCCGGGTGCCGCCCTGTTTGACGGCCTCCGTCGCCATGTTGAACACCTTCATAAAGCTGATCGGCCCGGACGCCACGCCGCCGGTCGAGTTGACGGTGCTGCCCTTCTGGCGCAGGCGCGAGAAGGAAAAGCCCGTGCCGCCGCCGCTCTTGTGGATCAGCGCGGCCTGCTTGATCGCCTCGAAGATCGCGTCCATGCTGTCCTCCACCGGCAGCACAAAGCACGCGGAGAGCTGCCCCAACGGGCGGCCCGCGTTCATCAGCGTGGGGGAGTTCGGCAGGAACTCCAAATCGGTCATCAGGTCATAAAATACTTTTTTCGTCTGCTCCACATCCGCGTTTTTATCGTGCAGCAGGTCCGCCGAGGCGATCGCGCCCGCCACGCGCTGGAACATGCCGTCCACCGTCTCCACCGTGTTACCCTCCGCGTCCCGGATTAAATATCGTTTTTCCAGCACCAGTCTGGCATTTTCTGAAACTCCCATGGGATGTCATCCTTCCGTATCACTTATATGTTTAGCCGGCGGCCCCTATGGGGATCGTTTCCTTTGCTCCGCCGTGGCATACCATATATTGTACCACAGGATTGCGGAATGTCAACGGATTGTGCAAGCTGTAATTTTTTTCACTTTCGTCAGATAAAGGACGTCAATTTGTATTACTAAAAGCAAATGCAGAACACATTTCAGCGTAAAGTTTGTTTTATTTATCTCAATACCGATCGGGAAACCAGATCAAAACCCTGCTTTTCTAAGCCGATCCGCACACGCAAAATCTATAAAATCCAGCTATTTCGCACAGCCTCTGCAAGAAAACCGACATCTAATTGGTATTAACATTAAGAGGGCTTGAAGATGTGCGTAAACACCTGTTACCTTCTTAACCCCCGTCAATCCGCAATGTCTTTTATCCGAAAAGCTTCCATCCGTTCCAAAAAAAGTGTAAAATACAGGTAATCTTTCCGCTCAACAGGCAAGTTTAAGCAAATCGCATTGATTGTCTGAGGCCGCAGGGAACCGCAACCAGACCAAAAAGATCAGGCGCAGCATACATTCGTCAGGCTGCTTTTATTGTTCCAGCCAACATCCCTTCTGCAAGCAAAAATTTTATGACACAGAATCAGCCCGCGCATCCGACGACTGAACCGGTTTTTCATATTATCCCTCCCTGAAATCGTTGAAATCACTTTGCATCTCTCATGATGCGTTCAATCACAGCAGCCATACATACAGAAAGCGAGAAACAGAACCATGTATTCCTTCAAACAATTTTTACTGGTAGCGATGGCCCTTTCCTTCCCAATGCTGTCAACCGCTCCCTTTTTTAAACAGTCGTCCGACTCCGCACCGCCCGCGGACATGCCCTACCACGAAACGGCCCGGTACGATCAACCGGAAGCCGACCCGTATGCCGCCTGTCTGCATTATCTTGAAAGCAACCGGGCGGATTACCTTGCCTATCAGCAAAAACACCCGGAGCTGGAGGCGTGGGATGTGGTGACGCAGGTCAACATCGGCCTGAACCGTCCGTTTTACACGGATATACAGACCGTGGCCGACCCGGACAGCCTGCTGGTTCTCTGCAACAAATATTGGAAGCTGCCGGACGGCTACGCGCCCGCCGACCTGCGCAGTTTATCCCCCAGCCTGGCCGCCGGTTCCGCCAACCAGATGCGGCGCGAGGCGGCGGACGCCTTTGAAGCCCTGTGTGCAGACGCCGGGGCGGCGGGCTATACCATCCGGGCGCAGTCGGCCTACCGCAGCTATTCCACGCAAAAGTCCCTGTACGCGCGCTATGCCGCGCGGGACGGCGCGGCAGGCGCGGATATTTACAGCGCACGGGCAGGGCATTCCGACCACCAGACCGGCCTGGTGGTCGACGTCAAAAACGCAACGCAGCCTTACAACCGCTTTGGACAGACCGCCGAATACCAATGGGCAAAGGACAACATCCACAAATACGGCTTCATCATTCACTACCCGGAGGGATCGCAGCCGATCACCGGCTATAAGACGGAGGAATGGCACTGGCGGTATGTGGGCAAGGAGGCCGCAGCGGCCATTTATAACTTCGGCATTACACTGGACGAATACTGCGCCATCTTTTTAACCGGCAATACGGCCGGAACCCCTTCCCTCACCAGCGATACGCCGGAGCAGATTTCTGTGAAGGCCGGGGACACATACACCTTTCTGCTCAAACCGCAGGGAGCTTTGCAGGTCCCGACTTTTACCACAGGCAACGGGGAGGTGCTCGCCACCTGCGGCCTGCACTACAGCGGCGGCAACTATTATGTCTCCGTACGGGGCGTCGCGCCGGGCAGCACCAACGTGTACGCTTCCTTCCCCGGACAAGCGCCGGTTCGCTGTTGTTCCGTCACGGTTTCTTAACGCTGCATTCGCCTCTCTTATAAAACAGGCCCGGAAAGAACTCCTCTTGCAGGGTTTCTTTCCGGGCTTGTTTTTATCTCCGTGCATAAAAAAGCCCCCGGCTGCGATTGCAGCCGGGGGCTCACCTGTTCCGTCACAAAGGTCTATGCGGATCGATGCGATTGATCTTATTCGGTAATGCCTTTTGCGAGCTTCTCAAGATGCTCGTAGTTCTCCTTGGCTACCTGCTCCGCTTCTGTGAAGAGCTTCTCCGCACGCTCCGGGAACGCACGGGTCAGGGAGTTGTAACGAACCTCGCCCATGATGAAGTCGCGATAGCTGGCGGTCGGCGCCTTGCTGTCGAGCATGAACGGATTCTTGCCCTCTTCCTTGAGTCTCGGATCGTAGCGGAAGTTCTGCCAGTAACCAGCCTCAACCGCCTTCTTCTCTTCCTTCTGCGCGATGCTCATGCCGCCCTTGATGCCGTGGTTGATGCAGGGCGCGTAAGCGATGATCAGGGACGGGCCGTTGTAGCTCTCCGCTTCCTTGATCGCCTTGATGGTCTGGTTCATATCCGCGCCCATTGCAATGTGCGCCACATAGACGTAACCATAGCTCATCGCGATTGCCGGGAGATCCTTCTTCTTCGTCGCCTTACCGGTTGCCGCGAACTGCGCCACGGAGCCGATCGGGGTGGACTTGGAAGCCTGGCCGCCGGTATTGGAGTACACTTCGGTATCGAACACCAGGATGTTCACGTTCTCGCCGGAAGCGATGACATGATCCAGGCCGCCGAAGCCGATGTCATATGCCCAGCCGTCGCCGCCGAAGATCCACATGGACTTCTTCGCGAGGAAATCTTTGTCCTTCAGGGCCTTCTGGGACAGCTCACAGCCTGCCGCGGCAGCCTTCTCCAGCTCCGGAATCAGAGCGTCGGTGGCGGCGCGGTTGGTGCTGCTGTTATCAAAGGTATCCAGATAGGTCTTGCAAGCGTCCTTCAGCTCTGCGGAAGCCTGCTCGGAAGCAGCGATCTTCTCCACATACTCGGCCAGTCTGCCGCGCACCGCGTTCTGTGCCAGCGTCATGCCGAGGCCGAACTCCGCGTTGTCCTCAAACAGGGAATTGGACCATGCCGGGCCGTGGCCCTTTTCGTTCATGGTGTACGGGGTGGACGGTGCGGAACCGCCCCAGATGGAGGAACAGCCCGTCGCATTGGCGACGAACATTCTGTCGCCGAAGAGCTGGGTGACCAGCTTGGCGTACGGCGTCTCGCCGCAGCCTGCGCACGCGCCGGAGAACTCAAGCAGCGGCTGCTTGAACTGGCTGCCCTTGACGGTGGCCTCCTTGAACTTCTCGAGGACCTCCGGCTTCGGAGCCAGCTTGCGGCCGTAGTTGAAGCCTTCCTGGCTCGGCAGCTGGGATTCCATCGACTTCATGACGAGAGCCTTCTCGCCCTTCATGCCCGGGCAAACCTGCGCGCAGGAACCGCAGCCTGTGCAGTCCATCGCGGAGATCGTGATTGCAAACTTCATGCCCGGCATACCGGTCATGTCCTTATACTGCTGGCTGGCCGGCGCGTTCTTCGCCTCTTCCTCTGTCATGACCATCGGGCGGATAACCGCGTGCGGGCAGACATAGGAACAGAAGTTACACTGGATGCAGTTTTCCGGTACCCAGTTCGGAACGTCGATGGCGATGCAGCGCTTCTCATAAGCAGAGGAGCCGTTCGGCGCGGTGCCGTCTTCCATGCCCAGGTTGACAAAGGCGGAAACCGGCAGCTCGTTGCCCTTATATTTGTTGCAGGGATTCAGGAAGCCGTCCACATAGGCGACGGTATCCGGATTGCCCTCGGTCGCGGCGATAACCTTCTCCGCGTCCACAGCGTTCTTCCAGGACTCCGGCACGTTGACCTTGTGATACTCGGTCGCGCCGCGCTCAATCGCCGCATGGTTCATGGCGACAATCTTTTCGCCCTTCTTGCTGTAGGACTTGGTGGCGGCGTCCTTCATATACTGGATCGCCTCATCCTTCGGGATGATATTGGCAATGCTGAAGAAGGCGGACTGCAGGATCGTGTTGATGCGGCTGCCCAGTCCGATTTCCTTACCCAGCTTCACGCCGTCGATGGTGTAGAAGTTGATATTGTTTTCCGCAATATACTTCTTCATTCTGGCCGGCAGATGCTCGTCCAGCTCTTCGTCGCTCCACAGGCAGTTCAGCAGGAAGCTGCCGCCCGGCTTGACGTCCTGCACCATGTCGTACTCGTCGACATAGGAGGGCTTATGGCAGGCCACAAAGTCGGCCTTGCTGACATAATAGGTGGATTTAATCGGCTTATCGCCAAAACGCAGGTGGGAAACCGTCAGGCCGCCGGACTTCTTGGAGTCGTAAGCGAAGTAACCCTGTGCGTACATGTCGGTGTGGTCGCCGATGATCTTGATGGAGTTCTTGTTCGCGCCGACGGTGCCGTCCGCGCCAAGGCCCCAGAATTTACAGGAGGTGATGCCCTTCGGCGTGGTGTCCGGATTCTCTTTGACTTCCAGGGACAGGTTGGTGACGTCGTCCACGATGCCGATGGTGAAGCGCTTCTTCGGGGAATCGCTCTCCATGTTGCGGAATACGGAAACGATGTGCGCCGGGGTGGTGTCCTTGGAACCGAGGCCGTAACGGCCGGTCAGAACCTTCACGCCGCCAAACTTTGTGCCGCTCAGGGCAGCCAGAACATCCAGATACAGCGGCTCGCCGACGGAGCCCGGCTCTCTGGTTCTGTCAAGCACGGAGATGCTCTTCACCGTCTCCGGCAGAGCGTCAATTAGATAATCCGCGACAAACGGGCGATACAGGTGAACTTTGACCATACCGACCTTTTCGCCGGCGGCGTTCATGTAGTCCACAACTTCTTCCGCACACTCGCAGACGGAGCCCATCGCGATGATGACCTTGTCCGCGTCCGGCGCGCCATAGTAGTTGAAGGGCTTGTAATCGGTGCCGATCTTCGCGTTGACCTGGTTCATGTAGTCCACAACAATCGCCGGAAGCGCGTCATAGAACTTATTGCCGGCCTCGCTCGCCTGGAAGAACGTATCGTCGTTCTGCGCGGTGCCGCGGGTAACCGGATGCTCCGGGTTCAGGGAACGGCGGCGGTATGCGTCAACCGCATCCCAGTCCAGCATGTCCGCCAGATCCTCATAGTCCCAGGTTTCAATCTTCTGAACTTCGTGGGATGTACGGAAACCATCGAAGAAATGGAGGAACGGCACACGGCCTTTGATAGCGGCAAGATGCGCTACAGCGCCCAGGTCCATGACCTCCTGCGGGCTGTTGGAGCAGAGCATCGCATAACCGGTCTGGCGGCACGCGTTGATATCGGTGTGATCGCCAAAGATGCTCAGCGCATGGGTTGCGAGGGAACGGGCGGAGCAATGGATGACGCCCGGCAAAAACTCGCCTGCGATCTTATACATGTTCGGGATCATCAGGAGAAGGCCCTGGGAAGCGGTATAGGTGGTGGTCAGCGCGCCGGCGGAAAGAGCGCCGTGCACCGCACCGGCCGCGCCTGCCTCGGACTGCATCTCGGTGACCTGTACTTCTCTACCAAAGAGGTTCTTTCTGCCTACTGCAGCATACTTGTCCGTCTCATCTGCCATCGGAGAGGACGGGGTGATCGGGTAGATAGCAGCAACGTCTGTAAACGCATACGATACGTGCGCGGCAGCCGTGTTGCCATCCATGGTTTTTCTCTGTCTTGCCATATAATATTTTCCTCCTTTAAGGATATTGTATTTCTTCCGGTACAATACACCCACACTGTACCAATCTAAATTTTAGCATCTTTTATGGCGCATGTAAAGGAAAAAACGGGATTTGTATGGATAAAGTCGGAAGAAACAAGCGGGCCCCTTCCAGAAAATTCCTTTCGCCTCCTGCTTTTGGCGGAATTCCCCCGTTTGGGGCACGCAGGGCCGGTTTCCGTCCGATTGCGGTACTGCGCCCCCCGAACCTCGCCGCCGCGCGCCGCGTTGCGGCCCCGCGCGCCCGCAGCCCGTTTGACAGCCGGCGGCTGAATAGGCTACAATAAGAATTACCATACTAACATTATAATATGCAGGTTTTTCCTGCCGAAAGGGGAAAATTTATGCCTCCCGAACCCGCGGGCCACCTACTGTCCATGGGGGCGCAGGCCGCACAGACGGCTGAAAGCTCCGGCGTCCTCCTTCCGATCCTCCTGCTGATCGTGCTGATCCTGATCAACGCGTTTTTCGCCGCGTCGGAGATCGCCGTCATCACGCTGAACGACAACCGCGTCAAGAAGATGGCGGAGGAGGGCAACAAGAAGGCCAAACGCATTTTGAAGCTGACGAAGGACTCCAGCCGTTTCCTCGCCACGATTCAGGTCGGCGTGACGCTGGCGGGCTTTTTGACCTCCGCCGCAGCTGCGCAGACCTTTGCCGGAAAGCTGGCGGGCCTGTTTTCTTTTCTGCCCATTCCCCACGACGTGCTGTCCGGCGTCTCCACCGTGCTGGTCACGCTGATACTCTCCTATTTCTCGCTGATCTTCGGCGAGCTGGTTCCCAAAAAGATCGCCATGCAACGCGCGGAGAAGCTGGCGTTCCGCTTTGTGGGGGTCCTGCGCTGGGTCTCCGCCGCGTTCCATCCGTTTATCTCGTTCCTGACGCATTCCACCAACCTGGTGCTGCGCCTGATGGGTTTTGACCCCCACCAGAATGAACAGACCGTCACCGAGGAGGAAATCCTGATGATGGTGGACCAGGGCGAGGAAAAGGGCGTGATCGGCGAGAGCGCCAAGGACATGATCTCCAATATCTTCGACTTCAGCGATTCCACCGTCGACGAGGTGATGACGCACCGCACCGACGTTTCCGCCGTGGAGGATACCGCCACCATCCAGGACGTGGTGAACCTCTCCATCGAGGAGGGCTTCTCCCGCATCCCCGTGTACCACGAGGACCTAGACACCATCTTGGGCATCGTCTATGTCAAGGACCTTTTGCAGTATGTGGGCAAGGAGGCCCGGCAGGACACCCCGATTACCAGCCTGATGCGCACCGCCTATTTTGTGCCGGAGACCAAGCGATGCAGCCAGCTTTTTACGGAGATGACGGAGCGCAAGGTGCAGATCGCCATTATCGTGGACGAATACGGCGGCACCGAGGGCATCATCACGATGGAGGACCTTTTGGAATCCATTGTGGGAAATATTCAGGACGAATACGACCACGAGGAAGAAGAAATCTTTCAGGTGGGCGATAACAAATTCACCGTCGACGGCACCACGCCCATCGACGAAATCTCCGACCTGGTCGGCGTGGAAATCCCGGAGGGCGACTACGATACCATCGCGGGCTTTATGGTGGAACAGCTGGGCCGCATCCCCAAGCCGGAGGAGCACCCAAGCATTGACTTTGACCGCCTGACCCTGACCGTGATGGCGGTGGACGACCGGCGCATCGCAAAGCTGCTGATCGAAAAGCACGTCCCGGAGCCGACCGGTGAAGAGGACGACGAATAGACCTCCGGTCAGGACGCTCGCTGGAGGCTGAAGCCTCGCTCGAAGTTCTAAACAGGCATCGCCGCTTTTTCAGAAACGGAGAAATACGTTTTACCCTACACCATTAAGACAAAGACTGTTTTGCTCCTTCATGTAAAGCTTTCCTCAATTTTTCTCGAAAAATTGCAGATTCCAAAGGCGGCGCCTTTGGTCGCCTGCCGCAGCGGGCGAAACCCCCATTATTATTTCATTCTAAACAGACAAACAGATATTGCACAGCCGGATTCATACGATTACGCTATGTCTCCGGCTGTTTTTATCAATTGTTTTTTCTCTGTTTCGTGACAGGATACGGTTTGCTTATATTGGTACGTCCCAGTAAATAATCCGTACTGACGCCGTAAAAGTCAGCCAAACACACCAAGCAGTCCAACGGCATATTGGAGACGCCGCGTTCATAATTTGAATACCTTGACTGCACCACATGCAGCAGGCTCGCTATTTCGTTTTGTGTTAAATCATGATCCTCTCTTAAATCCCGCAGCCGTCGATAGATCATCTGTGACCTCTCCCATATTGTGATTTTATTCTATCATAGCACAGCCAGACCTTCCACTTCAGTGATAGATCACTACTTTTAAGAGAAATTTGTGACGTTTTTCGACCTCCCACTCCGAGGCTTTATGAAATCTTAATGGATACCTTGCTTTTATCTATGAATTGTAGTACATTAAGAGAACTGCCTGAAATATTACTTACAGCTCAGGCGGGGTCAGTCGCAAGCTCCTGACCTTAAAGAAAACTACGGAGGAATTCAACATGAGAAAACAGTCCCGCAGTGCGGTATTTCTGGCGCAGGGCGCCATGATCGCCGCCGTCTACACCGTGCTCACCCTGATGGCCGCCGCGCTGAACCTGGCCTACGGCCCGGTCCAGTTCCGATTCTCGGAGGCGCTGACCATCCTTCCCCTGTTCACACCCGCCGCCATTCCCGGTTTGACGCTCGGCTGCCTGCTGAGCAACATTTTCAGCGGATACGGCGCGGCGGATATGATCTTCGGCACACTGGCCAGTTTTCTGGCCGCCGTGGGGACCCGCATGCTGCGGAACGTTCGTATAAAAAATATCCCCTGGCTCGCGCCCCTGCCGCCGGTGCTGTTTAACGCAGCCATCATCGGCGCGGAGATCGCAATTCTGACCCCGGGCGGGTTTCTGTGGTCCGGCTTTACCGCCGCCGCGCTTTCCGTCGGCCTGGGCGAACTGGCGGTCTGCTATCTGCTGGGCCTGCCGCTCGCGATCCTGCTGGAGCGCACCGGCCTGATCCGCTACCTTTCCACGGAACCGGTCCCATCGCTGCGCCGCTGATTTCGATTTACGCGCTTCTTTACTAACAACCGAGGTGATTTGAGTTGCAGGAAGGTCCGTCTTTATTCAAGCGTGTCAAAAGCACCGCCCCTGTCCGTCTGATTGTCGCCAGCTTTCTTTTGATTATTTTGGTCGGCTCCGCGCTGCTGGCGACGCCTTTCGCCACACACAGCGGCGAGGCGACGCATTACGTGGACGCGTTGTTCACCGCCACCTCCGCCACCTGCGTCACGGGCCTTGTCCCCTTCGACACCTGGACGCACTGGAACGGCTTTGGACAGATCGTCATTCTGTTCCTGATCCAGATCGGCGGCCTGGGCGTCGTGACCTTCACCACCGGCTTTACCCTGCTGGCCCGCCGGAAGCTGGGCCTGCGGGAGCTGCAGCTCGCCAGTGAAAATACCGCCGGGAACACCATGCACGTATACCAGCTGGTCAAAATCATTCTCGCTTTCACCATCTCCTGCGAGCTGATCGGCGCACTGGTGCTGATGCTGCGCTTTGTACCGCAGTTCGGCATGCGCGGCGTCTGGCTGTCTCTGTTTATCGCCGTTTCAGCCTACTGCAACGCGGGCTTTGACATCCTCGGCTTTCAGACGCCGGACGCCAGCCTGATGAATTACGCCGGGGACCCGCTGGTCTGCATCCCTGTGGCGCTGTTGATTATCCTGGGCGGCCTGGGCTTTATCGTCATCAACGACATCTACTT
The DNA here is from genome assembly GCF_015667585.1 of Clostridium sp. D33t1_170424_F3. Taxonomy (GTDB): domain Bacteria; phylum Bacillota; class Clostridia; order Oscillospirales; family Acutalibacteraceae; genus Anaeromassilibacillus. Next base: position 63,207 of record NZ_JADPEG010000014.1, on the reverse strand, counting down.
TGCCAAGCTGTCCCCCAAATTTCACAAGAAAAACATGCTGCACCTCAACCTGCACTCCAGTCTCGTCCTGCGTATGACGCTGATCCTGCTGGTGATCGGCACCATCGGATTCATGCTGTTTGAGTGGAACAACACCCTGCACAGCATGAACGTTGGAGAAAAGATTCTGGCATCGTTCTTCCAGTCCACCAGCGCGCGGACGGCGGGCTTCGCCTCCATCGATATTGCGGGCGAACACGATATCACCAAGCTGTTTACCATTATCCTGATGTTCATCGGCGCGGCGCCCGCCGGTACGGGCGGCGGTATCAAGGTGACCACCTTCGTCGTACTGCTGGCCACAGTGTACAGCGTGATGCGCGGCAACGAGGACACGACCATCCAGCACCGGCGCATCGATAAAAGCACGGTTTACAAATCGCTCGCCATCGTCACCGTGGGCCTGCTGGTTGTCCTCTGCACCACCGGGTTGATCCTCTCCCTGAACACATACCCGATCAGCGCGGTCAACGCGTTATTTGAAGCGACTTCCGCCTTCGGCACAGTGGGTTTGACCGCAGGCGTCACACCGCATCTGAGCTTTGCGTCGAAGCTGGCCGTCTGCTTCACCATGTTTATCGGGCGCGTCGGGCCGATTTCCCTCGCGCTGGCCATCGCCATGAAACGCGCGCGGTACAAGGGTTCCGTTTTGCCGGAGGGCAAGATCGTCGTCGGTTAATGTAAAATACCAACCGCCCCCTGCCGGATTGTTAAAGTCCGACAGGGGGCGGCTTTTTGCTTTCATTTAGATATACTTATTGTATATATTATATCTATATTTCCTATTTGTTGTTTTCAGCAGGTATTCCGGCAAAGAATAAGGACCGGTTCCCGTAAGACAGCGGGAACCGGTCCTTGCCGATTGTTTTGCTTCTGTTATGATTTTTACTGCTTTATTTCAGCGTCGGGTAACTGCCGTCCGCAATGTTCCAGATGGAGCCGCTCCAACCGGCATCCGTATAGGTCGCGACGGTCTGCATTTCTTCCGCAGTCTTGCCCAGGCCGCGGTACTTGTCGGTATCCCAGCCGGTGTAAACCTGGTTGTTGCGGTACAGGTTGCCCTTCTGGAAGAAAATCGTATTGACCGTGATCGAGCCTCCATCCATCTGGCCGACTGTCGGGTGCGTCCAGGTATCCGTATTTCCATAGCTGTCAATCAGCGCATATACCTTGCTTGTGGTATAGCAATAGGAAATATTTCCTGAGTTGTAGCCGCACAGGCCGCCCGCTCTGGAGCCCTTAACCGTACCGGTGGAATAGCTGTTGATCAGCGTACCGTTGTTACTTCCGGTAAGGCCGCCATAATAGTAATGCGAAGACGCCTGATAGCCCATATAATACGGATTGCCCGTTACATTTGCAGAAGAGGAGGAACCGCTGATGGTTCCGTTGGTGTCGTTCCAACCGACAATGCCGCCGACTTCCCAGATATTCGCTGTCCGGTCGCCTGCCGTAATATTGCCGCTGGTGGAACAGTTTTCAATTTTGCCCTGATTCCAGCCCACCAGCAGTCCGGAATTGCTGTGCGCGTTGACCGTGCCATCCAATTTCAGATCGTGAATGGCACCGGAGGAATACCGGAACAGGCCGTTAAAGCTCTTCAGCGTTCCCACATTCATCCCCGTAATGCTCTTCCCATTTCCGTTCAGATCACCGGTAAAGACGTTTTCGCTCGGTTCATAACTTGTCCCATTCCAGGGATCGTCAATTCTGTTTAACTCTCCGATCGGCGTCCAGTTCGGGAAATCCGCGCTCAGGTCGATGTCGTCCGCGAGTACAAAGTTACAGTGCGGGTGATTGCGGATGTTATCAAAGTCCGCCGCAGTCTTAATCACATGCTTGTAAGTCGGGTCCGGGCAGTCCGGGTTTTCCGGTTCTTCCGGATCGGTACCGCCCTGCTTTGTTTTCACCGTAAAGGTAACGACCGCCGGGCCGTTTTCCACCGGGATGGATACGTTTTGTCCCTGCTGATCTGCCGCCGCGGGATCATATTCATAGCCGTCCGGGACTGCCACCAAATAGGTCGCCCCTTCCATCCCTTCCGCATCCGCCGCCTTGAAGAGATATGTTCCTTTTGCTAAGCCGGAATAGACTTTTGTTGTCAATACGTTTGCCGTATTTTCTTTATCAACAAAGTCAACGCGCACCTGGTACGCCTCCGGATTTTTATCCGGGTCCGGATCGGTACCGCCCTGCTTTACCTTAACCGTGAAGGTAACGACCGCCGGGCCGTTCTCCACCGGGATGGATACGTTTTGTTCCTGCTGGTCTGCCGCCGCAGGATCATATTCATATCCGTCGGGAACCGCTACGTCGTACACATTGCCAGCCACGCTTTCCGCATCTGCCGCCCTGAAAAGATAAGCTCCCTTCACCAAGCCGGAGTAGGTTTTCGTGGTATAAACCGTCTCTTTGTTTTCCCTGTCAACAAATTTGACAAGGACCTGATATGCCTCCGGATTTTTATCCGGGTCCGGATCGGTACCGCCGCCCTCTTTCAGCTTCACTGTAAAAGTAACGGACGCGGGATTCACTGTTCCGGCCTCTTTGTCCAACGTGATGTCGCGGGAATCGCCCGGTGTGACCAGCTCATAGCGGTTGTTCAGCTTTGCCGTATCCGGGAAAAGCTTTGCTTCCGTTGCGCCGTTAAAGAAGGTCACCTTGTGCGTATAGGCGCTCTCCACCGGCGTTCCGTCCTCCGTCTCCCAGCTGACTTCGACATCCTTTGTCACCGGTTTTTCCGGCGGGGTAACCTCGCCCGCGTCCGGGTCGTCCACCTGATGTGCATTTACGGTAAACCAGCCGTGGAAGTGCTTGGCCTGATACTGGTTGAGCGCATCCTGCGGCAGATAGCCGCCGATCACATATTGCACGCTCTCATCCGCGCCGAGGGTATGCGGCAGGGTGTAGCCCTGCGGCTCATCCTTCGCCGTCTCATTCAGATTGACGCCCTCCACACGGGTCCAGTTTGCTTTTTCTCCTGCCGCCGCCTTGTTTTCATAGACGAAAATCTGGAGCACTTCTTTCAGGATATAGGGCGCTTCGTTGCATTTTAAAACGCCGTCCTGTTTGACGCCGCCCGCGCCGTTGTCCACCACATTGATGACATCGTCCGTCATCGCACCCCTGTCCTGCATGGAAAAATTGATCACCGCAGGCAAAGTGCCGCCGTTGTGGACGGTTACCGGCTGGAAATACACCGGCGTGTAGTCTGAAAAACCTTCCTGATTTACGTTGGAGACGGTGCCGTCTTCATTGACCTGCAGTTCTGCGTCGAACTGCTCGATGGTCAGCGGGCGCAGGTTCTTAAAGTCCAGCTCCGCGCCGGCCGGCTTGTCCGGGGTAACTGTGATGTCCAAAATACCCGCCGCAAAATTGGTGTGCACCTTCTCCGTGTCCGTAAACCACGCCATGGTTCCGCCCACCAGCAGGCTCAGCACCAGCAGAATGGAAATGCCGGACAGGGTGATCCTCTTTTTGCTTGCTTTCATACGTTCTTCCTCCTGACATTTTCATATTTCCTGATTTTTCAGGATATTTAGATATATTATAGCATAATACTTCTTATTTTCCTGTTAATTTCCATTTATTTTTACAAAAAATGTCAGTCATAAGATTCACAGTCCTTTATACATTTTACCCAAGTAAGCTTTTCGTTTTTTATCTCCCATATGTAACGAATAGAGCGGCGCTGCTGATGCAGCGCCGCTCTATTCAAACTTCAATCATTTTACAGGCCTATAAAAACTCCGCCTGTTTTTTCTTTGGCAGGCTGGACAGCACCAGCCGGTACGCCTGGTCGATCATCTCCCGGACCGTTTCGTCCGGCACATCGGCGTCCAGATACAGGGAATTCCAGTGTTCCTTATTCATATAATACCCCGGGACCACCTTTGGATACTGCGTGCGCAAAAACTGCCCAAACGCCGGTTCCAGCTTGATCGTAAAGATGGGCTTCCCGGTTCGGTCGCCGCCCAGCATGGCGAACATTTTGCCGCCGATCAGAAAGCGTTCCGCCTCCCACTCGGCCTTATACTCCTGTACCGTGCCCTTTTTCTCCAGGCAATACGCGGGAATCCATGGATAGTTCGTCTCCATCGTTTTACTGCATGCACATCCGGACAAAGCCGATCGGATGCTGGATCATCTGCGCCACCTGCTCCGGGGTGTTGCCCTCCGCCAAAAACTTTTTCGCCAGATATACCATGGACTCGCCCACCTCGATGATGTGCTTGTCCGGGTCGTAAATGCGGACGACGCGCTGTTTCCAGTCGTATGTCTTCACTTCATGGACCCATTCGACCTCCGGATGCGCTTTCAACAGCGCAAGGAACCCGTCAAAATCGTCCGTTTCAAAGTACAATTCCATATTGTGGGGTTTTTCCAGGATGGAATCCGCCGGCAGGCCTGTCAGCCATGCATAATCCTGCTGCAGGGAGAAACCGCCGTCCATCACAACGTTAAGACCGTGATCCATCGCGACCTTCTGGCCAAACAGCTCCCCGTAAAACTTTTTGGAAACTTCCACATCTTTTACTGCAATCAAAGGCGCACAAAATGTCATATCCTTCACCTCAACAATTTTTTGGTAAAAGCTTACCTTATATATATTATAGGCGGCGGGGGATTCCCGGAATTGTAAAAAACGGACTTCCTCCATACGCAAAAAGGCTCCATTTTCTGCCTGCCGGAATGACAGGCGGAAAACGGAGTCCTTTTTGCGAAAGCGTTATCCGCTAACTGGCGTGCGGCACGTAATCGTCGTTGTGACGGAATAGCATGGAAACGCACCAGACGGCGGAGAGCGCAACGATCACATAGATGATGCGGCTGATCAATCCCGCTGTACCGCCGCCGATCCAGGCGACCAGGTCAAACTGGAACAAGCCTACAAGGCCCCAGTTCAAGCCGCCGATGATCAGCAGAGTCAAGGCAATTTTATCAAGCATAATCTCTCTCCTTTGAATGTTTCATTCAAAATGGATTTTCGCGGAACAATCCGCACGCTGAAAGTTTTTCCCGTTTGGCGCAAATTATACGTTCGCCGGAAAAGGCTTCCGGAAATCGGTCGTTTTTCATCTAAATTTAACCGAATGAAAACGTTCCCTTTATCAAACAACGGTATGATAGAAAACAGAACGATCCACCGCCTGCTTTCCTGAATTTTTATGATAGATGTATCCCCCAACCGCTGAGGGCCTGCAAATGCAGGCCCTCAGCGGTTTTTCTGTAAAAAACAACGCCTTCACATAACAGAAGTCTTAACAAATCCGCCATAGTTTATGCTTTTATGGATTTTTGTTGCCAAAATATGTATTTATGTCTTAATTTCTTAGAAACATCTTCCTTTTCATGTAAAAATGTTAATATAAATTAATCTATTTTGAAATTTATTTTTATCTAAATTTATCGAAGCCTCCATTCCCTGGCATTTTTTATCCAGATGTAAAAGCGGTCCAGCAGCCGCCTTTTGCATAGACAGTCTGTTGTCATTATTTGTGAGAAGGAGAGAAAAACGTGAAGAGAGCAAAGAAACTGATCAGTATCCTGCTCTGCGCCGCACTGCTCAGCCCGGCGTCCACCGCGGCCTTCGCCGCATCGGACATCACCGCGCCGAGCGAAATTGCACCGCACATCCTGACGACGCTGCCCACGGCAGCCGCGGGCGTTGCGCAGAATACCCTGACCCTTTCCGGCTCCAACAAAAGCGTTGGAGAAACGGCGGAAAGCGCAAAAGCAAAAGAGGACCTGCTTGCACAGCAGGAAGCAGAGGCAGCCGGGAAGCTGCCGCCCCAGATGGGCTGGTCCACCTGGAATTTCTTCCGTGAAAAAATCAATGAGGAAAAGGCCATGGACGCCGCCAAAGCATTGGTGAGCACCGGCCTGAACGAGCACGGCTATGTCTACTTTAACCTGGACGACTGCTGGCAGTCCAGTATGCGCGATGAAAACGGCAACATGCAGTTTGACCTGACGGGCTTCCCGAGCGGCCCGCAGTTCATTAAGAACGTCAACGCCCTCGCCGGCCCGGATTCCGAGCATCCGCTCCGTGTCGGCGTGTACAGCTCCAGCGGCGACCTCACCTGTGAGGACATGCCCGGCGCGGCAGGCAACGAGGAAAAAGACGCCCGGACTTTCGCCGAGTGGGGCGTCGAATACCTTAAATACGACTACTGCCACGTAGTGGACATGGAAACTGACGTGTATACACACAGCATTAAAGCGCCCGACGTGGATTACCTCTCCGTCGCAAAGGCCGGCACGCCTGAGGGAGAAAGAATTCAGGCGGAAACAGCCGAGCTCTCCGGCGCAGCGTCCACTGTCCGTTGCGGCAGCTGCGACGGCACCGGTTATGTAACCGGCCTGAACGCCAACGGCGGTGCGATCACAATCAAAAAGACGGTGGAAGAGGCTGGCCGTTATGTGCTGACCATTGGTTTCCACAAGTCAAAGTCCATCGTTTCTAAATTTATTTCCGCACAGGTAAACGGCGGCAACGTATATGACACCGAAATTCCGCGCACCAGCGGCTGGAGCGGCACCGGCAGACAGCAGATGTATATTGATCTGGCGGCCGGCGAAAATACCATTAAAATTTTCAACCCCATCGACGGCCAGAAGGCGGACTCCATTCGCCGCTACAGCAAGATGGGCAATGCGCTCAAAGAAGCAACCGCGCAGGTCGCGGAGGAAACCGGCAACCCGGAAAAGCCGCTTTTCTTCTCCGTGTGTGAACACGGCAGAACCAGCCCGTGGACCTGGGCCGGCGATTTTGCCAACTCCTGGCGTACCACTCACGACATTTCCGACAGCTGGAGTTCCATGATCGGCATCTATGAGACAAACGTAAACCTCTGGTCTTATCAGAAGCCGGGCACCTACAACGACCCCGACATGCTCGAGGTCGGCGTCGGCAACCTGACGGCAAATGAAAACCAGGCGCACTTCTCCCTGTGGTGCATGATGAACTCCCCGCTGATCCTCGGCTGCGACGTGCGCAACTTTGTGGATCCGGAAAGCCCGGACGGCGTGGATCATTCCGCCAACAACGGCGCGTATGACATCATCACCAACCAGGACGTCGTCAACATCAATCAGGATCCGCTGCTCCTGCAGGGCAAACGCGTTTCCACCGCGGACGGCATCGACATTCTGGTCAAGCCTCTTTCCGGCGGCGATGCGGCTGTTCTTTTCCTGAACAAAAATGCGGCGGCTGGCGCATCCGCCAGCATCGACCTCTCCGCTCTGGCGGACAAAGACGACCGCATTACACTGCCCTCCGCCTCCGCCTATAAAGTGAAGGATCTGTGGAGCGGTGAAGAAACTGTGGTCGGCACTTCCTTGAATTCCGGCGCGATCCCGACGCACGGCGCGCATATGTACCGCGTCAGCAAAGTGGAGGCTGGTTCGGTCGACAAGCTGGGCACCATTAAGATGGATATGCCCTATACGACTTTCAGCGCCGGTGAAACCACTTCTGTCGACGTCATTGTTGAAAACGTCGGCAGGGAAACCATGAAGAATGTCAACGTCGCATTCAGCGCGCCGGAAGGCTTTACGGTTACCGGCGGCGAAACCATCGACGCTCTGGCACTGAATGAAAAGAAGACCGTTACCTTCCAGGTCACCATGCCGGAAACGGCTTCCAACACCATCGCAAAGCCCGCTGATGATTACATCCTCTCCGCGACGGCTTCCTACCGCTACGACGGTGACACCGAGGATACCTCCAAGCTCGCCACCAAGGCGATCAAAGTAGCCGTGGCGCCGCAGAATACGGTGACCAAGCTCGGCGATCACCCGTGGCTGAGTTCCACCACCGGCTGGGGAACCATCAAGCGCAATAAGTCCATCGATGGCAACGCGCTGCGTCTGGGCGGTGAAACCTACGCCTCCGGTATCGGCGTACATGCCGTCTCTGACATCACCGTTTATCTGGGCGGCGGCAGCTACAACTTCCATTCCTTTATCGGCGTGGACCAGGAGATGCAGGTTGATACCTCCAGCATTGAGTTTGAGATTCTGGCCGACGGCAAGAGCATTTACAGCTCCGGCGTGATGAAGGCCAACGAGCGCAAAGAGGTCAACCTCAACATCACCGACTGCCGCGTTTTGACCCTGCATATCGGCGACGCGGGCGACGGCATCGGTTCCGACCACGGTGACTGGGCGGACGCGACATTGACAAAGACGGACGACGTGACCTATTATCAGATCAACATCGCCGATACGGTCAACGGTACTGTTACAACCGATCCCGCCGATACCGTGATGGACGGCATGCCGGTAACAGTCACCTTTACACCGGACGAGGGTTATACCACCCATATGGCAATCGTCAACAACGAGATTGTCGCCCCGGTGAATAACCAGTACACCGTAACCGGCGTTAAGGGCGATGTAAATATCTCCGCTGAGTTCGTCAGGGAAGGCGAGACCGGCACACAGAAGGCCATTGTCTCTGCTGATTCTGTAAGTACGCAGGAAGTAGATTACGGCACAGCGTTCGCTGCGCTTAATCTGCCGAAAACCCTCGCCCTGCAGCTGGACGACGGCCTGACCTCTACGGTTCCGGTTGTCTGGAACAGCGGGGATTACAGCCCGAACCAGTCCGGCGCACAGACGATCACCGGCACGCTGACGCTGCCGGCCTGCATTGTCAACAGCAACGGCGTGGAAGTGAAGGCCGTTGTCAACGTCGGCGAGGAAACCGTGCGCAACGTCGCGCTGGAAGCAACCGCAAGCTGCCCGAGCGGCGCTGCTGCTTCGGGTAAGAAAGCCGGCTTTATCAACGACAACATCTTTGACGACCAGGAGCCGGGCGCAAACGGCAACGGTGTATTCGCTTTTGCAAGCACCCTTGCCGCAGAGAAGAAATATCTCGACCTCACCTGGGATAACCCGGTCGATATCGACAGCGTAAAGCTCTTTACGTATTATGCAAAGGATCAGGGCGTTACTAACTTCGACGTACTGGTCTCCTCCGACGGCGGCGCAACCTTCACAACGGCAGCGTCCTCCGGCGACATTGATTGGCCGTCCCCCTCCACAGAGAGAGAACAGGCCGTTAAGGAACTGGTCTTTGGCGCGACCGCAAAGAACGTGAACGTCCTGCGCATCATGGTTAACAAAGCCAACCTCAAATGGAACGGCGGCGTGATCACCGAGTTCCAGGCCTTTGGCATGAATGCCAAGACGGACGATCAGGTAACTGTAAATTTTTCGGAGCCCGTTAACGGTAAGATTTCGGCGGCTACAGACAGTGGCGAAATCGTTGCGGGCACAAAGGTAGCTGCCGGAACAAATATCACCTTTACCTTTACCCCCAACGATGGATACCGTGTCAAGACCGCGACCATCAACGGCGAGGCCGTTACCCTGACCGCGGACAACACCTACACCGTGGAGAACGTCCAGGCGGACGTCACCGCGGACGCGGCATTCGAGGAAGACGTACCCACGGAGCGCGCTCTGACTGTCAACTACAGCGGTAAGAAAGTCAGCCTGACCGTGGACGGCGAGGCACAGCGCCTGGCGGACCTGCTCGGTTCCTACAAGGCGGACGTCCTCTCCAAGACGGAGCTGCTGCTGGCCTTTGCACCGGCGGTGGAAGGCAGAGAGATCGCCGGCGTGTCTGTGAACGACCAGGCGCAGACAGTGACCGACTCCGCATCCTTCTCCTACGATTTCACCATGCCGAACGCGGACACCACGCTGCGCTTCGACTTTACGATCGTCAACAAGATGATCCTGCGCTCCACAATCGAAACCGCCGAGAGCCTCCAGGAGGGCGACGAGTACAAGACCGCCGTTCCGACTGTCAGGAAGTTCTTCGACAAATCCCTGAACACGGCCGTCAAGGTGGAAGCCGACAAGGCCGCCACGCAGACCGCCATTGACAACGCATGGAAAGACATGCTCAAGGCGATCCAGATGCTCAGCTTCCAGGCGGGCGACAAGACCGCGCTGAAAGCCTTGTTGGAAAACTGTGCGCTGTTCATCGAAGAAGACTACACTGCGGAGAGCTGGGCGGCCTATGAGGCGGTCCTCGCGGAAGCACAGGCTGTCGCGGACGATGAAGACGCCCTGCAGAAGGACATCGACCAGGCTTACGACGACCTGATGAAGGCAGTCACCTCCCTGAAGTACCTGGCGGACAAGGACAGCCTGCGCACCCTGGTAACAGAAGCGCAGAACCTTGACCTTAATAAGTACCTGGAGGACGGCAAGGCGCATTTCAGCGAAATGCTGCAGGCGGCGGAAACCGTTCTTGCGAACGAAAAAGCCACCCAGAAGCAGATCAACGAGGCCGAACAGAATCTGGCCGCCGCCATGGCGGCGCTCCGCCTGATCCCGAGCAGAGAGGCCCTGAAGGACCTGCTCAGCATGGTTGAAGCGCTGGATTACAGTAAGTACACGGATACCAGCGTTGCGGCGCTGAAGGCGTCCATCAATCTGGCGAACGGCGTACTGGACGATCCGAATGCGGCCAGTGAGAAAGTCGCTCAGGCATTCGAGCTTGTCACCAACGCATACAACGGCCTGAAACTCAAGCCGGAAAACAACACCTCCAAGGGTTCCGGCAGCCGTACGCCGTCCTACGGCAACCTCTACGGCGCACAGGGCATCGCGGTTGTGAACGCGGCGCAGAACGTCGTCTCCACCGCTTCCGTCCGTTCCGACACCACTGTGGACTTCACCCTGAAGAGAGGCAGCGCATACTGCTTCAAGATGACCGTGGTCAACGGAAACAATCTGGTTCCGAGCTTCACTACCGGCAACGGCAGCGTGCTCAAGACCCAGTTCGTGGCGAAGATCGGCAACGATTCCTACTACAGAGTGTATGCGGTTGGCACACCGGGCCAGAGCACGGGCGTTTATATGACCCTGCCGGGCCAGAACGCTGTCAAGCACTGCACGGTAACCATTGGCTGATTGCTGCCGCTGAAAGCAACCTTTTTGCAAATAAAACATGGAAACGCCCCGTTTTAAAGTGAACCTCCACTAAAAGCACCATAGGTGTGTTGGACACTTCGTGTCTGCGAACGGCGTTATATGTCAACTGTAAAAGGATTGTTCTGTCGCAATTGCTTAAAATGGCTTCGCTGTAAGCGTGTCCCGACCGGGCGTCCCGGGCAGAACGCCGTTACGCATTGCCAGTGACGATCGGCTAAAAATCCGCATCATTGCCGTCTGAGTAAATCTTCGGAAGCGTAAGACGGACGGAAACGCACACTGCGGTAAAAACCGGATAAGAGCCTATACCGGCCATGTATCTGTACTCCCCGCCAACGGGTTATCACCTGTTGGCGGGGAGTTTTTATTTTCCATGGATTTCTCCCCTTAAGTATTTATTGAAATATTTTCAAAATCCCATTGACAAAAAAACTTTTCCGGCCTATACTTTCATCGTTAACTTATATAAGTAACTAATATAAGTATTTTTGTTCGCTGCAAAGCAGATGTCAAAATTCTTTGACTCTACGTTCTTACAAAAGGCATGAAAGTTTTGCAAAATCTTTACATGTTTTCATATATTTAGTTGACTTTTGAAAGCCCATATGCTTTAATAAGGTTATACTTTAACTGAAATAACTATTAAACTCGCGTCATTTAGTTTTACAGATAATGTAAGATTACATACCAACTGCGAACCAGCGGACAAACAAGGTCCCCTTGCCGATGGACGCGGGTTGAAAGGAGGTAAAAATAACTGGATTATCCCTTTGGAAGGCAAGCAAATTTTTACAGGAAGATTAACTTAGGAGGAGAAAGATGATTGAGATGAGAAGAAGAGCGATTGCCCTGATGCTGGCCACCCTGATGGCGGCTTCCGGCGCCGGCATCGCAAACGCCGCTGTGGAACTGTCCCCCAACGGCGTCGCACAGAGCGTTTCCATGCAGGCCGCGGCGACGGCTGTCAAAGGCACACTGCGCACTGCCCCTTCTGAGGCAGACCTGGAGGCGGAAGGCCCGCTTGGCTGGTTCCACTTCACCAGCAAGGATCTGGAAAGCTGTGCACAGATGGGTGAGGGCAGCGTTATTTCCAACCTGGAACTCTCCGGCACGCTGGCACAGATCGCCACAGACGCCGCGACCAACTTCGTTTATACCGACGCCGCGGAAAAGAACCGCAAAGGCCAGGTGATCAACGGAAAAGGCGGAAAAGTTTCCTTTACCCTGCCGGGCAGCATCGATCCCCGCTATGTGCGTCTTTATACCGGTTCCTGGGCGTCCCAGATCAAGCTGTCCGTCGCCGTCAATGGAGAAGAACAGTACAGCCGCGAATACGGTAAAACGAATACTTCTTCCGGTGCAAACTGTTATCTTTCCACAATCGAATACCAGACGGATTCCGAGGACGACATTGTAACCGTCACCGCCGAGGTCACCGCCGTGATGGACGAAACTTACGGCAATATGAGCATCCAGGCGATTGCCGTAACCGACGAAGCGCCTGTAAAAGAGGATGCGCTCGCTTCCGGCGAGGTGCTGGACGCCCCGGCGACCGCCAACCTGACCAAACAGGGCGGCATCGATTGGGTCATGCTCGACTCCACCGACTTTGACGCGTTCAACCGCAAGGACACCGAGGACCCGGCGATCGGCGGCCTCACGCTGATCGGCAAACAGGATTATGTTACAAAGAACACACAGACCAACTTTTTATACCTGGACGGATTGTCCCCCGTGCAGTCCCTGGGAGACGACAATAAAAAGGGCCTGGTTTTCACCGGAGCAAACAACGGTCTGGAATTTACCGTCCCGGCCAGCCTCACCCCCCGGTACCTGAACATCTATACCGGCGCATGGGCGGCGGACATCACCGCGGAAGTCTCCGTCAACGGCGAAGTACAGTATACCGAAACCTACGGCAGCAGCGATACCACAAGCGGCACGCCTGCAAAGTACAACCTGCTTTCCATCCAGTATCAGGCGGCGGACGCGAACGACGAGGTCAAAGTCAAGCTCTGGGTGTCCAAGGCATACAGCAGCCAGTGGGGCAATATGAACGTCTCCGCCATCGCGCTGAGCGACCGGCAGATCGAGGACGACGGTTCTATTGTAACCGGTAAAGCTTCCAGCGCGCCGGTCTCCGCCAATCTGTCCACCGAAGGGAATCTGGATTGGGCGTATTTCAACAACGCCACTTTTTCCGGCTACAACCGCAAGAATCAGGAAAGCTCCCTGATTACCAACATGACGGGCGTCGGCAATCAGCAGAGCAACCCGATCATCAAGGACGCCAAAACCGCCTACAGCTACACGGACGGCGTTACCCCGGAATCCGAGGCAGGCGTACATAACGGCTTTGTCTTTGTCAAAGAAGGCAGCGGCGTAACCTTCAACGTCCCCGGCGGCCCGGATATGAAATACCTGAACGTCTACACCGGCGAATGGGCTTCCGACATCACCCTGGAACTGGTCGTCAACGGCGAGGTGCAGTACAGTGAAACCTACGGCAACAGCGTCACCACCGCGGGCACGCCCGCCGTGTGCCACGTGGCCCGCCTGCAGTACAGCACGCCCAGCGCGGACGACACCGTTGAGGTGCGCGCGCTGATCTCCAACGCCTACGACAGCAACTGGGGCAACATGAGTATCCAGGCGGTTACCCTTTCCGACACCGCTCCCACCAGCCTGGAGGAAAAAATCACCACACCCGAGTGGGAAATCAACCACACAGGCGGCCAGATCCAGTCTCTGAAGACCATGATCGGCGGCGAAATGTACACCATCCCGATGCGCACGGATGACCGCGGCGGCTTTGTATGGAAATACAATGGGCGCGCGATCGCGATGACCGCGGGCGAAGCGGCCGAAGACGGCAGCATCACCTACACGGGCCGTTCCCGCACCGCATCGGAGGATCTGACCTTCTCCATGCGCTACTCTGTGGACGAGCAGAAACAGCTGGTGGTCACCGCCTCTGTCACCAATAACAAAGACGCGGAACAGCAGGTGGACAAACTCTCCCTGAATTTGGGCTTCAACACCTATCTGGAGAGCTATCCGCAGTACAACGACCAGCTCTTCCCCACCCTACTTCGCTGTGAAAAGACCCATATGTGGGGCTATCTTTCCACCCCGTCCGGCCGGTTGATGACCATTGCGACCGACGCGCCGGTCGCCTCCTACACATTGGATTACCAGTGGGGCGCGCACCGCATCTATACCGCATCCCTCGACATGCTGCAGTCCGGCGAACTGCCGGAGCGCCATCCGCAGGACGCGGACCACATCGGCGCGAACGAGACGAAGACCTGGAACGTCTACCTCAAACCCGTCGAGGACCTGAATGCCATCGAGGACGTCAAGCCGACTATTTCCAACAATACCCTGCTGCCGATGATCGACGCGGACCGCTATACGATGGCGGAGGGCGAGTCCTCCCAAATCACGATCCAATCCCAGTCCCCGCTGAAAAACGGCAAGGTCGCACTGGTTGCGTCGGATGGCACGGAAACTGCACTTGACGCCGTGGACAACGGAAATGGTGTCTATCATTGCACTTTTGACGCGGCGGACAAAGCCGAGGGCGTTTACAAGCTCTGGGCGGAAAACGAAGCGGGCTACAAGTCGGAGGGCATGTTCTCCATCCGTAAATCCTGGTCCTGGTACGCCCAGCAGGCCCGCAAGGCCGCTGTGGAAGCGCCGCAAAAAGGCGGATCCCATTCGGAAGAATTCTATGGCCTGTACTCCGCTTATATTGCAAAGAAATATTTCCCGGACGATGCGCTGGATATGGCCATTGACGAGAAATTTGAAGAGATCTATCCCCTGATGTACGACGTCACCACCGATCTGCCCACCTCCTGGGAAAACCGCATCCAGAACCATTCCGCCATGCTGGGCATCTTCGTGGACAAGTTCCAGAGCTCCGGCAACTGGAGCGATCTGGAAAGCGCTGTCAATCTGGCGGAATTCCTGCTGACCAAGCAGAAGGACAACGGCGGCTACTATAACGGCGGTACGGACTACACCTCCGTCATCTACCCGGCCAAGTCCATCATGGAGCTGATCCATGTGGAAAAGGAGCTCAAGGACGACGCAAGCCTGACCGAAGACGAGCGCGCCAAATGGACGGAGCGCTACGACCGCCACTTTGCGTCCGTCACCCGTGCCATGGATAACCTGGTCCGCCTGGACGGCCATTTTGAGACGGAAGGCCAGCAGACCTTTGAGGACGGCGCGAACTCCTGCTCCGCCACCCAGCTCAGCGAATTTGCGCTGATGTTCCCGGCCGGTTCCGCCGAGCGCGAGAAATACACCAACGCCGCACTGAAAATCATCGACTACCACACCTCGCACCAGCAATCCATTATCCCGGATTCCCGCATCAACGGCGGCACCCTGCGTTTCTGGGAAGCCCAGTACGATGTGGAGATGGGCCTGACCAGCGGTTCCCCGAATATGATGAACTCCCCGCACGGCTGGTCCGCCTGGAGCATTTACGCGCTGTTCAACCTGTACGAACTGACCGGCGACCAGCAGTACCTGGAGCGCGGCATGAACGCCATGGGCTCCTGCGCGCAGCTCATGAGCTTTGACGGCACCCTGCGCTGGGCCTTCATCGCGGACCCGTACCGTGAAACAAAGCTTTGGGTGAAAGATGAAGAAGCTTCCCAGGGCGATGTGATCAAGGGCAAACACGTGGACGCCGTTATCGGCGAAGAATACGTCGATATGATTTCCTACTGGTGGAGAGCGCCGAAGAACACCTGGGTCCCGGGTTACACCGGCATGGGCGGCTCCGTCACGCAGGGCGCGGCGTGCGACAACGACGTGCATGAAATCTTCAAGGCATTGGGCGAAGTCGCCCTGACCAAAGCCTATGTCTCCCAGAAGGAAGACGGCAGCTTTGAAGCGTATAACTGCTCCGTCGAGCAGAAAGACGGCGGTCTGGTGGTCACACCGAGTGAAAACGTGGTTTCCAACGTCAGCGTACAGGTCAATGCCGAAACCAATGTTACCGTCAAATTCTACGACGGGGATAAATCCGCCGTCGTTGCGGCGGGCCTGCCCACTTGGGTTTCCACTGCGGAAAACGCCGCAGATCTTGAAAACGCGGACAAGGATTCCAGCCTGCGCAGCCTGACGGTCAGCAAGGGTGAGCTCAGCCCGGCCTTCCAGGCGGACGTCACCGACTACACCGTGGACATCGGCGCGGAAGCCGGCAGCGTGGACATCACCCCCGCCGCGAACAGCGAACACGCGGTTGTGTACGTCAACGGCACACGCGTTCTGCCGGGAGAGAGCTACACCGTCACAATAGACGGTCCGATGCAGGAAAAAACCATCCCGATTGTTGTAAAATCGCAGTATCAGGCCGCTAAAACCGCCTATACTGTCACCGTTTCCACCATGGGCGGCTATGAGAACATCGCTCGCAAGGCAAGCAGCGTCACCGCAACCCGCATTCAGGGCCCGGCGACCAACCCCATGAGCCTGATCGACGGCCACCACGGCCTGGACGGCTCCAGCAGTACCCATATCACCGTTGCGCCGGACGGCACGCCGGACAACTGGATCACTCTCAACTGGGACGAGCCGCAGAGCTTCGAGAAGGTGCTTGTCTGGACCTTCTACGGCGCAAAGCAGGGCCCGACCAAGTGGGACTACCAGATTTCCAAGGACAACGGCGTCACCTGGGAGACCATCGCGGCAGACGTAACCGCCACCTGGGAAAAGGAAGATAAGACACAGGAGAGCTATACGGTCTCCTTCGACGAGCCGCTCACCGGCGTCACGAACCTGCGCATGGTCCTCAAGGAAGGATTGCACGCCTGGGGCAACACCTGTATCACAGAGATCGAAGCCTTTGGCAAGAAGGATGTAAAACCGGCCGAGCACAGCATCTCCGTCAGCTACAGCGGCCGTCAGGCCAAGCTGACCGTGGACGGCGAGGCCCAGAAACTCGCGGACCTCACCGGTTCCTACAAAGCCACGCTCCAGCCCAACGCGACCAGTGTTCTGACCTTTGCCCCGGCAGTGGAAGGCAGGGAGTTCGCGGGCGTGACCGTCAACGGCATCGCACAGGAGGACTTCACCCCGAACGCCTTCTCCATGACGTTCGCCAACCTGACCGCGGATGCAAATGCGGAAATCGCGTTCACCGTTGTCAACAAGATGATCCTGCGCACGGTGATCGATACCGCGGGACAGCTGATCAACAGCGACGAGTTCCAGCTCGCCGTTCCGACTGTGCAAACCAACCTGCGCAGCAAGCTGGCGGCGGCACAGGCCGTCGAGGGCAACAAGACCGCAACGCAGGCGGCAATCGACACGGCGTGGGGCGATCTGATCGACGCCATCCATCTGCTGAGCTTTGAGCTGGGCAATACCGACAGCCTGAAGGAGCTGGTGGAATCCGCCGGTATGCTCACAGAAGGCGATTACACCGCCGCAAGCTGGGCGGTCATGCTGGCCAAGCTGGACGCGGCAAACACGGTCCTTGCCGATAAAGAGCCTTTGAAGGCCGACGTGGACAAAGCGTACAAAGAGCTGCGCGCGGCAGTGGAAAGCCTGGTCCGCCAGAGCGACCTGAGCGCTTTGCAGACGGTGATCGATCAGGCGGACGCGATCGTCCCCCTGCTGAAGGACCAGTATCTTGCCGTGGGCCAGGAAGAATTCCTCGCCGCTCTGGAAGCTGCAAAGAACATCACAGGCGCGAATACGCCGGCGGAAATCAATGCGGCGCTTAACCGCCTGACCAACGCCATGGCTTCCCTGCGCATAATCCCGAACAAAGACGCGCTGAAAGAGAACGTCCAAACCGCGCAGGCCGTCGATACCGGCAAATATACGGCGGAATCCGTCCAGCGGTTACATCGGGCCCTCTCCAACGCGCTCACCGTCCTGAACAGCGACACCGCCGGACAGGAAGAGGTCGACGCGGCAAACGACGAACTGACCGCCGCCTACAAAGCGCTGGAAGTAAAGGATGCCCCGAAGCCGAGCAGCAGCGGCAAGGGCAGCACCAGCGCCATGCAGGACAACAGCTACGGCAATACGGGCGTTGTCAGCGCGGCTGGCTCCGTCCAAAACGCAGCGGCGTATGTCCGTTCCGACACAACGATGAATTTCACCCTCAAGAGAGGACAGGCGTATTGCTTCAAGATGACGGTCGTCAACGGCAATACCGCGCCGAGCTTCACCGTGGGCGACGGCTCCGTCCTCAAGACGCAGTATGTGGCCAGGATCGGCAACGATTACTACTACAGAATTTGGGCAGTTGGCACACCGGGCCAGAGCGCCGGCGTCTATACCCAGATGCCAAGTCAAAACCCGGTCAAACACTGCACGGTAACCATTGGCTGATTGCCGCCACTGAAAGCCGCCGCAGATATGCTAAGCGCTGGCATCTGATCCATCCGCGCTTTGATGTTACCTGAAAAGGCTACGGGCCGCCGTGCAGTAAATTTGCACGGCGGCCTGTTATTTCCTCAATATGCAAAGGGGCGTTGTGAAAGCATTTAACCAGTAAACATTAGCTCTTATAATTTCTTATCTATTTAAACCTTTTCTTATTTTTATTGTCAATAATTTATAGAAATAATATATAATATATGTCACACAGTTTATTCGATATATAAATTTGTTCAAAGTAATGTTAATATCGAAATAGAACTAATATTTGTAAAAAATCGTGTATATTGAGAGTTAGTAAGGTCTCGCCGTACGATGGGGACGTGGGGCAAGCCGCCAATAATTGGATTGGAGAATTGATTATGAACGATTCCATTGACCGCAAAAGTATCAACCAGGAAAGGAGCCAGTTCATCAACCGTGCGCTCATTATGGACCTGCTGCGGCAGCAGGGGGTATGCTCCCGCGCAACGCTGGCACATCTTTCCGGACTGAAGCAGGCAACCATTACAAACATCATTGCAGAATTCATTGAATGCGGGCTCGTTGTGGAAACCGGTCTGATGAGCGGTATGAAAGGCAGGCGTTCCATCGGCATCACTCTAAATGAAGAACGTTGCAAGGTGATCAGTATCCGCATGACGCGCAGCGCGTTCTATATCTCCCTGGCCGGCCTGTCCGGCAAACTGACCAGCGTGCAGGAATACCCGATCGCGCCCCGCGAATCAGTCCAAACGACCATTCCGCGCATCCGCGCGGCGGTTGAAACCGTCCTGGCAGAAAACCCCGATACGGAAATTGCCGCGGCCTGCATGGCGATGCCCGGTCCCTATCACGAAGAACGGGACTGCCTGTTTTTTGTGACGGAGCTTGCCGGATGGCAGGACTTTCCCATCCGCAAAACATTGACGGAAAACCTGGACCTCCCCTTCTATATCGCAAACGACGCCAATGCCAGCGCCTTTGCACAGCTCTGGTATTACGGCGACACCTATGACACGCAGGATATGATCTATGTGCTGGCGGGCGAAGGCATCGGCTGCGGCATGATCTCCAACGGAAAACTGGTCATGGGACAGCGCGGCATCGCAGGCGAGTTCGGCCATAACTCAATCGACTACAGGGGTCTGCCGTGTGAATGCGGCAACCGCGGTTGTTTGGAAAAATACTGCTCTACCATCGTCCTGCGGGAAAACATCATGAAATGTCTGGAAGCGGGAGAAGCCTCCGCCCTGAAAGCGCAAAATCTGAGCGCCGCCGCCATTGCCGATGCGATTTGCGATGGGGACGCCGTCGCCTGCCGCGAGTACGACAACATCTGCGGATTCCTTTCCATCGGCATCGTCAACCTGATCAACCAGTTCAATCCCGGCCTGATCGTCATTGGCGACGAACTGGCGGAAATCGCATCGGAACGGCTGCTCAAAATCGTCCAAACCAAAGTGCGTTCCTGCGTGAACCCGATGACCAGCGGGGATGTAGCCATTGAGATTAACCGCCTGCCGGGCAGTCCCGCGCTGTTGGGTGCGGCGGCTATCGCGGCGCAGAAAATCCTGGCGGACCCCGGCAAGCTGATGCAGACGGTCCCCGTTGCAGCAGAAATTTAATATCATCAAAACGGAATCCCGCCGGTTGGAGAAAGATCTTCACCATGGCGGGATTTTTCTTGTCTTATGTGAATTTTTGTCTTAGAATAAAAACAAGGAGGGAAGAATATGAAAAAAATTGTTAGCCTGATTTTGGCGGCAGGCATGCTTTTGTGTACCGCATCCTGTGGGGAGAACGCCGTCTCCCCCTCTTCCGCACCGCCTTCATCGCGCCATGAGGTGGAATCCTCCAGCACAACGCCGTTTTCCAAAGCTTCTTCGGAAGAAGCAACCCCCTCGTCTGAATCGCCGGCCTCCAGTGAAGAACCCGGCGACAAAACAGATACCGAGTTTGAAACCATGGAGGACTACACCATCGGGGACGTTACCTATTGGATTCCCGCTGAATGGACAACGGACACACATGAGGCAGGCTTTAACCACCATACCCCATCGGGCGGACTGTTTAACACCAGCCATATGATTGACGACACCGGAACAATCGATCTGTCAAACGACGACGACGCCTACGTGACTTTGGCGTCTTTTTCCCGCAGTTTGATGAAAAACGCCACAAATCCGGAGGACGCGGAGGTCCAGCAGGGAAAATTTGAAGAGCATTGCGCCATGCTGCTTCATTATCAAAGCGACATTTACGGCAATTCCTATGATATGTACAACCTGTGTTTTACCGATGTCAACAGCATCTATTCCTTCTCGTACGCCTCTCCCCTATCCAGCCAGGAAGACGGGGAGGCTGTCTTCGAGTCCCTCGTCGACTCTTTGGAGTTTGAAGCTGTGGAATAATTCTCTGCCCGCTCTTTACCGCCGGTGTGAACGCTGTGTTCACACCGGCGGTTTTGCGATTCCATGCGGTTGACAACCCCGCTTTATTAAGTTATAATCAGAACGGTTCTGAATATAACAAAAAGAAAGAGGGAGATCATGAGGGAAATTCTTGCTTACGCCAGCCACTTTAAACGATTATACGGGCAGCTATTCCAACCTGTCGCCGCACAGTTGGAGCTTTCCCAGCTGGAAATTGACATTCTGCTGTTTCTTTACAACAATCCAGCGTATAATACGGCGCGCGATATCGTCGCTATGCGCGGAGTGGCCAAATCAAACGTATCCACCGCGGTGGACGCTCTGAAACGCAAAGGCCGCCTCCTTTCTGAGACCGACCCGGAGAACCGCAAGGTGCAGCGCCTTTCCCTGCCCGCTTCCATGGACGAGCCGCTTCGCGCGCTCGCCGCGGTGCAGCAGCAGTGCTTCGCCTTTATGCTGGAAGGCTTTACGCCGGAGGAACGCGGCGCGCTGCGGCAGTTTCTGGAGCGCATTGACGCGAACGTCGTAGCCGCGCTGCACAAAAAGAGTTCAGCGGAAAGGGAGGCGTAACGGGTGCTGTATACATTTTTTATCTGTTTTATCGCGGGAATCGGCGCAGGACTGGGGACCGGCTTTGCCGGTATGAGCGCGGCGGCGGTGATCAGCCCGATGCTGATCACCTTTCTGCACGTGGAGCCGTATACGGCGGTGGGCGTGGCGCTCGCCAGCGATGTGCTGGCCAGCGCCGTCTCCGCCTACACCTACGGAAAAAACAAAAATCTCGACATTCGGAACGGCCTGGTCATGATGGCCTCCGTTCTCTGCTTCACCCTGGCGGGCAGTTACCTGTCCAGCCTGCTGCCCGGAACCGCAATGGGCGGCTTTTCCACCTTTATGACGCTGCTCCTGGGAATTAAATTCATCGTCAGGCCCGTTATGACCACCAAGGCCAGCATGGAGGGCGTCAGCGCTAAGAAACGTCTGATTCAGTCCCTTGTATGCGGCGCGCTGATCGGCCTGATCTGCGGCTTCGTCGGCGCGGGCGGCGGGATGATGATGCTGTTGATTCTGACCAGCGTCCTGGGGTACGAGCTGAAAACAGCGGTCGGCACCAGCGTCTTCATCATGGCGTTTACCGCTCTGACCGGCTCCGCCAGCCACTTCGCCATCGGCGGAATGCCCGATCCGGTCATCCTGATCCTCTGCGTGCTGAGCACTCTGCTCTGGGCGCGGATCGCCGCCAAATTTGCCAACAAGGCCTCCCCCATCGTCCTCAACCGGGCGACCGGCGTGGTGTTGACCGTGCTCGGCGTCGCCATCCTGGCGGTCAATTATTTATGAGTCTTCAAAACAGGGCTGTGGAAATAAATCCACAGCCCTGTTTTTATGTGTTTCGAGCGACTTGGTATTTTCCCATACGCGTTTACTCGGATTCATATCCAACTGCAAATTCTATCTGATCCGCACTCGCACACAATATCTATAGTACCAGAAACTTTGTCGCAATTTTTTCCCGGAAGGCGCGGTCGTGCTCCACAAACAGCAGCGTGGGGCAGCTGTCCAGAATCAGTTCCTCGATCTGCACCCGGGACAATACATCGATAAAGTTGAGCGGCTCATCCCAAACATAGAGGTGCGCGGGCTGGCACAGGCTCCGGGCAAGCAGGACTTTCTTTTTCTGCCCGTCGCTGTAGCCCGCCATATCCTTTTC
Source organism: Clostridium sp. D33t1_170424_F3 (assembly GCF_015667585.1). Taxonomy (GTDB): domain Bacteria; phylum Bacillota; class Clostridia; order Oscillospirales; family Acutalibacteraceae; genus Anaeromassilibacillus. The sequence continues at coordinate 40,674 of NZ_JADPEG010000014.1, read as the reverse complement.
AAACTGCTGCCGGGAAAAGTCCAGCTTGCGCAGGATCGCCTTGAACAGGCTTTCATCCAGCCCGTTCTGTTCCGCATAGGCGCGCAGGTCCCCCTTCAGCCCATCCGTCCTCTGCTGTACACAGGAACACACCAGATTGCCGCCGATGTGCAGCTCTCCCGTATGCGCGACCGGCTCGCCCAGCAGCAGTCTGAGCAGGGTGGATTTCCCGCATCCGTTCCGGCCGCACACAGCGACGCGGTCTCCGCGTTCGATGGAGAAACGCACATCGGAAAAGACGCGCTTTTCCCCGTAAAAGGCGGACAAGCCGTTTGCCTCCGCCAGTACGCGCCTGGGATATTCCGTCGGGCGCAGGACCAGCCGCTCCGCCGTCTCCAGATTTTTCAGCAGCTTTGCCTTCTCCTCCACCGCCGTTTCCCGCCGGGACTCGATGGTCTTGGAACGCTGCATCATTTTAGCGGCCTTGTGCCCGATAAAGCCGCGGTCCGGGCGCAGGCCGGAATTGCGCGTTTGGTACTTTCCCTTCTCCGTCTTATCGCTCCAGCCGGCGGCGCGCCGCGCCGCGTTTGTCAGCCGGTCCACCTCTTTTTTCAGCTTCTCCTGTTCCGCGCGCTCAAACCGGTCCTGCCGCTCCCGGTTTTCCCGCCAGGAGCTGAAATTGCCCGCCTGCACCTCGATGTCGGCACGGTTGACGGACAGCACGTGGTCCACGCAGTGATCCAGCAGCCACCGGTCGTGGGAAACCAGGATAAAACCTTTTTTCCCGTTCAGGTAGCGGCAGACCGCCTCGCGGGCATCCTCATCCAGATGGTTGGTCGGCTCGTCGATCAGCAGGAAGCGGTTCTCCCGCAGAAAGAGCACCGCCAGCAGCACCTTGGTCTGCTCGCCGTTGCTGAGCGTTTCAAAGGGACGGTAGAGCACTTCCTGCTCCACCTGTAAAAGGGACAGCTCCCGGCTGAGCTGCCATTGCTCCGCTTCCGGCGCCAGCGCTTGCGCAATTTCCAGCGTGTTCCATGCGGCGTCCGGCACGGGATAGGGGAAATAAGATACCGGAACCGGGCAGGAAATGTGCCCGCTGTACACGTACTCCCCCAAAAGCAGTTTTAAAAACGTGGTTTTGCCCCGCCCGTTCCGGCCGATAAAGCCCAGCTTCCAGTCCGTATCCATCTGGAACGAGACGTCCTCAAATACATTGTCCGGGTTTCCGTCGTATCCAAAAGTCAAATGTTTTACCTGTATCATTGCCATAGATGCATCCCTCCGCAGCACAATTAATAAGCCGCAGGAAAGCATGGCTCTCCTGCGGCTCTTCTCTGCGGAAACAGCGCGCCAACAGCCGCAAATGCCGCCCTTTTCAGGCGCAAAGCATTTGCACGCGCGGATGCTTCCAACGGATCAGGGAGTTGCGGGAGCGTATCCTTCCTGCAGGGCGCAGCAAATCAAAGGGACTTTTCCCCGATTTCTTTACGCCGTTCGTGTACAACACTCAGCAAGAAAAATAACGCAAATTCCCAACTCCCATCTTTTCATTTTTATACGGACAACCCGTTCCGTATGTTTCTCAATATAACAAAAGAACCACGCTTTGTCAACTCCCAAACGCAGAAACGCCCCGGCGGATTTCGCCGGGGCGCTCTGCTATTGTCATTAGGAGAGAAGGTTCATTTAACCAGGGCCTTCCCCGGTCCAGTAAAAAGATTACGCAACCTTTACCGTGCAATGTTTGACCGGGTTCTGACCCGTCAGCTGGGTATATACGCCCGCGCTCTGGCCCGGCGTACCGACGGCCCACACACGGAAGTAATAATCGTTGCCGATGCGGGTCACGTACTGGGTCTTGAGCACATCGCCGTTGCCGACGGTAAAGCTCGGAGTCAGGCCGTTTCCATTGACAACCGTCATCTTAAAGCAATATGCCGCGCCCCTTCTGACGGTAAAATCAACGGTGGTATCGGAGCGGACAAACGGAGATGCCGCACCGACAATCGCCGTACCGGCGATTCCATAGCTGTTATCGGTGATCTTTGCAGCAGAACCGGAGGACTTCCGGACGGTCTTTTCCTTCAGGCCTTCCATCGCATCGCCCAGCGCATAGTAAACCTTTGCGCGCGCGGGTCCGTTGTCCGGATCGTTCAGCAGCAGATCCTTCGCATCGTCCAGCGCTTTTTCGAGCATGGCGACGCTGTCGTCGGTATACTTGCTGAGCGGAATGGATTCCGCTTTTTCAATCCGTGTTTCCAGTGCTTCCCTGGTCGGGATCTTACGCAGTGCGGCGATCGCATTGTCGAGCGTCTCTGCCGCCTTGTCTACCTGTACCTGCGTCGCGTTTTTGTTCAGCAGGATCTCTTCCGCTGCTGCAAGCGCATCCCGGAAAGTCTTGAAATCATCCCCGTCAAGGTCGAGATATTCGTCCAGGTTGATGTCTCCGGCTATGCCCACCAGCTTCTCCAGCCAGCTGAAGTTCGCGGCAAAGTCAAGGTCCATAATGGCATTGTACAATGCATCCGCGGCTTCCTTGATCTCTTTTTCCATAGCGTTTTTGTCCGCCTGGACTTCCAGCGCCTTGGCATAAGCCGCCTCCAGAACCGCCCAGCTTTCGCTGGTGTAGTTCTCTTTAAGCAGGCCCTCCGCCATGATGATCGTGTCGTCCAATCCATCCTTATTGCCGGTGGCAAACTGCAAATAATGCATGACCTTCATCAGCTTGCTCCATGCATTGTTGATGGTTTCCTGATCCGCTGTCTGGTCTGCTTCTACCTTCTTCGCCGCCGCCAGCGCCTTGTCAAGCGCTTCCTTCACCAGCGGGATCGCGTTGTTGTACTCGTCGGAACCAACGCAGCCTTCCGCGATTTCGATGGTCAGGCGCAGAACCTGCTTGTCGACAACGGTAAACTGGACGTTCAGTGTCCGGTTCGCATTGCCCATTGTGCCCGTAAGGGTAAAGGCTTCCGTATCCTCGAAGGAGGTATCCGCATCGCCGATGAGGATCTTTGCAAACTCGCGGCCTTCCACTCTCGGGATAAAGGTCAGCTCATACGGATCGCCCGCCTTGAGCTGCAGCTCATATTTGCCGATGAGGTTCGCGATCGCCGCATCCTCCGCGGTCAGCTTCGCATTGGTGGTAAAGTTTACAGTGAGGGTATGCGCGGTGGGTTCAATCACGCCGCCCACAGCTTCTTCCAGGTCTTTCTGCACGGCGTCGACGTCGTCCTGGCTCGCCTCGCCGTTGATCTTTGCCTCCGCGGCAGCCAGCGCCGCCTGGATGGCGGCCCACTCGTCCGCCGTGTAATCTTCCTCGTTCAGGCTGTTGGCATATGCAACGTACTGATACAGGTCGACGCGGTCGGGCTCGATATACGGCTCGCCGTCTTCAATGATCTCCATAATGGCCGGGAAGCTGTCGGTCCACGACACACGGACGTCGCTGATGTTCGCATAGGCAGAAACGTCGAAGTCCGCAGGATTCTGCGTCAGTGTGCCCACCTGCTGCCATTCGCCGTTCGATTTAACGGAGACAGCCGGCGCTTCGCCTTCCGCTCCGGGCTGGAACAGGACGCGGAGCTGATTGACCTTCAGTCCCAGCAGCAGCCTGTAATCCACATGGCCCGCGCTTCTGGCGGTATAAGAGGTGCCAATATCGCGGTCGCACACCGCGCTGGCGTCCGCGCCGGATTCCGTCACCGCAAGCGGGATTTCCACGTTTTCCGGCTCGTCCTTGTTGACTTCAAACTCAAAGAGCTGCAGCCAGTTGGACGCGCTTTGGGTCAGGCGTATGCGCACATACTTTGCGGGCTGCCCGTTGCCGCTCGTCTCATAGACGCCATTATTGTTGTTGGTATCCTGTTCCGTAAAGGAACCGATTTCCTTCCAGTCGAGGTTATCCGCAGAAATTTCCACGACGGCGGCCTTGGCGCTGTCGGCATTTCCCTTCTGGAATACCAGCTTGACGTTGTTGACGTTGATCAGATCGCTGTATTCCATCGTGACGGTCTGGCCCGCCTGCTGTGCATCGGCGGTCCAGAGCTTGGTATTGTAATTGCCGTCGGTGAGATTTTGGGTTCCATAGCTCTGATAAATTCCCACGCCGCCCACGGACGCGCTTACAAAGCGACCCAAAGGCTTCACAGTCCAGTCCAGCGTCTCTGCGCCCAATGCAATGGCGTCGGGCGTGTTGTTCTTGACCCTTACAAACGCGGCTTCCGGCTCCGCCGCTCTGGCGGTATACGACGTCCACAATTTGCCGTCCAGGGAATACTCCAGCGTCAGGCCTTCCGCCTGCGGATCGGCAATCCCGGTCAAATTGCGCACCTTATTGAACGCAACGCCGACATACTCGTTCCGGCTCAGGCTCGCCCCCTGCGGGACGGTTACGGAAAGGGTTCCGCCGCTGTTTTCCAGCGCAAACGATGCGCTGGAATTGGTGAAGAGGCGCGGTTCTCTGGAGACCGGCGTCACGTTGTTGATCGCGCTTGTCGCCTGTGTCAGGATATAGCTGACGAACGGGCGCATGGCATTCTTGGACGGATCCGCCCAGTAATCCTTAAAGGTAGGAGACATGCCGGCATCCTCCATCGCATGAATAACGTAACGCGGATTTTTGCTTTGGGAAAGCTCTTCATTCTGGATTTTGGACGCGGTATTGAACGCTGCCCAGCGGGTGTCGTCGTCATCGCTCAACAGAACTGTCAGAGAATTCTCAATGACCAGCGCCATGTCGGACAGGCGGTTCAGGTTGCCCTCCAGCTCCGTATAGAGCAGCTCATAGGAGGCGTCGCCGCAGTCCTTCATCAGACGGACCTTTGCGATGCCGTCGTTCAATTCCTTGAAAGTCGCCAGCATCTTTTTCGCGGTCCCCAGCTCGCCGAGCGGATACTCCGCTTTGAACTTGGTGTACAGCTCCTGCATATCCTTCGCTTCCGGCTCGGTCACAATGTTTTTGCAGACCACGCGGTAGGCTTCCTGCAGTTCTTCCCTGGATACGCCCGGGATTCCCTTCTCAATCAGATACGGGAAGCTGTTGTCCCAGTTCTTCTGGGAATCAAAGATCTTTGTGTTCCAGACAAAGTCCGCCACGCCGAAGAACGCGACCTTGGACGCTTCCGCCTGGTTCATCGGGTTCGCGATCACGCCGACCATGTCCTTTGTCTCCGTACTGACGGCAAAGTTCGCGTCGATACGGTCCATAAAGAGCTGTGCGTCCGCATAGTCGTTTACCGGATAGTTCCACCAGATACAGGGCTTGCGGCCGGTGCGGGTGGCAAAATTCTCACAAGAGCTGTTGTTGATCGGGCCGCACACCGCGTCGCCGGTAAAGCAGATCACAACATCCTCGTGTACGTTGGAGTTTTTAAACGCCTCCATGCACTGATTCTGCATGTCGGCATAACCCAGTCCATAGGTATACCAGGTCGGCGTATAGAAGAGCGGCTTTACTTTATCCTCTTCCGCCGCGTCCGCTGTATTGTACTTTGCATACAGGCGCTTCTGGGTCTCATCGATCAGGTGCGGCTGTGTGTATTTCTGCGTCAATCCCTCGCCGATGGTGATGTCATCCATGAAGATGCCGAATTCACGGACGCCCAACTCGTACAGGCTGTGGAATTTCGGCATCAGGCGGTTTTCAATTTCACTCTCAACCGTCGCGTTGCTGCTCATGTTCAGCGAACGCTGCATCGCGGGATGCGCTACCCAGACAAAGTCAACGTTGCATTTCTTTGCTTCCGCGGTGATGACGCGGATGTCGTCCTTGGTCAGGACGCCCTGTTTGCGCTCCTGGTCCGTCACGGTGTCGGGATATTCCTCATCCCACAGGCCCAGATGGTACGGATCCCCCTTCGGACCGTAGACAAAGATGTTCATCTTCAGCTTCTTCGCAAATTCAAACCAGTCGACGCGGGCCTGGACGCTCCACGGATAGCCATAGAAGCCCTCCACCATGCCGCGGTACTGCTGGTTGGCGTAATCGTCGAAGGTGACGGCCGTCAATTCCCCATTCACCCTCTGGTCAAGTACCTGCTCCAGGGTGGCGATGGCGTAGAACGCCGCGTCGTCGTCCCTGCCCAGCAGCAGGAAATCGCCGTGTTCGCTGTTGTGATTCAGCTGAACAATGTGCATGTCAAACTTGTTCTCGCCCGGTGCAAAGACATTGCGGGAAATATTATGCTCCGTTGCATACGCATCCGCCGCCTTGCCGGAACCGTTGACGCCCAATAAAAGGTTGGTCTTGTCCGCCACAGGCGCCGCACTGTAGGTATAGGTCAGTCCCGCGTTGTCCAGAACTTCTTCCAGACGGGCCTTGGTGACCTCGCTGATGCCGTCCTCCAGCACAACGTTGACTTCCTCGGTCAGTGTAATGCGTTCCTCGCCCAGCGTCACCTGCTGCGGAACCGGGTAGACCGTGTATTCGATCTGCCGTTCGGCCTCACTGCGCACATCCGCTGTGAAGGAAACCGTTTTTGTAACATCCTTGTAGGTGACTTTGGCCGTCAGTGTGACGTCCGTGGACTCCGCCGGCGCGGTAACGGTGACTTTGCCGGTTTCCGGATCGATACGGAGCAGGTCGCTGTCGCTTTCCCAGGAAATAGACGCGCCGTCCTCATCGGAAACGACCACGCTGAAGTCGCCGTTGACAATCTTCGGTACATTCAGCTTGGCAATCGCTTTGTTGACAATGGCTTCGCTGGTAAAACGATAGAGCTCCAGCTCATAGACGGAAACGCCGTCCCAGCCGTCCGCCGGGCGGGTGATGCACCACAGGCGCACATAGCGGCCCGTGGCGGACTCGTCCAGCGTAATCCGTTCGGTTTTACCCTGGCCGTCTTCTGTCTTATAGACGGTGGTAAAATTGACGTTGTCGTTGGATACCTGGATTTCATAGCCGCTTGCATACGCGGCTTCCCAGTAAATGCGAACCTGGTTAAAGGTCATTTCCTCTCCCAGGTCTACCTTCAGCCATTGCGGCGCATGGTTGCGGATTTTATCGACGGACCAGCGGGAGCCACTGGTATCCCCGTCAAACGCATGCTGTGCTATATGGCTCGTGCCGCTTTCCACGCCGGAGGCGGAAGCGGTTTTGTTCAGCGCCATGTTCGTGCCATCTTCCGGCTGTGCGCTGGAGACCGCCGTACCAAGCAGGCTGGACAAATCCGCTGTCGCTGCCGACGCCGCCACCGTAAAGGTGCTCATCAACAGCGCAAACGCCAGAAGCAGGGACAGGATTTTGCTGCCGTTTTTTCTCATTTTCACATCTCCTTCTTTCCAAAAACATTTGAAATGCCAAGAAAGTTAATAAACGCCTCACCCTCCTCGCTGTTTTTCTCCGCGCCATACGGAGGAAGTCATACCTTTCCTGTATGCCAATAGTATTTATATTATAGTTTTAACGGATAAACTAGTCAATTTTTATACACTTTGCATACAAGTTTATTTATTTTTCATTTTTTATATTTCTGTGGGCGTGATATTTTATATAAATACCAAATTATGGTATATATTTTTTTGATTTTTCAAATTTCTTGTTTAATGTTTTTTTGGTCAACTTCTTTCACTCTTTGATTTCAGCAGCGCAAGCGAATAAATATTCACAAATTCTTAAAATAGATTATATTTATACATCATCTGTTCTGGTAATTCCGGAATGGTGCAAAAAAAATCCACAATCTGCAACCATATATTTTGACAAAATCTGGCGCAGAGACGGCAGTCCAAACATAGTATGGAGGAGAAAAAATGCGCCGGGAGGGGACAGCAAATGCAGATACATGTGGTACAGCCGGGCGAAAGCATCTATACCATTGCGCGCCGCTATGGTGTGCCGGCGGAACGTATTGTCACGGACAACGAGCTTGCCCAGCCGGACCGGTTGGCTGTGGGACAAACGCTGGTAATCCTGTTCCCGGAACAGGTTCATCTTGCAGAACCGGGCGAGACGCTGCCGTCGATCGCCCAGCGGTTCGGCGTGCCGGTGCGGCAGCTCCTGCGCAACAACCCCACCCTGTACCGTTCCGTGCGGCCCGGGCAGGCAGTTGTCCTGCAGTATCCGGCGCCGCCGTTCGGCCCGATCACCGTCAACGGCTACGCATACCCGTTCATCAACCGGGACACCCTGTACAAAACGCTGCCCTTCCTCACCTTCCTGACGCTGTTCGGCTGCCATGCCAACGCGGATGGGTCGCTTAAAAACATGGACGACGCCGAACTGATCGCAACTGCCCGCGCCTACGGCACCGCGCCGCTGATGCTGATTTCCAATCTCGACTGCCAGGACCGTTTCAACAGCGAGCTGGCACATCAGATTCTGAACAGCCCCGAAGCGCGCGAACGGCTGGTTGAACAGACATACCGCCGCGCCCTGGAGATGGGCTATGCCGGGATCGACGTCGATTTTGAATACATTCTGGAGGAGGACGCGGAACCTTACGCCTCCCTGATGCGCGAGCTTTCCGCCAAACTGAACCCTGCCGGCCTTGTTGTCTTTACCGCTTTGGCCCCAAAGACTTCCTCCGACCAGAGAGGCGTCCTCTACGCGGGCCACGATTATGCAAGCCTTGGCCGGGCCGCCAACGGCGTGATGATCATGACCTATGAGTGGGGCTATTCCACTGGCATGCCGATGGCAATCGCCCCGCTTGACAGCGTGCGCCGGGTCATGGATTACTCCGTCACACAAATCGAACCGGCCAAGCTGCTGATGGGCATTCCCAATTACGGCTACGACTGGACCTTATCTTATATATATGGACAATCGCGCGCGCCTTCCATTTCCAACACGGCGGCGGTCCAGCTGGCGGTCGACCGCGGCGCGGTCATCCGGTACGATCCAAAAGCCCAGTCCCCGTGGTTCAGGTACTGGGATCCATCCGGCAGGGAACACGAGGTCTGGTTTGAGGACGCGCGCAGCATCGCGGCCAAACTGGCCCTGGCGCACAGCTATCCACTGCAGGGCGTCAGCTATTGGAACATCATGCGGTATTTTCCGCAGAATTGGCTGGTACTCAACGCGCTGTTCCACATCCGGAGCGGCGTCGGCTGAACGCATATGAAAAAACCGGCGGCTGTTTATACAGCCGCCGGTTTCTCTTTTTTTCCGTGGGGGTCATTCTTCCTCGTCCGGAAGCTCCATCAGCTTGCCGGGATCGGCCAGCACCTGCTGTGCCGCAATGGCCGCCGCGCCCATCAGCACAGGGTTTTCCGGCATCTGGTCCAGCTCGATGGTGATCTCGTTGTAGATCAGCGGGTTGACGCATTTATGTACGCGTTCCTGCACGATCGCGATCAGCAGCTCACCGTCCACCTTGGTCAGCTCATCTCCAATGACGATCAGACCCGGGTTGAACTGGTTTACCAGATTGATGATGCCGATCGCCAGGAAACCGCATACCTTCTCAAACTCTTCGCGCGCAACCTTGTCCCCCGCCTTGACCGCCTCGGAAATACGCTGCACGCTCAGGTCTTCCGCAGACAGCATGGAGGCCTCTCCGGCCTGCAGCCGCTTCTGAATGTTTTCGCACAGGACGATGGTGGAGCAGTATTTTTCCAGGCAGCCATAATTGCCGCACTCGCACAGGGGTCCGTTGAAATTGATCGTATTGTGCCCGAACTCGCCCGCAAGCCCGCGGTGGCCCAGCACCAGCTTGCCGTCCGTGATCATGCCGCAGCCCACGCCCTGTCCCGCCAGCACATAGATCATATTGCGGATGCCGTATTCCTTACTGCGATACCAGAGCTGTGCAAACGCGCCGGCGTTTGCGTCGTTGACGATCTGGATCGGCACGGTGAAGTCCTTGGTAAGCGCGTCCTTGATCGGGAAATTCTGCCAGCCGGACAGCTCCGTCACAAAAAAGATGCTGTCACGCTCCTCGTAATACGGGCCGGGCATTGCCATACAGACCACAGGGATTTCCGTGTCCGTATTTTCCTGCAGCATGGTATAGATCGCCGTCCGAATCCGGGTAATCGTGATCTGCACATTCTCCTTGGGCCCGATCCGGTACTGCTTTACCGTATAAAGCTTGCCGGACAAGCCCGCCAGGCAGAGATAAAACGCGCTGCGCGTCATACGGATGCCGATCACCTTATACTTCTGGTCGTTTAAAGCGATGCCGATGGAGCGCCTTCCCTTGCTGCCGCTCATCAGTCCGGTTTCCACCACCAGGCCGCAGGTGATAAATTCGTTGATGATGTTGGTGATGGTCGCCTGCTTGAGCCCGGACAGTTGGGAAAGCGTGGCACGCGAACAGACCCCTTCCTGCCTGAGCAGATCCAGCACCAAAGCGCGGTTGATCAACTGGCTTTTTTCCTGATTGATACTTTTACGCGTATTAAATTCATTCATGTTTACTCCCGCCCATCCATTGGTAATTTTCTCCATTATACTAAAATTTTTTTACATATAAATTCCTGTATATAATTAAAACCATACAGAATGCACCATTTTTACGAAAAAATATGTTTTTTGTGAGATAGCATTTATAAAATTACTATAAAATCATATCACTGTCATATGTTATTTAATCTATAACATATAGATAGCATCCATCCAGACCGTATATTTTTTCACCTTTCAGAATCATGTGACGCTTCCGCCCCGAATTGCCATCCGCTGATCATTTACACGCTATGAATGATGTTAAAAAATAATTTTATTAAAGCAGAAAAATTGTTGTAATTTTCCAGATTCACTTCTTTTTTTCTTTTGCAGACTCTATACTGAAAAAGAAACAATAACGGACCAGCCGTCCGGATGAAGGAGGGTAGAAAGGAGCCTGAAAATCAATTGTTTAAGGAGGAATGAAAACGTGAAAGGAAATACTCGCATCAGCAGAAAGCTGACCGCACTGGCACTGGCCTGCGCGCTGCTCTGCGGCGGCACAGCCGGCACGGCGCTGGCCGCCATCAACAACCGGACCCAATACGACCCCACGCGCGGCCCGGCCGCCGTTACAGAGCTCCCCTCCGCACCCGGCCAGGAGGAAGCCTCGACGCCAAAAACAGAAGCCCCCTCGCGCACAGAGTCTTCCAGCAGCACATCCGCACAGGTGGAAGATCCGCTTTATAATGTAGCGCTGCACGCTGCGGCGGCCGCCTCGGATACGGAAACCGCCGACTTCCCCGCCTCCAAAGCGGTGGACGGCGTTGTCAACCGCGGCGTAAAGCCCACCGCCGACCAGTCCCGCTGGGCCAGCGACACCCTTGGAGGTACAAAATGGCTGAAGATCGACTTCGGCAAATCGTATCCTATCTCCTCCATCGCGCTGGAATGGGAGCGCCGCAACCCCACCGACTACTCTGTTGAGCTCTCGGAGGACGGGCAGAACTGGACGCCCGTCTACACCGGCACACAGGCCCCGTCCGAGCTGCGCGAGGAGATCGCGCTGGACGCGCCCGTCTCCGGACGTTACCTGCAAATTGTGATCCGCGCTTTTGACGAAACCAGCGAGGGCGTCAAGTGGAATACCGTTTCCCTCTTTGAAGTTGAAGCGTACAGCACCGAGGAGCCGGAGAAGCCGGACGAGCCCATCGAGCAGGGCAACCTCTGCCTGAAGGGCACGGCCACCGCGTCCTCACAGGAAACCGCCGACTTCACCGCCTCCAAGGCCATCGACGGCGTAATCGACCGCGACGGCGCCAAAAAATCCCGCTGGGCCAGCGACATCAAAGGCGCTCCGCAGTGGCTGAAAATCGATCTGGGCAAGGCGAAGCCTGTGAAAAACATCGTTCTGGAATGGGAACGCCGCAACGCGACCTCCTATACCGTGGACTTCTCCGAGGACGGGGAAACCTGGAACCCGGTCTACACCGGCACCGCCGCACCCGCCAACTTCCGGCAGATTGTCACGCTGGATCAGGCGGTCTCCACGCGTTATATCCGCGTATATATTACCAGATTCAATTCCAACAGCGAGGGCGTTGAATGGAACACCGTCTCCCTCTATGAGGTAGAGGCCTACAGCGGCGATATTCCGCAGACGCTCGCCGACGTCGCCGCCTCCCTGCAGGTTCCCGCCGTTCGGGCGGGCGACACCGCTCTGACAATGCCTGCGGTACCGGAGGACTGCTCCGTCGAACTGATCGGCGCGGACTACGAGCAGGTCATCGGCAGCGACGGAACCATCTACCCACCGGTTTCCGACGTCACCGTCTCCGTGATGTTCCTGGTTACGCGCGGCATCGAAACCGCCAAATCCCCCGATATTGCCGTATCCATCCCCGGCACCGAACCCAAGGGCGGCAACGCAAAGCCCCTGGTCATTCCGGAGCTGCGCGAGTGGAGCGGCGGCCAGGGCAACTTCTCCATCTCGAATGCGACGCGCATTGTGGTGGACGACGCCTACGCCCGTGAGCTGCTGGAAACAGCAAATATCTTTGCGGAGGACTACGAGGATATTACCGGCCGCTGGGCTTCCGTCACCACGGGCAGCAAGGCGGACGCGCACGGCTTCTTCCTCACGCTGGACACCGACGACGGCGGCCTGGGCGACGAGGGCTATTACCTCCGCGTGGGCGACAGCCTGACCATTGAGGCAGAAACCGCGCAGGGCGTGTTCCTGGGCACACGATCCGTCCTGCAGATTCTCAAACAGACGGGTACCACGATTCCGAAGGGCGTCTCGCGCGACTATCCGAAGTTCAAGGTGCGCGGCTTCATGTTCGACGTGGCCCGCCGCCCGGTCTCCCTGGAATTCATCACGGAAGTCATGAAGACCATGTCCTGGTACAAGATGAACGACTTCCATCTCCATCTTAACGACAACTACATATCGATGAACAACTATGCCAACAAACAGGAAGCGATTGCAAACGCCTATTCCGCCTTCCGCCTGGAATCCGACGTCCGGGGCGAAAACGGCGTCTACCTGACGGCGCAGGATCTATCCTATTCCAAACGGGATTTCGGCAACTTCATCGACCTGTCCAAGCAATACGGCGTCAATATTGTGCCGGAATTCGACAGCCCCGGCCACTCACTGGCCTTTATCAAGGTGCACCCGGAATACTCCTACAGCGGGCCGAACACGCACAGCCCGCAGGAAAACGCCGCGATGCTGGATGTGACCAATCCGGAGGCCGTCAACTTCATGAAGGGCATTTTTGACGAGTATCTGGATCCGCAGGACGGCGAGGAGCCGGTTTTCCGCGATTCCGTCTTCCATGTCGGCGCGGACGAATTCTACGGCGACGCGGAGCAGTACCGCGCGTATGCGGATACCATGCTCAAATACGTGATGGACAAGGGCATCACCCCGCGCATCTGGGGCAGCCTGACCCAAAAGAGCGGCAGCACACCGGTCGCCGCCAAAGGCGTCCAGATGGACATCTGGAACAGAAGCTGGTGCAACCCGGCACAGATGTTCAACCAGGGCTATGATTTGATTAATATCCTGGACGGAAACCTGTATATCGTTCCCGGCGCAACCTATTACCACGACTATCTGGACGTCCGGAGCCTGTACAACACCTGGACGCCAAACAACTTTGAAGGCACTGTCATTTCCGCCTGCGAACCGCAGGTGCTGGGCGGCTCGTTCGCCCTGTGGAACGACCTGACCGGCATCAGCTACAACGGCATCACCGAATACGACATGTTCGACCGCCTCTTCCCGCCGGTCCAGGTGCTCTCCGAAAAATGCTGGGGCGAGGGGACGGACAAAACCTATGCGCAGTTCCAGTCGCTTGCCAAGATCATCGACACCGCGCCAAACACCAACCCGCGCGGCGATGTGGAATCCAAGGGCGACGAGGTCCTCTCCTTCGACTTTGAGGGCTCTCTGGGCCGCGCCATGTCCGATACCTCCGACAACGGCTACGACGCGCTCTACATGTCCAACGTCGAACTGACGGACGGCGGCAGGAACGGACAGGGCCTTGCCTTTACCTCCTACGACAGCCACGTTTCCCTGCCGCTTGCCAATATGGGGCCGGAATACTCCATGTCCATGTGGGTTAAGCGCGAGCTGGGCGGAAACGACGAGCAGGTTCTGCTGGAATCCGCCAAAGGAAAGTTCAAAGCCGTGCAGGCGGGCACCGGCAAGGTCGGCTTCTCCCGCGACAACGTGGACTACTCCTTCAACTACACGCTGCCGGTCGGCGAGTGGGTCAAGCTCGGCATTGTCGGCCAGCACAACAAGACCAAGCTGTTCGTCAACGACGCCTATGTGGATGAGATCAGCCGCGCGAACACCATCATCACCCAGCACGGCGTGAGCACCGCACAATTCGGCACCTTCCTGCTGCCGCTGACCACGCTGGGCAGCGAAACGGACGCCTTCCAGGGTGTCATCGACGACTTCACCGTTTACAAGGGCGACCTCTTTATCGACAAGAGCCTGGTGCCGCACAGCAAGATGACTGCCACGGCAACCAGCGAGAAGACTCCCGCCGCGGGCAACGACGGCCCGGCCTCCTTCGCCATCGACGGAGACGAATCGACCCTGTGGCACACCAATTATCCGGCCGGCGCGTCGGACGCGCTGCCGCAGAGCATCACCCTGACCTTCAGCGAACCGTTCAACATCAACAAATTCACCTATCTGCCGCGCGCCTCCGGTCCGAACGGCATCATCACACAGTACGACCTGCAGGTGGTCAGCGCAGAGGGCGACACCGTCACCGTTGCCAGCGGCAGCTGGGCAAACAACGCCAACCTGAAAACCGTCTCCTTTGACACGGTGAACGCCAGGAGCATCACACTGGTCGCCAAAGCGGGCAACGGCGGCTTTGCCTCCGCCGCGGAACTCAACGTTTACCAGGTGCTCAGCTGACAGAGCTGTACCGCCATCCGCAGAAACCGGCTAAAGGCTGAATTGAACGGCTTCTTCCCGCTTTGGTGGGCAGGAGCCGTTTTCTTATCGCTATAAATATAAGACATACACTGTGATCCATTCGTTCCGGACAACTTCCCCGCGCCGCAAACCATGCATAGACTGGCGCGGGAGGTTATGACTATGAATCCATATGATACAAACGGATCCGTTCCGTTTTATGTCCCGGGATGCTGCCCGGGATGCATCCCCACGGGCATTGTGGGACCAACCGGGCCAAGAGGTACAACCGGACCGACCGGACCAAGGGGCATGACCGGCGCAACCGGGTTCCGCGGGCCAACAGGGCCAACCGGCATGCGGGGCGCGACCGGGACCACCGGGCAGCAGGGCGCAACCGGGCCAGCCGGGCCCCGCGGGGCAACCGGCCCAACCGGCGCACGGGGCGCAACCGGAACCACCGGGCGCCAGGGGCCGACCGGAGCCACGGGCGTGGCGGGTTTGCGGGGGGAAACCGGCGCGACCGGGCCGCAGGGCACAACAGGCGCGACGGGCGATCCGGGCCCCATCGGCCCCACAGGGCCGCGGGGGGAAACCGGTGCAGCCGGGCCGCAGGGCACGACGGGCGCGACGGGCGATCCGGGCCCCATCGGCCCCACAGGTCCACGGGGAGAAACCGGCGCGACCGGGCCCCAGGGCGACGCCGGGCCAACCGGGGCAACGGGGCCTTCCGGCGCGGACAGCCACGATTACGCCATATTCTACGCACAGCCTCAAAGATATACAAGCGGCTCTTATATCACATTGTACCGTTACCTGCCCGGCAAGGGCGGCATTGTTCTGAACGCAAACAACCAGACAATCGCCCCGTCCCCTCCTAAATTGTACCAATGCTCTTTTATCTTTCAGACAAAGGTTGCGGCGGGAAGCTATCTGCAAATTGTGCCAAACATTGGCAGCGGGCCGGATCGGAACCTGATTGTCACCGCACAGGCGGTTTCCAGCGATTTGCCGATCTCCGCTTCCGGCACGTTCTTTGTCGACGTTCCTTTGCAGACGTACCTCACCTTTCAGGTATACGGCAGCTTGACAGACAACCTTACCGGTATCGTCAGTATTTCATCTGTGGCCGACCTGTAACACGCACACCGGAACCATATTACAGGCAAACAATCCCAAAACAGGCGTATTCCCCCGTTTTTAGCGGGGGAATACGCCTGAATTTTTGTGCAAACCTGTTCCGATGCAGGTCCTGCTTGTTCTGTTGTCCCATGACCGCGCGGCTGAACTTATTGGACCGTCACGGTGCAGGAGGTGGTATAACCGTCCACGCTGGCGCGGACCACGGCGGTCCCTCTGCCGCGCGCCGTCACCCTGCCGCCCGCGTCCACCGTCGCCACAGCGGCATTGCTGGTCGTGAACCGGACGTCGGACGCGTTGTAGACAATTCCCGTCGGCACGGAGTCGATCAGCCACTGAAAGCTCTCTCCGGGCGCAAGCCGCGCCGAGATGCGGGTAGAACCGATCCCCGCGCGGGCCGGCACGTCCCGCTGCTGCGAGAATTGATAGACGGATTCCGCCAGATCTCTTGCAATCACGTCGATGTTGTTCTGAATCCACACCATATCCTGTGTGTTGTCGTGGAAGGCCGTTTCAATCAGCGCGCGCGGCATGGACGGCGTGTTCAGCTCCAGAAACGAGCTGTTGTTGATGCGCCGGATATTGGACGCGTCGGGGTAGGGATAGTTTCTGGCAAGGAGCTGCGTAAAGGTGTTGCCCCCCTGGTCCTGCCCGTGCAGATAAAAGCGCGCGCCCCGGGCCTGCCCGTTGGCGGCGTTCGAGTGGATGGACAGGTAAAGGTCGCAACCGCGGTTTTCCGCCTCCCGGATGCGGGCGCGCAGAAAATTGCTCTGGTTGGACGACGGGCCGTCCTGCGGGCCGGCGACAATATACTGGATGCCGTACTGCTGTAAATACGGCACCATGGCCACGGCGATCTTCCGCATGTACATCTCCTCGTTGCCCGCACCGTCCGCATAGGTGTTCCACGGCTGGGCGGACGGGCTGATGTAGACAAGGAACGTTTTTTCCGCGACGGCAGCCGAGGCCGGCGGGATCCCGGCAACGGACACGGCAAGGCAAAGCAATGCGGCGGTCAGGCTGGTCTTAGCTGGTCGTTTCATAACGGTTTCTCCTCTCTGTTTTTCCGGCGGACCGGTTGCCCTTATCCTATCGGATAGCGTGGCCTGTATAAATCACATCCAGAACGAAACCCTGAACTTTTTGTGAATCATTCGCTGTATCCGCCAGGCGGGATTTTATGATAATTCCCTATAATTCTTTCATTAATATCACTTTAATTATTGAATTTGATTTAATACAATTACAGATTTAAATGGTTTAACTTGTATTTTTTGGCTGTGAAACCGGAAGGAGGATGAAACGCGCTTATTTGGATTCAGGGGGATTGGGACCGCCGCCGGAAGTGCCGGCACAGCGGTTCCGCAATATGAAAGGAGCTTGCAGATGAAATTGAAACGAGCAACCGCGGTTCTGCTCAGCGCATTGCTGGCGCTGGGAAGCTGCACCCCGGCGTTTGCTGTGCCGGAGGCGGCGGAGCCGCAGAAGGGCGCAAACCTGGAGGAACAAATCAACCTGTCCCTGTCCCAGCTCACGCTGCGCGACCGCACCCGCCTGACGCTGGGCGGCGTCGCGGGAGAACCCGGACAGAGCACTAAAATCGGCAACCAGACCAAGGCGATTGCGGACAAGGGCCTTGGATACATGACCATGTCCGACGGCCCGATGGGCTGCAACGTCATGGGGCACCACACCTCCTTCGGTTCCGGCCTGATTATGGCTTCCACCTGGAACCCGGAGCTGGTTTACCAGATCGGCGAGGTCATCGGAAAGGAATGTCTGGACAAAGACATCCAGTATTTCCTGGGACCGGGCACCAATATCAACCGCGACCTCATCAATGGCCGCACCTTTGAATATTACAGCGAGGATCCGTACCTCTCCGCGCAAACGGTCGCCCCGTATGTGCAGGGCGTCCAGAGCATGGACGTCGCCGCCACGGTCAAGCACCTGATGGCGAACAATCAGGAGAAGAACCGCAACTTCATGTCCTCCAACGTCAGCGAACGCGCCATGCACGAGCTGTACCTGCCGGCCTTCCAGGCCTCCATTGAGCAGGGCGACGCGTGGAGCGTGATGACCGCGGCCAACCGCATGAACGGCATCTTCACCAGCGACAACCGATATGTCCTGACCAACCTGGTCAAATACGACTACGGCATGAAGGGCGTTGTCATCACCGACTGGATCAACACCCGCACCGACGTGATCGCCGCCAAGGCCGGATTGGATCTGGCCATGCCCTACAGCGCGGGCAGCCCCTTCAAAAAGCTGGAAGCGCTGATCCGCGGCGACGAACTGGACGTCAAATATCTGAACGAAGCGTCCCAGCGCTTTTTGCGATTGGCGCATCTGACCAAGTCCATGATCTCCACGGACGAGGTCGATTCCACCGGTTACACCGCGGCGGACCGCAAAAAGGGCGAGTCCAACACCCCGGCGAACCAGGCGGTCGCACGGCAGGTCGCGGACGAAGGTATTGTCCTGCTGAAAAACGACGGCAACCTCCTGCCACTGGACAAGGAGAAAACTGGTTCCATCGCCCTGCTGGGCAAATATGTCAATTACAACTTCTATGTCCCCGGCCTGGGCGGCAGCGGCGCGACCAACCCGCCGTACCAGATTACCAATTTACAGGGACTTCAAAGCAGGCTGGGCGATTCCGTCAGCCTGAATGTTCCCGCCTACGACGAAGGCAATTTTGCGGCGACCAAGGCCGCCGCGGTAGAGGCCGCGAAGAACGCCGAATACGCGATCGTATTCGCGGGGCTGAACAGCACCACCACCGGAGACCCGAACGTGGCGGACACCGAGGACGGCGACCGCTCCAATCTGGACTTCCCGCCGCTTCAGCTGGAGCTGATCAACGCCGTGGCGGAAGTCAACCCGAAGACCATCGTGGTCCTGAGCGGTTCCATGTATGAAGTGCGCGACTGGGTGGACAACGTGCCCGCCGTGCTGCAGACCTATTATCCCGGCATGGAGGGCGGCAACGCCGTCGCGGATATTCTGCTGGGCAACGTAAACCCCTCCGGCAAACTGACCAACACCTGGCCCAAGCGCTACGAGGACACCGTCGGCTATGTGCCGGGCCACGAGGGCGAGGACCAGCGCGATGTGAAATACGACGACGTATTCTACAAGGAAGGCGTCTATGTCGGCTACAAATGGAACGACCTGCAAAACATCGAGCCGGAATTCGCGTTCGGCCACGGCCTTTCCTACACCGACTTCACCTATGACAATCTGCGCTTCAGCGCGGACTCCATGGGCCGCGACGACACCATCACAGCCAGCGTGGACGTGACCAATAACGGCAGCCGCGCGGGCAAGGAAGTCGTACAGCTCTATATCCACGATGTGGAATCCTCCATCGACCGGCCGCTCAAGGAGCTCAAGGGCTACAAAAAGATTTCCCTGGAGCCCGGCGAGACCAAAACCGTCGATTTTACCATCAATGCGGAATCCCTGAGCTTCTGGGATGTGGACGTACACTCCCTGATGGCAGAAAAGGGCGACTTTGAGGCCTGGATCGGCTCTGCGTCCGACGACATCCGCCAGAAGGGTACCTTTACCCTGACGGAAGATACGCTGCCGGACCCGGACTATCGCGTTGTGCAGGCGGAAGACGCTGCTGACACCGTCGACGCCCAGGTGAAAGAGGGCGAAGAGGTGGACGGCGCCAAAACCGGCTACCTGCTTTTCAACAGCGCGGACAGCCACGCCAGGTGGACCGTCAACGTGCCCGAGGACGGCAATTATTCCCTGATTTTCCGCTATTCCAACCCCGGCTACAACGGCGCGACCGCTTCGAGCTACGGTCCGAACCGCGTGACCACGCTGCTGGTCAACGGCGAAACCGCCGGCGCGTACGACTTCCAGAACACCCGCTGGGATACCGTCTGGAACTACGACAGCATCGACGTCGCGCTGACCGCAGGCGACAACACCGTGGAGCTGCAGGGCACCGACGCAACGGAAAACCTGCACCTTGACAAACTGATCGTGCAGACCATTCACCGCACCGCGCCGAAGCCTGCGGACTGCGCGCCCGACGACGGCGACGTGCCGCCTCCGGACGAGACAGACGACGGATTCGTCTATCAGGCGGAGAACGCCACCGAGCTCAACGGCGCGGAAGTCGGCAAAAAGACCCCCGGATTCACCGGAACCGGCTATGTGGAGCTCAACGGCGCGGGCAGCACTGTCAATATGGACGTTCTTGCCCCGACCTTCAACGCCTACCGTCTGGGTCTCACCTACTCCAACGGCAACCGCGAGGCCGCCCCGTGCGAGCTGTACGTCAACGGCAAGCTGGCTGCAACGTATTATCTGCCCTCCACCGGCGGCTGGACGCGCTGGAAAACCGAGATGTGCGCGCCGGTCGACCTCAAGGTGGGCCTGAACCAGATTCAGATCAAATCGCTGAGCCAGGGCCTGCTCCTCGACAGCGTCCTGATGCACGGCGGCATGGGCGTGCTGGATACCACCGCGCCGGAGGTCATCGCAACGGTTCCCATGGCGGGCCGTTACATGCCCAACCTGACCGCCAGCATCGACGTCTATTTCTCCGAAGTGATTCAGGCAGCCGAGGGCGCTTCCTTCACCCTCTCCGACGGCGATACAGCCATCGGCTGCACCGCCGTGACAAACGGCAGCAAGCTTTCCCTGACGCCGGCGGAAACGCTGGAATACGGCAAAGTTTACACCGCGGTGCTTCCCGCCGCGGCGATCACGGACGCCTCCGGCAACGCGATGGAGGCGGACTTCCAATTTACCGTCAAAGCCCCGCAGGTCTTCACCTATGAGAGCAGCGACGCGGACCTCTCCTACCACGGCTCCGGTTGGACCGAAGCGGACGGCGTAAACGCCACCTCCAACGCAGGCGATTATGTGGAATTCTGGTTTGACGGCACCAACGCGAAGCTGTACGGCCCCAAGGGTCCCGGCCTGGGAACCGCCTCTGTCGCCATCGACGACACGGTCGCCGGTTCCATCAGCTTCCGGCAGGACGACGCGGCGGACAACGCGCTGGTATACGACACCGGCACCCTCTCCGAAGGCATGCACCGCGTCCGCATCACCGCAAACGGCGCGATCGGCCTGCGCGCTTTGGAGATTGTAGGCGGACTCTCCTCCGCGCCGATGTCCACCGACGGTTTCGTCGCAAACGGCTTCTCCTACGCGGTCGATTCCGAGCCGTTCTCCAATATCTTTGACGGCACAGGCGCGCGCTGGTCCTCCGGCCAGATGCAGGCCCCCGGCCAGTGGCTGACGGTCGACTTCAAAGAGCCGAAGGACATCAACACCATTGTTCTGTACACCCCGAACGACGACTATATCCGCGGCTACGAGGTCTACGCCTCCAACGACGGAACCGTCTGGGGCCCGATCCTTACCTCCGGCAAGGGCGTCAAGGGCTACACCACGATGAATTTCTCCAAGCAAAACTGCCGCTATATCAAGATCGTCCAGACCGGCTCCTCCTCCAACAACTGGTGGTGCGTCAACGAAGCGTACCTCTTCTGTAAGGAGTTTACGGACAAAGAGCCTCCGACCCCGCCGGAATACCTCTATGCGACCGGCCTCGGCGGACAGATTATCCTGAATTGGGAGGGCGGGTCCGATGACATCGGCGTGGCCGGGTACATCGTATACCGCAACGGCGTGGAAATCGCCCGGACCTCCGAGCTTCTCTATGTGGACACGAATGTCGAGAGCGGCGTCTCCTATACCTATACCGTCAAGGCTTACGATCTTGCGGGCAATGTCTCCGATGCCTCCATGGAATTTCAGGCACAGGACGACCCGTCCAAGGAGCAGCTCCCGCGCGACAAATGGACTGCCAGCGCATTTAAATCCCCGGCCTCCGCTTCTCCCTCTGGAGACGCGCCGGTGTGCGCCATCGACGGCAACCCGGGTACACGCTGGACTTCCAGTGTGATGCAGGACCCGAACAACCAGTGGTTCATGATTGACCTGGGCGGCAGATACGCTTTCAACCAGGTTGTGATCGACTGCGACACCGCCGATTACGGCCGCGCCTACGAGGTGCGCGTCTCCAACGACGGCGTCACCTGGTCCGATCCGGTCGTCAGCGCCCTCGGCGTACAGGGACAGACCGTGATCACCTTCCCGCAGCAGGTGGCGGAATACGTAAAGATCAACCAGGTTGGCGTCGCGGGCGGCAACTGGTGGGCCATCTTTGAACTGAACATCTGCAACCGCAGGGTGGAGGATAAAGAACCGCCTACCCCGCCGACGGAGCTTTCCGCCGTCTCCAACAATGGCGCAGTGACACTGAACTGGAGCGGCGCGGCAGACGACACCGGCGTCGTGATGTATGTGATTTACCGCGACGGCGAGGAGATCGCCCGCACCTCCAACAGCACCTATACGGATACCGGCCTGGAAACCGGCGAATTCTATACGTACAGCATCCGCGCGCTGGACGCCGCGGACAACGAATCCGAACTGTCCAAAACAGTCACCGTGCAGGTGGCGGATGCGCCCGTCCTGCTCCCGAAGGACGGCTGGGCCGCGGACGCCTCCGACATGCCGTCGTCCGCAACGCCCGCGCAGGACAGCCCCGGCTGCGCCATCGACAACAACGTTGGCAGCCGCTGGACCTCCGGAACCGGACAGTACAAGGGCATGTGGTTTATGGTCAACCTGGGCAAACCGCAGACCTTCAGCCGCATTGTTTTGAACTGCCAGAGCAGCGGCGACTATATCCATGGCTATGAAGTCGTGGTCTCCAACGACGGCGAAACCTGGTCCGAGCCGGTTACCAGCGGCAAGGGCTATCCGTCCGAAAGTATGGAGATCAACTTCCCGGCGCAGACCGCGCAGTTTGTAAAGATCATTTCCACGGAAAACGTACCCTCCAACTGGTGGTCCATCAACGAACTTTATCTGTACAATCAGGCGGAAGTCCAGCAGCCGGACCGTCATCTCACCGTGACCTTCACCGCCAGACTGGCGGCGCTGGAAGCAGAGGGCGACACTGGACTTGCCAATCTGACCGGCGTCTACAAGGCGGCGCTGAAAGCGGGCGAAGCGTTCACACTGGTCTTCACCCCCAGAGTGGAAGGCAGAGAGTTCCTCTCCGCCCAGCTCAACGGCAAGGATGTTTCCGACGCGATTGGATTCAATGAGGAAACTAACGAGTCCGCGTTCACTTACGAGGGCGAAATGGCAAAGGCGGACAAAGAACTGAACTTTGCGTTCACCACCGTGAACAAGCAGGTTTTGCGCACGGTGATCTCTATCGCGGAAGACCTCCGGAACGGCGACGAGTACGGCGCGGCAATCCCGACCGTGCGGAAGGCGTTTGACAAGGCGCTGGAAAACGCGCAGTCCGTGGAAGCCGACCGGAAGGCCGACCAGAAAGCCATCG
The DNA here is from genome assembly GCF_015667585.1 of Clostridium sp. D33t1_170424_F3. Taxonomy (GTDB): domain Bacteria; phylum Bacillota; class Clostridia; order Oscillospirales; family Acutalibacteraceae; genus Anaeromassilibacillus. Next base: position 17,376 of record NZ_JADPEG010000014.1, on the reverse strand, counting down.
ACAACGCGTGGTCGAAAATGCTGAAAGCCATCCATTTCCTGAGCTTTGCCGAGGGCGACACCACCGAATTGGAACATCTGCTGGCTGTGATCGAGATGCTCGACCCGGCGGATTACACCTCCGACAGCTGGGCGGCGCTCCAGACCGCCGTCGATACCGCGAAAGAACTGATCGCGGACGGCGAACCGCTCCAGGCGGACGTGGAAAAAGCATACGACGCGCTGCAAAAGGCGTGGAACGCCCTGGTTCGCGCGGCGGATAAGAACCTTTTGCAAGAGGTGGTCAACACGGCGCTGGCGATCGACCTGAACGAGTATTTGGACGAGGGCAAGGAAGCCTTCACCGAGGCGCTCACCCACGCGCAGGCCGTGCTGGAAGACCAGGACGCGACCGCGGCGGAAGTCAATGCGGCATTGTCCGCGCTGAACAACGCGATGCAGGAGCTCCGTAAAATTCCGACCAAGGACGCGCTGAAAGACGTGCTCAATATGTACAACACACTGGATCTCAGCAAGTACACGGATACCAGCGTTGCGGCCCTCAAGGCGTCCGTCAACCTGGCAAACGGCGTACTGGACGATCCTGACGCGACCGGCGAAGAAATCGCGCAGGCAATCGACCTCGTCACCAACGCGTACAACGGCCTGCAGCTGAAACCGGAAAACAAACCCTCCAAGAGCTCCGGCAGCCGCACGCCGTCCTACGGCAACCTCTACGGCGCGCAGGGCATCGCGGTGGTAAACGCGGCGCAGGGCGTGGTACAGCAGGCGTTCGTCCGTTCCGATACCACCGTGGACTTCGCGCTCAGGAGAGGCAGCGCGTACTGTTTCAAGATGACGGTTGTCAACGGTAACGGACAGGTTCCGAGCTTCACCGTGGGCAACGGCAGCGTGCTCAAGACCCAGTTTGTGGCGAAGGTCGGCAACGACTGCTACTACAGAGTCTACGCCGTTGGCGCATCGGGCCAGAGCACCGGCGTGTATACGGCGCTGAATGGTCAGACGCCGGTTAAACACTGTACGGTAACGATTGGGTAAATGCATAACCACCGCTATCTGTGAAAATCGTTTGAAAGCATAGGATCTCTTCAATGCATCTTGCATTTAAGCTGTAAAAAGGCCCTTGCGGGTGGCTGACGCCATCTGCAAGGGCCCTCTTTCAGTGTTTTTATAAGCGGAAACAACCTTTTTCATTGACTTTATTGGGTTAATAAGTTGCAATATTGAATGACCCAATAAAGTGAGGTGATTCATCCTTGGGTGAGAAAAAAATGGGCCGTCCGACCGATAATCCAAAGAATGTGTCTGTTAAGTTCCAATCGGATAACGAAACCTTTGAAAAGTTGAAAGAATGCAGTGAAAAAATGCACGTTTCACGAGCGGAAGTGATCCGGCAGGGCATTCATAAGGTCCACAACGACCTGGAAGAAAAATGAAAGGAAGCGGCGCGTGCCCCTACAAAGCAACTCGCCGCCTCCCCAGCCGACAACCGCCAAAAGCACTTGCGACGTAAATAATTATATCATGCGGCGCAACTCCTTTCAAGTTTTTGTCGGAAGCACGAAGAAAGGACTGTTTCAATTGAAAAGCATATTTGATCAAATGTATTCTGGTGATCTATCCCCAGCGGATCAAATTTTGCCGCAAGAGCCGGATTACTGGCCCCTGATACATGAAATTCAGGGCACATGCGAACATATCAGACAGAAACTGAACAGAGAGGCTGCCGAACTACTGGATAAACTATGCGATGATTTCTACAGCGAATCTTCTATGAACTGCTGCGCTGGTTTTTCCTATGGGCTAAAGCTTGGCGTACGTTTTATATGTGAGGTTTTTATGGAATACAACAAATAGGACTTCAATAAAATGGATTTCAACACTTTTTACAATAAGTCTTGAAGGACGATCAAACAAAATCCCCACTACCTATTCATTCAAAGAATGGCCGGCTCTTTACAAAGGGCCGACCATTTTTAATATTATTTTGAACGCCGATGAAAAGACTCCATTTTACGGCGCCGTTAAGGCCGCGCTTTTCTTACAGCTAAAAGCCTCTTCCCCCGCCGCCGTGCGTTGCGCCGCCGCTGGAGGTATGGGTGCTTCCGCCAAAACCGGAGCTGCCCCCGCCAAAGCTGGACCCTCCTCCGCTGGAGCCTCCCCCGCTGTGCGAGCTGGGCGGCGGGGGAGGCGGAATATACCGGCTGGTCGTATATGTGTTGACCAGCACATCCTCGTCCACCGTCAGATGCAGTGCGCCGCCGCGCTGCTGCTTTTCTTCCTCTTTCTCCGCGCGGGCCTTGTAGCCGGAGCGCGCGATCTGTACGGCGATAAAACCGCCCGCCAGAGAGACCAGGCTTCCGATCGCAAGCAATATCTGGAAGCGCTGCTCCCGCTGCCTCTGTCTTTCCTGGCGCTCCCGTTCCTTTCGCCGCACTTCCTCCATGCGTACTTGTCTCGTCAGTTCTTTTTCCGACTCCTCCAAATAGCTTTTTACCGCACCAACATAATCCTGTTTTTCCAAGTACCGCATCGGGCTTTGCATCACCGGAGACTCCTTTGTTACACTTTCCAGGATGCCGCCCCGGCTTTTCTCATAAACTGCTCCGTCGTTCAAATGGTACACCAGCAGAACCGCTTTCGAACGATAATTCCCTTCATCGTATATTCTGTCTGTGTAACTTTGAATGCTTTCCCCCTGCAGGTCATCCGTATAAACCATAATGATGTCCACGTCCCACCGCCGGCTCATCTCTTCCGCCTCTTCATTCAGCTCCACAAGCTGCTCACTTGTCAGCAGGCGGGCCGGGTCGACCACATATTTCGTCTCGGGCCGGACAAATTCCCGCATGGTATTCAAAAAGGACTGTACCGCTCCATTGTAATCCTGCGTCTCCATCATCGGGGCGACACGATCCAGAACGGCCTGGATTTTTTCCGTGGTCAGAAGCCGGGAAGCTCTGCCCGACGTGGAAAGGGTCACCTGCCGGTTTGCAACGTCGATCAGGAACAGCGCACCGCTTTTGCCGTCCCCCTGCCCAAACCCATTCGATTGAAAAAATGTATCCGCATAGGTTTGCGAGGGTTTTCCCTCCGTATCGTCCGCGGTGACAATCACCAGATCCATCTGCAAACTTTTGCTCAGGGTGGCCGCGTCGCTCTCCAGCGACAACAGCTGATTTGGCAACAGCAGTCCCACCTGATCGAAGACATATTCCGGTTCTTTTTCCCCGGGCATAGGATCCCCGGACGGAAACAGCTTTTCCATCCGGTCCAGAAAATGCGAGGCCGCGCCGTCATAGTCCTGTCTCTTGAGATACCCGACGGAATCGTCCAGAAGCCCGTCTATGATGGAGTCCGTCAGATAGGCGATGGCCTTTCCGGAAGTGGAAATGTACACCTGCCGGTTGTCCATATCGATCAGGAACAGCGCGCCGGTTTGATCCTCCCCCACGCCAAAGCCGTTCTCGTCATAAAAATCGTCCGCGTAATCCTGCGGCGTTTTTCCCCGCGCGTCGTCCGTCGTGACGATGATGAAATCCGATTCCAGCTTCCGGGTCAAAGCCGACGCCCGGGCGTCCAGCGTCACGGCGCTGTCCGCGGAAAACAATCCCGCCTGATCGTAGACCTTCTTCTCCGCAGCAAAGGCCGTCCATCCGCCGCAGCATACCGTAATCAGCAGAAAAAACGCCAGCACGCCGCCTGTTATCCGCACTCTCATTACAGCGCACCCCCAATCAGCAGAAACAGGGCAAAAATCGCCGCTGCCACGCCGAAAAACAGCGCCGCCAGCTTTGGAACGCTGACCGGCAGGCTGCCGCAGACTTTTCCCGTCTGTCCGTTCATGGCGAAATAGTACAGCTGATCATGGAATTGGTACGTCATCAGCCAAACCGGCAGCAGCGTATGGTTCCAGTCCTCCTGCGTGACATTGGTCTGCAAATCGTCCTTCCGCACGGTGGTGTATCCGTGTATACTGTCGTCCAAAAGCCGCCCCGCCTCCCGCGCCATTTCCTCATGAACCCGGACCTGGAGCTCCGCCCGTTCCAGACTGCGCTTTTCCGCCTGGAATCCGGAAAGATACGGCATAGAAAACGGTTTTCTTTTGTCCATATCAAACGGCAGGACGCCGCGGGCCAGTTCCATTGTCCGCTTGGAAAACGCTGAGGCGGAAAAATCGCGGAAATCCACGTATCCCTCGCGTCGGATGCGGTAACGTTTGGTCTCCGTGTATTCTGTGTCCCCAACCTTCCAAACGCGGATTTTGGTGCCGTCCGCGTCCATTTTTGCGGTCAGCCTGCTGTCGATCAGCCAATACGGCAGATACACGCCTGTCAGTTCCTGCGCCTGCGCTTCCGTGCGGAAGTCTCGGCGGAGAAAATGTTTTTTCCGGCAGAAATCCGCAAAGCGCTTTTTGACCTCTTCCTTTTCCAGCGCAAACGGAACAATACTCTGCGGGCGGTATTCCCCGGAGAGTTTTCCGGAAAGCACCACCGGATTATGGCAATAGAAGCACTGTGTGGCGGCGGTGGTATCGTCCGTCACAACCTCCGCGCCGCAGTTCGCACAGGTATACAGGGCGGCGTGCGCGGTGAACGCGTCTACCGTTTCCTCCCCGGCTGGCACATCCTGCGTACGGTCCGCCGCCGTGCTGTTTTGCTCCACCTTTTCCAGCTCCGCTTCTGAAAAAGCACTGCGGCAGTATTCACATACAAACGACTGCTTTTCCGGGCTGAATATCAGGCCGGCGTCGCAGTTGGGGCATTTATAGGTTACGGTCTCCATCTGTTTCCCTCCCCGATTTCCCGGTTTTACCTCCGGTCGTTTTCATCCACGCGGTCGCCGCATTCCGGGCAGAACTTCATGTCCTCATCGGAGGTATAGCCGCATTTGTCGCACCGGAACCCACCTGCGGGCCGTTTCTGCCCGCAGGTTCCGCAGAACTTGCCATCGTTGGAGGCGCCGCATTCCGGGCAGGCCCACTGCGCTTCTAGCTGTGGCTTCGGCCGGCCGCAGTCTTTACAGAACCGGTTGCCGCGGCTGTTCTGCGTCCCGCAGGAACAGGTCCATACCTTCGGCTCGTTCTTCTGTGCGTCCGCCTGCCCACGCTGCATCTGCTGCTGGTTGGACTGGGAAAACGCCCCCGCGATTCCGCCGCCCTGCGTGCCCATATTCACACCCATAAAACCTGACATGGCGCCGTTGGGATTGGAGCCCGCCGCCTCCAGCCCCCGTGCCGCCGCGCCCTGCACGTAGCCCTCGCGGACGGACGGGTCGCCGAGCATCGCGCCCTGGTTGCGCATGTGGATCAGGCGGGTGGACTCCTCGTCATAGCTGATGCTGGCGATGCCGACGGATTGAATCTGCATGCCGCGTGTACGGTTCCAGTCCTCGTCCAGAATGGTGCTCATATACTTGCTGAGTTCCCGCCCTTTGGAGGTCACATAGGAGATGCGCACGCCGTCCGCGGACATCTGGTTGATCGCCGCCTGCAGCGCCTCCATGAATTCCGACAGGTACTGTTCGTTGATATCCTCAATGTCCACACGCTCGCGGTTGTGCGGAATCGCCTCCTTGTAAAACAAAAGCGGGTTGGTAATCTTGATGGAATAGGTGCCGTGCGCACGCAGAAACAGCTCCGCATTGTAGGCGTTATCAAAATAATTGACCGGATTGCGGGTGCCGAATTTAATCCCCTTGATCTCCTGCAGGTTGACAAAATACACCTTCTGCTGCGCCGGCGTCACGCCGCCAAAGCGGAAGCGGTTGAACGCCTCGTCAATGGTTTCGTCAAGCTGCCCGTTCATCAGCGAGGGCATGGAGGCATTGTTTACAATGTAATAACCCTCCTCCGCGGTATAATCGACAATCCTGCCGCCATCCACCAGCATCATGAATTGGTTGGCGTAAACATGGATGACGGAACCATCGGAAACGGTGTTCGCTGTCCCTTTGGTATTGCTGTTGCGCCGGTCATTTTTCCGCACGGTCACGCCGCTGGTGAATACGGTGGTGTCGCTCATATTGTCCGGCTCGATGACCTCCAGCCACTGATCCGCCAGCGCGCCGCCGATCATATTTGCCGCTGCTTTGATGATTCCCATTTTATATACCTCCTGAATGAAAGGGACGGTTCAGCCGCCTCTTATTAGAATATTTGTGATCCTCTTCAGTGTAACGGAAAACACCGGAAGATGCAATGGATTGGACGTGAAGTTTCTTCGTTTAACAAAAAACCCGGCAGGTTTCAAAAGAAAGCCTGCCGGGTTTTTCCGTTTTTATGCAATGGGTTCCGGTCAACGCAGGGACGCGCTTACAGCGAAGAGCATTTTACGCAATTGTAATCACACAATGCTGTTGCGGTTTCTCATTGGGGACCTCCGGTCGGGACGCGCTTACAGCGGAGACCATTTTAAGCAATTGTGATCACACAATGCTGCTGTGCCGCTTCACCCGCCATAGTTGTATATACGCCGGTACTCTGGCCCGGCGCGCCGACGGCCCAGACTCTATAATAGCAGTCGTTGCCGATCTTTGCCACGAACTGCGTCTTGAGCACATTGCCGTTGCCCACTGTGAAGCTCGGGGCCGCATTGCTTCCATTGACAACCGTCATCTTGAAGCAATATGCATTGCCTCTCTTCAAAGTGAAGTTCATCGTCGTATCGGAACGCACGGACTTCTGGCCCATCACATTCTGCGCCGCGCTGACGACCGGACTGGTTACGGCAACTGCCGTTCCCGCGCCGGAGGTGTTGCCAGTCGGCTTCTTGCTGCCGCTGGATGGCTTGCTACTGGGTTTATTGTCAGGCTTCGCAGGCTCTTCCGGCTTGTCTGCCGGAACCAGACCCGCGCGGGCCTTCTCCACCATTGCATACTGCACGGCGACGTCCTTCGGAGTCGCTGCCTCGTCCTTGCAGGTTTCCCACGCCAGATTCAGTGCCGCGCGCAGGATCGCATAGCTTGCTTCGGTGTAGTCCGCCGGATTGAGCGCTTCGGATTCCTCCAGCAGGGCTTTCAGTGCTTCTCTGTCCGGCATTACGCGCAGGCCGGTCAGGGCGTCAAACAGTTTATCCGCCATTTCGTCGACCTGCTTCTGGGTCGCGTTGGCGTCTGCCAGAACAGCTTCCGCCTGCGGGAGAATCTCATTGAACGTATCCTTCTCCGGGCCATCCAGATACGCATCCGGATCAATTTCCTGTGCCTGCTGTACGAACAATGCCAGCGTCTCGGTATTCGCCTTGAACGTCAGACGCATAATCGCGTCGTACAGGTTCTTTGCCGCCTTTTCGACTTCCGCCTTCAGCGTTTCGCCCTCGTCGTTGTAGATTTCCTGTGCGTAGGCGAGTGCTTCCACGTAGCCTTCCTGGCTCTTCGGGGTGAAGTTGTCCAGATCGAGCAGCGCTGCATAGTCGAGCCAGTACTCCAGCTTCTCCTTGGTGCCTTCCTCAAAGGAGAGGTAATGCATCGCATCGAGCAGTTCCTTCCAGGCTTCGTTCACTTCGTCCTGGGTAGCTTTGTCGCTTTCAAAGACCTTCTGGGCGTTGTCGCGCGCCGCAATAAACTTCTTGCGCACGGATTCGACCAGCTTGCCGAGCTGCTCGTCGGTGACTTCGTTCGCCTTCTCCAGCAGGGTTTCCAGCACGTCCTTGTTCACGGTGGTGAAGGTGAAGCGCAGAACCGTCTTGTCGTTCGGCATGGTAAAGGCATAGGTGCAGCCGTCCGCTTCAAACGGGATGTCCTCGCCGTTGAGCTGCGCGCTTGCAAACGGGCCGTTCGCCGGGGTGAAGGTGAAGGTCAGCTTCGTACCCGGAACCACCGTCGCGCCGTAAATGCCGTTGCCGTCGATCAGTACGTCCGCTTCTCCGGCGATTTCCACATCTGCCTGGCTTGGGTTCCACTGTACGTTCAGCAGCTGCGGGGATTCCTGCGGCCCCGCTTCCAGATAATCTTGCAGCGTTTGCAAAGCCGATTGCACCTGCTCCAGAGAACCGTTATCGCGGCGCAGCTCCGTTTGGAGCGCATATATTTTCGTCTGTAATGCAGCGTACCACGCTTCGGGGCAGGAGGCCGGGTCGATTTCCTGCGCCTGCCGCAGGGCAGTCAGGTCTACGGAGGTGTCCAGCGCGATCAGCCGGCCCTGACTGCCGACGGCGTTGTAATAATGATAGGTGACGCCGTTCTTTTGCAGCACGCACGGTTTATGCGCATAGGTGGAACTGTAGGTGCTGTTGCGTGTGGTCAGCGGGAGATAGGATTTTTCCCAGTGAACCATATCGCGGGAAACGGCAAAGGAATCGATGATCCCGCCCGGCGAACTGGTAAAGTAAAACATTACCCAGTAGTCACCGATTTTTACCACATCCGCGTCCGCGTTGTGGCTGGCGCCCCAAACCTCCCCGGTGGGCGAGCTGTCCTGATTGAGGACCGGATTGGTTTCCTCACGTTCCCATTGGATCAGGTCTTTGGAATATGCCTGGCACATGACTTCCGGTCCGCCCGCGGCGTTATAAAAGCCCACATAGCGCTGGTTTGCTTCGTCCCAAACCGCCTGCAGCTTCCAGATGGTGCCTTTTTCGTAGGGATACGCCCCGTCGTGCGCATCCAGAACCGGCTCCGGATAGCGTTCCCACTGGGAAAGCGAGCCGTCCTCCTGAAAAATCGTGTCGGCAAATGCCACGCCCGCGCGCTTGATGCCTGCTTCATAGCCCGGCGTGTCGGAGGCCAGATAGGTCATGGCCAGCCGGCCGTCCTTCATGACATGCGGGGTTGGAAGCTCGCCCCACTCGTGATCGCGGACAATATATCCCGCGGCGTTGAACTCGTCCCAAGCGCCAGGTTCGCCGTTTTCCAGAATCTTGCCGACCTTTTCCCAGGTAATCATATCTTTGCTGCGCGCCAGACCCGTGCGGTATCCGGTGCCGTCGTGGCCGACATAGGTCATATAGACATAGGCGTCATCGCCGGGAATCGCAAACACATTCGGGTTGTCGATCAGGTCGCTGTCAAACGTGCCCGTTCCCTGTCCGGAATAGGATAGAACGATTCCATATTCATAGGGGGTCTTGACCTCCTCATAAATTTGCCGGATGACTTCGCTGGACATGCGTTTTGTCAACTGAACTGTGCGCGCCTGTGAGTATGACTCATCCAGGGATACGGTCAGGCCGAGCGCTCCCTCCGCACAGGCGGAAAGGTCTACTGTAAAGGTACCGGAGTTCTCCCCGGCCGGAATTTCCTTTTGGAAGGTCCGTGTTATGTTTTGGCTGTCCACCGCCTTTATGTAGACGGACTGCGCAACGTTCTGCGCCTCTTCCAACGTGATGGAAACAGGCAATATGCCGTCCTCCGGGACAACGGCGGGCGTCTGCATCTCAAAGCCGTGCAGCATTTCCTTTATACCCCAAATGCGCAGCTCCGTTGCGCCGACCGATTTACCGCCCTGCGGTTCCATCAGCACGCGCACCTGCGAGGCGCGGAACATGTCAAACGTGATGGTAAACGGTACGATCCAGGTATCCGTTCCATAGGTTCCCTGCTCTACCACCTGGTTGTTTGCTTCTATCCATTGACTGCCGTCCCAATACTGCACGCTGACTGACTTGGGCGTCGGTACGCCGCCAAAATCGTTATAGGCAAACAGCTCCACACTGTAGACATTTTGTTCCGTTTCAAAGATGGTATCCACGTAGGCGGTTCCCTGTTTGTTGTAGTTGGTCCAGCGGTTGCGCGGGCCTTCATCAATGGGCGGCCCCTGCTTGCTGGATATGACGCCGTCGTTGATCTGTTCCAATTTGTCGCCCGAACAGGTGAATTCGGCAAAGACTTTCGGAAAACCGAGATTCTGGGGATTGAGCGCCAGATTGTCCAGATTTTCCGGAACGCCCTCCCGGTTGACAAACGATGCATATGCGCCGGGAATCGCTCCGCCCTTCGTGGGTGTGGCGGCAAGCGCGGTGGGAACGCTGGAACACAGAATGGTTGTGCTGAGCAAGCACGCGATGATCTGTTTTTTCATAATACGCCTCCTAATCCAATAGTACTCCTCTTGGGCGGTTCCCAATTGACCGTCCCTGTTTATCTTAATCATAGGCGTACATATTTGGTTTGTATTTATGAAAATCAATCAGGATTATATGAAATTTTAGCATATATATCAATTTAGAAATTTTACAAAAACATTTTCGCATATTCCCATATAAAAGCAGAACCGTCCCCCGGGAGCAGCCGGAAGACGGTTCGTTTATTTTTTTCATCACACAGATGCACAGTGCTGTCCGCACCTATTAGAGGCTTTCAGTGGCAGTCATCAGCCAACTGTTACTACACAATGCTGCTGTGCGTTCTCTCCAGGACCTCCGGTCAGGACGCGCTTACAGCGAAGACCATTTTAAGCAATTGTGATAACACAATGCTTTTGCGGCTCCTCATTGGACATAGTCGTATACACGCCGGTGCTCTGGCCGGGTGTGCCGACCGCCCAGACTCTGTAATAGCAGTCATTGCCGATTTTCGCCACGAACTGGGTCTTCAGTACACTGCCGTTGCCCACGGTGAAGTTCGGGGCCGTATTGCTTCCGTTGACAACCGTCATCTTGAAGCAGTAGGCGCTGCCTCTCTTCAGGGTGAAGTTCATCGTCGTATCGGAACGGACGGACTTCTGGCCCATCACGTTCTGTGCCGCACTGACGACCGGACTGGTTACGGCGACTGCCGTTCCTGCGCCAGAAACATTGCCAGACGGTCTCTTGCTGCCGCTGTTGGACGGCTTGCTGCTGGGCTTGTTGTCAGGCTTCGCAGGCTCTTCCGGCTTGTCCGTCAGAACCAGACCCGCGCGGGCTTTCTCCACCGTTGCATACTGCACGGCGACGTCCTTCGGGGTGGCTGCATCATCCTTGCAGGTATCCCACGCCAGATTCAGTGCCGCGCGCAGGATCGCATAGCTTGCTTCTGTGTAGTCCGCCGGATTGAGCGCTTCGGATTCCTCCAGCAGGGCTTTCAGGGCTTCTCTGTCCGGCGTGACGCGCAGACCGGTCAGGGCGTCAAACAGTTTATCCGCCATTTCGTCGACCTGCTTCTGGGTCGCGTTGGCGTCTGCCAGAACAGCTTCCGCCTGCGGGAGGATTTCATTGAACTTATCCTTTTCCGGGCCGTCCAGATACGCATCCGGATCGATTTCCTGTGCCTGCTGCACGAACAGCGCCAGCGTCTCGGTATTTGCCTTGAATGTCAGGCGCATAATCGCATCGTACAGATTCTTAGCCGCCTTTTCGACTTCCGCCTTCAGCGTTTCGCCCTCGTCGTTGTAGATTTCTTCTGCGTAGGCAAGCGCTTCCGCGTAGCCTTCCTGACTCTTCGGGGTGAAGTTGTCCAGATCGAGCTGCGCCGCGTAGTCGAGCCAGTATTCCATCTTGTCCTTGGTGCCTTCCTCAAAGGAGAGGTAATGCATCGCGTCGAGCAGCTCTTTCCAGGCTTCGTTCACTTCGTCCTGAGTAGCCTTATCGCTTTCAAAGGCTTTCTGGGCGTTGTCGCGCGCTGCGATAAACTTCTTGCGCACGGATTCGACCAGCTTGTCAAGCTGCTCGTCGGTCACTTCGTTCGCCTTCTCCAGCAGGGTTTCCAGAACATCCTTGTTCACGCTGGTAAAGGTGAAGCGCAGGACGGTCTTATCGTTCGGCATGGTATAAGTGTAGGTAAAGCCGTCGGCCTCAAACGGGATGTCCTCGCCGTTGAGCTGCGCGCTCGCAAACGGGCCGTTCGCCGGGGTGAAGGTCAGGGTCAGCTTCGTGCCCGGAACCACCGTCGCGCCGTAAATGCCGTTGCCGTCGATCAGCACATCCGCCTCGCCGGCGATTTCCACATCCGCCTGGCTCGGGTTCCACTGCACGTTCAAGAGCTGCGGGTCGGCTTCCTTCTGTTCGGTGTAGACTGTCACAGCGGAGGCCGGCATGACAAAGCTATACTCGCCATCCGCCAGCTTGGTCACGTCCACCGCATTTCCGTCCGCGTCAACAACGGACACTGCTTGTACTGGCCCACTTCCTTCGGCCTGCGTTACATGCAGGGATACCGGTTCGTTTTCATAATAGAAGCGGAAATCGGTCGCTGCAATGACACCGGGCGCTGAGGCGACGTCGACCGGATTGTAGACATCCAGCGCTTCTTTATCGCCGTCGAAGAAATAGGTGTGCAGGATCATGCGCATGGTGCTGCGGATATTGCGCTCCAGTGTCTTTCGGGAAAGGGAGCCGTCCGCGAGCGCATCGCGCACCGCCTGCAGCTGCAGGCTGCCGGGGGCGCCGGCAGGGTCGTTGTCGCTGCCGGAAGACGGCATCTTCAAATCTCCGCCAGCCTTGATCTCCTCAACCAGGGTGGATTCACTGCCCCAATCGGTCATAACCATGCCCTTGAAATTCCATTCGTTGCGCAGCACCTGCGTGAGCAAGTCCACACTCTCCGCCGCGCGCACCCCGTTAATCAGATTATAGGAGGACATCACGCACCACGGCTGGGACTCCTTGACCGCGATTTCAAACGGGCGCAGGTAGATTTCGCGCATGGCGCGCTCGGAAACCATACTGTCGCTGTTTTTACGGTAATTTTCGCTGTTGTTCGCCGAAAAATGCTTGAGCGTTGCAGAGACGCCCTCCGACTGAATACCGCGGATCTGCGCGGCAGCCATTTTGCCGGCAATAAACGGATCTTCCGAATAATACTCAAAATTTCGCCCGCATCTGGGATTGCGATGAATATTGGTGCTGGGCGTCAGCCAGATGGGGAATCCGTCGTTGCCCATGGACAGATTCTTGTATTTGTCCAGCGTCTTAAAGGTCTTGGCCTCTTCCGCGCCGGCCTGTCCCGCCGCTTCTATCAAATCAGGGTTCCAGGTACAAGCCTGCAGGGTTGCGCAGGGCCATGCCGTGGCTGTGTATTTATTGTTACGAATACCGGCAGGGCCGTCCGCCGTTTGCAGGCGCGGAATACCGAATTCCAGCACTTCCTTGGTACAGGCGGTGTTTGCTCCGTCCACGATCTCTCTGGGATTGTCGCTGCCGGTGCCGCGGGACAGGATGATCAATTGGTCGTCCGAAAGCTGCTCCAGGAACGCGGTCATCAGCGCCGGGTTTTCCGCCACATCCGCCAGCATGATCGTTTCGCCGGAGGTCTGTACGGCCCGCGCCGCGTTGTTCATCTGGGCCCTTGTTGGTTCCGGCTGCATAGACTGTGCGTCCGGTTTTTCGGAATCCGACCAGACGGTTGTTTCGTAGCTGTCCGGACCCTTTCCATCCAGACGGCGCTCCAGCATCTTGTCCGGATTCGCCGGCTGGAAAGCCTTTGTGAGCTGCTCCGCCACTTCCAGCTTGTCCACGGTGTAGACGCCCGCCTGCTGGGTGTCGCGCACATTGCTGCCCACCAGAATCTTGTATGCGCCCGGCTCCCATACGAACGCGGACTCTGCCCCTGTCTTGCCGACGTCGTCATAGGAAGCCATGTCCGCAATGTCAAAGGACATGGTAACGGTCTGCGACGCACCGGGCTGCAGCAGCTCCGTTTTCTGGAACGCCGCCAGCTCCAGAGCCGGTTTGGGCAGGTCGCCTGCCGGCGCGCTGAAATAGGTCTGCACCACTTCCTTGCCCGCCAGATCGCCGGTGTTGGTCACTGTTGCGGAAACGTCGATGACGCCTTTCTCCGGGTTTGCAACCGCATTTACATCGTGAATGTCAAAGGTTGTATAAGACAGGCCGAATCCAAACGGGAAAATCACCTTGTCCTTTGCAAAGGTTTCAAAATAGCGGTAGCCGACAAAAATATCTTCTTCATAAGAAACCCACGCGTTTCTGCCGGCATTTTCATAGACATTTGCGGAGGGATAATCGTCAAAGCTGGTTACAAAGGTGTCCGTCAAACGGCCGGACGGGTTGACCTCGCCGCAGAGCGCGTTCGCCACAGCGACGCCGCCCTCCATGCCCGGCTGCCAGGCAAGGAATACCGCGTCGACACTTCTGCCGTCGCTGCTCTGAATGGTGTTCAGCCAATTGACGTCCATAACCACGCCGATATTCAAAACCACAACCACACGGTCGAACTTGTCCAGCGCAGTCTGGATCAACTCCTTTTCACGGCTGCGCAGGTAATACTCGCCTGCTTTAATGCCGATATCGGAGCCTTCTCCCGTGCGGCGGCGCAGAACAACCACCGCCGTCGCATTCTCCTGTGCGGCGGCTTCGTCGACCAGCCGGGCCAGCTCGCCGTTCATTTCCGGCTCGTCCGTCCCATAACCGCCGCCAACCCTCGTGTAATACTGGGAATAGTAATCCGTCAGCGGCTCGTACAGCTTAATCTTCTTATTCGCCGCCTTGTCGAGCAGGCCCTCCTGGATGGTGCGGACATATGCGGACTCCACGTCGCCGGAGCCGCTGCCGCCCTTGACATAACTCGCCTGCCCAATGCCCAGCAGCGCCACATTGGTTTCCGCTCTGAGCGGGAGCGCTCCATTTTCATTTTTGAGGAGCACCATGCCTTCCTCCGCGATCTCGCGGGAAAGCCTGCCGTGCTCGGTCGATTCGTCGATCAGCGGAATTGTTACCGGCGCCGAAACCACCTCCGGGTTGGAACGGGACCGCGCGCGCACAGTCACAAACGCCGCCGGGTCTCCGAACGATACAGAAAGCAGGCCGTAAGCGCTGATCTTCGCGCTCTCCGCGCCTTCCACCTCCCAGGTAACAAACGGGTCGCAGTTCTCATCACCCTTGACGGTGGCAAAGAAAGAGGTCGTTTTTCCTTTAATCGCCTGAGGCTCTTGCGTCTGTACGGTGATCTCCGACACCTTCGCGTCGGGATCGACCTCCAACTGCTCAAATTTCAACAGACTGAGGTTGAACTGCTTGGTGAACAGGATGCGAACCACATGGCTGCCCGCGGTCAGATTGACGCCAACCGGCTCCGTCGCCTGCCAGTTCTGCCAGCCGCCCGTGCCGTCGTGGCTGACAATTGCCGCCAGCTCCCCGTCTATATAGGCTTCCAGACCGATCAGGTCCGGTTCCGTTGTGGCGCGCGCCACATGCATACTCAATTTGAAGTCGCCTTCCAGCTTCTTCGGCACGTTAATATTGTACTCCAGCCAGGTTCCCGCCATTGTGGACGTCGGGTTCTTGCCGCTGGTGACCTCCGGGTCCTGGCAGTTTTCCAGACCGATATTGCCGGACGCGCGGGAAAAAGTGGAAGCCTCCACCTTAATGCTGTTCCCAATCTCCTTTTCCTGCTCAAATTTTAACAGGCTGAGATTAAATTGGCTGACAAAAGACACCTTGAGCGTATGCGTACCTGCGGTTAAATTCACCAGCGCCGCGTCTGTCTCCGCCCAGGCTTTCCAGCCCCCTGTTCCGGCACGCACGTAATCCATCACCTGCACGCCGTCCAAATGCGCTTTTATTTTAATATCGCCCGGCGCTGTACCCGCACGCGCCACCTGCATGGTCAGGTAATATTTGCCCGCCATGTTTTCCGGCACGTCAATGGTATACTCCAGCCAGTCGCCCGCGTAAGTTCCCGCAGGGATCAGGCCGCTTTCCACCTCGGGGTTGTTGGCCTCTTCCGTTTTCAGCGTCTTGGACGCCTTGGAATAACTGACCGCATCGATCTTGAAGCGCTTGTCCCCTTTGACCGCCTCGGTAAACTTCAGCATGCTCATGTTGAACTGCCTGGTATACACCAGCTTGATCGTGTGGACGCCGGCGCTGAGGTCCAGCTCCAGTTCATCAGAGGGGACCCAGGATTTCCAGCCGCCCGTACCGGCGCGGGAAATCTGCCCGGCCAGCGTACCGTCCACATAGCATTGCAGTCCGATTGCACCGTCGTCCGTGCCGGCACGGGCAACGTTCATCACCAGGTTATACGCACCCGCCGCCTCTTCCGGGACGGTCACTTCATATTCCAGCCAGTCCCCGGCCATCATGTATTTGGGAATCAATCCGCCTGGAACCTGCGGATCATCGCCCGACTCCGTCTCCACATTTTCCTTGGAAATGCGGGCGTAGTCCATTACGGGAATGACCGTGCTGTCGCTGATTTCAATTGGCTCCACGGCGGAGGCAAGCTGCATCCAGCTCATCTCAAAATCGCTGCTGAAGACCAGACGGATGGTGTGTTCGCCCTTTTTCATTGAAAGAGCCTGGGGCGTCGTTGTCATCCACGGCAGGCTCTCCCCTGCGGGGTCTCCCTCCTCCACCGTAAGCGCCAATTCACCGTCCACAAGAACGTCCATCTGCGGCTTCGCGCCAGCCGGAGACTGCACGCGTGCGGTAAACAGATAATCCCCGTTTGCCGGAACGGAAACCTGAAACTCAATCCACGCGCCGCCGTAGGTTTCGCCCGTCATCTGCCCGTCAATTTTCAGCGGGTCGGTATTTGCCTTCAACACAACGCCCTGTGAAGCGTCGCTGTATGATGCGGAGGCCAGTTTTGCGGGCAGTTCTACCGCTTCTCCCGCCACCTGCTGCGCCTGTGTACTCCCGGAAGCCGGGGCGGTTGTATCTGCCGCAAACATGGATGAGAACCCGGACAATCCAATTGTCATTGCCATAACCAATGCGAGTATTTTTTTACTTTTCATCTTCCATACCAACTTTCCTTTTGTCTGCAAACTCCTGTGAACCGAATTCTGAGACCTGCACCTCCTTCATTATTCTGCTGATTTTCCGATGGGCAAGCGTCATCAGCCGCATCAAATTATCTCAACATTTTATATCCCTCGAATAATAAATTAAATTATATTCAGTATTATATTCATTTGTAATAATAGTAGCATGTTATCTATTTGTTGTCAATTTTATATTAAAAATTTATGTTAAATTTATAGATATCTTTATTTTTTCTTCGCATATTGAATCAAATAAAAACGACACCCCTGATGCTGTCTTTTGCACCAGGGATGTCGTTATAAATCTGTAGCCGGCACGCGGACGCACAGCGTCTTTCATGAACACAAAGCGTGCACCCACCTAAGATGGACCTTCGGTCAGGACACATCTTTGGTGATTTTTTCAGGCAGCTGTCATCTAGCTTTAACCGAAGGTTACCATACAATTCCGCTGTGCCGCTTCATCGGAACCTCCGGTCAGGACGCGCTTACAGCGAAGACCATTTTACGCAATTGTGATAACACAATGCTTTTGCGGCTCCTCATTGGACATAGTCGTATACACGCCGGTGCTCTGGCCCGGTGTGCCGACCGCCCAGACTCTGTAATAGCAGTCGTTGCCGATCTTCGCCACAAACTGGGTCTTCAATACACTGCCGTCGCCCACAGTGAAGTTCGGGGCCGCATTGCTGCCGTTGACAACCGTCATCTTGAAGCAGTAGGCGCTGCCTCTCTTCA
>NZ_JADPEG010000013.1 GCF_015667585.1 Clostridium sp. D33t1_170424_F3 | reverse complement strand
ATGACGGCCTGGTTCCGGCAGACAAGCCGGAAGAACCGGCGAAACCTGACAACAAGCCATCCAATAAGCCCTCCGGCGGCAATTCCGGCAGCAAGAAGCCGGCTGGCAATACCTCCGGCGACGGTACGGCGGTTGTAACGGCGAACCCGGTGGTCAGCGCGGCACAGAACGTAATGGGCCACAAGTCCGTGCGTTCCGACACGACGATGAACTTCACCCTGAAGAGAGGCAGCGCCTATTGCTTCAAGATGACGGTTGTCAACGGAAGCAATACAGCCCCGAGCTTTACCGTGGGCAATGGCAATGTGCTCAAGACGCAGTACGTCACCAGGATTGGCAACGACTGCTATTACAGAGTCTGGGCCGTCGGCGCACCGGGCCAAAGCACCGGCGTATATACGACAATGGCGGGTGAAAAAGCCCAGCAGCATTGTGTGGTGACCATCGGCTGAGAGAATCGCCTCTGTATGAATAGAGCTTAGAGGCATCCGATTTTTAGAGAAGCCCTCCTTTAAAAGAGGCTGTAGGTGTGGCAGACGCTGTGCGTCCGCATTCGGCCGAAAGTCTATAAAAAACAGCGTTCCCCGTCAGCTTTTATAGGCTGGCGGGGAACGCTGTTTTTCTATGTTTTATGGTCTCCCCCTGCAGAAGATGCTGTATTTAAAAGGAATGCATCCGTCGTTTGCGCTATTGCGGCTCTATCAACGTGCCGCGCACGCGCGGGCGGGAAACCTCCGCAACGCGCTGGTCCAGCCGCTGCTGGCCAAGGGTGTCGAGGAACAGCTTATTCAGGCTGCCCTGCGATTCCCGGCCGGCAACCAGGGAGAACAGCACTTCAATGGCGGCCTCTACACTGGGCAGCTCGTCGAACCGAATCAAAATCCGATCCGGGCTGACCTGTATAATTTTCATGATCCGCACGCTCGGCGTTTCGATAAAGCAGATGAACACCTTGAGCACCGGGCGGTCGTCCTCGTCTGCTGTGACGCGCGCGGTGCAGCCCACGGCGTAGATTTCGCCGTTCAGGCTGACGCAGCCTCTGCGTGGCGTGCCGTCCATCCCGGCGACGATCGGATTGGTATCCGCTCCGTCGGTGAGGGTGATCCGGCATTCCCCGGGGAAGAATTCCAGGCCGATCTGTGTCAGGCTGCTGCCGAAATTGTTTGTGGTACACTGCAAAATCAGCGGCATCAGCGCGGCGCTGTTGGGTTCCAGCGCAAACTGCCTGTGATGCAGCGGGCGAACCGCGTCCGGGACAGCGGGCGGGGGCGTTTCCTTTTCCGGAACGAACCGGCGCAGCAATCGCGCCATGAGCGGCGGCGCGCGCTTTGGCTTCGGCGCGGTTTCGCGGATGGCATACAGTCGGCCCAGCGCTTCCCGCAGGGCGCGCAGCGCCTTGATATCGTTTGGCAGGGGCGTTTCAGAGAGCTCGGAAGCGTCGTCGCCAAAGTATTTCTCAATGATGGGACAAGTCTCATCCGCAAACAGGCTGGGACTGCCGCTGGTGATCGCAATGACCATGTCGCGTTCCGGCAGCACCACCACATACTGGCCCAGCATGCCGTTGAACTGAAACGCGCTTTTTGCGCCGAAGCTCCAGATCTGGTAGCCGTAGCCGGTGGAATAGTCGCCCTCGCGCGTCGGCGTGTCCATTTTGGTGGAGGCCTCAATCCAGCTCTCTGAGATGAGCTGCTTCTCCACGCCGTCCACGACCCAGCGCCCCTTTTGCAGGTAGAGCTGGCCCAGCTTCGCCATGTCCACAATGCGCAGCCACAGGCCCCATCCGCCCTTTTCGATGCCCAGCGGGCATACGTCCCAGTGCACGTCCTGAATCCCCAGCGGCTCAAACAGGCGCGGCGTCAGGTATTCCACCAGCCCCATGCCGGTTTTCCGGTTGAGGATGGCGCTCAGCAGGTAGGTGTTCATGCTGTTGTAACTGAATTCCGCACCCGGTTCAAACGCACAGTCGGACTGCAAAATACCGCGCACCCAGTCTTTTTCCACCACGGAATTGACCTCGTTGCATTTCAGGCCGGAGGTCATGTTCAGCAGGTGCAGGATGGTGATGTTGTTGATCTTCGGGCTGCGGAACAGCGCGTTCTTGTCCTGAAAAAAGCTGACGGCCTTGTCCTCCAGGGACAGGAGGCCTTCCTCCACCGCGCAGCCCACCGCAAAGCTGACCACACTCTTGGAAAGGGAGAACATCATATGCGGATAGCTGCCGGAATACGGTTTCCAGCTCCCCTCCGCGATGATCCTGCCGTGGCGAAGCACCATCGCGCTGTGCACATGGATCGCCGCACAGCTGTCCAGCTCTTCAAAAAAGCGCTGGACCTGCTTGCTGGGAACGCCCTCGCGCTCCGGTGTGGAGCGGGGCAGGCCGCCGGAGTCCGCGCTGGGAATGTTCTTCTGTTTCTGCGGGGTGAACGGGTAAGGATTAATATGCTGCATGTCGCCCCGGAAGAGCTTCATCAGCAGGTCCACCATCTTCATCTGGGAAATGAAATCCATCATAACCGTGCCTCCGCGAAGGAGCGGTCAACCAGCTCTTCATAATTGATCTTTGTCTTGGGCCTGGGCGGCTCCAGGCCGAATTTTTCCGCAAGGCGGCGTTCCGCGCCCGGAAGCTGGATGTTCAGCTCGTCCGGCAGGTCCGGCAGCAGCAGGATCGCCTGCGTGCGGCTTTCCAGCAGGTAGCCGTCGGCGTCAAAGCCGGGCAGCGGCTTTACGCGCTCCGGTTCACCGCGCGCGTTCAGCGGCACGTGCAGCGCCTGGCAGACAGGCGGTATGCTCAGCAGCCGGCCGTCTCCCACGGCGCCGACCAGGTAGACCAGCGGATAATCCCTCAAAAAAGCGGCCAGCGCCCGGCACAGGCCGTCCGCTCTGGCGCTGGCGTTCACCGAGGCGACGTCGATCCGCAGGCGCGCCGCGTGCTTTTTAACCGCCTGTTCGCACAGTGCGGTGCGGCGTGCCTGATAGAATAAAAGTCCCGCGTTCATCAGTCATTCCCTCCCTCGCGGAAAAATCAAACCAAAGAGGTTTTAAAAATATGATCTATTCGATGGGCAGGCCGCAGAGATAGCGGCGCACCATGTCCAACGCGTAATTGGCGGCGCGGTCACGCACCCATTCGCGGCTTTTCACCTGGCCGACGGGCGGCATGCGGAACGCCCAGGTCTGTTTCCCGTCGCTCAGCGCCATGTGTACCAGTCCCACCGGCTTTTCCGGTGTGCCGCCGTTCGGCCCCGCTAGGCCGGTGATGCCCAATCCCAATTCACTGCCGGATTTCTTCTGTACGCCCTCCGCCATCGCGCGCGCGACGGGCTCGCTGACCGCGCCGTAGGCGGGGAACAGGTTCTCCGGCACGCCGAGCAGCAGGCTTTTGATCTCGTTGGAGTAGGTGACCGCACCCATGGAGAAGACCTCCGACGCGCCGGAAATATCTGTCAAACGCTTTGCCACCAGACCGCCGGTGCAGGACTCCGCCGTGGCCAGGTGCAGGCCCTTTTCCGCCAGCAGGCGGACGACCACCTCTTCGAGACTCTCCACGTCGACACCGTAGACGGAATCGCCCAGACGCGCGCAGACCTCCCGCACCAGCGGCTCGCAGAGCGCGGCGGCCTCCTCTTTGCTGGAAGCCTTGGCGGTCACGCGGACAAACATTTCGTTTTCCTTGGCATAGGTGGCGACGGTCGGGTTGGAGCCGGTGGTCAGATCCGCGATCTTTTCCTCCGCCGCGCCCTCGCCGATGCCGAATACCCGGATCATGCGGGAGACCAGCACCGCGTTGGACAGCTCCGCCAGATAGGGCATAACGTGGTTTTGCAGCATGGGAACCAACTCCGAAGGCGGGCCGGGCAGCATAATCAGGATTTTGCCGTCCGCGTTTTTAACGCCGCAGCCGGGCGCGGTGCCGCAGTCGTTCTGGAAAACGGTGCAGCCCTGCGGCAGATAGGCCTGTTTGTACTGGTTTTCCCCGCAGTAACGGTGTTTAAAGTAGGTTTCGATGCGCTGCCGGCTTTCCTCGTGCAGGACGAGCGGAACCCCCGCCACCTCGGCGATGGTTTCCTTGGTCAGGTCGTCGCCCGTCGGCCCGAGCCCTCCCGTGGTGATGACGATTTCGCTCCGGGAAAGCGCGTCCTGTAACGCGGCGCGCAAACGCTCCGGGTTGTCTCCAACCGTGCAGGCGTACAGCAGGTCGACGCCCAGCGTGGACAGCTCCCGCGCCACAAAGGTGGTGTCGGTGTTGATCGTGTGTCCGAGCAGCAGCTCCGTTCCAACAGAGATGATTTCCGCGTGCATAGAAAAATGCCCCCAATCAATGATATGGCGTAATTTTGCGCACCGTCGTGCGGGCGATGCAGTCGTCGAGCAGCGCCTCGCAGTCCAGCGCCGCTTCCGCCTCCAGTACCTTTTGCAGGTCCGGGCGGGTATTCGGATGCTTGGGTGTGAAGACGGTGCAGCAGTCCTCGTAGGGCTGGATGGACAGGTCAAAGGTGTCGATTTTTCGCGCGGTGGCGACGATCTCGCTCTTATCGGAGCCGATCAGCGGCCGGAAGACCGGCATCGTGGCCGCCGCGTCCGTGCAGACAATGGCGGGCAGCGTCTGGCTGGCCACCTGTCCCAGGCTCTCGCCGGTGATCAGCGCCTCGCATTCCTCCCGGCGGGCGATGCGCTCCGCCGCGCGCACCATAAAGCGGCGCATGATGATCGTAAAATATTCCTCCGGGCATTTTGCCATAATCTCTTCCTGAATTTTGGCGAACGGGACGGTAAACATGAACATGCGTCCAGCATATTGGCTGACCTTTTCCAGCAGCTCCACCACCTTCTGCTCCGCGCGCTCGCTGGTGTAGGGCGGGCTGGCAAAGTGCACGGCGGTCAGTTCCAGGCCGCGTTTGGCCATCTGCCATGCCGCAACCGGGCTGTCGATGCCGCCGCTGATCAGGATGGCGGCGCGGCCGCCGGTGCCGACCGGAATGCCGCCTGCGCCGGGCAGCGGCTGGCCGTGAATGTACGCGCCGAAGTCGCGTATTTCCACGCGGACAATCAGGTCCGGCTCGTGAACGTCGACGTGCAGGTTCGGGAACTGCTCCAGCAGGTATTCGCCCACCTGCGCGGAAATTTCCGGCGATTTCAGCGGGAAGCGCTTGTCGGAGCGCTTGCTTTCCACTTTAAAAGAGGAGATGCTGCTCAGCTGGCCGCGCAGGTAGTCCGCCGTGGCCTCCAGAATTTTTGGCATCTCTTTTTCCGCAACGCAGGCGCGCGAAAAGGCGATCACGCCGAACACCTTGGAGACCAGCTCCGCGGCTTCCTCCAGGTCAATGGAGTCGTCCAGCGGCTCCACATAGATGGTGGACTGCGCCTCCCGGATCTGGAACCGGCCCAGATGGTTCAGCCGGCGGCGCATATTGCGGATCAACGCGGCGGAAAAACTCTGCCGGTTGAGTCCCTTCAATACAATTTCACCCAATTTAATCAAAATAATCTCTTGCATATCATTTCCCTTATCTTTCCTGTAATCAGAGCGGACGGACGGCAAGGGTGGAGAGTCCCTCCCGCAGCGCGCCGATCAAAGCATCGACGTCGTCCATGGTGTTAAAACGGGAGAAGCTGACCCGCAGGGCGGAATCAATGCGCGCCTTCGGCAGGTTCATTGCTTCCAGCACCGGGCTTTTCTTTCCTTTGGAGCACGCGGAGCCGGATGAGACATACACGCCCCTGGAAGCCAGAAAGTGCAGCATGGTTTCCGCGCGGACATTTCCCGCGCTGAAGTTGACGATGCAGGGGAGCGCGTCCTCGGGAGAGTTCAGAATGACGCCAGGCAGTTCCAGAAGCCGTTCCCGGCAGGCGCGGCAAAGCGCGGCCATGTGTTCCTGCGCGGCACTGACCGGCGGCAGCGCGTCCACCGCTCTGCCGAATCCGCCGATGCACGGCACGGCTTCCGTACCGGCGCGCAGCCCGTTTTCGTGTGAGCCGCCGAATGAATGCGGAACAATGCGCACGCCTTTGCGCAGATACAGCGCCCCGACGCCCTTCGGGCCATGGACTTTGTGCGCGCTGACGCTCATCAGGTCGATTTTCATGCGGCCCGGCTTCAGGTCCAGCTTGCCGAACGCCTGCACGGCGTCCACATGGAGCAGGGCGGGGGCTTTTTTGGCGGCGATGGCCTGTGCGGCGGCCTCGATGGGAAGAATGCTGCCGACCTCATTGTTCACCGCCATCATGCTGACCAGAATGGTATCGGGCTGAATGGCCTCCCGTATCTGTTCCGGAGAAATGTGACCCCAGCTGTCGGGCTGCAGCCAGGTGACGGAAAACCCCTCTTTTTCCAGCTGGCGGACCGTATTCCCCACGGAGGGATGCTCAATCGCCGTGGTCACAATGTGGCCGCCGGAACGGCGGCGTGCGTACGCTGCGCCGAGCAGGGCAAGGTTGTTGCTCTCCGTGCCGCCGGAGGTAAAGATGATCTCTTCCTCTTTGGCGCCCAGCGCCGCCGCCACGCTGCGCCGCGCGGCGGTAAGCGCCTGCTCGGCCTGAAAGCCCAGCGTGTGCAGAGAGGAGGGATTGCCGTAGTGTTCCGTCATAAGCTCCATCACCTTTGCCGCGGCTTCTTCACAGACGCGCGTGGTGGAGGAGTTGTCCAAATAATGTTCCTGCAAAAGTAAAGACCTCCCGATGCTCTTTCATAAAATAATCTTTATTATACACCATCGCGCCGCCAAGGGCAACGCGCGCGTTGCGTTCGGTACGGCAGCTTTTTAAAGGAAATGCGGTTACTCCGCACCCAACGCTGTGGATTGACAACCGAAAAAAAGAAGGCTATAATGCAAATGTAAGGCGCTGCCGGTAAACGGTTGCCCCAAAACGACTTAAAAATAGCCGCTAGTGTAGGAGCTGGGCGGCTATTTTTTGTATACCTCCTGGCTGATCCGGCGGAAAAGGATTTTTGTTCTGTTCAAAGGCTGAAAATCTGACGGTTTTCTTGATGTATATGAAATACATCGAAAGTGTATCTATAATAAAGTTCACTTTTTCCTGATTTCTAAACCATGGAAAATGGTTCCTTATGTGTTTCAAAAACGAAGAATCTCATTGTATTTGTAAGATAAATATTTCTTTTTGTTGCTTGCCAGGTAACACAGGTCCCGGGAGCAGGTCCCGTCCGTCCCGCAACTGCGCGGAACCGATTTCGGAAACAGGAGAGAGCGGGCCGTGCCGACCGCAGGTCCGCAGGCCCAGAAAGGAGCCGCCGCTGCTATGAAAAATACCAAACAGCGTGAAGCCCTGCTTCACATCCTCCAACACTCCACCGAGCCGATGAGCGCGGAAGAGCTTTTCGCAAAGATGAAAGCGGCGTTTCCCACCCTGGCTTTGTCCACCATCTACCGAA
Organism: Clostridium sp. D33t1_170424_F3; assembly: GCF_015667585.1. Taxonomy (GTDB): domain Bacteria; phylum Bacillota; class Clostridia; order Oscillospirales; family Acutalibacteraceae; genus Anaeromassilibacillus. Next base: position 96,225 of record NZ_JADPEG010000013.1, on the reverse strand, counting down.
ATCTGGAACGATTCGCCGCGGCGTCTCTGGTGGACAAGGACGTTTTCGGAGACGGCGTCGTGCGGTACTCCTTTGCGCGGGCGCATCACGGCCATTATCTGGTGTGTACCGGCTGCAATGCAAAAATCAAGCTCTGCGATTGCCCGCTTTCCGGCATGGAACAGGAAATCGCGCGGGAAACTGGCTATTCCATTGAGAGTCATACCCTGACCATCTATGGAAAATGTCCGCGGTGTGCGCACGGGACGGAGAAAAAGGGAGGAGATACCCATGGAGTTTGAACTGAGAGCGTGGAAGCCCGGAGATGCGGACAGCGTGGCCCGGTACGCCAATAACCCGAGAATTGCGGCAAACCTGCGGGATGCGTTCCCCTATCCGTACACCCATGAGGATGCGGAAGCGTACGTCGAGAGCTGTGTAAATGAGGATTCCGCACGTCAATTGACCCGTGCCATTGTTATAAATGGGGAAGCGGCCGGCAGCGTCGGCGTGTTCCTTGGCACAGACGTGTACCGCAGGTCCGCCGAACTCGGGTACTGGCTGGCGGAGCCGTTCTGGAAGAAGGGAATCATGAGCGCCGCCGTCTGGCAAATCTGCGAAGAGGCGTTCGTGCGGTTCGATATTGTGCGGATTCACGCGGAACCGTTCGCTTTTAACAGGGGGTCACGCCGGGTGCTGGAAAAGGCGGGCTTTGCGCTGGAAGGCACGCTGCGAAAAAGCGTATATAAAAACGGCGTGATACAGGATTCCTGCTTATACGCGCTGCTGAAGGAGGATGTCCAATGAAGACCATCGGGCTGATCGGCGGAATGAGCTGGGAGAGTACCGTTGGGTACTACCAAATCATCAATACCGTTGTCAAGGAGACCCTGGGCGGGCTGCACTCCGCAAAATGCCTGTTGTACAGCGTCGACTTTGCGGAAATAGAGGCCTGCCAGTCCAGCGGAGACTGGGATAAAAGCGCGCGGATACTGACTGACGCGGCACAGCGGCTGGAGCGTGCGGGCGCGGACCTTGTGTTGATCTGCACCAACACCATGCATAAGGTGGCGGACCAGGTAGCCGCGGGAGTCAAAATCCCGCTCCTGCACATCGCGGAGGTCACGGCACAGGCGCTTTTGCGCCAGAATGTCCGCCGCGTGGGTCTGCTGGGTACTCAATATACCATGGAACAGGCGTTTTATAAGGCGAAGCTTGCCGAACAGAACATCGAAGTCCTGATTCCGGACGAAACGGATCGGAAATACGTCAACGACGTAATCTTTCAGGAGCTGTGCCTCGGTAAACTGCGGGAAGCATCCAGGCAGGAATTCCTGCGCATCATTGCCGGGCTGGCGGAACAGGGCGCGCAGGGCGTCATCCTGGGCTGCACGGAGATCGGGCTGCTGATACGGCAGGAGGATACGAAAGTCCCGTTGTTCGATACAACGCGGATCCACGCGGAAAGCGCCGCGCGTATGGCCATACAAGATTAAAAAACACGCAGGAACAGCTGGTTCCTGCGTGTTTTTGACTATTTGCCGGAGTTGTCTTTCCCCGGCTTTTTGTTAACGGTCTTATAAATCATATAGATGATGAAGCCCAATAACACTACGTCCAGGCCGATGCCCGGTGCGTTGACGTCTTTAATGTCAAGAACCAGCAAAACCAGCACAATGACGCCCATGACGCCGTACCCGGTCAGATTGATTTTAATATCTGGCAGTTTCATTTGTTACTCCTTTTTCCCGTCTGTCAGCTCCAAAATGAGCGACAGGATTTTTTGATTGCCGTCCGATTTGTCAAAGGCGCGGCAGGCGTCCCGCATTTCCTCCAGCCGGCGCGGGTCCTGCAGGAGGGAACGGATGGCAAAGGTACAGCTTGCGCCGCTTTTGAGCCGCACGCCCATGTTGTGCCGCTGCAGAAAATCTGCGTTGTCCTCCTCCTGCCCGGGGATCGCGTCGAACACTGCCATCGGCAGGCCGCTGGCCAACGCTTCGGAGACGGTCAGCCCGCCCGGTTTTGTAATGAGCAGGTCGGAGGCGTGCATATATTTGTGTACTTCGCTGGTAAAGGCGACTAACTCAGTCCGTTTGGGACTCGTGTCGATTTCCTTTTGAAACGCCTTGTACAGCTTTTCGTTTTTCCCGGTGATAACGATGATCTGGAAGTCGGTGCCCAGCATCACAATGTCCCGGTAAACCTCCAGAATATGATTGACGCCGAAGCTGCCCGCCATAATCAGCACGGTCGGCATCCCGGGAACCAGCTTCATCTGCCGCAGCAGCGCGTTCTTGTCGTCCTGCGCATAGAATTCTTCAAAGACGGGGATGCCGAAGGGATGGATTTTTTCCCGCGGTGCGCCCATCTGTGCGAACTGATCCGCCATTTCATCCGAAGCGACGACAAAAGCGTCCGCGTGCGGTGCGAGCCAGGCCATATGCGGGCCGTAGTCCGTCAGAATATTGACCAGTGGCACCCGGGTCAGTCCCTTTTCCTTCAGGGTGGAGATCATCTGTCCCGCGAAGTGGTAGGTGTCCAGCACGATGTCCGGCTGGAATTCTTCCAGCAGCGCGAGCAGCTTTTTGCTGAGCAGGGCATTGATACGGGGCAGAAGAGCGGCAAACCGGGTTGGCTTGTTCGTGGTCCGATACAGCGTGCCGAAAACGCCCGGCGCGTGCTTGGCGGAGAAGCGGTAGCCATCGCAGCAGATCGAATCCACCAGCTTGCCGGCATACTTGAGCGCGTCCTCCACACGGACCTCCGCGCCCGCCAGGTGCGCGTTTAAATACGCTTCCAGCGCCTGTGCGGCCCGCTTGTGGCCTCCGCCCGCGGAAGCGTAGAGCAGTAAAATTTTCAAGGGGCATCCTTCCTTTCGGGTTCGGTCAGCCTGCGCATCAGCCAGAAGATGTTTTCACCCGACTGTGATTTGTCGAAGCGCTCGCAGGAAGACCGCATGTTTTCCAGGCGCAGGTTGTCCTCCAACAGCGTGCGGATCGTTGTGCCGCAGCGTTCTCCGGCATGCAGGCGCACAGCCATGTTGTGAGAGAGCAGGAAGTCCGCGTTGTCCTCCTCCTGCCCGGGGATGGCGTCGAAGACCGCCAGCGGGATATTGCAGGCCAGCGCTTCGGAGACGGTCAGCCCGCCCGGTTTGGTCACCAGCAGGTCGGCGGCGTGCATATATTTCTCCACTTCATTGGTAAAAAAGATCAGCTTTGCCCGCCGGGCGCTGTGCGCCAGCTCCTCCCGAAACGCCTCGTAGAGCTTTTCATTCCGGCCGGTGATCACAATGATCTGGAAACGCAGGTCCAGGGCGTCGATTTCCCGGTAAATCCGCATGATGCCGGACACGCCGAAGCTGCCCGCCATAAACAGAATGGTCGGCACGCCCGGTTCCAGCTGCATTTCCTCCAGCAGGGCGGTCTTGTCCTTCTGGTCAAAGAAGACGTCCTCCACGGGGATGCCAAAGGGATAGATCTTGTCCCGCGGCGCGCCCATCTCCACCATCTCCGGGATCATATCCTCGTTGCTGACGACATAAGCGTCCACGCGCGGCGCGATCCAGGCGCGGTGCGGGCCGTAATCCGTCATCAGGCAGATTAATGGGGTGGACAGAACGCCCTTTTCCTTTAAAGGGGAGATCATCTCCGTGGCGAACGGATGCGTGGAGAGGATAAGGTCCGGGTTTTGCTCGCGCAGCATGGGGATCAGGCGCAGACCGAACAGGCCACTGAAGTGCGTCATCAGCGCGTTCAGCGGGCTTTCCTCGTTGGTTGCGCGGTACAGCTGCCCAAATATTTTGGGCGTTTTGGTTGCCAGAAAGCGGTAGCCGTCGCAGCAGGTCTTGTCCAGCAGAGTGCCGACACACTTGAGCGCGTCCACCACCTCGACGGTGCTGTCCGGGTCGTTTTCCCGGATATATGACTGGATGGCGCGGGCGGCGCGCAGGTGCCCGCCGCCGGTCGCGGCGGAAAGTATCAGGATTTTCACGGAATCCCTCCCATGTACAATTGAAATCCTGGCATTCATCTGTTTCGACAATGCTTTTGATAATATTATTATACCATAAAAGAGGCGCAGCCTCCATCATAAGTTTATGGGCATGGAAACGGGCCGGCCATTGGAAACGATAAATCTGCGTAACAGATCATAAATATAGTGTAAGATTTTCCAGGTAACCAGAAGCGTTGCTCTTCATTACGCCGTGCGGTTATTATTCCATGAAGAGGCGCAGCCTCCGTCACAACGGAACAATGTTCGCCCAGGCGTCAAAATCTCTGATTTTGGTAACGCCGTGCGGTTATTATTCCATGAAGAGGCGCAGCCTCCGTCACAACGGAACAATGTTCGCTCAGGCGTCAAAATCTCTGATTTTGGTCACGCCGTGCGGTTATTATTCCATGAAGAGGCGCAGCCTCCATCACAACGGAACAATGTTCGCTCAGGCGTCAAAATCTCCGATTTTGGTAACGCCGTGCGGTTATTATTCCATGAAGAGGCGCAGCCTCCGTCACAACGGAACAATGTTCGCCCAGGCGTCAAAATCTCCGATTTTGGTAACGCCGTGCGGTTATTATTCCATGAAGAGGCGCAGCCTCCGTCACAACGGAACAATGTTCGCCCAGGCGTCAAAATCTCCGATTTTGGTAACGCCGTGCGGTTATTATAACATAGTTTGGAGGCGATTCAACAAGAAACAGGGGGAATTTCTGTTATCCAATCAAAAAGGGGACAGATTGGTGATAAAGCTGTAACTTTACAATTGGCGGAAAAGGATATATGATATAAAGACATTAGAATGTATCAAATTGTCTTTAAGGGTTATCCGATAGAGGCCGATCGCAACACAGGAGGAACAATATGGGCGGCAATCGTTACAGAAATCAACAGGACAACGGACGCGAGATTTATTCCGGCGCGCCCGTTGGCGATAAGAGGAAATGGTGGATCATCGGCGGCTGCGTATTGGCGGCGGTCGCGATCATCTGTCTGGTGGGCGCGGGCATCGGCATGCTCCGCACGGATGGGATGGAATCCCAGCCGGAGAGCCTGCCGCAGTCGCAGCTGGCAGACGATACCTTTTATAAAGGCGTCGTCGTGGAAGGCGTCGATCTGGGCGGCATGACCATGGAGGAGGCCGCCGCAAAGCTGAAGGATGTGGAGCCGGCGCTCGGCGCGGACTGCCGCGTCACAATGGAATATGAGGGCAAGAGCTGGGAGCTGACAAAGGACGATCTGACCTTTACATACAACACGGAGGAAGTGCTCCGGGAGGCATACGATTACGCCCGCTCCGAAGAGGACGAAGCGGAGCGCGCCCGGATGATTGCGGAGCTGGAGACCCAGCCGAAAACTTTTTCCATCACCGCTTCGCCGGAAATGACCGGATTAAAGGAAAAATTGACCGAGCTGACAAAGGAACTGAATCAGGCGGCACAAAATGCGACCGTCAAAAGCTTTGACGCGTCCAGCGAAACCTTCACCTTTGCGGAGGGCCAGAACGGCCGGCAGGTGGATGTGGATGCGCTGGCTGCCTCAGTGGAGTCCGTGCTGAAAAACGAGCGCACAGGGAGCGTCACAATTCCGGTCAAGGAAGAGCATTTCACCGTCACAGCGGCGGACCTCAAGGCCAACATGAAGAAAATTGGCGTCTACAGCACCAAGTCCACCAATACCAGCAACGGCAATCACAATATGAAGCTTGCGATGCAGGCGATGAACGGAACGGTCGTGGGGCCGGGAGAAACCTTTTCCTATTTTGACAAAGTAGGAGCCTGCAGCAAGGACGACGGCTATTTGCAGGCAAACGCGATTGTCAACGGCAAGCTGGTCCCGTCCTACGGCGGCGGCATCTGCCAGACCAGCACCACACTTTACGGCGCGGTGCTTCGCGCCAATGGCGAGATCGTGGAGCGCTCCAGCCATTCGATCAAATCCACCTACTGTCCCGTCGGACAGGATGCGGCGGTCAGCTACGGCGCGTTGGATTTTAAGTTCAAGAATACGACAAATTACCCGATGTATCTGTACACAACCATGGAGGGCAAGACCCTTACGGCGGCGATTTACGGCTACCAGTCGCCGGAGTACGACAAGATTGAGATCACGTCCCAGCAAACGGAGGTGATTCCGGCAACCAGTACGCCCAAGTATACCGTGGATAAATCCATGGCGAAGGGAACCATGCGGCTGGACGCCAAGGCCCGAGAGGGTTACCGCGCCGCCGCACAGCGCGTGTATTATAAGGACGGCAAGGTGGTTAAGACAGAGAAACTGCCGAACTCGTATTATCGCCCCGCGCCGGCTTATTATTCCATTGGGCCGGATACCGATCCGGCAACCGCGACGCTGGTCAACGACAGCGGCAAGCCGGTCAACGGCCAGCCGACCAGCAGTACGCCTCCGGCGGAAACGCCCAGCGCCCCGGCGACGCCAACGCCCGAGACGCCGAGCAGCACGCCTCCCGCAGAAACGCCGGTCAATCCGGAAACGCCGCCCGTACAGACGCCGGAAACGCCCGTTACGGAAGGCGGAGACGCGGCGCAGTCCGTCACTCCCGCGCCGGACGCCATTCCGCCCGAGCAACAGACGCAGGTAAATCCTACAGTTTGAAAAACAGCGACGGTTACCGACTTTTAAGTGCCTTCCGGTTAACCCGGCAGGAAGGATTTTTTGTTACGTTCAGAGGTGGAAAATCCGGTGATTTTTCTGATGTAATAAAAAACAACTGCGGGTTCCCGGTTCTTGAGCGCTTTCCGAACAGCATGGAAGAAAAATGATTTTTATAAGATTTTATCTTTTGGGTAAAATAAGGAAGCAGCCAAATTTGTCCGAACGCTTGACAATTCCCACTGAATTTGTAAGAATAAAGACGTCGAAAGATTGAAAAACAGGATAGAAATAAGTGATAGAAAGGGGGCTGTCTGAACATGCAGGCAAAAACACCGGCAGTCAGTATCGTCATTCCCGTTTACAACGTGGAAAAGTTTTTGCGACAATGTCTCACCAGCCTGGTGGAACAGACCTTTCAGGACCGGGAGATTATCGCGGTAAACGACGGTTCAATTGACGGCTCGTTGGCCATACTAAGAGAGTTCGAAGAAAAATACGATTTCATCACCGTGGTCGATCAGGAAAACAAAGGAATGTCCAAGGCGCGCAACCGGGGCCTGAACCTGGCGCGCGGCGAATATATCTGCTTCATCGACAGCGACGACTATGTGGCGCCCAATTTTCTGGAGCGGCTGCACCAGGCCTGCATGGAAAACGACGCGCAGATTGCCTGTTGCTACTACTATTACCGCTTCCCAACCTCAGGCTTTACGTTTGAATACCCCTTCCGCTGCAGCGGCGTCCTGACCCGTGAAGAGGCCATGAACAAGCTGCTGCGGGATACCCAGATTCAAAGCCTGGTGTGGAATAAAATGTACCGCCGCAGCCTGTTTACGGATTACGATATCACCTTCCCGAGCATTGCATTTGAGGATATGGCGACCGCAAACAGGGTATTTGCGCATGTGGACCGGGTGGCGGTACTGGACGAACCGCTTTACTATTATAATCAGCACAGCACCAGCACGCTGGCGACCATCAACGCCAATAAGATCAACGATTTTATCCGCGCGGTGGCAATGGTGCGTCTTTCGCTGGAGAAAAGCGGCCAGTTTGCCCAGTACAAAAAGAGCTATCTTGCACTGACCCGCAAGACCTCCATGTGCTGCTACTGGTATGTACTGCGCCTGTACAAGAATCGAAAATCCATGCGCGGCTGTCTGAGCAATATGAAGCGTATCAATCGCGCGATGCGCCATTATACAGCGGACAATTTTGACGCCGCCTGTCCGCAGCTCCCCGATGTGGTCTGCGTGCCGACGGATAAAAAGCTGGAAAAGGATTTTTCCGTACGCTGAAAACAGAATGTTTTTCCGGGCGATGCTGTCCCGCCGTGCCCGATGTGCGCGGCAGGCAGCGTCGCCCGTTCTCTTTTGCCGGTTTCTACCCCGGCGGCCTTGTGAACAAACGATATGAAAGGGGACCCTGTATGAAAAATGACGGATTTGTACGGCTCGCGGCGGCGACGCCGCGCGTGAAAGTGGCGAACTGTAAGTATAATAAAGAACGAATATTACAATTGGTAAAAGATGCGGCGGCACAGGGCGCGAGTGCAGTGGTATTTCCGGAGTTGTGCCTGACAGGTTACACCTGCGGCGACCTGTTCCACGACGCAACGCTGCTTTCGTCTGCGGAACAGGCTCTGCGGGAGCTGATGGAGGAAACAAAAGAGCTGGACGTACTGGCGGTGGTCGGCCTGCCTGCGGCCTTCGGCGCGTCGCTGTACAATACAGCCGCCGTGTTTTGCAGAGGCAGGCTGCTCGGTTTGACGGCTAAAAGCCATATTCCCAATTACAGCGAGTTTTACGAGGCGCGCTATTTTGCCGCCGCGCCGCCGGCGGATCGGCCGGTTCCCGTTACCTTCTGCGGGCAGCAGGCCCTTCTGGGCCGGGAGCTGCTCTATTCCTGTGTGGAATGTCCGGACATGATCGTGGGTGTAGAGATCTGTGAGGACCTCTGGGTACCGGAGCCGCCTTGTGTGCATATGGCGCAGCACGGTGCGGCCGTTATGCTGAATCTTTCCGCAAGCGATGAGGTCGTCGGCAAGGTGGAGTATCGCAGAAGCTTAGTGCAAGGTCAATCCGCCCGCTTATTCTGTGCCTACGCCTATGCCGATGCGGGGGAAGGCGAATCCTCCACGGATCTGGTGTTTGCCGGTCACAACCTGATTGCGGAAAACGGCATTTTGCTGAAGGAAAGCAAAGCCTTCAGCACGGGGCTGCTTACGGCAGAGGTTGACCTGCAGCGTCTGCGCCAGGAGCGCCGCCGCGCAACAACCTGGACAAATTTGTCGGGCGGGACGTCCGTGTCGTTCTCTATGGCGATACCGGAGCTGGAACTGACGTCTGATATTGCACAGCAGCCGTTTGTTCCCGGCAATTCGGCAGACCTTTCCGACCGGTGCGAAACCATTCTGGGCGTGCAGGCTGCGGGTCTGAAAACCCGGTTGGCCCACACCGGGGCCAAAAGTGTGGTTCTGGGGCTTTCCGGCGGGCTGGATTCTACCCTGGCCCTGTTGGTGGCGGTGCGCGCGTTTGACGCATTGAACCTGCCGCGCAAGGGAATTCTGGCTGTGACAATGCCGGGCTTCGGCACCACGGGCCGCACAAAGGGCAACGCCGAAAAGCTGGCGGAGCTGCTGAAGGTGGATTTCCGCACGGTGCCGATCGGGGAAGCGGTCAGCGGGCATTTCCGGGACATCGGGCACGATCCCGCGGTGCGCGATGTGACGTATGAAAACGCGCAGGCGCGTGAGCGCACGCAGATTTTGATGGATATTGCCAACCAGACCGGCGGGCTGGTCGTCGGCACGGGCGATCTTTCGGAGCTGGCCCTGGGCTGGGCGACGTACAACGGCGACCACATGTCGATGTACGGGGTCAACGCCTCCGTGCCGAAAACACTGGTGCGTCATCTGGTACGCTATGCGGCGGAACGGGCGGGCGGCGCGCTGGGTGCGGTGCTGAAGGATATTCTGGATACGCCGGTCAGTCCGGAGCTGCTGCCGCCGGAAGGGGAGGAGATTGCCCAACAGACGGAGGGCCTGGTCGGCCCGTACGAGCTGCATGACTTTTTCCTGTATTATATGCTGCGTTTTGGTTTTGCACCGGGCAAGATATACCGTCTGGCGCTGCGCGCCTTCGCGGGCGTGTACGATGCGGCGACCGTAAAGAAATGGCTGTACACCTTTTACCGCCGCTTCTTTGCGCAGCAGTTCAAGCGTTCCTGTATGCCGGATGGGCCAAAGGTTGGGCGTGTGGCGCTTTCTCCGCGCGGGGATTGGCGCATGCCGAGCGATGCGAGCGCCCGTATTTGGCTGGAGGAAATTGAAACGCTGTAATACAAATAGAAATATTGGTAAAATTAATACTAAGTGTATTTGAAAACATGTTATAAAAGAAGTTCCTTTGTAGAGTGACATGTTAAAAGGCCCGTAAAATCCTTTTTAAACGGATGTTACGGGCCTTTTAATATACTTTCGCGGCCGTTTGACATGTTTGCTTGGCTGCTTTGCATAGGGAACGGATTCTGCAATAGCCTGGTATTTTATTTAAATGCAGCGGCATGCGAAAAGAAAGCGTTGACAAAGTAATTAATAGGTGATATATTTATCACATAATGATAGAAATAATTCACACAAGGAGGAGAGAAAATGAAAAACAAATTTGCCTGCCTGGGGTTTCTGGGTCTGATCGGTTTTCTGGGATTCCTCTGTTCCAGTCCGATCCTGTTCAGCTTTTTTGCCAACTTTGTCTTTTTCACCTATGCGCGCGTTGTTCCCGACGAGCTGTTTTGGGAAAATGTAAAGCAGGCGGGGCTTGTTGGCTTCCTGACAGAGATGACGCTATCCTCGGCGGTCATCGCCTGCGGGCTTGTCATGCAGGACTGGCGCGTCGGGAATCCCGCGTCGTTTTTGATTGGCGGGCTGGCAGTCACGCTGACAATCAGCGAGCTGTTGTTTCTGCTGGTTCTTTCCTATCGCGAGTATAAAGAGAAAAGAGAGCCGGTGGGAGAATGACGCTGAAAACAAAGCTTCGCGAACACCGCGCACGAATGGGGATGAAACAGGAGGAGCTGGCAGCCCGGGTCGGCGTTCGGCGGGAAACCATCGGCCATCTGGAAAATGGGAAATACAATCCGTCTCTCAAGCTGGCGATGGATATCGCCAGCGTGTTTCATACTACGGTGGAGGAACTGTTCCAATTTGATGAGGAATAGAACCGGACAGGGAAACCACGTGTTGCAACAAAACGCACATATATTGTAAGCTTTCATATTCCTTTACCGCATAGGAAGGCGCGATGCAGCCGACATATGCGGCGTAAAATCTGTTCAAGAATGAATATCCATTGCAGATACGAGGCGAATCAAACAGATATAAAAGGAGGATGCTATGATTCATTATATCGATGATGATCGAGGGCTGAGGGCGGATGTTTTTATTGAAATGGCAAATCAGGTATGGCCCGGTTCTTATGATACAAAGTTGATGCAGGAAGCCATAGGCAGAACGATCAATGTTACTGCATGGGATCATCAGAAGCTGATTGGTTGTGTCCGTATTTTAACCGATGGTTATCTGTTTGGCACAATATCAGAAATACTTGTCTTAAAAGAATACCAAAAACAGGGGATCGGGAAAGAACTGATGCGGCGCGCGATAAATATTTCTCCAACATCGTTGTTTTTTGGCGCGCAGCCGGAGGCAGTGGGGTTTTATGAAAAACTCAAATTAGAAAAATCATTGCAATCGTTTTATGTTAATAAGAAGAAAAAATAGACGCTTTATTCTTTCGCAATAATACGTTTTGCCTTTGTCTCAACAGCAAAGAGCATATAGACAATGAATTCATGCGCCCCGCCCCCTGTAGTTGCAGAGTTCCGGAGCCGATGCGCCGCTTTAGAGGCAAGAAGCAGGCGCCTGTTCTTATCCTTTCGTAAAAAGCGGCGTTCCCACGCGGCTGATTCAGCCGGGCAGGAACGCCGTGTTTTCATTTCAGATGCTTTATGCGGTTCACCGTTTTTGATCAATTGTCAAAGAAGGAATCCCAATCAAAATTTCCGTCCTTGTCCTTGTTGTCTTCCATCACTTCTACCTTGAAGCTGTACGGCGTGTTTTCGTCGATCGGTTCCGCTGAAGCGGAGGCCTCCTCCGGCGTGATGCTGCCGCGGAACTTCACGTCCGGCTGTGCGATTTCCAACGGCACGGACGCGGCGGGTTCCTTGGGGATCGCGTCCAACGGAATCGCCTCTGTCTCTGCCGTGGGATCGGATGCGGGACCGGACACGGCGCGCTGGAACAATTCGTCGCTGATTTCAGCGTTCTCGTCCTCCTGCGCGGGCAGGTAGCCCTCCCGCTGCTGTTCGCCGCTGCTGTCGGAACTGATATCCATAAATTCGGTGATTTCGCCGGTATCGTAGACGAAGTCTTCGTCCTGGCGCTTTCCGGCAAAGAACTGCAGGTACACAAAAGCGCCGACGCCGCCCAGTCCAAGGACAATCAGAATGATGCCCGCGATCAAAGCGGTCGAAACGCCGCCGCTGTGTTCCGATTGCTCCTCCGGAGTACCGGGCCGTACGTTGCCGCCGGAGACATTATTGAAGACGGTTCCATCGGAAGGGCCGCTGACGGTCCCGCTGGTGAGCAGTTCGCTCCAGTCCTGAGAGGAGAGCATATCGGGATCGCTGACCGCCGCCGCCGCGCGGGAGGCGTTGCGGTTGATCTCCGCGTTATCTGTCGGCACATTGTCGACCGGCTTTTTGCTGGGGGTCGGCTCTGCCGGCTCAACCGGTTCGGCCGGTTCCTCGGATTCGCTGCTTTCGCCGGAGGACAGGCCGTCTCCCTCCCCTTCACTGCCGGACGGCAGGCTGACGGTGCCGTCGGGGTTCAGCGGGTCGCCGGATGGGACTGAGGCGTTGGGGTCATTCGGGTCGACAACCGGAGGAAGGTTCGGGTCCGTTTCACCCGGAGAAGTCACGGGTGCGTTCGGGTCGAACGGCGCGTTGGGGTCCGTCACCGGGGGAATGGGATCGGTTATCCCCGGCACCGTCGGGTCTGCCGGGTCCGGAGTCGGCGTTACCGGATCCGGGGTGGGTTCTACCGGCGCGGTCTGCGTGTTGGGGTCCGTGACAGGGACCTCCGTGGCAAACGCCGTGACGGCAAAGACCGAAACGGCAAAGGCAAGGGCGAACAACAGGGCCGCCGCTTTTTTTGTCCGTTTGTTTCGGGTCGTTTTTCTCATCGATTCACTCGCTCTCCTATCGAAGTCCGGGCAATTTCTGCCCGGAGAGTTTAAAGCCGCAGTTTCTAACATCATATCACAAAACCGGGCAAAAATACAACTGCCATTTCGATATGCGAACAAATTCCTCCGCGCATGATGGAAAAGACGCAACTTCGATTGAAAACAGCCGGTTCCGATGCTATAATGGAAAAACAATTTGCACGGCAGGAGTGGTAATTTTGGCAGTCAGTATTACAACGGACAGCGCCTGTGACCTGTTCCCGAACCTATACAAGCAATACCGGATCGAGGTGGTTCCTCTGTACCTCTCTCTGGAGGGTAAAAACCTGCGCGACGTATTTGAGGTAAATCCGGACGATCTGTTTGAAAGCTTTGCACGCACGCGGAAGCTGCCCACTACCTCCGCGCCGCCGCCGGCGGACTTTTTTGCCCTGTTTAAACGGCTGGTGGAAAACGGCGACGACGTGGTGCATCTGGCGATGAACGGCAAATTCTCTTCCTCTTATCAAAACGCCCTGTTGGCCGCGCAGGAATTTGACAACGTCTATGTGGTGGATACCTGTACCCTGAGCAGTGCGCTGGGACTGCTGTGCCTGCGCGCCGCGGATATGCGGGACGCGGGAAAAAGCGCAAAAGAAATCTACGAAACGATGCTGATAGAGAAAGATAAAATCCGCACGCATGTGCTGCTGGATACGCTGGAATATGCGTATAAGGGCGGACGTGCCACCATGCTGCAGATGTTTGGCGCGAACCTGTTGAAACTGCGTCCCTGCCTGCTGCTGGACCATCACGGCGTCTTGAGCGTGGTCAAGAAATTTCGCGGCAATTTTGCCCAGACGGCGAAGGAATACGCCCGCTATGTGCTGGACCGGCCCCGGATCGACGGGGAGCGCGCGTTTGTGTCCACCACCGGCATGGATCAGTCCCTGTTCGACAGCGTTGTGCAGACAGTGAAGGACAGCGGCGTATTCCGGGAAGTGCTCACCTCCCGCGCGGGCTGCGCCATGAGCTGCCACACCGGCCCGAATACGCTGGTGATTTTTTATAAGGAAGCCTGACGGAACCAGAGGCCCGTATATGGGCCGGAAAGGCGGTACCGATGAACCGTAAAGTCAAAATTGTGGCGGACAGCACCTGTGATCTCTCGCCGGAGCTGCTGCGGAACTATCAGATTGACGTGATTCCGCTGCCCGTGAACCTGGGCGATAAGCCCTGCCTGGACGGCGTGGACGTTCATACGTCGGACCTGTTCTCGTATTATGAAGAGACGGGCAGGCTGCCCACCACCTCCGCGCCCACGCCCGCCTATTACGAAGAGCTGTATGCGAAATGGGCGGAAGAGGGCTGGGACGTGGTCCACCTGAGCATCAGCCTGGACCTGACGAGTACGCACCGCATGGCGAAAATGGCCGCGGAGAAGTTCGACTGTATTTATCCGGTGGACTCGCGCAACATTTCCTCCGGTATGGGCCTGCTGGCGTTGCGGGCGGCGGAATTGCGGGACGAGGGGCTGTCCGCACCGGAGATCGCCGCCCGCATTGCATCGCTTGCGCCCAAGGTGCGCACCTCCTTTGTGTTATCCACGCTTCTTTATATGTACAAGGGCGGACGCTGCACGGGCGTCCAGGCGCTCGGAGCCAACCTGCTGAATTTAAAGCCCTGCATCGAACTGCAAAACGGCAGTATGGGCGTGACGAAAAAGTACCGCGGGAATCTGTCCGCCGTCGCCGTGCGTTTGGTGGAAAATAAACTCAAAGACGCGAAAAATGTCGATTGTTCCCGTATCCTGATTACGCACTGCCAGGCGGAGGACGCGCTGGACAAAGTGCGGGAAGCGATCCGTGCCTGCCAGCCGTTTGAAGAAATCTGTGTAACGGACGCCGGGTGCTCCGTTTCCGTACACTGCGGGCCGGGGACGCTGGGAATCATTTATTTGGAAAAATAGCATGCGGCCGGGAGAAAATCATACCTCTTTTTGCCGGGGGTTGCTTTCGTGGGGGAGACAGGCTATAATAACCTCACGCCGTAAGCGGAAGCGGAGCTTCCGACGGCTGGGAGAACATTGAATCATACCGGCAGGGAATAAACCGTTGGCTCCGGCTTTAATAAGGGGCGAATTCAGGAACGGGTATGATTGAATAACCTCACGCCGTAAGCGGAAGCAGAGCTTCCGACGGCTGAGAGAACATTGAATCATACCGGCAGGGAATAAAACGTTGGCTCTGGCTTTAATAAGGGCGGATTCAGGAACGGGTATGATTGAATAACCTCACGCCGTAGACGGAAGCAGAGCTTCCGACGGCTGAGAGTGGCGCCGCGCAAGGGAACGCGGACGAAATGGATAGAGAGATAGGAGAATTTGTAACATGAATACTGAAACGCCGGCAAGTATTATGCTCGGCAGCCAAGAGGATCTGCCGCGCATCTATGCGGACATGGAACAGCAGTTCCCGCCGGACGAGATGTACAAGTACAAAAATCTTTTGCAGCTGTTAAACCGCGATAAATATAAAATCCTGCTTTACAAGCGGGATTCCGACGGGGAGCTGCTCGGGTATGCGCTGGTCTATACGATTGAGGACAGCAATATCCTCTGGCTCGATTACATTGCGATTTTAAAGGAACACCAATCCCACGGGTACGGCAACCAGCTCTTTATGGCCCTGTGGCGCAAGTATTGCGACTGTGCGCTGTTTGACGGTATGATGTTCTCCGTGGAGCACATCTGCCGGAACAACCCGGAGCTGGCCAAGCGGCAGAAACGCCGGATCGCTTTCTATGAGCATCTGGGCGCGTACCGCCTTCGTGCGGAATTCCTGCTGCCGCACGACAACGGCGCCTTGCCGATGTACCTGTATTTCAAGCCGCGCCGCGGCCTGTGCAGTATCAGCCGTGCGATACAAATGCAGGCGATTTCGCAGATGTACGATTATTGCTTTTTCTACCTGAAGCACCGCAAGGAGCTGCTTGCCCGCTATAAACAGACCATCCGGGACGAGGTGTTTACGGAACAATGATCCCGTCGCGGATGGTAATCCGGCGCTGCGCCTGCCGCGCGATGGCTTCGTCGTGCGTGATCAGGAGAATGGTTTTTCCTTCCTGATGCAGCCCGTGCAGAATCTCCATGACCGCTGAACCCGACTTTGTGTCGAGATTGCCGGTCGGCTCATCCGCCAGAATAATGGGTGGCCTTGCCGCGATGGCGCGCGCAATGGCCACCCTTTGCTGTTGCCCGCCGCTCATTTGCCCGGGCCGGTGCCGCATCCGCCGTCCGAGGCCGACGCGCTGCAGCGCGTCCTCCGCCAGTTCCCGCCGTTCCTCCCGCGGAATCCTGCGGTAGGAGAGCGGCAGCTCCACGTTTTCCAGCGCGGTCAGGCCTGGCACCAGGTTGAATCCCTGGAAGATAAAGCCAATTTTTCGGTTGCGCACTTCGGACAGCTCGTCTTCGGAAAGGTCCTCGACGTTTTCGCCGTCCAGCAGGTATTCGCCGGCGGTCGGCACGTCCAGGCAGCCAAGCGTATTCATCAGTGTGGATTTGCCGGAGCCGGACTGCCCTACGATGGCGACGAATTCCCCTTTGTTTACGTCCATGGAAATGCCGTTGAGGGCGCGCACTTCACTGTCCCCTTCGTTATAAATCTTATAAATATTACGTATTGTAATGATATTTTCCATCATCTCACCCCGCCTGTTGTAGCTTGCCCCGGGTCGGGAAAAAGATACCGGATGGATTGCCAAAAGCTTTTACAATTCCGGCGGAATCCGGTATAATGATAAAGCAAAAATCTTTCTTTTTATCTGCTGTTTGTAAAAGGCTTATTGTTGTTTTTGGCAAAAACAGGAATGGTGCATTTTTGGAAGAAAGGATGGGGGCCCCATCAGAAACCGGACGATGCCGGTGAAGCGGCAGGGCCTTGCAACGAAAAGGAGAAAACGTTTATGGAGTATGAAGATAAGAAATATTCTGTGGTTAGAAAAACCGTCAAAACAGGAATCGGCTTTGGAAGCGCATTGGCCATGGTGATCAGTTATGTCACATGGGAATCCATCGGGTGGGCCATTTTTCACGGTGTTCTGGGCTGGCTCTATGTCATATATTATATCTTCCAATACGGCTGGAGCTGAAGGATCGGCCAACACCCGCAGCGTGTGCGTCTGCGCCGGTGGGAAGTGATGCAAAGCCGGAACAGTGAACAGGGGCGGCTGATGGTCGCCTGCAAGTACATGAAGGATTTGAAAAATCAGAACAGATGAATACAGGCGCGGCGGTTTCCGTGCCGGAAGAAAGGGTCGTTTCAACATGCTGAATCCATATTGGAAACAATTTAAAAGTGGGACGGATATCCGCGGCGTTGCCAGCGAGGGCGTCGCCGGGCAGGCAATCAATCTGACCGACGACGCCATTGAAAAGATGGCGGCGGGATTTGTGCTCTGGCTGAGCGGCGCGGTCAAAAAAGAAGCGGACAAGCTGACGGTTGCGGTGGGCCACGATTCCCGCATTTCCGCGGACCGCATCCAGGCCGCCGTCACGCGTACGCTGACCGCGGCGGGCGTGCAGGTGCTGGATTGCGGGCTGGCCTCCACGCCGTCCATGTTCATGACCACCATCGACCTGGCGTGCGACGGCGCGGTGCAGATCACGGCCAGCCATCACCCGTTTAATCGGAACGGCCTGAAATTTTTTACAAAGGATGGCGGGCTGGACGGGCCGGACATTGAGCAGATCCTCACTTATGCGCAGGAAAGCAAAACGCCTGCCGCCGGACAGGGCAGCGTGAAAGCGGTAAACTATATGGCGGACTATGCCGCGCGCCTGCGGGAAATGATCCAAAAAGGCGTGAACGCCGCCGATTATGCGCATCCGCTCGCCGGGTTCCATATTGTGGTGGACGCGGGCAATGGTGCGGGCGGCTTTTATGCGCAGGATGTGCTGGCCCCGCTCGGCGCGGACGTCTCCGGCAGCCAGTTCCTGGAGCCGGACGGCATGTTCCCCAACCATATTCCGAACCCGGAAAATGAAGAAGCCATGCAGTCCATCTGCAAAGCGGTTCTGGACGCCAAGGCGGACATGGGCGTCATTTTTGACACGGACGTGGACCGCGGCGGCGCGGTGGACGCACGCGGCGAGGAGATCAACCGGAACCGTCTGGTGGCGATCGCTTCCGCGATTGCGCTGGAGGGCAACGACGGCGGCACAGTTGTGACCGATTCGATTACCTCCAGCGGCCTGAAGCTGTACATCGAAGAGACGCTTGGCGGAAAGCACCACCGCTTCAAGCGCGGCTATAAGAACGTCATCAACGAGGCGGTACGCCTGAATCAGGAGGGCGTCAACTGCCCGCTTGCCATCGAAACCTCCGGACACGCGGCCCTGCGCGAGAATTATTTCCTCGACGACGGCGCGTATCTGGTCACGAAGATCATCATCCAGATGGCGCGCCTGCGCGCGCAGGGCAAGACGCTCGACTCCATGCTGGAAACGTTGCAGGAGCCGGTGGAGTCCGCGGAGCTGCGGTTCCCGATTCTGGAAGAGGAGTTCCGTCCCTGCGGCGAACAGGTCATCGCCGGCCTGGAGCAGTATGCGGAGGAAAACGGCTGGGATATCGCGCCGGACAACCGCGAAGGCATCCGCGTTTCCTTTGGCAAAGAGACCGGAAACGGCTGGTTCCTGCTGCGTCTGAGTGTGCATGACCCGATCATGCCGTTGAATATCGAGAGCGACAGCGCGGGCGGCGTCCGTGTGATCGCGGAGCAGCTCAACCGCTTTTTACAGACCTGCAAGGGCCTCGATTTAAAGGCGATCGATCAGTTTCTGGCGTGACAGTGAAATCGCATTATACTTTTATGAAACAGGCCCCAGAGAAGCGAATCTCCGGGGCCCTTCTGCGCGTATTCAAATAGTTGCGATTTGTTTGCTTTGGGAAAATATAGTGGACTTGGTAAACGAAAATGAGGGGAAGAAAAGGATGTTAATACACTTTAATGAACAGCAAGAGAGAAAAATGCCTGGGATGAATGGTGGAACAGGAGAAATGTCCGCAAAAATGTTTATGGATGAGGATGGAAAAATCATTCCATGTAGAATTCATAAAGGCGGTTCTATTGGATTACATGGCCATCCTGCAAGTGATGATATCAATTTTATTATTTCGGGAACAGGAAAAGCAGTTTGTGATGGTGAAGAAGAGCTGCTTACTGCAGGAAATTGTCATGTTTGTAAAAAGGGTTCGGAGCACAGTATTGTCAATACGGGTGACGAGGATTTGGTTTTGCTGACCGTAGTTGTCGAACGGTAACATTCTGTCTATCGCTCTGATTTTGCGCTTTATGCCGCTTGAGGTAGCGATTCACACAATAAAGATGTTATTTACCCGCCTCTGTCGCTTTGCGGCAGGCTTTTCTTCTGGCAAACGGACTCATGCGGTGACGCGAGCAGCCGTTCCCGCCGGAAACGGTAGTGCAGGAAGCCGGTGACGTCCGCCAACAGCCAGCCGATGGGGATCGTCCACCAGATGCCCGTCAGGCCGATCTGTGGAATGGGCGCAAGCGCATAGGCGAACGCAACGCGGGCGCCAAGGGAGAGAACCGTCAGCAGGATGGACATCTGCGCCTGTTCCAGCCCGCGGTAAAGCCCGTAAAGGAGGAACAGCAGCCCGATTCCCACATAGCAGCTGCCTTCAATCCGCAGGTACTGGATGCCGATCGCCAGAATCTCTGTTTCGGAGGGCGACACGAAGACCGTCATGAGCGGGCGGGCAAAGACTGCGACGAGCAAAGAGATTCCCAGACAAAAAGCTGCCACACCCAGAACGGAAGCGCGCAGTCCCGAAGCGATTCGATCGCCTTTGTGTGCGCCGCGGTTCTGCGCCGCGTAGGTGGAAAAGGCGTTGCCGAATTCCTGTACCGGCAGGTAGGCGAAGGAGTCGACCTTGACCCCCGCGGCAAACGCCGCCATCGCCGCCACGCCAAAACTGTTGACCAGCCCCTGAATCAGCAGGATGCCAAAGTTCATAATCGACTGCTGGATACTGGATAAAACGGAGCATTGGACAATGCGCGCCATCAATCGACGGTCAAACCGCAGGGAATCGCGCGTCAGGCGGAACGCGGGGACCCGCAGGATGCTGTAGATCAGGACGACTGCCGCCGACAGGGCCTGGGCAGCCACCGTCGCGTAGGCAGCGCCCGCGACGCCCATCCCCAGCGGCAGTACAAACAGAATGTCCAGCAGCACGTTCAAAAGCGCCGCCGCTGCCAGCGCGATAAGCGGAAGGGCCGAGTTGCCGATGCTGCGCAGAGCTGCCGCAAAAAAATTGTAGAGGAATGTAAAGCCGATCCCCCAGAGGATAATTTGCAGATAGGCGCGGGTGTCCGCCCAGAGTACGTCTGGAATTTTTAACAGCGCCATAATCCACTCGAGGCCGCAGGCCGCAAGAATAAAAATCACCGCGCTTACCAGTGCGATGAAAAGAAAGGCGTTAAAAAGGCTCCGGCGGAGCTCCTCTGTCTGGCGCGCGCCAAAGAAAATGGAAAAGATTACGCCGCTGCCCATGCAGAGTCCCAATACCACAGAGGTCAGAAAGACCATCAGCGTATAGGAGGAGCCGACCGCTGCCAGCGCGTCCGCTCCGATGAAGTGGGAGACGATCAGCGTATCGACCACGTTGTAGAGCTGCTGGAGCAGTGCGCCGCCCATCATCGGCAGGGAAAACCGCAGGATCGCGCCCGCCTCGCTCCCCTTTGTCAGGTCGCCGCGCATATAACCACCTGCTTTCATTATGCAATTATTTTATTGCGTTTTGTACCTGTTAGCCAGTTTATCATAGGATATAAGCAATGTCAATCTTGCGAATAGAAATACCCGCCCTTGCGTTTGATCTTCAAATGCGATAAAATAAAAAAATAACGGAGGGATGCTGGCATGTATTTGAAAGGGCTGGATGAGCTTGACCGGAAAATCATTGCGCTGCTGACCGAAAACGCGCGGATGTCCTACTCGGACATTGGGGAAACGGTGGGCGTTTCCCGTGTGGCGGTGAAGGCCCGGATCGACGCGCTCGAAAAGCGCGGCGTCATCGAAAGCTACACGACGATCATCAACCCGCAGAAAATTGGCAGCGCCGTATCCGCTTACTTTGAGATCGAGACGGAACCCGCGCAGCTTCAGGCGGTTGCGGACGCGCTCGACGGCTGCGATACCGTCACCCAGATCTACTTTGTATCCGGCTGCTGCAGGCTGCACGTCCATGCGGTCGCCGCGAGCAGCGAAGAGCTGGAACGGTTCCTGCAGGATTTTCTCTACCGGCTGCCCGGGATTGTAAAGCTCAGCTGCAATATCATTCTAGCCCGCAAAAAGGACGTCAAAGGCCTGCGCCTGTGAGCCTGATTTCACGGTGAAACGGCCAGGGATGCCAATGTTCGTTATGCCGGCGGTTCCATTGCCGGAAGGGCTTGTACGGGCAAAATGCTGGAAAAGCCGTCCCGTTTGCTGTGACGATGGATAGTAAAACAGAAGCAAAGCCCCGGAGAAACATTCTCCGGGGCTTTGCTTCTGTGCGTTTGGTTCGGGCGGCTCATAAAATCCTCTGTCTGATTGAATAAGTGGGATCAGGCGGTACGCGCGGGCGGCAGGATTTCCGCTTGCGCCTTCGGGCGGATCAGAACAAACGGCGTCAGCTCGCGGAAATTGTTGGCGGGGTTGTCCCGGATGATCTGCGCCAACTCCGCGTTGGACAGGGTCAGGTCGTCCGACTTGCCAAGGACTTCCACGCCGTAGTCGTTTGCATCCACGACCATGCAGGAAATTCCCAGCGTCTCGTAGAGCTCCCGGCAGACGGCATGGGTGTTTTCGGGTATCTGGATGCCAAACTCGCCGTATTCCTCAAAGGCGTGGTCGTAAAAGCCGTCCAGCCCGCTGACCTCCCGGCCCGCGATCTCGTAAAATATGCCGTGTTTGCCCATCAGCTTCCCGATCCCGCCCATCAGGGAGGCGTACAGGATTTTTGCCCGTCCGCAGGCGTCGATGGCATACTGCATTTTATAGGGGCTGTCCACCCCGACGCCCGCTGTGCTGCGGGAGGCAAACCGGGACAGGAGCCGCGCCAGCGGACCCACATGCATATCCGATTTATAGACAATCCGTCCCTGGCACAGGGAGACAATTTTTTCGCTGATAGAAAGAATATCGCCCGGCTGGTAAATATTTTTAATGTACTCCTGCACCAATGCGGGCAGGCTTTCACCGACGCCGATAAAATGCGTCTTGACTGCATGGCGCAGGTAGGTTTTGCCGTTGGCCTCAATTTCAACCTGTTTGCCTTCGTTTGCGTAAAATTCCATCATAAAATCCTCCCGGTCTTCGTTATCCGTAGTATACCCGGATTTGCGGGAGCTTATGGAACGATTTCCTTAGCAAAAGCTTTCGATTTTCTTACAATCGGGTTACAGGCTTGTTGCCGGTAAAATTTGTATAAACCCGCGGAAACGCGGCAAAATAGAGGTTGCAGACAGACAATGAAACATAGAAAAGGATGTGAACCGTTTGGATACAAAAGTGACCGAACAGGAATATCAACAGATGACGCAAAAAGCGTCGCCCAATTCCAAAGTGTTCCGCAATTGTGTGGTGGCCTTTTTGGTCGGCGGTGCAATCTGCACGCTGGGACAGTTTTTGACGACGCTGTTTTTGATGCTCGATCTGCCGGAAAAACCGGCAAAGGCCCTTGTCTCCATCAGCCTGATCGCCCTGAGCGCGATTCTGACCGGACTGAACGTCTACGACAAGCTTGCCAAGCACGCGGGCGCAGGCACGCTGGTACCGATCACCGGTTTTGCAAACGCAATTGTTTCCCCGGCCATGGAGTTTAAGAGCGAGGGGTTCATCATGGGCCTGGGCGCAAAGATGTTCACCATCGCCGGGCCGGTGCTGGTATACGGCACCTGCGCTTCTGTGATTTACGGGCTGATTATCTTTATTCTGAATCTATACTGACAGGGAGGCAAATACCATGCCGACAAGAGTGGGAAGATACACCCTGATGCTGGACAAGAGCCCGGGGATCCTGGGCTATGCGTCCATTGCGGGAAAAAAAGAAAAAGACGGACCGCTGGGCGAATTTTTTGATACGGTGCATGACGATAATACGCTGGGCGAGGAGAGCTGGGAAAAAGCGGAGAGCCAGCTGCAAAAGGAAGCGGTGGAAGCCGCCCTGCAAAAGGCTGCGTTGGAGAGCCAGGACATCGACTGCATTCTGGCTGGCGACCTGTTGAACCAATGCATTTCCTCCACCTTCGGGCTGCGCAGCATGAGTATCCCGTTTTTGGGGCAGTACGGAGCATGCTCCACCATGGCGCAGACGCTGGGGCTGGCCTCCCTGTTTGTAGAGACGGGGATTGCAAACCGGGCGGTTGCGGTCACGTCGTCGCATTTCTGTTCGGCAGAGCGGCAGTTCCGCTTCCCGCTGGAATACGGCGGGCAACGCACGCCGACTTCCCAATGGACGGCGACGGCCGCGGGCGCGATGGTGCTGGGCGCGCCGGGACGCGGCGAAGTCAAGGTGAACGCGGTCACATTCGGAAGGATCGCGGACCTGGGCGTCAAGGACGCCAACAACATGGGCGCGGCGATGGCTCCGGCGGCTGCGCAGACGCTGAAGGACTACCTGTCCGACACCGATACCCGGCCGGAGGACTACGACCTGATCCTGACCGGCGACCTCGGCCGGGTGGGCTGCGACCTGATGCAGGAAATTTTGCGCAAGGGCGGCATCGACATCAGCACCATGCACAACGACTGCGGCCTGATGATCTATGAGCGCGAAGCGCAGGACGTCCACGCGGGCGGTTCCGGCTGCGGCTGCTCCGCCGCGGTGCTCAATTCGCTGGTGATGCGGCAGCTCTCTATGGGCGAGCTGAAAAAGGTGCTGTTCCTCGGCACCGGCGCGCTGATGTCCACAACCTCCTCCCAGCAGGGGGAGAGCATTCCCGGTGTGGCGCATCTGGTCTTTTTGGAGTCGCAGGTGAAATAATCGAAAAGCGTCCGGGGCAGACGGCTGAATGCACGCAGGATACAAGAGAATATACAGAGAAAGGGCGCCGTTGCAAAAACGGCGCCCTTTCTCTGTATATCCGCACCAGCCTCCGGGTTTATGTGGGGAATCATGTCAATGGCGAGCTTATGGAACTACTGCCGCAGTGGTAGTCAGGCGGCTATTTACTGCATCTATAGACGCATGGTGGCAGACCTTGCTGAAAGCGGAGGCTGTCTCCGGCCCTGTTCCGGGCTGAATGGGCCTATCCGGAAAAAACAGCTGGATGAACGCCGAAATCAGAACGTTTTTCTGCATCGCCGTTCCATTCTCTGGCCTTGTTCAGATTTTAGCAGAAGATGCGTTTTTCCATAAGGCGATATGAAATCAGCCCGGTCAATGGAAAGATTTTTACGGAAAGTAGCGGTTTACCATGTGCCGGGCCTGCTTTAGCCATTCTTCCCTTTCCGCACGGCTGCTGTCTGCAACAACTCGAAACATGATTCTGTCAAAAATGGGCACACCGCAGAAATCAAAGATGCAATCTTTCCAAAGGCGGTTGATCGGATCGCCGAATTTCTCAATCTCTCGCTTTTTCGGGGTATTTGAGGTGTTGAAGACAAGCCCTGTTTTTGCTTTCAAAAGCCCGATGGGAAGTCCGCCGCCAGTATCGCCTTCCGGAAAAGTATAAGCAATCGTTTCCCGCAATACCCGGTCAACCCAGCCTTTTAATATAGCTGGCGGTTGTCCCCACCAATTGGGGTGCACAATAATGATTCCGTCTGCTTCCCGAATCTCCTGTTGATGGAGTGCAACCAGAGGGTCTTTTGTCTGGTCGCTTATCAACTCTTCTTTTGGAATAACGGGGTTAAAATTTTCCCGATATAAGTCGTGGAACATAACGGTATGACCGTTTGCCTTTAATACTTTTATTACCGTTGCTGCAATGGCAGCATTAAAGCTGTTTTCATAGGGGTGTCCTAAAATAACAGATACGTTCATGCAATCTCCTTTGTTTTCTGCTGATGTCAATCAAGCATCCGAAAATAAACAGGGATTCGTTACCGAAGCTTTTCCTGTATGGAACGCTTGTCCTTTCGCCATAAAGGATACAGTTCTTCGTTCTCTTCCCACAATTCCTTTAATTCGGAGTTGTTGGAAAGAACAGCGTCAATCGCCTTTATTGCCTTCTGCTTGAGAGATGAAAAATCCAGATGCGTTAAGGATTCTGTCCATTTAAAATAATGATCTACATCGCATCTGTGATGAGTCCCGTTTATCGCACTGTCAATCACCGCGGCCGATACCAAGGCATAGTGCCCTTCATCATAATCGACATATTCTGCATGTATAACCGCATCAAAGTACCATTCCATATCAGCAATTATATTTGATGAAGCCATGATGTCGTCCAGCGCGTCATAAGCCGTATCATCATCAAACACAGCGTAATTCCATGCACCCATATAACGTTTTCCCTCCGTAAAATAGAAATTAGCTGTACTTTATTTGCCAAAAGTACAGCGCATGTTCATGCCGCAACCCGTGCGGCTGATTTCAGGTTGCTCCCTCTTTGTCGCTCTCAAAGGGAACGTCGCAGGCGGAAACAACCGCAATTCCGCATTTGTGGAACACCGGCGCCACGGCGCGTTCCTGGGTGGTGAAGATGGAAGCCCGCTTGAGATTTGGAAACTGCCGCAGCTCGGCCTCGTCGATGGCGTCGATGTCGAACAGGCCGTCTTCGCCGTCCCAGTTTGGGGCAAGCTGGCAGTTGATTTCGTCCCCGCCGTCCATGTCGATCTCGGTGATCTCCGGGGCCAGCCGGGCGGGGATGGGGTAGCGCCGGAACCAGCTGGCCGCTTCCGGCACCATGCCGTCATAGCCCTCGGCCGCCGGGTCAATTTTACGGCGGGCGTATTCTCCGGCAAATTCCCAGATATTGAACTTCGGTTCCAACAGGCCCTTTTCAAACATCAGCACATTCATCACCGCCAGCTTGAAATTCAGGTTTTTAAATTTCAGGACCGGCTCGTCCAGCTTAGGAAGCTTGTATTTACAGGTCTTCCCCTTTGGTTTCGGTGGGACATAGGAGAGCTCGATATGGCTGGCATGGTACGCGAGCATTTCCCGGAGTTTGTCGTCCCCGCCGTCTGGAACGGGGCCGGGCAGACAGGTGAAGAGGGTGAAGCAGCCCAGTCGGAGGGTGTGGATGGAACCGAAAGGCTCCCAATTCGCCTCGGTGTAGTCCTTGCCGCCAATCAGCACCTCCCCGTCAAACGGTTTTGCGGGAAGATTGCGCTCATGGGTGGAAAGGCAGATGGAAAGATGATCGATCCCCGTCTTTTCCTCGTTCACCCGGCCCTGGATGCCCAGCGCGTCCCATACGTAGTAAAGGGCGGTATAGGGGTGTTCCTCGCCGGTGGCCGCGTCCCTGCGGACACCGGACTTTACCGCAATGCGGGCCGCACCCAGGGCATCCGTTGTCTGTTCCAAGGAGAAAGGCGGGACCAGTTTCTTTCCGCAGATCACGAGATGCTCTCTCTTGATAGAAAGCTGCTGCCCTTTGGGCGGCAGGGTATGGGGGATGTCCGGGTAGGGGTCACGATAGCGCAGCCATTTTCCCAGCTTCTCCGGCTTATTGGCAGAGCGCAGAAAGCCCCAAAAATCTTCCGGCTCGTGGAGGATGCTGCCCGCCTCTCTGTGCCGCGTGGCGATCACCACGCGGCCGTCCGGCAGAGCGGCGATTTGATCGGGCTTGTGGGGGCCGAACATGCCGGACCGGATGCGCAGGATCTCTCCGGTTTGCTGGTTCCAGAGCTGGGCAAAATCGGTGCGGAAGTCGTCGCCGGAATTGTAAATCAGCGCCCAGTCGCCGGTGAAGGGACGCAGCTTCAGGTTTTCACCCATGCCGGGCAGCGGGACGATCTTACAGCGCCCAGTGTCCATGTCCAGATCAAAGAGGTTGCCCTTCGTGTCGCCGCTGCCCCAGGTCTCCCGGATCATCAGCAGGCGGGGCGTCCCTGGGATGGGAATGCTGTTGCCCACCTCGTCGTAATCCTTCATGCGCAAGGGCCTGTATAAATTCAGGTCGTTGTTTTCATAGCAGGTCAGCCGGCTGTCCCGGCGGTGGCGCTGGGCGAAAATGCGCCCCAGCCCGTCGGCGGCAAGCTGGCATCCCTCATCGCTGGGAGACAAAATAAATCGCTGGGTGTTCTGGCAGCGCCGCTCATTCATTGTGAGGAACAGGATGCTTTCCTCGTCCCCTGTGCAGAGGGTATCACCCAGCCAGTAAAGCCCGCCCAGCTTGCTCATGGACCGGGGGGTGAGGTGCAGCCAGTCGTTGACTTTGGCAGGGTCCTTGCCGCCGATCACCTCTTGGGCGTATTTTGCAGAATAGATGGCGGCGTAAAAGTCCAGTTTCGGGGAATAGGTAAGCGCGCGGAAGTCCGCCCACTTGACCTTGATGGGCTCCAGCGGGCGCTTTCGCAGGTCGGCCACAAATTTTCCCTGCTGTTCTTTGTTCTTTGCCATCCAAATGCCGCTGGCAAAGTTTCCTGCAATTTCCTGTACGGTGTAGCAGGCGTCATCCGGAAAACGGCTGTCCCGGCAGGGCATCAGCGGTTGGGTATCCTGTTCTTTGGCAGGCTGCCCCCAGGCGCGGCCCCGCTGCTTGATCAGCTTAAAATAGCGGCCCTCTTTGCGGCACTGCTTTTCAAAGGTATCCTTTTCCGCCTCCGGAATAAGAACGAACAGGTATTCGTCCTCCTCGTCGAAGTCATAGAGGCCCCAGCCGAAGGCGGTCAGCTCCTGGCCCAGTGCCCGCACCCCATATTCATGCGAAAAGGGCCTGTATTGGAGGGCAACAGCGTCAAACCGTTGGTCGATAAGGGCTGGGATTTCCCGGCCCCAATTGCGGCGCAGTTCCGCCAGCGTATCGCCCACCTCGCCGTCAAAGTTGAGGATGTCCAGTGCGGTTTCCTCTAAATAAGTAAGGTCAAACATGGAGTCCTCCCTCTGATACCGCCTGCTTATGCCTGAAAGCCGATTTTTCGGGCGGCGGGCCATGGGCAGTCTCTCCACTGTCCCTCGTCGTCCTCCGCCCGCCCGATCAGCAGGTCGGTGGCGGCGTCGGCCAAAAAGCCCAGGTAGCTCTCCGCTGCGACGTCCCCGCAGAGCAGTTTCCACATCAGTCCGCCGAACAGGTAAGATTGGGCAAATTCCCGCCAGCTGTGCAGTTCTTCCGCCGCCCGCTGGGAGAGGTCCCACAAAATTCCCACCGCTTCGCCTTCGGTAAGCCAGCCGAGGTAGCAGCCCCAGCGGGCCAGCATGGCCGCCCGGCCCACATCCCAGCCTGTCATAAAGCCCGGAGTGAAATGCGCTTTGTAATGCTGTGCGAACCGCCAGCCCCGGCCGATAGATTCACATTCCTCTTCGTCGGTTTCGTCCAGCAAGTCCTCCGGAGAAGCTGCCTCGCAGTATATCCGGTAGCGCAGGGTGTAACCCTCCCGGGTCAGATAGCGAATGGTGTCCAGCAGTTCGCCGCGCCCATTGACGCCCCAGGAGCGGCGCACCAGCGAAACGATCTGCTGCTCCATCACCGGAATATGTTCCTCCACATCCATGCCGTCTAATTGGTGGTCGTTCAAATGGGAGATGATGCCGGAGAGCAGGATGCCAAACTGTGCCCAGCGGGGATCGTCTTTGGCATAGGGGCTTGGTTCCGGTTCCGGCAGCGTCTCAAGCTGTGCCAGCCTCTCGTCCAAAATGTTGTACAGTTCTTCTTCCATTGCAAAGTCCAGCTCCCGGTCTTCGTCTTCCGCATCCTCGCCGTCCTCCATCGCCAGCGTTTCCAGAGCCGCGGCGATCACGCCCATGTCCTCGCCAAAGAGCTGGTCCATCATGCCCTCCACGCCCAGGGCGGCTGTCTCAGACACCTTTTCGTCCACCAACTGCTGGATTAACGCTTCGTTGTCCGCCATCTGCGCCATTGCCTCCGGGCTGAACATCTGCCCCAGAATCTCCACCTGACGCTGTTGGTTGGCGGCAGCCTGCGCTTCCGTCTCCTGCTGCCGGGCGGCTTTTTCCGCCTTCGCTTTTTCTGCGTCCTCCCGCATCTGTTCGGCGATCTTCTGGCTTTTCTCTATGGACTCATTGAGCTGCCGGGATGCAGCCTCGCTGGCCTCCTGGGCCCGCTTCATGATTTCCTCAATGTCAAACATGCTTATTACCCTCCTCTGTATCTTTTTCCGGAGGAAGAGCGTGCCATACCTCCGGTTTTCTTTTTTGAAAAAGCCGCTTTATTCCGCCCAGCACACCCTCCACAAGATGGAACCAGACCTTTCCGGCGATAAAAACCACGATCAGGACGGCCAGTACTGCGCCGATCTCTCCCCAGGGCATATCCGAACTTCCTTACTTGGTCTGGAAACGGGTCATGAAGAAGTCGGTAAACTCCCTGACTTCCGCTTCCTGGGACACATAGATATATAAGCTTTCGTCTTCCAGCCAGTCGTAAATGTTGATGCCGATGTAGCCTTTCCGGTCCGGATAGATGATGAAGGCGTCGGTGGGG
Organism: Clostridium sp. D33t1_170424_F3; assembly: GCF_015667585.1. GTDB lineage: Bacteria > Bacillota > Clostridia > Oscillospirales > Acutalibacteraceae > Anaeromassilibacillus. Next base: position 66,787 of record NZ_JADPEG010000013.1, on the reverse strand, counting down.
TATTTGTTGCGGTAGGCCTTATGGATGTCTGCGCGGCGGTAACAGGTGGGATCGCCGCAGCCGGAGAGGTCAGGGACGGTGGGGACCACGACAATGGTTTCGCTGGCCTCGTTCCAGCCCACAATCAGGTTGCCGATTTTGCTCTTGCTGCCGTGAACCAGACCATAGTTGAAGCGGCTCACGTCTTCGGTAAAGCCAAATACCAGTTTGTAATCGCTGCCGTTTTCCACCACCTGGTTAAAGAGCGCCCGCATCTTCTTGCAGTTGGCGTCGCTCTTAGCCTCATCGATCTCCAGTTCCTTCCCAAACAATCTGTCAAAAATACCCATGATCGTTTACCTCCATATGTTATGATGTTTTAATTTACTGTCTGCGCAGGGTTTCCATATAGTTAAGGATAGCGTCAATTTGAAAACCGGCCATTTCATCGGCGGCGTCTGCAAAGAGGAACGGCAGGGTTTCGGGAATCGCTTTGCGCAGGATGGCGGCGGAGAACACCAGATTGCCGAGCAGTTTTACCCCGGGCTCCCCGGTGTGGATGCCGAAGGTATGCAGCAGTTCCGTAAAGAATGTAAGCCGTCTTTCCAGAAAGGACTGCCGATTTTCTCCCGACAGACATTTGAACAGCGCCTGTTGTTCCTCTACGCTCAGAATGGTAAAGCCGCTCTGTTTGCCATAGCAGATGGTGTGCAGAAACTGCCGGACTCCCTCCCGCCAGCTGAGTTCGGGGTCGTTCATCAGCCTTTGCGCATATGCCAGCAATTGCGGCTGCTGGCAATAGAGCGCCTGGACCACCAAGTCCTCTTTGGCGGGGAAAAAGGAGTAAAAAAAGGTGCGTGAAATCCCGACGCGGGTATAGATTTGCTCAACCGTCGTATGTTGAATGCCTTGCCGGGAAAAGAGTTCCAGACCTGTGTCAATCAGCGTTGCCCTGATTGCGTCCCGTTCCTCTTCAGAATAGGCTATTTTAGGCACTGTGGTCCCCTCCGTTTCAATGTGAATAATAAATACAAAATTATAATTTTGTATTTATTATATCAAGCCAAAACGAATGATGCAAGAGAGAACGCCGCAAATTTCTTTTTATTAGCAGACCATGAGAGAGTGGCTGCAATTTTTTGGATGAGCCTGTTACCTTTCGTAAGATTATGGAACAGAAGAGAAAAACAGCGTGACAGTGCAAACTGTCACGCTGTTTTTCTTAAACTTAAAAATTGGGTTGCGTGGTCCCGGTAAATTCGGAAGCGCTTTTTTCAGTAAAATAGCAGACTGTATTTACCCGTCCAGAAGACTTTCCTTCTTTTCCAGGACTTCCAGCATCAAACAGGTGCCCAATGTGAAACCATGTGCGTACAGATCAGCATCTTCACAATGTGCTGCGGTTTCGTACAGACCTTCTAACTCTTGAAATCTTTTACAGTCGTCTAGTGACATTTTCTCCATAAAGTATCGTTTTTCATTCTCGATTTTTTTGTTAATGGCCCGGTATTCAGCGGTTATGTCTGCCCGCCGCTCCCATGGAATAATTCGGCCGTCAAACAAAGCTTCCATCATACGTTGCATTTCCAACACTCTTTTCCAAATATCTCGACCACACCTTGAAAGAAATTACGGCGCATGGTATGATATTTACGCCGTTATTGCCTTCAGGCATGTCGGTGTGGGGAAGTGGCGTGTGTCTGTTGTGAGGACCGCCGCTTCCTTCATTTTTTCAGGTCACCCCGCAGCTTTTTGATCGCCCGGCGCACCGCTTCCATAGCGGTTACATTTTCCTGTTTGGTATATGCGTCGAGGATCTCTTTGCTTTCGACATCCAACCGTGCGTAAACGCGGTACGGTTTGGGGTTGTCCGTGGGACGGCCCATTTTTTTGTCCGCCATTGTACACCTCCTTTTATGAACGCCATAAGTATATACTATTGGCGTTCATAAGTCAAGAGTGCTGCTGATTTAAAAGTTTGTATCATATAAAAAGAGCTGATTCCTTCTCTTTGGGCGGAAGAATCAGCTCTTTTTTATATTTTGGGCGGTAATATAGCCCTAGGGATTTTGGGTTTTCTGAGAAGCGCACAAAAGATTCCTGCTGTTTTTATTTGGCCTCAGTGGGAAATACGCAATCATGACGATTGTTGGGACGTTTCTCATCGCAAATAACCAGCGCCGCGGTTTTTTGTCTGTCCTGCACAAGCACTTAAAGCGCTGTTCCCTTTGCCGGAATAGACAGCCGGGACAAATCCACCCCTTCCAATTCTAAAAGCTGGATCTTTTTGGCGATCCCCCCGGCGTAGCCGGTTAAACTGCCGTTGGCTCCCACCACCCGGTGGCATGGAATGATGATGGAAATGGGATTGTGGCCTACGGCGCCGCCCACTGCCTGGCTGGACATGGTTTTTCTGCCGGAACGCTCCGCTGCTTTTTTAGCGATAGCGCCGTATGTGATAACCTCTCCATATGGAATCTGACATAAAATGTCCCATACGCTCTGCCGGAATGCGCTGCCGATGGGGCGCAGGGGAAGTTCGGAAATGTCCGGCTTTTCTCCGGAAAAATACCGGTTCAGCCAGTCCTTCGCAGCGTGGAACAACGGCAGATCATCGTTTCTTGTCATAACATCCGGAATGGAGTTTCCAAAGTATTTCTGCCCCTGTATCCAGAGACCTGTCAGATTTTCTCCGTCACAGGCCAGCGTGAGCTCTCCAACGGGAGAAGCGCAGGTTGTAATATAAAACATATCAGACACTCCTTACCGTGTATTCTGTAAATCAATTATAACAGGATTATGTGCAGTATGTCCGGTTCGTCAAGGGGATATCCTGAAAGATTCTTCCGGATGGGGCAGACGAAACATACTTTAGTAAAGCTGTGATCCGGATGAGTGGAAGAAATTACAATATGGATAATGCAAAAACAGGATGCTTCCTATACGAAAAGGACAAGCCTGGTGAAAAAGGCTTGTCCTCCTGTGTTTTTACGTTATTATGTGTGGTTGCCATGTTTTGCGCCGGTCCATGAGCCGGGTGCTGTGTTCCTGCGGCCGGCAAAAACGACCGGTATCCCGAGCGGCGGCCCAAAAACAAAGCCTATCCGCGTTTTTCCAAAGTCACTCTTTTATCCGGAGATGCTCCGTTCTGTGCAATCCCCCTGTCGCAGAGCTGGACGAACTCCTGCGCCAAAGCCTGGTTCTGCGGCTGTACGGGGATGTAGAACGGCTCATTGGACGCGCAGTCAATTTGGATCATGTACCAGCCGTTTTCTCCGCCGGCCACGCTTACCTGCCGGACGGCGTTTTGACGGATGTAAAGCACTTCGATGTCGTTTTCCGCAATCTGCTGCGCGACCATCCCCTGATCCATCAGGGAAACCAGATATTCCGTCTCCTCGGGCCGCTTGAGGCTCTCCGCATTGCGCTTCTGCTGTTCCTTGGTAATCATTTTATCCCAGTAATAGGCGTAAATGCGGTCGCTGAATCGGTACATCAGGTCCAGATAGCTGCACATCTTAAAGGTGCGCCGGGACAGGCTGTCCCGGATTTGCGGCAGATTTTCCTCCATCACGGGGCGGTACGCGTTGAAATCGTTTTGCAGCAGCGTTGCCAGCATCGGATGGAACAGGAATTCCCGTGCGGCGTTAAAGTGCAGGGCCGCCTTTTTGACTTCCCCTGCGTCCTGGTAACAGACGACGAACCAGTTGTCCAGCAGGCGGTGAATATACTGGACGTAGAGGATGCTCTCTACCGTCCACTCGGTTTTTTCGATGAGCCCCTGCACCTTTTTAAAGGTCATCACGCGGTTTTCATGCCAGGCCAGCACGTATTCCGGTTTTTCGTGGACCCATTTGTTAGTCTGCGGCACATAAAGGATATTCTGGATCGGCAGGCCGCGCACCAGCTCCGCATTCACAACGGTGCGGTACGGCGAGGGGAGCTGATCCAGCGACTCGACCTGACGGGGCCAGGCGTCCTTTGCGCGGGAGGTATCAATTTTAAAGCTTCTTAAAAACATGCGTCATGCTCCTTTAATCTTTCACAAGGGATTTCAGCCCGGTCTGAAACCGGATTTCCGTCCCGTCGCATTCGGCGAGAATGGTGCCCATCTCGTCGGTCCGATAAATGGTTACGCCCGCGCGGTTGAGCTTCTGCATGGTTTCCCGGTGCGGGTGGCCGTAGTCGTTATCCAGTCCGCAGGAAATTACCGCGTATTTGGGCTGGACCGCCTGTAATAAGGCGTCGCAGGTGGAGGTGGAACTGCCGTGATGGCCGCATTTGAGTACGTCGCTTTGCAGATTGTAGCCCAGTGCCACCATCTCTTCTTCGCTGTCCTCCTCCGCGTCGCCGGTGAAGAGGAAGCTTTTTTCGCCGCAGGTCAGCTTTGCCGCGATGGAATAGCTGTTCAGCCCGCTGTAGGAATCGCTGTTGGGCGCGAGGAATTCCAGCGTTACGCCCTCTTCCTCCAGGACGGTCATGCCGCCCTTGCCCTGTGTGATTTGCAGGCCTTTGCCGGAAATCGCGGTCAGCAGCCGTTCATAGGTTTTGGTGGTGGGCGTCTGGCTGTCCGCCACCCTGGGGAGATAGACGTCCCCGATTTCAAACGCATTGACCACCTCGTCCATGCCGCCGATGTGATCCTCGTGCGGATGCGTGGCGATCAGCTTGTCGATTTTTTGAATCCCCATGCTTTGTATGTACGCAACCAGCTCGTCGCCGGTCGCATTGGTTCCCGCGTCGATCAGGATGGTTTCGCCGCCCGGCGTGCGGATCAGTTCGCAGTCGCCCTGGCCGACGTCGACATAGAAGACAGAGGTGGAACCCTCCGGGATGACGGGGATGCCCTGTGTGCCGTCCAGCGTGCTCCAGCGGGCGCGCAGGCCGCCGACCGCCGCCGTCAGAATCGCGGCGATAATCACCAGATACGCGGGGTAGCGGGAGCGGGGGGAACGTTTTGTCCGGCTCATCGTCCTGCCTCCTCTGCAACGGAATTCGCGGCGACGATGTCCCGCACCAGCAGGGCCAGGTCGTCCATTGTCTCCAGCGTGCCGGCGCGGCGGCGGAACGCCGCGGCCCCGCGCATGCCCTTCAGATACCAGCCCACGTGCTTGCGGGCTTCCCGCATGCCGTGGCGCTCGTCTTTATAGGCGCAGAGGCGCTGAATGTGTTTGACCATGACGGACATGCGCTCGTACAGGCCCGGGCCGGGCAGAATGCGGCAGGAATCCGTCAGATAAGCGTTGATCTGCTGGAAAATCCACGGGTTGCCCAGCGCGCCGCGGCCGATCATCACGAGGTCGCAGCCGGTTTCATTCAGCATTTTCACCGCGTCCTGCACGGTGTAAACGTCGCCGTTGCCCATTACGGGGACGCTTACAGCCTCCTTGACCTGCCGGATGATCTCCCAGTCGGCGGGCGGCTCGTACATCTGATCCCGTGTGCGCCCATGTACCGCGATGGCGTCCGCGCCCGCATCTTCGCAGATTTTGGCGACTTCCACGGCGTTGACGGACGCTTTGTCCCAGCCTTTGCGGATTTTTACGGTGACCGGCACGGGCACAGCCGCTTTGACCGCCGCGACGATCTCGCCGCAGAGAGACGGGGTTTTCATCAGCGCGCTGCCGGAGCCGTTGCCCGCCACTTTGGGGACGGGACAGCCCATGTTGATGTCGATGGCGTCCGGATGGTATGCCATCGCCTTTTTGGCGGCCTGCGCCATCACAGCGGGATCGTCCCCGAAGAGCTGGATGCCCGCGGGGCGTTCCGCTTCGCCCAGGTCCATCAAAAAGCCGGTCTTTTTGTCGTTGAACTGCAGCGCTTTGGAGCTGACCATCTCGCTGACGACGTAGCCGGCGCCGAAGCCCGCGCAGATTTCGCGGTAGGCCCGGTCCGTTACGCCGGCCATCGGTGCGAGTACCGCGCGGCCGTCCAGTTCCATATTTCCAATTTTAATCATTTTGTGACTCCGTATTCCTTGAACATCCTGTTGAATAGTTTCATCACCAACTATATTTTAGCCGCAATGTGGCAAAGAGTCAATAGGATGTGCAATAAAAATAGTGATGGTCCCCATACATTTGAAAAGTTTCTGAACCGGTGGGGAATAGATGACATTATACCACTTATCTTTCCACTAGAAAAGTGATATAATAAAACAATCTATCGATATAGGACAGGAGAACCAATATGAAATTGCTTGTTTTAGACGGCAACAGCATTCTGAACCGCGCGTTTTACGGAATCCGCTTGCTGACCACAAAAGAGGGCCTGTACACCAACGGTATCTACGGCTTTCTGACCATGCTGCAGAAGCTGAAAAACGAGACGGAGCCGGACGCGGTCGCCATCGCATTTGACATGCGCGCGCCGACCTTCCGCCATAAGGAATATGCGGGCTATAAGGCGCAGCGCAAGGGCATGCCGGAGGAGCTGGCCCAGCAGCTGCCGAATTTGAAAGAGCTGCTGCGGCTGCTGGGATACCGGCTGGTGGAGTGCGAGGGCTTTGAGGCCGACGACATTTTGGGCACGCTGGCGGCCAAATGTACGGAGACGGGCGACGAATGCGTGATCGCCACCGGGGACCGCGATAGCCTGCAGTTGGTGAACAGCCGCGTCACCGTGCGCCTTGCCGCAACAAAGATGGGACAGCCGCAGGTGACGCTGTACGACGAGGCGAAAATCATGGAGGACTACGGCGTGACCCCGCCGCAGCTCATCGATATCAAAGCCATTCAGGGCGACAGTTCGGACAATATCCCCGGCGTGGCGGGCATCGGCCCCAAGGGCGCGGGGGAGCTGATCCAGAAGTTCCACGACCTGGACTATATCTACGACCATGTGGAGACGCTGGAAATCAAGGAGGGCATGCGGCAGAAGCTCATCAGGGACCGCGACAACGCCTTTTTAAGCCGGCATCTGGGCACAATCCGCACGGATGCGCCGGTGGACACAGAGTTGGCGGATTACATCCCCACGGAAGGCGACCGCGACGCGGCGGTGCGTCTGATGGCAAAGCTGGAATTCTTCTCTTTGATTGAAAAGATGGGCTTGCAGATTCCGCCGCCGCAGGAACAGCAGATGGAGGAGCAGAAGGCCGTGGAGCTGGTGCAGGGCGCGCCGGACGATCTGCTGGACCGCCTGCGCAAGGCGGGCCGCGCGGACTTTCTGGTGCGGTATGAAGGGGAGAACATTGCCGCCGTCTGCCTGAACCACGGCGGGACGCTGTATGAGATCACGGACCCGTCCTTTCTCTCCGCCTTGTGTAAAGAAGATAAAATTAAGATCAATACCCACGACAGTAAGCCGTTTTACGCGGCGATGGACCGCGTGGGCGTTACGGAATGCGCCGGCGGCGCGTTCGATACCCTGCTGGCGGCGTATCTGCTGAATCCGTCTGCTTCCGGATACGATGTGACGCGTCTGGCGCAGGAATATAATCTGCCGATTGTTCTGCCGGAGACCGGAGAAACGCCCAAACGCGGAGATACGGAGGGATTGCGGAAGCAGCAGGAGGCAATCCTGCGCAGCCAGGCCGCGGTTTTCCCGGCGCTTGTGGACAAGCTGGCGGCGGAGATTGCAAAAAACGACCAGACAGAGCTGCTGGAAACCATCGAGCTGCCGTTGGCCCGTGTGCTGGCGCACATGGAAACCATCGGGTTCGATGTGGATGCAAAGGGCATCGAACAGTTCGGGGAGACGCTGCAAACGGAAATCGACCGCATCCAGGCGGAAATAACCAGCGCCGTCGGCTATGAATTCAACATCAACAGCCCAAAGCAGCTCGGCGAAGCGCTGTTTGACAAGCTGGGCCTGCCGCATGGCAAAAAGACGAAGACCGGCTATTCCACCCGGGCGGACATTCTGGAGAGCCTGCAATACGAGCATCCGGCGGTGGAGATGATCCTCAATTACCGCAGTCTGACGAAGCTGAAATCCACCTACTGCGACGGGCTGTCCAAGGTCATCGCGGAGGATGGGCGCATCCATTCCAGCTTTAACCAGACGGAGACGCGCACAGGGCGCATTAGCTCCACGGAGCCGAATTTGCAGAATATCCCGGTCCGCACGGAGCTGGGCCGCGAAATGCGCCGTTTCTTTGTGGCAAAGGAAGGCTGCGTGCTGGTGGACGCGGACTATTCGCAGATCGAACTGCGCGTACTGGCGCATGTGGCGGACGATCAAAACATGATCGAGGCGTTCAAGAGCGAAGATGATATTCACCGCATCACGGCGGCGCAGGTGTTCCATATGCCGGAGGAAATGGTCACGCCGATGATGCGCAGCCGCGCCAAAGCGGTCAATTTCGGCATCGTGTACGGCATCGGGGCGTTCTCGCTGGCAAAGAATATCAACGTCTCCCGCAAGGAGGCGGAACAGTATATCCATGATTACCTGGCGCACTACAACGGCGTGGACGACTATATGAAGCGTATCGTCGCACAGGCAAAGGAACAGGGCTATGTGGAAACGATGTTTGGGCGCAGGCGCTACCTGCCGGAACTGGCGTCTTCCAATTTCAACACGCGGTCCTTCGGCGAGCGCGTGGCGCGCAACATGCCGATCCAGGGCGCGGCGGCGGACATTATCAAAATTGCGATGATCCGCGTGGAGGAACGTTTGAAAAAGGAGAACATGAAGTCCCGCCTGATTTTGCAGGTACACGACGAATTGATCGTCGAAGCCCCGGAGGACGAGGCGGAAAAAGCCGCGCGCCTTCTCACAGAAGAAATGCAGAACGCCGCCCAGCTTTCCGTTCCCCTGATTGCCGACGCAGGCGTCGGCAAAACCTGGTATGACGCAAAATCCTGACCTGCGGTCGGGACGGTCTGCAAAATGGTGCATAGAAAATTCAATCCTGCAAAGTGCGGGATGAAAAGCACCAACTCCCTTGTAGTATCTAAGCCGACAATAACATTTAAAATAAAAGGAAAACGCAAAGACCAAAGCTCCGCCGGCAATGAAACGCACGCCGGTAGCCCTGAGCAACTCAGGTATACGGGGGATACCGGGGGTGAAGGGGGGCGCGAGTCGTACCTATCCGGAGCCCAGCTCTCACGCCCCCCTTCGCGTGCTTTTGCTTACTTTTGTGGCAAGACGAAAAGTAAGTGCCGCCCGGCATGAGGGCAAATCTGCGGTTTTTGCACGCTTTTGCAAAAGCGTAATAGGTTGTATGATTGCACGTGCAATTAATTGTTTTAGATATTTAATTAAGAAGTATATGTTGCCTGCGCAACGATATATAAGACTATGTAATGCAGTAAAACAGAAGTTTTAAAAGAAATGTTGTTTGTGCAACAAAAAGAACTCCATCACTTTGTGAAAAAATTTTATTTTGCTTTTTGAAAGCAAAGAATGTCATTGCTTCCGCAATGTAAAATTTGTTTTACTTTTTTAAAGTAAAAAGTCTTTGCTGTCGCTTTTCAAAGCGACGAAAACCCCCGGCGAAAGCCGGGGAACCAAAGAAAAGCCCCAGAGGCAGCTCCCTGCCTCGTAAAGGACCCTATCACTCGTTCCCACTCGCTCTTCTCAGGAAGAGAGTTCCGCTCCTTGCGAGGAGCGGCAAAGGGCGCTGCCCTTTGATCCTGCCACCTTTTGGAAAGGTGGATAAATACGTTTTAGTCATCACCTATAAGGTGAAAAACAACCGTCGCCGGAGGCGCGAGTTGCCCGCGGGTCCCGCTTTTCTGAAAAGCGAGAAAACGCGATTTTGGGAGGCCAAACCATGTTTATCTGTCCCGTCTGCAAACAGCCGTTATTTCAAACGGAAAAAACCAGCCGCTGCCCGCAGGGCCACAGCTACGACATTGCGTCCGAAGGATACGTCTACCTTCTGCCGCCCAATAAGAAGCATTCCAAAGACCCCGGCGATAACAGGCAGATGGTCGCCGCGCGGCGGTCGTTCCTGGAAACCGGCGCGTATCAGCCGTTCAGCGATACCCTGAATCAATTGGCGGTGCGCCTGATGCAGGACGTTCCCAACCCCGTAGTCCTGGACGCCGGCTGCGGCGAAGGGTATTATACCGGACGGCTTGCGGAGGCGTTCCAACAGAAGGCGGACGTATATGGGTTCGATATTTCCAAATGTGCGGTGCGCGCCGCCGCTAAACGGTACAAGTCCCTGCATTTCGCGGTGGGCAGCAGCTTCGGTATCCCGTTTGCCGACGCGGGCGCGGATCTGCTCGTCAATGTGTTTGCGCCCATCGTGCCGGAAGAAATGAAACGCGTGGTGCGTCCCGGCGGCGCTCTGATCCTGGCGGTGCCGGGCGAGCGCCATCTCTATGGCCTGAAGGAAATCCTGTACGACGCGCCCTATGAAAACGAATGTAAGGATACGCAATATCCCGGGTTCACTTTTTTGGAACGCGCCGTCGTACAGGGGCGGTATACCACAACGGACAACCAGCAGATGCTGAACCTGTTTGCCATGACCCCCTACTACTGGAAAACCGGCGTGGAGGGTGGGGCGCGTCTGCGCCAAACAGAAAAGCTGGACACGGAAATCTGTTTTCATTTCCTTACATACCGGCGCGATACCGATCAAATGGAAGGATGATGCGTATGAAAAAGAGAGAAGAAAGAATCACCCGGCCGGAACTGGAAAACATGGCGTTTCTGTTTTTGGTAACAGCGGCCGCGTTTTTGATGCGGTTGTATCTGTTCCCTATTGAGTCGAATGACTACCACCAGTTTTTACAGGGCTGGTTTGCAACATTAAAAGAAAACGGCGGGTTTGCCGCGATCGGCATGAAGATCGGCGACTACATGCCGCCTTATTTTTACATATTGGCGTTTCTGACGTACATCCCGCTGAACGACCTGTTTTTAATCAAAATCGTTTCCTGTCTGGCGGATCTGGCGCTCGCGTTTTATGTCATGCGCATCGTGGAGCTGAAATATCCCGGGCGTTCCCATGGGGCGATGGCCTATGCGGCGATCCTGTTTCTGCCTACGGTGTTCCTGAACTCCGCGGCGTGGGCGCAATGCGATGCGATGTTCACCGGCGCGCTGGTTGCCTGCCTGTACTATCTGCTGGTCAAACGCCCCAACCGGGCGGTACTGGCGTTTTCCATCGCGTTTGTGCTGAAGCTGCAGGCGATTTTCTTTGCGCCGTTCCTTCTGCTTCTGTTCCTGAAGCAAAAGGTCAAGCTGCGCAGTATGATTTTGATTCCGGCTGTATATTTGCTTTCAATTATACCTGCTGTAATTATGGGGCGTGATTTATGGGACCTTTTGACGGTCTATGTCGCCCAGTCCGGCATCTATAAAAGTATCTGTATGTCCATCCCGAACCTGTACGCATTCTTGGGCAACGTCGCGCTGGACGAGGTCGGCAAGGCGGGTGTGATCTTTGCAGGCGGCGTTGTGCTGATGACGCTGTTTGTACTCTTTAAAAAGCGGTATGTGTTCACGCCGGAGATATTGGTCACAATGGGGCTGCTCTTTGCGATCCTGATGCCGTTTGTCCTGCCGCACATGCACGAGCGGTATTATTATCTGGCGGATATACTTAGCGTAATATACGTGTTCTATTTTCCGAAAAAGCTCTACACAGCGGTCATCGTGTGCGTTTCTTCCGCCTGCGCGGTGGGCAACTATCTGTTTGGTCTGGCGTACTACCCGCAGCAGCTGTTTGCAATTGCTATTTTGATCAATCTGATTCTGTTGTTTAAACATCTGCTGGAGCTGCTGGACCGCAGCCCGGTACAGGAACCGTTGGAGGCCGCAGTATGAGCGCGGTGCAAATCGTCCCGATGGAGGAACGGCACCTGGACGCTCTGGCGGAGATCAGCCGTCTTTGCTTCTCTATGCCGTGGACGCGGGACGGCCTCGCGGCGGAGCTGGCCAGCGATACCGCCCATTTTTGGACGGCAGAGGCAGGAGGCGACTGCGTCGGCTTTGCGGGGATGCACGCCGTCTGCGGGGAATGCTATGTCGATCTGGTGGCGGTCCATCCGGCGCACCGGAGGAAGGGGATCGCCCAACAGCTGGTCCGGACGATGATCGGCTGGATGGAGCAAAGCGGCGGTGCGTTCATTACCCTGGAAGTACGCGTTTCCAATCAGCCTGCCATCGCGCTGTATGAAAAGCTGGGCTTTGCGGAGGTTGGACGCCGAAAGGGCTTTTACACGGACAACCATGAGGATGCGTTGCTGCTGACGCGGAACGCACAAATTTGATGGGGTAAAGGGGAAAACAGCATGAAACTTTTGGCACTGGAAAGTTCCTGCGACGAGACGGCGGCCGCCGTGGTGGAGGACGGGCGGCGCGTTTTGTCCTCCGTGATCGCATCGCAGGTGGAAGAACATAAACTATACGGCGGCGTGGTGCCGGAAATTGCGTCCCGGCGGCATTCGGAGGCCATTGTGCCGGTGACGCAGAAGGCGCTGGACGACGCCGGCCTGACGCTGCGGGAGGTCGACGGAATTGCCGTTACCTATGCGCCGGGATTGATCGGCGCGCTGCTGGTAGGGGTCAATTTTGCGAAAGGGCTGGCGCTCTCCGCGAATAAACCGCTGATACCGGTCCATCATCTCCGCTCGCATATCGCGGCGAACTATATCACCTCGCCGGCGCTGGAGCCGCCGTTCCTGTGCCTGGTGGTCTCCGGCGGGCACACCCATATCATAAATGTAAAGGGCTATACGGAGCTGGAGGTCATCGGCCGCACGCGGGACGATGCGGCGGGCGAAGCGTTCGACAAAGCGGCGCGCGCAATGGGCATCCCGTATCCCGGCGGCGTGGAAATGGACAAGATTGCGGAGGGCGGCAGCCCGGACGCTTTCAAGCTGCCGCATCCGCGTGTAGACGGCGCTCCGTACGATTTCAGCTTTTCCGGGCTCAAAACAGCGGTCATCAACCTGATTCACAATGCGAAGCAGAAGGAGGAGACGCTTTCCGTCCCGGACCTGTCCGCATCCTTTCGGAAGGCGGTGGTGGACTGCCTGGTGCAGAATACGGAGAAGGCCGCACGGGAGACCGGGGCGCAGAAGCTGGTGATCGCGGGCGGCGTGTCCGCTAATTCCCTTCTGCGCCGCCGTTTGCAGGAGGTCTGCAAAGCGCGCGGCTGGGCGTTTTATATGCCGGCGCTGCCTCTCTGCGGGGACAACGCGGCGATGGTCGGCGCGCAGGGCTACTACGAATTCCTGGCGGGAAATACGGCGGGGATGGACCTGAATGCCTGCGCCCAAATGCCCATCCAGGGACCCAAAGCATTGTAAATTGGTAGGATTTGTTCAGGAAATGAAAGAAAGACGACAAATCCCTGCAAAATTCTAAAAATTGAGCAGGAAATTCATAATTTATCAATTGATATTCTTCAAACAATGTACTATAATGAAATTCAGTAACGTGATTTGGCCATTGGGCCGGAAGGAGAAAACTTTATGACAAAGAACGAATCCGTCTTAAATTGGATTGAAAACATGAAACAGCTTGTCAAACCGGATCAGGTTGTCTGGATTGACGGTTCCGAGGAGCAGCTCAACCAGCTCCGCGCGGAGGCCTGCTCCACCGGAGAAATGATTAAGCTGAATGAGGAAAAGCTCCCGGGCTGCTACCTGCATCGCACCGCTGTCAACGACGTTGCGCGCGTGGAAGGCAGAACCTTCATCTGCTCCCGCAAGGAAGAGGATGCAGGCCCGACCAACCACTGGATGGACCCGCAGGACGCTTACAAAATGCTGTTTGATATTGCAAAGGACAGCTATCAGGGCCGCACCATGTACGTCATCCCGTACTCCATGGGCCCGATCGGTTCTCCGTTTGCCAAGATTGGCGTGGAGCTGACCGACTCCATCTATGTTGTCATGAACATGAGCATCATGGCGCGCGTCGGCAATGCGGTCTGGGATGTCCTGGGCGACAGCAACGACTGGGTGCGCGGCCTGCACTGCAAGTGCCAGATCGACGAAGAAAAGCGCTACATCTGCCACTTCCCGGAGGACAACACGATCATTTCCGTTAACTCCGGTTACGGCGGAAACGTGCTGCTGGGCAAGAAGTGCTTTGCACTGCGCATCGCGTCCTATCAGGGCAAGACCGAGGGCTGGATGGCGGAGCATATGCTCATCCTGGGCCTTGAGAATCCGAAGGGCGAAGTCAAATACATCACCGCTGCGTTCCCGTCCGCTTGCGGTAAGACCAACCTTGCCATGCTGATTCCGCCGGAAGGCTACAAGAGCAAGGGCTATAAAGTATGGACCGTCGGCGACGACATCGCCTGGATGCGCAAGGGTCCGGACGGCCGCCTGTGGGCGATCAACCCGGAGAACGGCTTCTTCGGCGTGGCGCCGGGCACCAACCTGAAGTCCAACCCGAATGCGCTGTACACCACCAAGGAAGGCACCATCTTCACCAATGTAGTACACAATCTGGACGACAACACCGTTTGGTGGGAAGGCCTGGACAAGAATCCGCCTGAGAATGCAAAGAACTGGAAGGGCGAGCCGTGGAACGGCAAGACCGCGACCGATAAGGGCGCGCATCCGAACAGCCGCTTCACCGCTCCGGCGAAGAACTGCCCCTGCATCAGCTCTGAGTTTGAGAACGGCGCGGGCGTGCCGATCTCCGCAATCGTCTTCGGCGGCCGCCGTGCGCAGACCACTCCGCTGGTGTACCAGTCCCGCGATTGGAACAACGGTGTGTTTGTCGGTTCCATCATGGCTTCCGAGACCACTGCTGCTGCGACCGGCGCGGTCGGCGTAGTCCGCCGCGACCCGATGGCGATGCTGCCGTTCTGTGGTTATCATATGGGCGATTACTTCAAGCATTGGATCGAGATGGGCAAAGAACTGGGCGACAAGGCTCCGAAGATCTTCAACGTCAACTGGTTCCGTCTGGATGACGAAGGCAACTTCATTTGGCCGGGCTTTGGCGACAACCTCCGCGTTCTCGAGTGGATCATCAAGCGCTGCGACGGCGAAGTGGATGCACAGGAGACTGCGATCGGCTATGTCCCGTATGCGGAAGACATCAACCTGGAAGGCCTCGACTTCAGCATGGATACGCTGAAGAGCATCCTGGAAGTTAAGAACGACCAGTGGGCAAAAGAGGCGGAAGGCATCGAAGAGTTCTACACGAAGTTTGGCGACAGACTTCCGCAGGAGCTCCGCAACCAGCTTGAGACGCTGAAGGCCAACCTGAAATAAGCATTCTTTTGATAAGTTCGGGCGCTCCGGTTGATCCGGAGCGCCTTTTTGTATCTTCTTGCGGCTTGAATTGACACAATATGCCCCACGTGCTATACTGAAAAAAATAAAAAATGGAACTGACCTGAAAAGGAGCAGCATATGATTTGTAACCGTTGTGGATTTGATAATCCGCAGGATGTGCGTTATTGCAAGCAGTGCGGTGCGGACCTGTCCGCGCAGGCGCCTTCTGCGCCGCCGCCCTACCAGCCGCAGCCGAACCAGTGGAACCCGCCGCCCCCCAACTATTATGTGCAGCCGTCCTATCCCGCTTATATGGAGGTGATCTCGCCTTCCAGCCGCTGGGTGGCGCTGATCCTCTGTATCTTTCTGGGTACGCTGGGCATTCATCGCTTTTATGTGGGCAAGATCGGTACCGGTATCCTGTACCTGTTGACCGGCGGCGCGTTTGGAATCGGCTGGATTGTGGATATTATCATGATTGCGTGTGGCAGCTTCACAGACTCCTACGGCGCGCAGCTCAAGCAATAGAACAGAGAAAAAGCCCGGTTCTGCAGGGAATCCGGGCTTGCTTTTCTATAAAGGATATGGTATAATATTACACGTTGCAAATCCGGGTGTAGCGCAGTTTTGGTAGCGCGCTTGAATGGGGTTCAAGAGGCCGCAGGTTCGACTCCTGTCACTCGGACCAAGGGTAAGTCCTATAAGGACTTACCCTTTTTATATATTGACAAACTTTTTTATTTCTTTTATACTTGTAACAGCCGAAACAGTTCCTTACAGTAAATTGGAGATGGCCTGATAATTCTGACGATGACAGGCTTTTTCCTTAGTGTAGTATTGAAAGGGGTTGGTGAAATGGAGTTTTATATAAGTCTGTTGGAGAATTATTTCACCATAGTTTCAGCCGTTTCCGCTTCTGGGTCTAACCTACTGATGAGTTGGTGAAATTCCAACGAAAAGCATAGAGCTTCAGCACTTTTTCTTAAGCCCTATGCGTACACTCCGACTGAAAATTTTGTTGGAAAGGAAGGGGTAATAAACAAATGCAAAAAATTGTTTATATCAGCAACAGCAGAGACTATACTGAGCAAAAAGATATTAACGAAAATAAATATCTTATACGCATAAATAAGTTGTTGGAAGAAGGATGGACAGTTTCTCAAATGGATTCGCATACTGTTGAAGTTGATCCTAAGCTTGAAAACTACCTTCACAAAGAAACATTTGTATCGTTTGTTATCCTTGAGAAACCCGAGTAATCGGGGATAAGCTAAACGCTTTATCTCCAAATCCTATAATTACACACCGAACAACTTGGAGAGGCTGCCGACGTTTGTCGGCGGCCTTTTGCTATACTTGTATTCGTGTTAGTTTCATAAATGAAAGAGATCAAAGTATCGTCATTACACTGAAAAGTGAAGTTGAAAAACAGGATTTAAAATAGCGGGAATCGTAAGAACATGATTAATGGTAAGTTGTGTTTATTTTGCAAATGCGAGTTTGGGCTTTTTGTATTTTAATACCTCCATGAAACAATAATTGATTACACAAGGTGAAACATCAAAATAATTATCCGATCCTCTTTGTGAAAATCACTTTTTCGCTTGTTGACTCAAAAATAAAAAAATGATATGATGATTTTGTTGATTTTTACAAAGAGGAGTGATCTTATGGCAAGGGAAATACAGGAAATAAAATCCCTTATTCGAGAGAAAAACATTCAAATGGTTGATTTTAAAATGGTCGATATCAATGGGCAATATCGGCATGTGACCATACCGGCGGAGAATTTGTCCGCCGATACGATGCAGTACGGCATCGGGTTTGACGCTTCCAATTACGGATACGCCGTGGTTGAGAAAAGCGATATGGTTTTCATCCCTGACCTGGATACGGCTGTCGTCGATCCCTTCTGCCAGATTCCAACGCTTTCAATGACCGGCAACGCCATGGTCATTGATAATCCGGAAAACCGTCCTCTGACCCAGTATCCGCGCAATATCGTTTTGGCCGCCGAGCAGTATATGAAAGACAGCGGCATTGCCGATACCATGCTGATCCTTCCCGAATTTGAATTCTACTTGTTTGACCAGGTGGGCTGGGAAGTGCAGCCCAACAGCGTCGGCGTTACCATGGACGCCCAGCAGTCCTACTGGAACAGCGCGGTGGAAGGGAAGGGCTGCGTCATCCCCAAACAGAAGGCGTATCATATTGCCAAGCCCTTTGACCAGTCCTATGAGTGCCGCAGTGAGATGTGCCTGCTGATGAAAGAGGCCGGCATCGAGATCAATTATCATCATCCGGAGGTCGCGGCTTCGGGCCAGTTTGAGATTGAGCCCCAGCTGGGCCAGATGTCCAAGATGGCCGACGCCACAATGATGATTAAATATATTGTCCATAATACCGCCTTAAAGTATGGAAAGACGGCTACGTTTATGCCCAAGCCGATCTTCGGCGAGGCAGGCAGCGGGATGCATGTACATATGCTGTTGATGAAAGACGGGCAGCCTGTTTTCTCGGACGATGGCGGCTACGCGCATTTGAGCGAGACGGCTCACTATTTTATGGGGGGACTGTTACAGCACATCCATTCGCTGTGTGCGCTCACCAATCCCAGCACGAACTCCTTTAAGAGATTGGTGCCCGGATTTGAAGCGCCCGTCACCGTGGGCTACGCCACTTCAAACCGCAGTGCGGTCATCCGGATTCCGGCCTATGCGAAGAGCCCTGACAAACGCCGCTTTGAGCTTCGCAATCCCGACGCAACCTGCAATCCCTATTTCTGTTACGCCGCGATTTTGATGGCGGGCCTGGATGGCGTCAAAAACAAAATCGACCCGCATGAAAACGGCTGGGGGCCCTATGATGTAAACCTATATACGCTTTCCGATGAAGAAAAAGCAAAGCTGAAAAGCCTGCCCGTCTCTCTTGATGCGGCCCTCGACGCCCTGGAGGCGGACCACGGTTATCTGACGGCGGGCAGCGTGTTCCCAGAGGAGCTTCTCAGGAATTTTATAAAGTCCAAGCGTGAAGAGTGCCGCCAGATCGCCTCGATCCCGCATCCCGCGGAGTTTGAAAAATATTATAATATCTGATCGTAAGGAAACGGAGTTCGGACAGATTCAAACTCCATTCAGAACGTACATTAGAAAGACCGCTGATTCTTATCGGCGGTCTTTTGGTTTTTCACGCGTTTTAGTGAATCCTATTATGATGTACAAAGATGACGCCAACAGATTTTGCAGAAAAGCTTTCTTTCCTCCGGCCGCGTATGTTATAATTTCATATCGAATAAAATCATACAGGAACCAAAATCAGTTTTAGATAGATTGTCCGTCCTGCAACAAGAGTATAGAAAGAGGTGTTATGTGAGCAGAACAAAACTTCCATTATTAAAACAAAACCGGACCATTCTCTCAGAAAAGCTGAAAGAATCCCTGTCGTCGGTGCTGCCGGTGACAGGTATCGTCTTTTTGCTTTGCTTTACCATTTCCCCGGTCCCGAACGGCCTGCTGATGGGGTTCGTCCTGGGGGCGCTGCTGCTGATCCTCGGCATGGGCTTTTTTACACTGGGTACCGATATGGCGATGACGCCCATCGGCACCCATGTTGGTTCCGCCGTCACCAAATCCCGCAGCGTGTGGCTGATTGTGCTGGTGAGCCTGTTGGTGGGAATCTTCATCACCATGTCCGAGCCGGATCTGCAGGTGTTGGCCGAGCAGGTGCCCGGTATCCCCAACATGACCCTGATTCTCGCGGTTGCGGTTGGCGTCGGCGTCTTCCTTGTGGTCGCCATGCTGCGCATGCTGTTCCGTATCAAACTGTCCTATCTGCTGATCGGGGTCTATGCGTTTGTATTTCTGTTGGCCCAGTTTGTTCCAAGGGAGTTTCTCTCTGTCGCGTTTGACTCCGGCGGCGTCACCACCGGTCCCATGACGGTGCCGTTCATCATGGCGCTGGGCGTCGGCGTCGCTGCTATCCGGAGCGACAGTGACGCGGAAAACGACAGCTTCGGCCTGGTCGCCCTGTGCTCCGTCGGCCCGATCATTGCCGTGCTGATCCTGGGAATCCTGTACAGCGCCGGTACGGGCGAGTATATCCCCGTGACGATTCCGGAAATCGCCGATTCCAGGGAGCTTTCCCAGCTGTTTTTATCCTCCCTGCCCAAGTACGTGGAGGAAGTCGCGATCGCGCTTTGTCCCATTCTGGCGTTTTTTATCCTGTTCCAGATGACAAAGCTCCATCTGAAAAAGGGGGAGCTGATAAAAATATGTGTCGGCCTTGTCTATACATATGTCGGCCTGGTGCTGTTTCTCACCGGCGTCAACGTCGGTTTCATGCCCGTGGGCAACTATATCGGGCAGCTCATCGGCAGCATGGAGCACAGCTGGATCATTGTGCCGATCGGTATGGTCATCGGATATTTCATTGTAGCGGCGGAGCCGGCTGTCCATGTGCTGAATCGGCAGGTGGTTACCATTACCGCCGGGGCGATTCCCAAAAAAGCCTTGTCCACCAGCCTCTCGATCGGTGTTTCCATTTCGGTGGGGCTTGCCATGCTGCGGATTGTCACCGGTCTGCCGATCCTGTACCTGCTGGTACCCGGTTATCTGATCGCCGGGGTTCTTACGTTTTTCTCTCCCGCGCTGTTTACCGCCATTGCATTTGACTCCGGCGGCGTGGCTTCCGGCCCCATGACGGCGACCTTTCTTTTGCCGCTGGCGATGGGAACCTGCAGCGGCGTGGGCGGAAATGTAGTGGTGGACGCGTTCGGCGTAGTGGCGATGGTGGCCATGACGCCGCTGATTACCATTCAGGTGCTGGGCGTATATTACAAATACAAGTCAGAAGACACGGAAACGACGGAAGACACACCCGCCCTCCCGGAAGAGGACGACGTCATCACGTTTTAAAGAGGAGACATCATGAGCAATATGTACTATTTGGTTACGGTAGCCAAACGGGAATACGGAGAAGCCTTCCAGCAATATTTTTATGACAACGGAATCCATACGATGACAGCCGTCCTATGTGAGGGGACCGCACAGAAGAAAACCCTGGACCGTTTGGGAATCGAAAAAACAGAGAAGGTGATGATCTCCTCCGTGGTTTCCGGGACGCTGGCGGCGAAAATGCTGCGGGGGCTGATGCGTACCATGCAGATCGATGTGCCGGGCAATGGAATTGCGTTTACCATCCCGTTGCGGAGCGCGGCGAATTCCGGCAGCCTGCAATATTTGACCCACGGACAAAATACAGAACAAAATGAGGTGACGGAAATGGAAGAAACCCGCTTTTCCCTGGTGGTGGTCATTGTGCAGAGGGGCCATACCGAGGAGGTGATGGACGCGGCGCGCAGCGCCAACGCTGGCGGCGGCACCATCGTGCATGCCAAAGGGGTTGGAGAAAAGAGCGCTACACCGTTTTTCGGGGTGTCCATCGCTTCGGAACAGGAACTGATTTACATTGTCGCGAAGCAGAAGGATGAAAAGAACATCATGCGCGCCATCATGGAACAGGCCGGTTCCAAAAGAGAGCGCGTGGCGGCGGCGTTCTCCCTGCCGGTCAACCATGTTGTGGGTCTGCGCAGCCTGACGGATGAATAAAGCGCATGGACAAGTTGGATAGGCGGCAAAATGATTAAAATGTAAAAAACGGAACCCGGAGCGCGGATCCGCGCTCCGGGTTCCGCAATATGCGGGATTGTTTGCAGGGATTCCATGTGGTCAAGGAGAACGGTTTAAAGGCCCTGTTTTTTGCCATCGAGCACCATACAGGCAAGGTCCAAAGCGTTCTTTGCGTGATCGACCTCCGCCTGCGTATGGCTGACCTTGTGCAAAATCTGCTCGGCGTTTACCAGCGCATGGTCCAGCGCCGCCCTCTTTATATCGCATTCATAGAGGTACGCGTCCGTCTGTTTGATAGACTCCGCAGCGGCGATGGAAGTCTCCAACGCGGCGGTATGGACAGGCGCTGCACCGTTTAAAGCCGCCATTGCCGTGTCAAGAGCGGCCTTTGCGTGGTCGGCTTCCTTTTGCGTCGGCGCGGTTTTATGGACCGCCTGTTGGGCCGCCTGCAACGCGACGTCCAGAGCGGCCTTCTGGTCCGCGCCGCCGTAGAGATAGGCCGCGGCGCTTTTTGCGGCTTCGGCGGCGGTAATGGAATTCCGCAGAGCGGTCAGGTTTGTGGGCTGGCCGTTTAAGGCGTTCGTTGCGGTTTGCAGTGCGTTTGCCGCGCCGGTGATTTCCGCAGCAGCGGCGGAGGGCTGCTTCAGCAGGCGTTCCGCATTTGCCAGAGCGCGGTCGAACGCGTCCCTGGTGGATGCATTGTAGTATTTGGGCAGTTCCATCACTTTTTTGGCGTCGTTGACCGCCTTTTGCAGCGGAAGCCTGCTTTCGTGGCCGTCCACGGTAAAAGCCTTTAAACAGATATTGGCGGGTGTGACGATGCTCCTGCCGGATTTGCCCTGCTGCAGATCGCCGTAATCGGCAAGGTCCAGCCATTCGCCGCCGTTAAAGCTGATGAAGCTTTCACCGGGGCGGATGGAGGCGTCGCAGCGCACCCCGTCGCAGTAGCCGTCCAGCTCGCACGCAACGGGATAAATCGCTGATGCGTACCGGGCGCGGTTGTCCGCGTCAGGGTTCTGAATTTTTACCACGACCGCAAATTTTTCTCCCTTTTTCACGTTGACCGGAAGCTCCAGAGGGACGGTATGGTAGCCCGCGTAAGGCTGCGTCCCCTTCTGTTCTTCAGAAAAGGCCGGCGTACCGCTGGCCGGGTCGCCTGCAAATTTCAGATCCGTGTAAACCTGAATGGAATAGACCGCATGGTGCGCGGTGGTGTAAAACGCCGTGGCCTGAATGGTTTCATCGCCGGTGGCGGTAAAGACGTTGGACATATAGACCGGTTTGGTCGGATTGCCTGTTGCGCCTACCGTGGTGCTCCAGCCGGCGCCGTCGTATTGATAATTGTGGTCATATGGTTGGTCGGCGGAAGCGATGAACTGACAGGTTTCGGATAGGGAGCTGTCCTCATAGGAGAGATAGAAGCACCCGTCCATGCCCCAATTTTCGCCCCAGCTGTTCCGGATCAGCCAGCCGCCGTCGCCTGTTGGCAGTCTGCCAGACGTGGCGCGAAACGCCTCTTTGGGAATCTGATCGTTCCAGCCCACAATTTGTACCGCATGGTTGATGTTTACCCGGTTCGGCCCGTTGTACTGCTGGGCGATGATCACAGAGCCGTCGCTGAGCGGATAGTCGTTATAGGAGCCGGATGCGTAAGAGACGGATACGCTGTATCCATCCATCAGGGCTTTTTTGACTGCATCGCCATTCCAGTTTCCGTTGAGATCTTTCGTCGGCAGGTAGTTGCTCTCTACCAGCCGGTAAGGCGCTGTAAAATGATAGCCCTCTGCAACGTCGCCGTATTCCTGCAGGTAATCATCTTTCAGCGCCGGGGTTCCGTAGGAATCCAGTTTGGAAGAGTCAAAAAAGTCGTAGCGTTCCGGATAGGGAACGGCAGCGTCGGTCTGAAACCCAATGCGGGACAGAGTGGCGTTGGCCATAAAGGAGTTCCCACCGTATTCGTACCACGGATGCCACCGGCCCGCTGTTTCGCTGGCATTGAATGCATAGGGATGGAAGGTGTCGCCGTCCGTCCTGTCCTCCGGCAGGGCTGGATTCGCCGTGCCGTGGTAGGTAAAATAGGCCAGGTGGCGCGGGGAAAGCGTTGTTTGATCGTTCGGATAGAGGGAAGACTCCGCCGCGCCAACCGCGGCGAAAGCCCAGCAGGTTCCCCAGTTGGTCTGGTTGCGTACCGTGCCTGTTACCATTCCGTTGTCTGGAACGCTGAAAGCGCCGGGGAATCCAGTTTCCGCCTGTGCAGGCGTTTCCGAGAAGGTTCCCTCCCGCAGGTAGGACGGGTCGATGTAGGGATGCACGTAACCCAAAGACCCGCTGTGATCCGTTGGTTTGTCCCCGGTTTGGACGGAAGATTCCATCGCCGCGGGATTGATTTCACTCATGGCGAGGCTTGCCGCCAGAGCTTCCTTTGCAGGCTGCCCGCTGGCAGAGACGCCGGCGCTCCCAAAGGTACAGACCAGCAGGGACAGCGCCACCAGCAGAGACAGCACTTTACCGCCCCGTATTACATTTATTTTCAATTGTTTTCCACTCCTTCAGTGTTGCAAGGCACGTGATAGAACGGCCTGTTCTTCCTGTACCTAGATATGCGCCGATGCAAGGTTTTGTCAAATTTCACCAAGTAGTTATTTAATTAGAACGATATTGATGCAAATCGCCAAATTTTAAATAGATCTGTCGGAGACGCAGGGCGCTATTGACCAAAGCGTGGATAAAATAAAAATCCCGGCCAACAGGGCGGCTGCTTGCCTGCCCCTGCTTGGCCGGGATTTTTTATGTGGTAATGGATTGCGGCGATTCAGGCGGTTATTCGCGGATCGGCTCCATATGCGTGCAGGGCCGGTCCGTGTTGGTATAGTTGGTGCAGCCGTAAAAGATATTTCCCGTTTTGGGGCTGCGCTTGACAATCATAAAACCGTCTTTACAGGCGGCGCAGGGAAAAATATCGTGCCGGTGTTCTTTGTCGTTGGTCATGAAATCACAGACTTCCGCATCGTTCGTACACATCCAGAGGTTCAACCCGTAGTTTTTGTTGAACTCGTATTTGAGCGGAAAGCCGCATACCGGGCAGCGGAGCTGAAACAGGTCGACGGTTTCCAGGTTCATATCCGCCGCGTGCGGCAGGTGGAAGTCCCGGATCAGCTCAACCAGAAAGCGGGAGGGGCGCTGCTTGGGCGCGGCGATATAGACGCGGTTTTTGGTACGGGTCAGCGCGACGTAGAACAGGCGGCGTTCCTCCGCAAACGGCACGCTGCGGTCCTCGTAGGTCACCAGCTTCATAATGGGGTCGTCCTCCAGCTGGCAGGGGAAGCCGAACTTCCCTTCAAACATGTTGATTAAAATGACATTGTCGTAGCCGAGCCCTTTGGCGCTGTGCGCCGTCATGAACGAGAGTGGGACCTTGGGATACTGGGGGCAGTACACCCGGTTGCCGGGGCGTTCCTCGAACAGCCCGGTGCGGAACAGCTTGTACATGTCGTAATTGTACCGGCCGATCAGTAGAATGGAGGATTGCGCCCCGTATTCCGCGACAATTTTGCCGATCATTTCGAGCACGGCGCGGGCAAGCGCCTGCATCGGTTTGTATGCGTCATCAAAGGGATGGACCACAACGGGGTCCTTCAAATGTTTGGGGGAGATGAGCTGCTTGCGGATCTGCGCGGCATTTTTCTGCACAAACCCGCCCGCGATATCGATCAGCTCCTGTGAATTGCGGTAGGTGTGCGTGATTTTCAGCTCGGTACCGGAGCCCATCAGCTCCAGAAAACGCGTGAACAGGGTGATGTCCGACCCCGCGAACGCGTAAATGGACTGCCAGTCGTCACCGACCGCCACCACCTTTGCCCTGGTGATTTCAGAGAGGCGCTTGGTCAGGTTGAAGCGCTGGCGCGCGATGTCCTGAAATTCGTCGATGATGATGTATTTATAGGGCAGGGCAATGCCCTGCCGCTCGATTTCCTGCAAGTAAAAGTGCGCGTCGTTGATCATGTCTGCAAAGTCGATCTGGTTGTTCCGCTTCAGGGTTTCCTGATAGTGGGCATAGACCTGCTCCGCGATGTCCAGGAAGAGCAGCGTACGGGGATTGTCCGTCTTTTCGCGCAGCAGACGGAATCCGTTTTCCGTGTAGCCGGAGGTCTTGAACTGCTCGATGAATTCCATCAGGAACAGGATCAGGCGCACCACGTATTTGTCCTTGCCGGTCTCCACGATTTTTCGGTATACCTCGTCCAGGTTCCGCGGCTTGAGCACGAACCCGGCGGAAACGAGGGTTTCCCGCAGATGGTCGAGCAGCGGCCTGCGGTCGTTGTAAAGCGACCAGGTTTCCAGCAGTTCGGTTTTCCCTTTTTTGTGCAGCGCCCGTTTGTCCCGGATGGATTTCTTGTATTTGGCGATTTGCTGGGGAGTGAAGACGTTGCTGTAGCCGCTCTCCGTCAGCCCGTAATGCTCCAGATAGGCGGCGTGCTCCCCCTGCGTGATGTAAAAATCCGGCGTGTAGGTTTTGCGCGCGCCCGGTATGGGCAGTGGATAGGGGCGCTCATATTCGTAGTCCAGCCCATTCAGGTACAGGAAATTGGCGATCTGCACCTCCTGGATGGAACGCAGGTACTCCCCGGTCAGGGTCTTCACGCGGCGCTGGCGCTGATGCTCCACCTTTTTAACGTATTCGCCCAGGCCGCTTTTCATTGTCTCATAGTCCTGTGAGGCCTTGACCAGATGGTACTGGTTTAAGGAGGCGAACTGAAACACGTCCTCGGACAGGTCGAAATAGTAACCCATGAACAAAACCAGATTGCGCATCAGAGGCTTATTGTCAAAGATGGCCTTTTCCAGCATTTCAAACACGATCTGATAGGAGGAAAAATTGATCTCCGGTGGCGCTGCGGAAAACCGCTTGACAATCTCAAAGGCAAACGCGTGGAAGGTGCAGATTTTGGCGGGGATATTCAGCCCCTTGTTGATGCGCTCCTTCAGCTCGCCGATCGCCTTGTTGGTGTAGGAAATGACGATGATTTCCTCCGGCAGGACGTGCTTCTTTTCCACCAGATATTTGACCTTCGCGGCCATTGTGGTGGTTTTGCCCGCCCCGGCTCCGGCGACCATCAGGCAGTGGTCGTCGTCGGTGATGACGGCGCGGCGCTGTTCGTCGTCCAGCCGGATACCCGGGTCAATATCCTTTAAAATATTGTCGAAGTATGCTGCTTCCCGGTGCAGAATTGTCTCCACATACTGCTCATTGTGCGCGGTGACGGCGGCGTCCAGATGCAGAAAGCGCCGCAAAAACGATTGGAGCTGGCTGACGTCCACGCGCAGCGCCTGCGCCTGTCCGCACACATAGGAGTAAACCAGCTTATCCTTGAGGCAGCGGAAATAAGGGGCGTAGGTCTGCGCCATTCGTTCCTTCTGCCGGGAAGATATGTAGTTGTCCGCGCCGAACGCGGAGCAGTAGTCCCGGTCGAAGGATGTGAGCATGTCGGAGATCATGGCATAGTCGATCCCCTCCGCAGCGGGCGCGCCGTCCTGCGCCTGTGGGAAATAGGAGGCAGGCAGGCCGCAGTGCGGGCATTTTTCTGCGTGCGTGGAAATCTGTTGGCTGCATTCCGGGCAGGAGATCAATGCCATCGTCCATTCTCCTCTTCAAAATTGTTCCAGAACGTAAAGATGTCCTGCTTTATTCTTTATTGTATAGCAGGTGACAAATATTTACAATATGGAATGGCAAATCTCCCTGCTGCAGATACGTGTTGATGGTAAAAACTCCGTCTATTTCCCCATGTACATTGTGTTAAGCAATTTGATATGGTAGAATAAAAATATAAAAAGTTTTTACTGAAAGTGAGAAAATGAATATGAGGAAATTAGCAGCTTTCATCCCCGCAATCGTTTGTACAATTTTTTACGGCTGGGTGGCATTGGTGGGAGGAATGGGCTCTTTTAGTCCTATGGTTGTCGTATGGCTGGCATTGTTGTGGGTTGCAGGCGTTTTATTAAATAAGGTTATTTGGTGGGGCGGCTTGTTTGGCATTGTCACAGGCGCTTGTTTTATCTATATGGGCACACAGGAAACAGGGCAGATTATGCGTGAAACTCCATTTGGTGTAATCCTGTTGCTCTATTATGCAGCGTGCAGTTACTTTGTCTACAAAAAGAGTGGCTCAAAAATGAAATAAATATAACGTTCAACTTGATTTAAGCAATTAATTATCAGATATAGCCTGACCAGATGACAGGGTTGGGCTGTTTTTATGTGCTTCGTAGAAAGAGTCCAAATGGAACGAATAGTAAGACCTATCTACACAGGAAACGGCGCATCCGCTGGAAAATGCCTGCAGCGGATGCTGTGCCGATCAAGCGACAGGGTGATAAAAACAGCAAAACGCGGCCCCGTTCCGGCGGGGCCGCGTTTGTGTATCTTTCTTATTTTTTGACAGCGAGCAGCTCGATATACCCGCGCGTGCCGATGGGCTCCAGTTGAACGCGGGGATTTTCTTTGTCCCACTGGTAACCGGCGACCGAAGGGTCGTACCGGTCAATGGCCTGCCACACCTGTTCGATGGCCTCGCCATAATCCTCTTCCGCGAAGGGTTCGCCCTGGAACATCAGGTAGGTGCACGCGGGCAGTTCGATCAGATCGAAACCCTCGGGAATGGGGCCGTCGTAGTCGAGGGGGAGTTCCACGCCCTGCACATATTCGGACGTGCCGGGCTTGATGTATGCCTTTGGCAGCCAGAGCGAGACCGGCTCGCCGCTGATGGATTTGATGCTGGTCAGCAGTCCCCAGACGTCGCAGCCCACCTCCTCGCAGTAGGCGAAATAGTCGGCGGCTTTGACGCCCCGCTTGATGAGTACCTTGCGGGCGGGCTTTTCCACGGGCTGGATAAAAATATTTTTCGTGTTTTCCATGTGCTTCTCCTTCTTTCTGACCTCTCGGTATTTGACGCCGTAGGGGGTAAACAGATACAGGGGCACGGGTTCGGCGGCGTATTCACGGGGATTGCAGCCGAATTCCCGGAAGAACGCGCGCTGGTATCCGTCCACGCTGCCGAATCCCAGTTCAAATGCTACGTCCGCGATTTTGCAGCGTTCGTCCCGCAGCTTGAGCACGGACCGGGACAGCCGCAGCCGCCGGATGTAATCCGCCGGACTGAGATTAACCCATTGTATAAACAGTCGATAAGAATACCATGGGGAATAATACGACGCGCGCGCCAGATCTGCCAGCGTGATCGTTTCGCCCAGATGGGCGTCAATGTAGTCCTGCATCCGCTGGACGGCTTCCATCTGTTCCTGCAAGTGTTTCACCTCCCTGTGTTGACATCATACCATTTTGCCGGAAAGCGTTTCTCGACCTTTTTTGCTGCGTCTGTTTTTTCATAGGTTTTGCAGGCCCGGGCTGTTTTATGAATGTATCATACGGCATTTGGAAGAAACAGGCAAGCGATCCGGCTCGCATATGCCCCTGCTTTATGGTATGCTTGAAAAAAGAAAAGAAAGCTGTCACACGGCGTCCCTTTTGGCGTCTAACCTTACAGGAGGTGTCGAAAAAGATGCAACAAACGGAAAAAGAAATGATTGAAAAAGCCCTGTCCGGCGACCAGAAGGCGCTGGAAACCATCCTGTCCGGCGTACAGGATATGGCGTTTAACCTGTCCCTGCGGATGCTGGGGACGGTGCCGGACGCGGAGGATGCCACGCAGGAAATTCTCATCAAGGTTATGACGAGGCTGTCCGCCTTCCGTGGGGAGAGCAGCCTATCCACTTGGGCGTTCCGCATCGCGGTCAACCATCTGCAGGATTACCGCAGGCATATGTTTGCCCAGCGCCCGCTGAGCTTTGAGGCGTACGGCGCGGATATCGCGTCCGGGCGGGAAAAGGACGTTCCGGATCTGAGCGGCGGAGTGGACGAGGCCCTTTTGGAGCGGGAGCTGAAGCTCTCCTGTACCAATGTGATGCTCCAGTGCCTGGACGCGGAAAGCCGCTGCATATTCATTCTGGGCACGATGTTCCGGCTGAACAGCCAGGCTGCCGCTGAAATTTTGGAGATCACCCCGGAGGCGTACCGCCAGCGGCTGTCCCGCGTCCGCAAGCGGATGGCGGCGTTCCTGGCGGAATACTGCGGATTGAGCGGTACCGGCATGTGCAACTGCCGCAGGCGCGTCCATTATGCGATTGCCAGCCACCGCATCCGGCCCGACTGTCTGGAGTTTCAAAAGCTGGACGCGTGCGGATACGACGCCATTTGCTCCTTCACGGACGCGATGGAAGAGATCGACGGACTTTCGCAGATTTTTGCGGATTTCCCCGCCTATCGCTGCCCGGAGGAGGCCGCCGCACGCATGCGGGAGCTGATGGCCTCCAGGAGCTTTGCGGAGGTGCTGCATGAATAAGATTTTGACGTACCTGACGGAGCTGGAGCAGAACAATAACCGGGACTGGTTCCACGCGCACAAGCCGCAGTATCAGGAGGCTTTCCGGGACTTTGAAGCACTGCTCCAGGTTCTGATGCTGGAGTTGAAAAAGTTTGACGATCAGATCCCGGTGGTGGAACCGAAGGAACTGACTTTTAAACTGATGCGGGACACCCGGTTCAGCCACGATAAGTCCCCATATAACCCGGCGTTCCGGGCGCATATCGCGCCCCGCGGCAAGCTGCCGGTCCCGGTCGGGTATTATCTGATGCTCAAACCGGGCGGCCGGTCCTTCCTGGGCGGCGGGCTGTTCGCGGATATGTTCAAGGATGCGACCGCCATGGTGCGCGCGTATATCGCCGCCCACGGGGACGAGTGGCAGGAGATCATCACCGCGCCCGCGTTTACCGCACATTTTACTGTGGGCGGAACCGCGCTGAAAAATGTGCCGCGCGGGTACGACGCGGCGCATCCGCAGGCGGAATATTTGAAAAACAAAAGCTGGTATCTGGAATTCCCCATTTCGGACGGGCGGTGTCTGGAACCCGGTTTTGTCCCGTTCGCCGCGTCTGTCTTTGAGGCGATGCAGCCGTTCAACGCGTTCCTGAACCGGGCGCTGGAGGGCTTTGAGATGCCCACAAGATAAAATTTAAAAAAGCTTGTAGTATCAACGCAACCTGCTATACTGGAGATACGGTACCGTAAAAATCAAATCAAAGCGAGGAGATTCTTATGGATGTATTTACAGTTAAACAGATTGGTGTGATCCGCACGGGTGCGGAAGGGTTTTATGTGCAATTGGAGCCGGCTTATCGCAGGGCGCTGACCGGGCTGGAGGGATTTTCCCACTGCAATATCCTCTGGTGGTTTTCCGGCTGTGACAATGCGGCGGCGCGGGGAAAGCTGACAGAGCAAAAGCCCTATACAAACGCGCCGGAAACGTTGGGCACCTTTGCCACGCGTTCGCCGGAGCGGCCCAATCCCATTGCGCTGTCCTGCGCCTGCATCATCGGACTGGATGTGGAGAACGGCAGACTTACACTGGCGTATATCGATGCGGACGACCGGAGCCCCGTGCTGGATATCAAACCGTATACGCCGAGCGCCGACCGGGTGGAAGCCCCCGAAGTACCGAGCTGGTGCGCGCATTGGCCGGCAAATTTGGAGAGCAGCGGGGATTTTGATTGGGAACACGAGTTTAATTTCTAATCGTTTTACCGTGTACATACGGGGGACGGCATTGTCCAGCGAAATTTCGCACCCAAGGCCTTCGCAGGGTTCGACGCCCTGCGGGTTGCCGTAATGCGGAGGGATTTCCGTGGACGATTACGTCCGCCTGTTCGTTGCCGGACGGTGGATGGATCGGCGGGCGATCGGCCGCGAAAGGTGTGAGCGGGCCAAAGTACCCATTCAAAACATGAAGCTTTGCGTAAGCACAGACGAAACAGCAGTGTAAAAGGAAAAGCGCTCCTGGCGGAATGGCCGGGAGCGCTTTTTTCGTCAAAATGCGGCAAAATCTTTTCACACCACGTTGTTGCTGCGTCGAAAATACGGTATAATAACCTCACGGCGTGACCAAAATCAGAGATTTTGACGCCTGAGAGAACATTGAATCATGCCGGTGGGAAGAGCGCTTTCAAATTGCTGTGCAAGATGAACCACGCAGAGCGTTAAGCATGATTGAATAACCTCACGGCGTGACCAAAATCGAAGATTTAACGCCTGAGAGAATATGGTACTGTTGTGAAGAAGGCTTTGCCCCTTTATGGTATAATAGAAAAAGGAAATAGAAGCAGGGAGGGAAGAATGCGATGAGCGAGTACTGCCGCATCCTCATTGTGGAGGACGAGTACCTGACGCGCCAGGGGATCAAGCACCTGATCAACTGGGAGCGGGAGGGCTTCAAAGTGGTGGGAGAGGCGACGAACGGGCAGGAGGGTCTGAAACTGGTGGAGGAATTCCACCCCCATATTGTGCTGACGGATGTTGTGATGCCCGTGATGGATGGGATCGCCTTCACCAAGGAGCTTTGGGCGCGGTATCCGGACGTCCGTGTGATTGTGCTGAGCGGCTTCAGCGATTTTACCTATGTCAAATCCACGTTCCAGCATGGCGCGGTGGATTATATCTTAAAGCCGACACTGAATCCACAGGACCTTTTGAATACACTGAAAAAAGCCGCGTCGCAGATTCCCAGCTTCGTTCTGTCCAGGGGGGGCGGTGATTCGCTGGAGACACAGATGAACCAGCTGCTCTCCGGGTTTGGAATGGAAGAGGCGATGGAGGGGCTGCGCGGCTTTTTTCCCTATCCGCGCTTTTTTCTGGTTGGCATGCATGTCCCCTACACGCTGGGCAACACGGCGAACCTGGCGCAGCAGAATGCATTTCTGGCTGCCGCCACGGAGGAGTTTTTGCCCGGCGTAGTTGCGAAAACCGTCGTAGTGGATCAAAAACTGCTGCTTCTGGTCGTCAACTATACGGCGGAGCCGTACCGCGCGCTGACCGAGCGGGTCAGGCGGATGGCCGCTTCGCTTAAATCCAGGACGCCCAAGGCGTTTTATGTATACAGCCGGGAGTTTTCCGGCCTGAACCATTTGAAGGAAGTGTATCAGCAGCATTTTGCCGCTTATACCCGCCAGCGGTTTTATGACCGGGGGGCGGCGGTCCTTGCGGCGGAATCGTTTGAAAATACAGAGGATGCGCCGGTGTTCGACGCGGCGAAATTTACCGCCGAGGTGCGCGGCCAGCAGTACCGGGAGGCGGTCGACCGGCTCTGCGATTATGTGCAGGAGGCGCGGGAACGGCGCGCGCCGGGTGAGTTTGAGTTGAAATCTCTGCTGCAGGACGCGCTGTACCAGATTCTGTCCGCCTGGGAGGAACAGGGGCTGGACCCGGAGGGCGTCGGCCATCTGAAGCGGGACTGCTTTATCCGCGTCAGCGAGGCGCGGTACGCGGAGGACCTGACGGCGGCGTTTGAGATGATCCGCGCGGACTTTGCGGCGCTCGTCGAGAAATACGCGCTTCGGTCGGAACATCAGACCATGCAGGAAATCCTCGACTATGTGGCGGAGCATTATGCGGAGCCGCTTACGCTCAACGTACTGGCAAAGAAATTTAACTTTAATTACTCCTATTTATCCTCCTATTTTGCGCAGCACAACCGCGAGGGCTTCAGCGAATACCTGAACCGGGAGCGCATCCGCCGCGCGGAGGAGCTTCTTCGCAAGGAGGATATCCCTGTTTCCGAGGTGTGCGGCATGGTCGGCTACGGGGACCACAGCTATTTCTGCAAGGTGTTTAAGAAATTCACGGGGAAAACGCCCAGCCAGTTCCGCAAGCAGTACGGCGCGGCGTCGGGAGGCGGTCGGACATGAAAAAAAGCTGGAAGGGCAGGCTGCATGCCAACAGCCTGTTTATTAAAATTGTATCGGCTGTATTGCTGAGCGTCATCTGCGTCACCGCGCTGACGCTCAGTATTTCTATCCGCGCGTCGGAGAGCGTATATGTAGATACGTTTACGCAGTCCAGTTCCCAGATCATCGGGCAGATTGCAGAGAACATGAGCGGCTTTAACGACGAGGTGGTCAACATCATGGGGGCCATCAAGAACAGCTGGGCGTTCCGCAGCTACCTGACCAGCAACGACCGGACGTCGGCCTCCGCGTCGTACACGCAGTACAGTATGGTTTCCGCGCTGGAAAGTGCGCTGCCGCCGGATTACTATGAAAAAATGAGCATTGTGGTGGTGGGCGTCAACGGCTCCACCTATCTGAGCAGCGATGCGGGCCTGACCATCCCCGTGGAGGAGCTGCTCGACAGCCCGATCACGCAGGAGACGCGCCGCCAGCCCAACCGCATCCTGTACCAGTATACGGACGACGGCTTCACTACGCTGACCCAGGGCGACAGCGCCATTGTGGTCAGCACGGGGCTAAATTACGCGGGCGGGCAGTCGAATTACGGCTATGCGTATATTCTGATTCCGCAGAATGTGTTGCAGGGGTTTTACAGCAGCTTCAGCAGTGAGGCGAACGACCTGCTGCTGCTGGACGGCGGCGGCCGGATCGTTTCGTCCACCCGCAAGCAGATCGTCGGCTTTACGGACGGCGCGCTGCTGGAATCCGCAAAGCAGGTGGAGCAGAGCCAGATGAAATACCAGACGATTGTCCAGAACGGACGCTCCTCGGCGGTCGTCGCGCAGAATATCCCCCACTGGAACTGCCATCTGGTGGGCGTGATCGACCGGGACACCATCCTGCGGGAGGCCGGGGACCGGGAATCCATTGTGGTCCTGAGCATGCTGGTGGTGGCCTGCGTGCTGGTCAGCATGTTCTTTGTGGTGCGCAAGACGACGCAGCCCATCCAGTCGCTGGTACGCGAGATGAAGACGATTACCAAGGGCGATTTCAGCCGCCATATCCCGGTGGAGGGAAACTATGAGGTCAAGGAGCTGTCCAAGGCGTTCAATTACATGCTGGACGGCCTCAACAGCTATATCGATCAGCTCATGGAGATGGAGCGCGAAAAGCGGCAGGCGGAGATCAGCGCGCTGCAGATGCAGATCAACCCGCACTTCATCTATAACACGCTGACTTCGCTCAAGTGGATGATCTGGCAGGGGGATTCTCAAAAGGCGGTGCAGGCGATCGACGCGTTCAGCCTGCTGCTGCGCAGCACCATCAGCGATAAGCAGGAGCGCATCACGGCGGCGGAGGAAGTGGGCAATCTCAGGAATTACGTCTTCTTGCAGCATTTGCGCTTTGGCGAACAGATCAAGGTGGATTTTTCCCTTGCGGAGGACTGCCGGAATTGCCTGATGCCCAAGCTGATCCTGCAGCCGTTTTTGGAAAACGCCTTTTTCCACGCGTTTAACGACGCGGACGACGGCAGTATCTTTGTGTTTATCCGCCGCCGGGGCAATACGCTGGTGTGCGAGGTGGTCGACAACGGCTCCGGCATGATGCTGGAGAAGGTGGGCAGTACGCTGTCCAGCGGAGGCCGCAAGGCGGACCACTTCACCGGGATCGGCATTAAAAATGTGGATGACCGCATCAAGCTGCTGTATGGGGAGAGCTACGGCGTTTCCATCTCCAGCGAGCCGGGCAAGGGGACGTCCGTCACGGTGACGATTCCGGCCCAGGAATCCAAAAATTGTCCAAGCACCTAAAAAAATTACCAGTACCTTTTGATAATGTCTTAAAAAAAGACAAATAGAAGAGAAGAAATTCCTAGCACCTTTTGGGAAAGATAGGGTAAAATATAGCAGAAATGAAGAGATTGTTATGCGAAATGATAAGAAAACCCCAAAATCCAGCGGGCTGTTTCCCGTATCCAATCGCAGAATCGGGGGGATCATCGTGAAGCGTCGATCATTGGGGGCACTTTTGCTCTGTATGACGCTGCTGTTCCTGACGGCGTGCACGCCCAAACCGACGCAGGCTTCCCTGGTTGGGACGGACAACCCGCCGAAAACCATCACCATCTGGGCATGGGATGAAAATTTTAATATCAAGGCCGCCAATTTGGCAAAGGCCTATTACGCGAGGACCAATCCGGGCATTGAGATCAACGTTGTCAGCATGGCGCAGACGAACATCGTCTCCAAGCTGAACACCGCGTTTTCCGCCTCCAATTACGAGGGGCTGCCGGATATTGTCCTGATTGAAGATTACAGGATTCAGAATTTCCTCAAATCCTTTCCCGGGGAACTGCGAGACCTTTCCGCCATTGTCGATCCCGGCAAGTTTATGGACTATAAGCTGCGGGTGATGACGGACGATGGAAAGGTCTACGGAGTCCCCTTCGACAGCGGCGTGGCCGCCCTGTTCTACCGGCGGGATTACATCCGCCAGGCGGGTTACACAGAAGAGGATATGGAAAATCTGACTTGGGATAAATACATAGAAATTGGAAAAGCCGTCAAGGAGAAGACCGGGAAATGCATGCTGACGCTTGACCCCAGCGATTTGGGGCAGATCCGCATCATGATGCAGTCGGCGGGCGCCTGGTATATGAAAGAAGACGGCGAGAGCGTCAATTTTACGAACAACCCGGCGCTGAAAGCCGCCATCCGTACCTATGGCAGGATGGTCGATTCGGGCATTGCGCTGCAGATTTCCGGCTGGGACCCGTTTGTCAAAGCGTTTCAGGAGGAGGAGGTCGTCAGCGTGCCGTCCGGCTGCTGGGCGATGTCCAGCATTGTGCAGGCGGAGGACCAGAGCGGCAAATGGGCCGTGGCCCCCATCCCGCGCATGGCGGAGGTCCCGGAGTCCATCAATGCGTCCAGCATCGGCGGGGGCAGCTGGTATGTGATTGACAAATCCCCCGGTGCGGACCTGGCGGTGGATTTCCTCAGCAAGACCTTTGCATCCAACGACCGCCTGATGAACGACCTGGTCAAGGACATCAGCCTGGTCAGCACGCTGAAATCCGCGGGCAGCATGGAAAATTACAGCCAGCCCAGCGAGTTCTTCGGCGGGCAGAAAATTTACGAGGACTTTGCCAGATGGACGGAGCAGATTCCGCCCGTCAATTACGGGTTATATACCTACTCGATGGAGGACATCATCGCGGAGAGCCTGCAGTCCATCATGCAGGGCGTCGACATGGACGAAATCCTCAAGAACGCGCAGACGCAGGCGCGGGCGTCCATCGTCAATTCTTAGGCACAAACACCGCGTTTGTGGTGATTGGAAAATAGTTGAAGGAGAAAAGATGTATGAGAAGGAACAAACAGAAAAGTCTGTCCCTGCTGCTCTGTGTCTGTCTGCTGATGCAGGTGTTCGCGCCTGTGTCCGCAATGGCAAAAACAGAAGGCAACCCCGGTGATCTGCTGTATTTTGTCAACTGTGCCGCCACAAAAGTCGATCAGACGGCGGACGGAGACCAGATGGGCGAGTACCAGTCCGTGACCGACCAGGTTTACGGCGAGGACGCGTCCACAGGCTATGCCTGGGGCTACGTTGAGAACGCCGACATGGTGAGCGGCGGCAACAAAGAGAGCGTGGTCAAAACCGATACCTATTGGTACACCAGCGACAAGATTGAGTACGACCCGGCGACCAGCGGCTTCCGCTACAATTTCGCCGTGGAGGACGGCTTCTACGAGGTCACCATCGGCATTAAGATTCCCAACTGGTGGTCGGCCCGCAAGGTCGACATCGACCTGGAAAACGAGCGCGTCGCTTCTCAGGCCAGCGTGCCGGGCGGAAATTCCCCCAACGCGACCTTTACAAAGACCGCGGAAGTCCTTGTGGAGGACGGCGAGCTGAACGTATTCGTACATAACGAGAAGCGCACCAGCGGCAACGACGATCCGATGCTCAGCTATATCCTGGTCAAGCGCGGCCAGACCTATGGCTCGGACACCCTGGACGAAAAGATCGCGGAAATCCAGGGCAAGCTGGCCCAGGATGAGGCAAACGGCGTCGTCTACGCGGAAAAGCCGCTGGGCGAGCTGTATGTGGGCGAAGAAAATAAAGAGGACAACCTCCAGGCGATGGACGCCGCTCTTGCAGAAGCACAGGCGCTTGCGGAGCAGGCAAACCCGGGCGCAGGCGCCGTTGAAAAAATGTGCGAGCGTCTGGATACCATCTATAAAAACCTGCGTTCCATCGAAGTATACGATTCCTTCTCCGGCACCGAAGGCGCCGTCTGGAAGGACACCAACGGCAAACCGATCCAGGCGCACGGCGGCCAGGTTCAGAAGATGACCATGCCGGACGGCAGCCAGAAATGGTGGTGGATCGGCGAAGACAAGACGACCGGCAGCCACAGCAACGGCATCAGCACCTATTCCTCCGACGACCTGTTCAACTGGACGTTTGAGGGCTATGCGATGCGTTCCGTGCCGAGCCGCGAGGCGCTCGACACCGACCCGTATTTCACTACGCTTTACGGTGAACTGACGCCGGAAGAGAAGGACTATGTCTATCTGTGCATCAACAAGACGACTTCGATTATCGAGCGTCCCAAGATGATTCACAACGAAAAGACCGGCAAATACATCATCTGGTTCCACGCGGACGGACCGACGGAGGAATCCTCCTCCAGCTACGCGGCAGCCGCGGCCGGCATGGCGATCAGCGACACGCCGAATGGACCGTTTACCTTTATCCGCCGCTCCCGCCTGCATCAGCTGCCGGAAGAGGAGTACTATGAGGACAACGGCGTTCTGGACTGGTATGAAGAGGAATCCAACCGCGGCTTTGCACGCGATATGAACCTCTTCATCGACGACGACGGCGTTGCGTATATCATCTATTCCAGCGAAGAAAACCGCACGATGTTCATTTCCCGCCTGAACGAGGACTACACGGATCTGGACGTTGCGCAGGACCCGGTTGGACTGGCGAAGAACGGCGTGGACTTTGTCCGCCTGTTCCCCGGCGCGCAGCGTGAAGCGCCCGCCCTGTTTAAGTATGACGGTACCTATTATATGATTACCTCCGGCGCGACCGGCTGGAGCCCGAACCCCGCCCGCTACTGGAAAGCAGATGAGATTTTGGGCGAGTGGACCGACATGGGCGACCCGTGCGTCGGCGACGTGGACGGCAAGACCTTCTGGACCCAGAGCACCAACGTGATTCCGGTCGATCCGGAAAACGGCAAGTTCATCTATATGGGCGACCGCTGGGGCTATGGCAAGGTGCAGGATTTCAGCGCGGCGGCACTGGCGGATTCCCGCTATGTCTGGCTGCCGGTCGAGATCGACGCCACCGGCCATGTCACCCTCAACGACGTGAAAGAGTGGGACCTGAGCTATTTTGACAACATCAACAACCTCAAGCTGAAAAGCGAGATGGACGACCTCTATTACGGTGCGGATACCCTGCCGGCCCAGGCGGACGTCAGCGTCCGTGAGGACGGCAAATGGACCGACCACAAGGTCCAGATCAACTGGAACCTGAGCACCCTGATTCCGGGCGCGAAGAGCAAAGTGACCGGCGCGCTGGAGGGCTTTGACGGCCTGACCCTGACCACGGAGGTCATGGATATCCCGGAAGGCCTGCTGTACTACATCGACAGCGGCGCGGCGAAGGGCTCCGATTATTACGACATCATCTCTGAGAAAGCGCCGAACCTGGTCAATACCGAAGCGTGGGATCAGGCGTATCAGGACGGCGGCTGGGGTTACACCGGCACCGACGCCGACATCGGCAATAAAAACCCCGACAGCCTCGACGCGTATACCAGCGGCTGGTGGGCAAAGGGCGGCAAAAACATCGATTACAAGCTGCCGCTGAAGGCGGGCGAATACCTCCTTTCCCTGGGCTTCCAGGAATGGTGGAGCGTGACCCGTCCCATGAAGGCGGTCGTTTCCTACACCGGCGCAGACGGCCAGAAGGTGGAGACCACCGTCGGCACGTTTACCAACTCCGGTGAAAAAGCGTTCCTGTTCCCGTTTACCGTTGCGAACGACGCGGATGTGACCATCAGCGTGCAGCGGCAGAATTCCAGCAACCCCGACCCGGTCCTGAGCTGGCTTGCCATTACCGGCGAAGTAAAGGACGAGCCGGTACCGGAGGAGCACAGCCTGACGGTCAGTTTCCCGGCGGCAAAGGCGGAGCTTTCCATTGAGAATAAGGACCTCGGCTTTGCAAACCTCATTGGTCGCTATCAGGATACCCTGATGAGCGGCGACGAGCTGACACTTGAGTTCATGCCGAGAAACGGCAGGGAGTTTGCCTCTGTTACGGTAAACGACGCGCCCGTTTCCATTACGGATACCAACAGCTATTCCTATGACCTGGCCATGCCGAACGCGGACACGGCGCTGAACTTTGCGTTTGTGACCGTCGACAAGAGCGTCCTGCGCACGACCGTTGGAATCGCAGAGGGCCTCCAGGGCGGCGACGAATATAACAATGCGGTGCCGTCCGTGCAGAAGCGTTTTGACGCGGCGCTGGAAGCGGCGCAGAAGACGGCGGACCGGATCGACGTGACCCAGGAAGAGATCAACAAGGCGTGGTCCGACCTGCTCGACATCATCCAGCACCTCAGCTTTGCAAAGGGCGACAAGACCGCTCTGGAAGGGCTGCTGGAAATGACGGAAGACCTCAGAGAAGAGAACTACTCCGAAGCCAGCTGGGCGGCCTACCTGAAAGCATTGGAGAACGCGCAGGAAGTCTATGCGGACAAGGACGCGCTGAAGGGCGATGTGGAAGACGCTTATCAGGCGCTGTACGATGCGATCATCGCGCTGGACGAGGGCGTAAATTGGCAGACGCTCCGCACGTTGATCGAGGCGGCTGAAGAGATTGAGGCCGATCTGGATGCGTACTTGGACGCAGGCAAGCAGGACTTTATCGATGCGCTGGATGCCGCACGGGAGCTGACCGACGGTGCGACCCAGAAGGAAATCGACAAGGCGGCGGGCGCACTGACGGATGCAATGAGCAGCCTGCTTCTTATTCCCAGCAAGGATGCGCTGAGAGAGCAGGTCGAAGAGGCAAGCGCCATCGATCTGAGCAAATACACGGCTTCTTCCGCAGAGGCGGTTGCCGATGCGGTCAAGGCCGCCAATGCAGTGCTGGACAATCCGCAGGCGACCGAAGCGATGGTCAAGGCGGCGGAGAGCACCCTCAGCCAGGCCGTTGAGGCTCTGGTGGAGAAAAACGAAGATAACGACAATCACAACAGCGGCAATACCAGCGGCGGAAGCAAGGGCGGTTCCTCCAGCAGGGCCCCGGTTACCAACGACACCTACGGTAAAGCCGGTATCACAGCGGTCGGCGCGGGCGTCGCACAGGCGGCCTCCGTCGTGTCCGATACAACCGTGGACTTTGTCCTCAGGAGAGGACAGGCGTACTGCTTCAAGATGAGCGTCATCAATGGCAATGGACAGGCTCCGGCCTTTACCGTTGGCAACGGCGGCGTACTCAAGACGCAGTTTGTAGCACAGATTGGCAGCGATTACTTCTACAGAGTCTGGGCAGTCGGCGCTCCGGGCACAAGCACGGGCGTTTACACCACACTGCCGGGCGCAGCCGCTGTCAAGCACTGCACGGTAACCGTCGGCTGATTTCCACCGTGAAAACCGCATCTTTGCGGATTTTGAAAGTGTTTTGCGTTGGAATGAAGAATACACGGAACGTACCATACGTGTATAAAAGGCCACAGTCAGATGATTTTTGGGATGCGCCGGCGGTACAACCCGGCCGGCGGCCCGTTTTATCAACGATCCATTGGGATGGATCAAAACCTTCTTTCCTTCCTGATCTTTTAATATGTTTATAAGCTACACCGGCGGGCATGTGCAGGCATGTCCGC
Organism: Clostridium sp. D33t1_170424_F3; assembly: GCF_015667585.1. Taxonomy (GTDB): domain Bacteria; phylum Bacillota; class Clostridia; order Oscillospirales; family Acutalibacteraceae; genus Anaeromassilibacillus. Next base: position 26,338 of record NZ_JADPEG010000013.1, on the reverse strand, counting down.
TCAACCCCGGAAAGCCGCCGTAAGGCGGCGACCTCCTCACCGGGGAGTTCAAGATAATGCAGCAGCAACAAAAAGCCGGTCCTCGTTTACGCGGGGACCGGTTTTTTGTTATGCGTATGATAGAGTCCGCATTACAATGGGGTTCCGTCAGAGAGTCCCTGTGCCAAAAAATCTTCTGCCACGTCCCGGAGATGCAGGGGGGACAGCCCCAGCCGGTTGCACTGTTCTGCCAGCTGTTCCACGGAAGGGCCGGAAAACGAGAGGTCCGCAATTTGAAGAATCAGCGTGCCGTTCCGTTCGCAGGAAAGGCAGTAGCTTTCATAAGGGGTGGCGTTCTCTGCTTGGAAAGTGCGTTTTTCTGCTCTGTACCGGATCATAAAAATGCTCCTTTCGTTTGGAATTCCTTCATTTATTATGTAGAAACAGGAAAGATAAGTGCCGCTGCTTCAAAAATATGCAAGGTACAAAGAAAATATGTCAAAAATGGGAGAAAAAACATGCGCTTTATCGCATCATTCAATTAATGCGATATATTACATATAAAATTATGAAATTTTAATTATATTTTCGTAAAAGATGCATGTAAAAAACAATATGTGATATTATGATAAAGCTTTCAAAGCAATATTTTTATATAGGGAGGAAAAGAGAAGTGAAGTTTGCAGCGAAAAAACCACGAACACGGCTGCTTGCGGCATGTTTGGCGCTGACGATGCTGACCGGTACGTTCAGCGGAACCGTCTTTGCCATGGATGAGCCGCAGGGCCAGGGACCCGTGTGGAGCGAAACGGCTCCGCAACTGTACGATTCGCAGGGGGGCCTGCTAACCCCCAAAGGACCGGACAGCAAACCGGAGGACAAAAAGTTCACCCATTTCGAGTACACTGGCAAGAACTACACCGATCTGAACGGTGAACAGGTGCGTGCGAGTGACGTTTTTGAGGTCAACCGCGAAGCGCCCCACACCACAGCCACCACCGCCTACGATTCGGAGGAGAAGGCGGTTCTTGGCGCAGTCAACTTTGAGAAAGAACAATCCGATTATGTACAGTTGCTTTCGTCTAACGACTGGGAGCTGACCGTCAAGCGCAACGATATGGAGGGCGCAAAGTTCCTAGACGGCAAATTTTATGAGAGCAGCTATGTGCAGGACCCGGCAGACGGCTGGAAGACCGTTCAGGTTCCGCAGAGCTGGACCACCTACGAGGGCGTGGACTGGGATACGCCGCTTTACGGCGATACCGTCATGCCCTGGCAGCTTAAGTACGACGCGAATGTAAAGGTGCCGGAGATCCCGGTCAATTACAGCCCGGTCGGCTTTTACCGCAAGACGTTCACCGTGGACGAATCCCTCTACGGGAACGATAACCGCATCTTTATCAACTTCCAGGGCGTTGAGACCGCATATTATGTGTGGGTCAACGGCAAGGAAGTCGGCTACAGCGAGGACAGCTTCCGTCCGCACGAATTCGATATTACGGAATATCTGAATCCTGCGGGCGAGGAAAACACGCTGGCACTCGAAGTCCACAAGTTTGCGGACGCGACCTGGATGGAAAAACAGGATATGATCCGCGACGGCGGCATCTTCCGCGACGTCTATCTGTTCGCAACCCCGCTGGTACATATCAACGACTACCAGCTGGAGACCGACCTGGACGACAACTTCCAGAACGCTACGCTGAATCTGCATGCAAACGTCAAGAACTTCAGCGCGCAGGCGGTGGACAACTATGCCGTGGAGGTCAAGCTTTTTGATGCGGAGCAGCAACCGGTGCCGGCGGACATGTTCACGACGAAGACCTTCGACGTGGGCGAGATCGCTTCCGGCGCGCAGTCCAGCAACAAAAACGCATGGGCCGTCAACAACCCGCATCTGTGGTCCGCAGAGGATCCGTACCTCTATACGCTGGTGCTGAACCTCTACGACAAGAACACCATGACTTATGTGGAGAGCATTTCCCAGCAGCTCGGCTTCCGGGAGATTTCCTTCACCCGCACGCAGCTCGACGATTCCTACCACAACATCACCGAGGAATACGAGCCGATGGCGATCAATGGAAAACCGTTGCTGATAAAGGGCGTCAACCGCTGTGAATCCGACCCGTTCTACGGCAAATATGTGCCGCGCGACGTGGCGGAAGAGGACGTCAAGCTGATGAAACAGTATAACATCAACTCCGTGCGTACCTCTCACTACGGCGACGACGAGTATTTCTATTACCTCTGCGACAAGTACGGCATGTACATGATGGCGGAGGCGAATATTGAGGCGCATTCCCTGATCAACCAGATCAACACCATGGCGAATTATTTCACCAAGGTTGCGCTGGAAGACCGGACGGCGACCTCCTTCCATACGCTGAAAAACCAGACGTCCGTAATCATGTGGTCCATCGCCAATGAGACCGGTTACCCGACGCTGGAGGATTCCGGCAATCGTCCTGCCATGAGCGAAGGCGACTACTTCTTCCCGAAGCTGGTGGCCTATTACCGCGAGCATGACGCGACCCGTCCGGTCCACAGCGAAGGCATGCGCTATCAGGGCGGCGTCGACATGGACAGCCGCATGTATCCCACGCTTGCCAGAGTGCAGCAGGCAGCGGACGCGGCAACCAAAATGCCGTACATCATCTGTGAGTACGACCATGCGATGGGCAACGGCGTCGGCAACCTGAAGGAGTATTGGGACATCATCCGCAGCAAGCCCCACATGCTGGGCGGCTATATCTGGGACTGGGTGGATACTGCCCGCGCCCTGAATATCGAAGACTGCGCGCGCCAGTACAGTGTAACGGAGCTCAGCAACCTGGGCGTCACCATGCAGGTGCAGGGCGACGACAGGCAGCAGCCCGCGGACCCGGCACAGGCTGTCGTGGACAAGTCCTTCGGCGGATTCCTCGTATTCCCCAAGGATAAGAACGCGATTTACGATCAGTATCTCTCCGGAGAGAATATCAACTTCACACTGGAAACCGTGGTGAAGCCGCAGGCCGATATCGCGGACAATATCCTGATCGCGAAGGGCGACTACCAGCTCGCACTCAAGACCTCCTCCGACGGCAAGCAGCTGGAGTTCTCCCTCTGTGCGAACATCAACGGCAGCTACAGCTGGCCCGCCATCTTCTGGGACCTCCCGGACAACTGGGCGGACAACTGGCACCAGGTCGCCGCGACCTATGACGGCAAGGTCATGAAGCTCTATGTGGACGGCGAAGAAGTCGGCAGCCGCGAGGGCTCCTACCTGGTTCCCAACTGGGACGGCGTGGACGCGCTGGGCGTCGGCTACGACTACAAGAATCCCGAGCACACCCTCAAAGGCCAGATGACGCTGGCGCGCATCTACGGCAGAGCGCTGACGAAGGAAGAAATCGTCGCGCAGCGCAGCGCAAACCCGCCGATCGGCCCGAAGAGCGACGAAGTGCTGGTCTGGGTGGATTACTCCCAGCCGTTTACGTCGGATGTGCCCGGCAATTACGACTATTATTCTGAGGACTTCGCGCACAACCGCCTGTACAACAACGGCGAGATGGTCGGCAAATTCTACGCGTACGGCGGCGACTGGGGCGACTATCCCACCGATTATGACTTCTGCGCGAACGGCCTGGTATCCGCGGACCGCGACCCGCAGCCGGAGCTGTATGAAGTCAAGTACCAGTACCAGGATTTCTGGATCACGGCCAGCGAAGAGCAGGTCAGGAACCGCCAGTTCTCCTTCTACAACGAGACCAGCTTCACCGATCTGGACGCTTACGACGTCACCTGGAAGCTGATGGAGGACGGCGTGGAAATCCAGAGCGGCAAGCTCAACGAAAGCCTTGCCCCGCGCGAAACAAAGACCTTTACTGTGCCGTACCAGCTCCCGGCGGAACTGAAAACCGGCGCGGAATATTACGTCAACTTCACCATCACCCTCAAAGACGGCACGCTTTGGGCGGAAGCCGGCCACGAAATTGCGCACGAGCAGTTCCAGGTTCCGGCGAATGCACCCGCGGCGGCGCCTGTGATTTCCGCTAAGGAAGTCGTCATTGACCAGGACAGCGATGCGGACGTTATCAAAGTCATCGGCGAGGACTTCAGCTTTGAGCTGGACAAAGCGACCGGCGCGATGCAGAACTACCTGTACAAGGGCAGCCTGCTGATCGAAAAAGGCCCGGCGCCGGACTTCTGGCGTGCGAGAAACAGCAACGACGTCGGCAGCCTGGACGGCGACTGGCAGAAGGCAAACAAGAATATCACCGTGGCGGAGAACGGCGTCAGCGTTTCCCAGAAACGCGATGGACGCAAGGTCATCACCACGAACCTGATCCTGAACGACGCGAAGGGCGCGAAGGAGACCGTGGTTTATACCATCGACGGCTCCGGCGTTGTAACCGTCACCCTTTCCCTCGATGCGAGAGGCACCGGACTGGGCTCCATCATGAAGGTGGGCTCCACGATGACGCTGCCCGCGGGCTTTAATGATATTCGCTGGTACGGCGACGGCCCGTCCGAGTCCTATACGGACCGCAGAAGCTATGCGAAGGTCGGCCTGTACGACTACACCGTTGACGAGAGCTTCTATCCGTTCGTCGACCCGCAGACCTCCGGCAACTACAGCGGCGTCAAGTGGATGGCGCTGACCGGCGCGGAGCAGGAGAACGGCGTTCTGGTTGCTTCCTATGAGGACGTGGAGGCAAGCGCGCTGCGCTTCACCATGGACGAACTGGACGAGGCCCGCCACCCGTTTGAACTGCCCGATCCGGACGGAAAAACCTATTTCCATGTGGACCTGATCTCCCGCGGTATCGGCAATGCGAGCTGCGGCCCGGACAACCTGCCGCAGTATACCATCCCCAACGACAGGGAGTATTCCTACCAGTATTCCATCATCCCGTTCGCCAAGGGCGCGGACCTGATGGAGTTGAGCAAGCCGTGGAGACTGCCGGACAATGAAGAGATCGACCGGCAGGCGGCCAAGGTGGTCGAAGACGCGATCGCGAACGTCTATGTCTATTCTTACAACCAGCTTGCGGAACTGAGAGAGATTGAAAAGCAGTACGACGCGCTGACCGCTTCCCAGAAGGAACTGGTCGCCAATTACGACGTGCTGGTCAAGGCGCTGGCGGATGTCCGCGCCATGAAGGGCACTGTGACGGTCGTCAAGGACCTGAGCAGCAACCAGATGGATCCGGAGATTCCCACCAGCGGGCAGATCCGTCCGGAAGAAACCTTTGACACCGTGCTCAAGGGCAACATGCCGGTTCCGAATACAAAGGGCTCCGATGGCGGCGACCTCTTCAACGAGGTCTTTAAAGGCAAGAACCCCTTCACCGTGGAAGCTTGGTTTAAGCCGCTGGAGTCCAACATGGGCAATAAGTACAACGTGATCGTCGGCAAGGGCGATAACTGCTTCGGCCTGCGCGCGACGCTCCAGGGCGATAAGACCTACTACGAGCTGTATATGCAGGCGACGAACGGCGACTGGTACTCCGTGGAGGATACGCTCAGCGATAAGGTTCTCACGGCGAACGAGTGGCACCAGATCGCAGGCATTTACACGGGCGATACCATGAAGATTTACCTGGACGGCGAAGTCATCCTGGAGGATAGAGACAGAAGCCAGGGCGGCCTGAAGTCCAACGACGTCAACTTCTGGATCGGTTACGATCCGGTCGGCGGATTCGTCGGCAAGAACGAGTATTCCATTGTCCGTGTGTACAACCGTGCGCTGACGGGCGAAGAGCTGGCCGCACAGGGCCTGTACGACCAGGGCAAAGCATCCGCTCCGGCGGTTGCACCGAACGACGAAAACGTCGTGCTCTGGCTGAACTTTGCAAACCTGGAGCAGAAGGCGGTTTCCAATACGCTGACCCTTACGCCGGAAAAAGCGGAGATCCCCGCCGGCGGCAGCAAGACCTTCTCCATCGTCAAGGCGGCGCCTTCCGCTGCGAAAAACGACGCGGCGAAGGTAGAGGACCTGCAAAAGCTTCTGGCACAGGCGCAGGCGCTCAATGCGGCGGACTTCACCGAGTCCAGCGCGGCGATTCTGAGCGCGGCAATAAACGTCGCAACCATCGTTGCGGGTACGCAGGATGTACCGGACAGCGTGGTACAGGCGGCTTACGACATGCTGGTTGCAGCGATTGAAGGCCTCGTATGGCAGAATGCTTATGAAGTGACCTCCGCGGAGTGGTCCGTTACGGATGAGTGGGGCGACGCGGTGGAAGGCGCATCCGTTGTTCCGGATGCGGAAAACCCGGGCAAAGCGACCGTTGCGCTGAAGACCAGCGTCCCGGCGGGAACCGAGCTCTATGTGACCGCTTCCAACGTCAACGGCGAGGAGAGCCTGACTGCGGAAAGCGTCGTAACCGTCACGGAAGCAATCCTTGCGGAACACGACCTGCGCGTGGAGTATGGTCCGAAGATCGCGCTGACCGTGGACGGCGTATCCCAGGAGGTAGCCGACAAAGCCGGTGTTTACACCCAGAAAGACATCATGGCGGACGACACCGTCAGCCTGACCTTTACCCATATGGACGACAGCAGGGAATTTGTCAAAGCGACGTTGACCGTCAACGGCGTGGAGCAGGAAGCATCCTATCAGGACGGCGACCGCACGGTTGCCTATTACGACCTGACCATGCCGAATGAAGACACAACTGTGGTGTTCTCCTATGTTGTAGTCTGGAAAACCGTGCTGCGCAATGCGATTGCAAGCGCGGAAGAGGCCATGGAGACCGAAGCGTATGCGAATATGGTCCCGGCCGCAAAGAAAAAGTTCGATGCGGCGTATGAAGCAGCCGTGAAGATGGAAGCGGATGTGACCGCCCTGCAGGCGGACGTGGACGCTGCTGCGGTCGCAATGTCCGAGGCAATGAATTTCCTGTCCTTTGCCAAAGGCGATAAGACCAAGCTGGAGCTGCTCTTCAAAACCTACGAGCCGCTGAGAGAAGAAGATTTTACCGCGGCGAGCTGGGCGAAGTACGAGGAAGCCCTGGCGGCGGCGCAGGAAGTCTATGAGGACGAAAATGCGCTGGTCAAGGAAGTTGACGACGCGGCGGCGGCACTGACGGCGGCGGTGGAAGCGCTGGAGCGCCCGGCGGATAAGGACGAGCTTGCCGCACAGATTGCACTGGCGGAAAGCTATGAACTGTCCCTGTATACCCCGGACAGCCAGGTCGGCTTCACGGATTTGATCGAAGAGGCGAAAGAGCTTCTGGCGAAGGAAGAGCCGGCGCAGAGCGAGCTGGACGCAATGGTTGAGCGCCTGGTCACCGCAATCATGAACCTGCGCCTGATCCCGGATAAGAGTTATCTGGAAGACATGATCAACGATACCAGGGACATTCAGCCGGACGGCTATACCAAGGAGAGCTATGAAGCGCTCCGTGACGCGTACGATTACGCGCTGGGCGTTTATAACGATCCGAACGCGACCGAAGAGCAGGTGAAAGACGCCGCCGACAAGCTGGCCCTGAGAAAGGCCGGCCTGGTGGCAGAGACGCCGTCCGGAAACAACAATAAGCCTTCCGGCGGCAGTTCTTCCGGCAATAAAAAACCGACCGGCGGCAAGACCACCGGAACCGGTACGGCGGTTGTCACCAATCCGGTCGTATCCGCGGCACAGAACGTGATGGGCCAGAAGTCCGTGCGTTCCGACACCACAGCAAACTTCACCTTGAAGAGAGGCAGCGCCTACTGCTTCAAGATGACGGTTGTCAACGGAAGCAATGCGGCCCCGAGCTTCACCGTGGGCAACGGCAATGTGCTCAAGACGCAGTTCGTGGTAAAGATCGGCAGCGACTACTATTACAGAGTCTGGGCCATCGGCACACCGGGCCAGAGCACCGGCGTGTATACCACGATGCCGAATGAAGCGGCACAACAGCATTGTGTTATCACCATTGCGTAAAATGGTCTTCGCTGTAAGCGCGTCCCGACCGGAAGTTCCGAATGGGGCGGCACAGCAGCACTGTATCGTAACCATCGGCTGATTGAGGCATGGTTTGATCCAGTAAGGAATCATTCAAAGGGAGCCGGCGCAGGTCATTTGACCTGCGCCGGCTCTTTTTTCTGGGGTATATATTGCCATAATGGAATAGAATGGCAGTAGTGTGCTTTTTCAGCGAAAAATATTCACCCGGTGAAGGGCGTCGTTTTCCGTCATTGTAATTTTTGTGAAGATGCGATATAATAAATTATAACAAAAATACCAAATTCCACCGGGAAGAAGGGGGAATCCATGTGAAAAAAATAGTCGCGTTGGTTGGGGCCAACCTTGCGGCGGCGCTGGCGCTGATCTATCTGCTGTCCCCCGGCCTGTTCGACGTATTCAGCCAGCCGCCGGTCTGGATGCTTTTGGGGCTGGTAATCGGGTTCGGCCTGACGATCGGGGCGCTCTGGCTGGACTATAAGCTGCTGTTTGCCAGGCAGGAGATACACCCGGTTGCGCTCAAAACCGACGTGCAGAACCGCCCGGAGGAATATACGCAGCTGCTCCGGCAGTGCCTGAACAAGCCGTTTTTCCGGAAGGATCTGGAGGCGGGCATCGACCAGATCGCACGGTTTGAGAAGAAGCAGAAGACCATCCAGCTGCTGCTGAAAACCGGAAGCAAGATCAACGCGGACAAATGCCTGACCATCCTGACCCGCGTATCCGACGTCTTCTATGAAAATGTGCGGGCGCTTGCAACGCGGGCGATCGTTTTTGACGAAGATGAATACGCGCTGTTCCGCGCCGGGAAGCTGGAGCTTGCGACGGAGCAGGCCCGGCGGCAGAAGGAAGACTTCTACACGTCGGTGGCGCAGTACACGGATGAGATCACCAACCAAAACGAGGAAATCATTCTCCGGATCGACCAGCTGAGCCTGGAGCTGACCCGCGCCAATACGGCGAACAAGTGGGATACGGATTCCATTCTGGCAATGCAGCATCTGGATGAATATATCCGCAGTACCGAACTGACGCAGAATCTGGAACGAGAGGTAGGGGAGGAAGTATGTTCGAAAATAAGAAGGTAAAGAACGGCGTGATTTTTGGCGCCATTGTAGTGGTGCTTGCCATCGTGGTCACGGTGGGCGTTTCCGTCACCAAGAATCTGGGCAAGACAAACAGCGCGATTTCCGCGGACGAGGCGAAGTCCTCCATTGCGAAGATGCTGGGCCATATCCAGGTGGAGGATCTGCCACTGCGCGCGGAGGCGCTGAACGTCAACGAATCCCTCTCCACCGCGGAGGAGCTGCCGGACATTGATACGGTGTATCCCATCGGTGTGCAGGGCGGCGGCCAGGTTACGATTGAAATCTTTACATCGCCGGAAAAGGGCGGCCCGGGCATGGATCGCTGGCTGCTCGATGTGGCGGAAGCCTTTAACAAAGCGAACCATACCACGTCGTCGGGCGCGACGGCGTCTGTAACGGTGAGGTCTGTCGATTCCGGCACGGCAGTTGAATATATATCCTCCGGGAAATACGTGCCGGACGCGTTTACGCCCTCCAGCACGCTGTGGGGCGCGATGCTGGAAACCGGCGGCGTCAGCATAAAGCTGAAATCCGACCGGCTGGCCGGCAATGTGGCCGGCATTCTTCTGACGGAGGAGATGGAAAGCCATCTGATCGAACAATACGGCAGCGCGGATTTCAGCACGGTTGTGCAGGCGACGGCCGACGGCGAGATGATGATGGGCTACACCAATCCCTACGCCAGCTCCACCGGCCTGAACTTCCTGCTGAATACCCTCTACACCGGCGACCCGGAAAATCCGCTGAGCAGCAAGGCGGTCGGCCAGTTTAACAAATTCCAGGCCAACGTGCCGCTGGTGGCGTTCACCACCATGCAGATGCGCACCGCGGCGGAGAGCAACGTGCTCGACGGCCTGATTCTGGAATACCAGTCCTATATCAACGACAGCACGCTGGCGCGCGAGTACAAATTCATCCCCTTCGGTGTGCGGCACGACAACCCCCTGTATGCGGTGGGGAATCTCTCCGCGGAAAAGGAAGAGGTCCTGGACCAATTTATCGCGGAATGCGGCTCCAAACAGTCGCAGGAGCTTGCCACCAAGTACGGCTTTAACAGCAACGAGGACTACCAATCGACGCTGCCGCAGCCCGGCGGGCAGACCATCACGCAGGCGCAGTCCATCTGGAAGGAAAACAAGGACGGCGATATGCCGATCGTCGCGCTGTTCATTGTGGATATCTCCGGCAGTATGTCCGGCGAACCGATCAACAACCTGCGCATGGCGCTGCTCAATTCCATGCAGTACATCAACGACGACAACTACATCGGCCTGATTTCCTTCAGCTCCGATGTGTACCGCGACCTGCCGATTGAGAAGTTCAACCTCAAGCAGAAGACCTGCTTCAAGGGCGCGGTCAACAACCTGACGGTCGGCGGCCAGACCGCCATGTACGACGCCCTGACCGTGGGTATGGACATGGTGGAAAAGAAGCTCGACGAGGTGGGCAACGCCAAGCCGATGATCTTTGTCCTGACGGACGGCGAGAGCAACAACGGCTACCGTTACCGCGACGTCGGCGGCATCGTCGCCGGGCTGAAAATCCCGGTCTATACCATCAGCTACAACTACTCCAACGCCCAGCTGGACGAACTGGCGGCAATCAACGAAGCGGCCAGCATCTCCGGTACCAGCGAGGATATTGTCTACAAGCTGCGCAACCTTTTCAACGCGCAGATTTAACATGATAAAGGGGCTGTATCACAAAGTGGAAAGACCGGCAGAATAAAAGCAGTTCCCTGCTTTTGGCGGGGGTCGGCAAATGCAGCCGGTCCGGTGGGTTTTGTATAGTGAGACAGCCCCTTTTCATACGGGAGGAAACAGAATGAGAAATGATCGAATTGATTCCGGCCGCGCGTTTGACTGGGGAAAAACCTCCTCTGATTACGCGCGTTACCGGGACATCTATCCGGAGGAATTTTATCAGAAAATCCTTGCTTTGGGCCTGTGTACAGAGGGGCAGACCGTCCTGGATCTGGGGACCGGAACAGGCGTGCTGCCGCGCAACCTGTACCGGTACGGCGCAAAGTTTACGGGAACGGACATCGCCCCGGAGCAGATTGAGCAGGCGAAGCGCCTTGCCGCGGAGCAGGATATGGACATTGCGTTTTTTGCTGCACCGGCGGAGGCGGTGGATTTTCCGGACCATACCTTTGACGTCGTGACCGCCTGCCAGTGCTTCTTCTATTTTGACCATGCGGTCCTGCTGCCCAAACTGGCGAAGATGCTGAAGCCGGGCGGCAAGCTGGCGGTGCTGTATATGGCGTGGCTGCCGGAGGAAGATCCCGTTGCAGGGGCCAGCGAGGCGCTGGTTTTACAGTATAGTCCGCAGTGGTCCGGCAAGGGGGAGACCCGCCATCCGATCGCGATTCCGCCCATCGCGGAGAACTGGTTTACCGTGCAGGATTCCGTTGTGTTTGATCTGCGGGTGCCTTTTACGCGGGAAAGCTGGAACGGGCGGATGAAGGCCTGCCGCGGCGTCGGGGCCTCCCTGCCGGAGGAACAGGTGCGCGCGTTTGAGCGCGAGCACAGGACGCTGCTGGAAAAAATCGCGCCGGAGCAGTTTGAAGTGCTGCACTACGCGGCGATAACGGTATTGCAGGTAAAAGAGTCCGAAATATGAACGCCTGTATTTAATCAGGAGAGGCCGGAAGCGGCTGTTTGACAGGATACATGTTGCATAAAACATCACAGAGATAAGAGTGAATCCCCCGCCAAAGGCGGGGGATTCGTCTGTTTTGCGGGTTTTTTATGCATCCTTCCGATGGTGAAACAGCTTCTTCCGGCCTCTTTTTATGTCCGGGCGGCGGATGTTCTTATCACAAGAAAATACGGTGTTTCATATATTGAAACAAAAGAGAAAGGAGATGAACATGATGGCTTCATCTGATGATAGAATTACCAGAGGGTTCGCGACAACGCCGTTGCCCAACCCGGGTGAAGGCGGTCCGGTCGCCGGCGGCGGCAGCGCTCCGTCCATTCCTCTGCCCAATCCGGGCGAAGGCGGCCCTATTATTCCTGAAAACAATATCCCGGTGATCCCGTTGCCTAACCCGGGTGAAGGAGGTTCCGTGGGAGGCTCCGGCAGCAATCTGCCGATGATCCCGCTGCCCAATCCGGGCGAGGGAGGCCCTGTCTATCCGGGCCGTCCCGGACAAACAATCCCGATCCTGCCGCTTCCCAACCCGCCGTGCTTCTTCTGCAATACGGAATCCCGGTTTGGTAAGGTGCGCTTTTTGAACGCGGCGTTCGGCTATCAACCGTTCCGTGTGTTTATCAACCGCCGTTTTATCGTAAACGGCCTGGGCTTTGCAAGCCTGACCCCCTATGGAAGGGTTTCCGACGGATTCCAGACGGTAACGGTGACCGGTACGAACGGATATGTGTACATCCAGAAATCCATGCCGTTCCGCGCGGGCGATACCGTGACCATCGCGATTATCAATACGGCCAGCGGCCTTGACCTGATGCAGATTTCTGACGAGCCCTGCACCCGCCCGCGGAACATGTCCTGCTTCCGCGCCTGCAACCTGGCGTACTACAGCAACCCGATCGACGTAATCCTGGAGGACGGCCGCGTGGTGTACAGCGATGTGCGCTACAAGGAGGTCACAACCTTCAAGCGCATCCGCCCGGGAGAGTATATGTTCTATCTGGCGGAAACAAATCTGCGTCCCATGCCGCGCTATCAGGACATCGAGACGGTGGGCTCCGGCGTGACCGACTTCGATCTGCCGGAAGCGCTGGTATCCGTCTTTGTTGACGTCAAACCGAACAATATGTATACGCTCTTCATTCTCAGCCGCGGGAATACCTCGGATGCGATCCAGACAATGGTGGTTGAAGACAGCTGATCCGGTTAAAAAAAATTTCTGATCCCTCCTTCTTTTCCTTTGGAGTCCGCCAGTTGGCGGGCTCCATTCTTTTTTATTACATCAAGAAAATTGTTGGATTTTCCACCTCTGGACGTAACAAAAAATCTGTTTCTGCCGGATGAACTGGAACGCACTCAGAAACCGGAATGACACAGCTATTTTTTGAGGCAGCCAGGTTTGTCAATGACAGCGAAACCGTTTACTCTATCGTTGACAAGGGCTGTTGCTTCTGCTGCTTTCCATTGCGTTATATGCGCACAAACTTCCTGGCAAACGGAAATGTATCTAATGCTTTTTGTATGTATATACATCAACAGTTACAATTTCTTGACCGCCCCAATTTTTTTCTTGTACAGTAAATTCCTCTTTTACAAAGCCGTTACTTAATAGCACTTTTGATGAATATAAATTTTCTGGCATAACAAATGCTTGAAGTGTTGAAATATTAACTTCATTTACTAAATATTTAACCATCAATTTCAAAACGTCTGTTGCAATTTTCTTATTCCAGTAGTCCTCATTCAGACGATACCCTACTGTTATTTTATTTTCTCTCTTTTTGTAGTCAAACATTTCTGCTAAACCTACAAGCCTGTTAGGACTATCTTTTAAATAAACTCCTGCAATGATATACTTTTTCTTTTCAAAATCTTTTCCACCAAGATTTTTGATGGCAGTCTCTAATGCTTTGTTACTTTTCTTATATAAAAACGGCGGTATATACTTATAAATATTATCATTGTTGCTTATCTCTGACAACGCTGCAACGTCATTTAATTCCATTTTTCTTATAATAATTTTTTCGTTTTCCAAATATGGAAATACACCAAATAATTCTGTCATCATATCCTCCACCGATTTCAATTTATCACTTTGCTATAAAATGTCGATGATCTCTTGCGGGCATCATTTTTATATCACTCTAATAATACCGCATTCCTGTTTTTATTACAGTAAAAAAATCGTCCGATTTTTCACTTTTAAACGTAACAAGTAAATCTTTTCCCGCTGGGGGAACTGAAAAGTACGCAAAAAACGGAAAAACACAGTCGTTTTTATAATTTATCTTCTAAATCTATATGCATTTTTGTCTGTAATTCTATATGATAGTGGATTTTAATTAGTTGATATGCTACTGTATGCTTAAAAACAGGAGAAGGAGGATCGGGGAGAAAAATCAGAAAAACGCAGGTTGTATTGAACAGGAGGATCAAAATGAAAAAGCGACTTTTATCATTGCTGCTCTCTTTGACGCTGGCAGGGACAGGCCTCGGGCTGACCCCGGCGGCAGGAGCGGCGGAACCGGCGGGCGGGGCGCCTGCCGGCGCCTTTGTGACAGAGGCGCCAGGGGCGGATTTGCAGATCAGCTTCTGGGTGGACGAGGGAACACCCTATTATAATGTGGTTCTGGACGGGACCGCACTGCTGGAAGAGGCGCCCCTGGGCCTGGAAACCACGGTAGGCAGCTTCCAGAACAATTTGTCGGTTGTTTCCAGTGAGACCTCCAGCGGGGATTCTACATGGAATACCGTGGTGGGCGACAAGGCGGTGATCGAGGACCGCTACAATCAGACGGCGGTGACGCTCTCCAATGCAGAGGGGAAGACGGTCACCGTGGAGCTGCGCGCCTACGATACCGGCGCGGCGCTCCGCTATATTCTGCCGGAGCAGGAGAAGGAGTACCGCATCACGGGCGAATACACGCAGTTTGCGTTCCCGTCCGGCGCGGTGGCGCAGATTCATGAGGACCGCAACCAGACGGTTCCGCAGACCGTCCCGGTCGAAAGCTTCGCGGGCAGGCACTATTGCCGTCCGATGACGGTCGAATACGAGCATGGCGCGGTGGTCTCCATCTGCGAGGCGAACCTGGACGACTATGCTGTGATGTATATGACAAAGAGCGCGGACCGCACACTGCGCGCCATGTATGACGGAGGAAGCGTCAGCGTGGCGGCCAATGTGCAGAAGAGCAGCCCATGGCGCGTGTTTGTCGTTGCGGAAGAGCTGGCCCGCCTGCCGGAGAACGAGGACATCATCCTCAACCTGAACGAACCGGCGGATGAGGACATGTACAAATTCTCCGAATGGGTCAAACCCGGGCGCAACCTGATGCTGGGCGCGGGCAGCGAGACGACGGAGAACCTGAAGAACTGGATTGATACCGCCAAGGCGGAACATTTTGAATATGTGCTGCTGGATTACGGCTGGTACGGCCCGGAGCTGGACGACCGCTGCGACCCGCGTCTTGACCCGTCAAAGCTGGAGCCGGAGGAAGGCGATTCCGAGGAGCTGGCGGCGGTCAAGGAGACGATGAAGCAGTTCATTACCGCGGACAGCTATTTCGATGCGGGTGAGGGGTTCCCGCCGTACGGACTGATCACCGGCGAGCCGGTTCCCGGCTGGCCGACCGGCGGCAAATTCGCGCCGAAGCTGAACATGCGGGAAATCTGCGCATACGCCAATTCGCAGGGCGTCGGCATGATCCTGTATGTCAACAACCGCCACATGTTTGATCAATACGGGCGCTATACCGTGGACGAGCTTTTCGCGCGCTTTGAGGATTGGGGCGCGGCGGGTGTAAAGCCCGGCTTCATGAATGAGGGCGAACAGGCGTATGAAAAGCGGAACGAGGAAATGATCGAATCGGCGGCGCGCCACCACCTGGTCATGACGATCCACGACGAATACGTCACCTCCGGCATCGAGCGGACCTATCCGAACGTGCTTTCCACCGAGGGCGTCCTGGGCGACGAAGGCATCAAGGGCGACCAGATTGCGCAGGACATTTCCACCCTGTTTACCCGCGCGGTCCAGGGCCCGACCGACCACACCTTCTGTTATCCGGGCAAAGCGACAAAGGGCTATGCGCTGGCGTCGTCCCTGCTGTTCCGTTCCTATATGCATTCGCTGTACTGGTATGGCAATCCATCCAGCATCGGCGGCCTGCCGGAGAACGAAAAGCAGTTCTGGAAGGATCTGCCCAGCAGTTGGGATGCATTAAAAGTTCTGGAAGCGGGCATGTCCGAGTATGCGACCTTCGCGCGCAAGACGCGCGGCCTGGACGAGTGGTTTGTGGGGAGCGTCTCGGCGATCGACCGGGAAGCGCAGATTCCGCTTTCCTTCCTCACACCGGGCCAAACCTACGTGGCGGAAATCTACGCCGACGCGGTGGGACTGACCGGAACCTCCTCCAATAAAAACAGCAGCCCGCTGGAATGTGTCAGCTACCGCATCGACAGTACGGAGACAATGTACCGCCCGATGGCGTATGGCACCGGCTATGCGGTCCGTCTGCGCCCGGCGACGGCGGACGACGCGGAACTGCCCGTTTACAAGGGCGGCCTTGAGCGCCTGCGCAACACCCTGAAAAGCATCGAAGGGCTGAAGGAATCCGATTATACCGCGGCGACCTGGCAAAAGCTGTCGGATGCGATCGCCGCCGCCAACGCCCTGCTGGAAGAGGGCAATCCCACGGATGCGCAGGTACAGACAGCTGTGGAGGCGCTGATTCAGGCGAAGGACGGACTGCGGTCCGTCAACGTACTGTCCGAGAAGCTCAACCAGGCAAAGTGCCTGCCGGAAGGCCACTATACCCCGGAGAGCTGGGCGCCTTTGGCCAAAGCGGTTGCAACCGCGAAAGAGCTGCTCGCCAGTCTGGAGGAAGTGACGCAGGCACAGCTCGACGAGGCGGCGGAGCTGGTAAAGAACGCGCTGGCCGGGCTGGTGAAACGGCCGGTGGAGCCGGCGTCGACTGTCTACCTGAGCGATCTGGACTACGAGCCGAACTCCAGCAGTTCCTGGGGACCGATCCAGAAGGACCGCTCCCACGAGAACCCGAAGCTGGAACTGATCGTCAACGGCGTCCGCACTACTTTCCCCAAGGGTTTGGGTATGCACGCCAACGCGGACGTCTATTACAATCTGGAAGGCACGGATTATGAAATCTTTGAGGCCTATGTGGGCATCGACGCGCTCAAGGACAATATGGGCGACGTTATTTTCCGCGTGTATTCCGACGATGTGCTGATCTATGAGAGCCAGCCATCCGGGACGGGTGCGCGCGAAGCGCAGAAGATTTCCATTCCAGTCGCAAATACCAAAATCCTGCATTTGCAGGCGGATACGAACGGTCCGGACCAGGGCGATCACGCCGACTGGGCGGATGCAAAACTTCTGACCATGAAGGAGATCGACCCGGCGAGCACGATCACCGGCATCGCCATTGATGGAAAACCCTTACAGGAGTTCGATCCGGGCATATATGTCTACCAGTATCCCATTCAGGCGGACGGCCCCGTTCCGGAAGTGACGGTACAGGGCGGGAACGACGCGGTTTCCTATCGGGTTTACCGCGCGGCGAAGGTGCCCGGCATCACAACGATTCCGGTAACGCGCCCGGATGGTTCCGAGGTTGTCTATCAGGTCCGTTTCAGCACAACGTCGCCGGTTCACCTGAGCGATCTGGACTGGGCCAGTATGGACAACCAGGGGACCTACGGCCATGCCGTCAAGGACAGCGGCGTGGAAGGCTTGGGTATGCTGGTGACCGGTCCCGACGGCGAAGCGCTGGAGCTGCCGGAGATCAACGGCAAGCGCAAGGGCATCGGTATGCACTCCTACTGCATGGTGACGTACGACATCGCCGGCAAGGGCTACGGCCGTTTTGAAAGCTGGGTCGGCGCAAACCATCTCAAGGAGTACCTCAACTCCATGATCTTTAAGGTGTACTGCGATCAGGAGGAAGAACCGCGCTTCACCAGCGCCGCCATGACTTATGGAATGCCCGCCGAGTTTGTCAGCGTGGACCTGACCGGCGTGCGTACTCTGAAGCTGATGCTGGACCCGAACGGCTCCATCAACGGCGACCACGGCAACTGGGCAGACGCCAAATTCCTCTCCTATGACGAGGTTCAAACGGAATTCGCAATTGACGCGGAAGTGACCGGCGGTGCGGCAGACGTTTCCGTTGCGGAAGCGGGCACAGCCGGCGAGCGCGTGACGGTTTCCGTTGCGAATGTGGAGGCGGGCAAGGTCCTCGAGTCCATCACCGTGACGGATACAGCCGGAAACGCGATCGACATAGCGGAAATCGCGGCAGGCGAGACATACAGCTTCCTGATGCCGGGCAACGACGTGACGGTACAGGTGGCGCTGCGAGATGCAAAATCCTGCCTGTTGAACGTGCAGTACGGTTCCAACGCAGCGCTTTCCGCGGAGGGAACCGGGGACGTCATTCTGGACGGCAACGGCCTGTATGCGGCGAAAGCGCAGGAGAATGAGGAAGTCACCCTGACCTTCACCCCAACGGACGGTCCGTTTGCAAGCGCAACGCTGAATGGCGAGGACATCCCGTTTGAGACCAACAGCTGCACATACACCTTCACCATGCCGGGTGAAAACACCGTCCTGCGTTTTGTATTTACCTGTGTGAATAAAAATATTCTGGAAACCCTGCTGGAAAAGGCGAACGAAGTCACCGACGAACAGCTCAACAAACTGGTCGCGTCCGTCCGTGCAAAGTTCATCGCGGCGCGCGACAACGCCCAGAAGGTCTTTGAAAGCGATAAATCCACCCAGGACGAAGTGAACGAGGCCTGGAAAGAACTGCTCGACGCGATGCATTACCTCTCCTTCGAGGAAGGCACAAAGGACGAGCTGAAATACTGGCTTGACTACGCGGCCATGCTTGATCTGGACAACTTCACCCCGAAGAGCCAGGAAGGCTATACGGAAGCATTGGCCTATGCACAGGAAGTCTTTGACGACGAGGGCGAGACGCTGAAGGCGGAAGTCGAGAAGGCGGCAAGGAACCTGCACGAAGCGATTCTGCGCCTGGAGTTCAAGGCAAACACAGAGACGCTGGCGCTGTTCGTACAGCAGGCGCAGGAAATCGATCTGGATGAATATCTGGACGGCTCGGAGAAGGAAGCCTTTGAGAAAGTTCTCCCGCAGGCGGAAGCCGTTCTGGCAGATGCCAACGCGACCCAGAAGCAAGTCGACGAAATGGCGGATAAATTGTTTGATGCCCTGACCGGCCTGCGCGTCACGCCGGACCGGGAAGCACTGAAAGACCTGCTGGAGGAATCCGAAGCGCTTGACCCGGCGGACTACACCGAGGCGAGCTATGCAATCCTCCGCGCGGCATTGAATCTTGCGTGGGATACCTGCAATGACGAGACAGCCATCCCGAAGGATGTCGCCGTACAATATGCAATGGTGGAGAAAGCCCGCGCGGGTCTGGTTCCGGCGAACAAGCCGGAAACACCTGCGAAACCTGACAACAGGCCCAGCAGCAAGCCATCCAACAGCGGCAGCAAGAGACCGTCTGGCAATGTTTCCGGCGCAGGAACGGCAGTCGCTGTGACCAGCCCGGTCATCAGCGCGGCACAGGACGTGATGGGCCAGAAGTCTGTCCGTTCCGACACGACAATGAACTTCACCCTGAAGAGAGGCAGCGCGTACTGCTTCAAGATGACAGTTGTTAATGGAAGCAATGCGGCCCCGAGCTTCACCGTGGGCAACGGCAATGTGCTCAAGACCCAGTTTGTGGCGAAGATCGACAATGACTGCTATTACAGAGTCTGGGCGGTCGGTACACCCGGCCAGAGCACCGGCGTGTATACCACAATGTCCAATGAGGAACCGCAACAGCATTGTGTAATCACAATTGCTTAAAATGGTCTCCGCTGTAAGCGCGTCCCGACCGGAGGTCCCGAATGAAGCCGCACAACAGCATTGTGTAATCACAATTGCTTAAAATGATTTTCGCTGTAAGCGCGTTCCGACCGGAGGTCCTGAATGAAGCAGAACGTCGGCGTTGTGTGATAACGTTGGCTAAAGAGATAGGATAGCGATCCGGAAGAATTTCCGAAGATGCGTCCCGACCGGAGGTCCTGCCGCAGCCCATTTGGGCTGCGGCAGGTTGCTTTTGTTTGGACAAATCTTGTGCTATAATGAACAGACAAAGGGGGCGATTAAAATGGGAGAAACGGCACTGCTGGTGGTCGACGTCCAAACGGCTCTGCTGGACGGTCACCCGTACCGGGAACGGGAAACGCTGAAAAATTGGCAGGACTTGTTGGCCGCCTGCCGGAAAAAGGGCGTTGAAGTGCTCTATGTCCGGCACGACGGCGGCGCGGGCGATGAGCTCGAGCGGGGCGCGCCCGGCTGGGAAATCGCGGGGGCGGTGGCCCCCGCGCCGGACGAAAGGATCTTTGAAAAGCGGTTTAACAGCGCGTTCCGTCAAACCGGCCTGCGGGCATACTTGGAGGAACATGAAATCACGGAGCTTGTCCTGGTGGGGATGCAGACGGAATACTGCATCGATGCAACCTGCAAAGCGGCGTTTGAATACGGGTACAGGCTGACCATTCCGGAGGACGCCGTCACCACGTTTGACAATGGGGATTTTTCCGCGGAGGACCTGTGTGCGTTCTATACGCGGCGCATCTGGAAAGACCGCTTTGCCACAGTGGTTCCCACAAAAGTATGGCTGGAGGAGCTGGAAAAGCAACCGGACGGCGGGGTCCGCTGATCCTTTCAAACAGGAGGCCGTTTGTCCATTCACAAGATCGTTCCGCTGAACAGTTTCACCCGTATCGTTTGAGAGAAAGGGTGTGCGCGTATGACTTTTTTGGATCGGATGGCAAATACCTCTGCCGAGGTGATCCTGAGCCTGTCCATCATGCTGTTTGCCGGGTTCCTGGTAACGAGGATCACCAAAAAGCTGCGGCTGCCGAATGTGACCGGATACATTCTGGCGGGCGTATTGATCGGACCGTATGTACTGCATTTAATTCCTGATTCCATGATATCCGGGATGGAGTTTGTGACGGATATCGCTTTGGCCTATATCGCATTCGGCGTGGGCAAATATTTCCGGATTTCAGAGCTGCGGAAAAGCGGCAGGCGTGTGATTCTCATCACCCTGTTTGAAGCGCTGTTCGCCGCGGCGGCTGTCACGCTGACCATGATTTTTGTGTTCCGCCTGTCGGTTCCGTTTTCCCTGCTGTTGGGGGCGATCGGTTCCGCGACGGCCCCGGCCTCCACAATTATGACCATCCGGCAGTACCGCGCGAAGGGCGAGCTGGTCAACACCATTTTGCAGGTGGTCGCGCTGGACGACGCGGTGGCCCTGATTGCGTTCAGCATCTGCGCGGCGGTGGCCGAGGAGATGGCCTCCGGCGGCACACAGATGAACTGGGGCGTTTTCCTGATCCCGCTGGCGCTGAACGCGGCGGTGCTCGCGCTGGGGGCGGGCTGCGGCGTTTTGCTCCGGTGGATCATCACGGACCGGCGTTCCCGCGAGCACCGGCTGGTGCTCATCAACGCCGTAATTTTTGCGCTGACCGGCGTGTGCACCCTGCTGGATGTGTCCCCGCTGCTGGCCTGTATGCTGATGGGGATGGTCTATGTCAATCTCATCACGGACCGCCAGCTCTTTAAACAGGTCAACCATTTTACGCCCCCGATCATGCTGCTGTTCTTTGTACTGTCCGGCATGCGGCTGGAAGTTCCCATGCTGCTGACGGCGGGCGTGATCGGCGTGTGCTATTTTGTGGTGCGGATCGTCGGCAAATATGCCGGTGCGTATCTCGGCGCGTGGGTGACCCGCTCGCCGGACGTGATCCGGAAATACCTGGGTTTGGCGCTGATTCCGCAGGCCGGCGTGTCCATCGGCCTGGCGGCGCTGGGGCAGCGTCTGCTTCCGGCGGATTTGGGCGCGATGCTGTCCACGATCATCCTGTCCTCCGGCATCCTTTATGAGATGGTGGGGCCGGCCTGCGCCAAGGGCGCGCTGGCGCTCTCGCACTCCATTCGTCCGGAGTCCGCGCCGCATGAAGAACGGCAAAAAAAGCAAAAGCCGGGAGGAAAGAAAAAAGGCTAATATTTACAAAGGCCGCGGCTCAATGGACCGCGGCCTTTCACTTTTGGCAATCTGTTCACATAATATGGATTTATGTTGCGAAAATATGGACTTTTCATTCTAAATCAAAAGTCTGTCTTGCAATTCATTGTAAAAAGCTTTATGCTATATTCATAGAAAAAAATGAATGATTTGGTTACTTCTGGGGGAATTGTATGCGGAAGGGCGCCGCTTGAGAGGCGATTTTCCGTTGTGACAAACCGTTGCCGGATGGAGCTATGATGCAGGCTTGTACTGTAATAAAGCGAATGAGTCTGCGGCTGTCCCGATAGCGGGCAGGGCTGCCGCACTTGGAAGAGATACCCGCGACTCTTTAAAATGCGCGGTTTGCGAAAACCGCAGAGCTTCAGCAGTTCTACGTGTTGGGTAGAACGAAGGAAGGAAGAAGGTCTTAAGCGGCCGGCGGATCTGGAGGTCGGATCAGCAGGAAGGAGAGCAGCCGTCGTGTCGGACGGTTGTTGGCCGCGCCCCTGATCGACGGCACAGTCTGTGGTGGGCTGTGCCGCCGTCCAAGGGTCTTTTAAAATGTGAAAAGGGATGCCGTCTCAATGACGGCAACAGCAGGAGGGGCCGATTGAAAATCGGCCCCTCCTGCTGTTTTTGCGCGGGCATATGGAAGGAATTTCCGGGCGGCCTGTGGACATAAGAGCCAAATAATGGTTGCTTTCTCTCCCTGAAACCGATATAATATAACTAATCATTCCCTTTTTTGACAAAAGAATATCACCCGGCAAAGCGTTTGGAATTTTGCGGCAAACCAGCGCCTGCGAGACCAGTAAAACGGGACCGGTTTTTCCGCACCGTGTGGTTTTCTTTAAGGCGCGCACCGGATGAACGGTTTTGGGCCAGAATTTTCATAAAATCCCGGAACTTCCTTTGGCGCGCTCTGTGGCTGAAAGGGGAAAATACTTGAGGAGTGTGATACCCAATGGCAAACAATTCCACGGCAGCCAGGAAAGACTTCTTCAGATTGAAGGAGAACAACACGACGGTTCGCACAGAGATTGTGGCGGGCCTGACCACCTTCTTCACCATGGCGTACATCATTTTCGTCAACCCCTCTATTCTGGGCGCGACGGGCATGGACGCTGGCGCGGTTATGTTGGCAACCTGTATTTCCGCGGCGATCGGCACCCTGCTGATTGGACTGTTGTCCAACTATCCTCTGGCGCAGGCCCCCGGCATGGGCCTGAATGCGTTCTTTGCGTTCACCATCTGCGGTACCTATGGCTATTCCTGGCAGGCCGGTTTGGCGGCCGTCTTTATCTCCGGCATCATCTTCATCCTGCTGACCGTCACCGGCGGCAGGGAAGCGATTGTCAACGCAATTCCGCTGCCGATCAAAAAGGCGATCAGCGGCGGAATCGGCCTGTTCATCGCAATTGTGGCGCTGGTTGGTTCCGGCATTGTGGCGAACAGCGATTCCACCCTTGTGACGCTGGGCAATTTCAGCGATCCGAAGGTGCTGCTTGCGGTCATCGGTATCATCATCACGATTGTACTGGTGGTATGGAATGTCAAGGGCGGCCTGTTTATCAGCATCATTGCTACCACCATTGTGGGCGCGATCATGCAGTTTGGCTTTAACGCGGACGTCGGCATTGCAATGGGGTCCTCTGTGGGCGCTTCCCTTGCGCCGACCTTTGGACAGTTCCTGGGCGGCTTTGGCGAGCTGCTTAAATTGGACCAGGGCATTGGCGTGGCGATCTTCTCCCTGATCGCGGTTTTAATTTCCCTGACCATGGTCGACATGTTCGACACCGTCGGCACCCTGTACGGCACAGCCGGCAAGGCGGGCTTCCTGACCAAGGACGGCAAGCTGCCGAACGCGGGCAAGGCGCTGCTGGCGGACTCCATCGCGACCTCCGTGGGCGCGGTGCTCGGCACCTCCACTGTGACCACCTATGTGGAATCCAGCGCGGGAATCTCTGAGGGCGGCAGAACCGGCCTCACCAGCGTGACCACGGCGGCGTGCTTTATCCTCGCAATTTTCCTCGCCCCGTTCCTCGGCTTCATCCCCGGCGCGGCGACCTATCCGGTCCTCGTTCTGGTCGGCGTGATGATGATGGGCGGCGTGCGCGAGATCGACTGGAACGATATGGAGCTTGCGATTCCGTGCTTTCTGACCATTGCGATGATGCCGTTTGCGTACAGCATTTCCGAGGGTATCGCTTTCGGCTGCATCAGTTACACCGTCATCAAAATGGCGCGCGGCAAGTTTAAGGAAGTGCATCCGGTCATGTACGGCATTTCGGTCCTGTTCCTGATCCGGTATATCCTTCCGTACATTCATTTCTGATTACAACGTATGTAACGTTCCCAACTGTGAAACAGGGCGGGCGGCAGTGTGAAACAGCACTGCCGCCCGTCCTGTTTTTTTGTTTAGTACCATTCGGTACTGCTGCAAACAACCTTCCTGTATTTCGTGTTACAATGCGAAAAACAGAGGATGGGACGTGCGGCGTATGGGATACTTGGATAATCGGTTTCGTAAGAGGGAACAGAGATTGAGGCGGAATTATGTGATCGATGACCATTTGCTTCAAAGACTCATCGATTTAACAACGGTTTATGAGGTTTCCGTGAGTGGGCTCGTCAATACAGCCATTGCGCGTTTGGTTGAGACAGAGAATATGACTTTGTATAAAAGATCGGAATGTGAAAATTCTGTTGTACGTACTTTTTTTATTTACGAAAGCAATTTAACCGGGTTGGAAATTCTTCGGTCCAAATTTGGCCTGAGTGTCTTTATGCTGGTCAATATTGCGATTCGGAACCTTGTGGAAGAGGAAGATGAATAATGCTTTTATGCTGGTTTGTTGTGCGGAGCAGCGGGTTTGGCATGATTTTGTCCCTGCGGTTTATACTAAGGAAAAGCTAGTTGTATCAATCGGAGGGGCTGTCATGGAAGTGTTTGCGGACTATTTGGCAGGGATAGAGAAGGAAGAACATCGAATGAAACTGAAAGAGGTGCTTTCGTGGGTAAAGCACAGCTTTCCCAATTTGGAAACCCGGATTGCCTGGAATCAGCCGATGTTTACAGACCATGGTACATTTATCCTGGGATTCAGCGTGTCAAAGCAGCACTTTGCCATTGCGCCGGAGGCAAAGACGATGGCGGCGTTTTCCAGTGAGATTGCGGCGTCCGGATACAGCCAGGGCGCGCACATTTTCCGGATCAAGTGGATCGATCCGGTCGATCATGCGCTGCTGGAGCGTATCATCCGGTACAATATAGAGGACAAAAAAGAATGTCGGACGTTTTGGAGAAAATAACGCGTCGGGTAATCGCCAAAGGACATTCGAGTCCGTATGGAAAAGTGACAAACGGGCTTGACAAAATTCGACAGCTTATGTTTTAATAATAAAGAGCAATGGCGCTTTACAGTGCTGTTGCTTTTTTTGTGTACAGCTGAAGCTTACTTAGATTTGCACGGGGTCATTCTTGATTTTGTCCGCGTTGTCAGAACCTGAATGGAAAGATGATGAAATACAGTAAAGCAGGCTCTCTGGGAATGGGGGATTCATAGATCGGTGGGCAGGGAATGCGCATTCCGGCCTCCGGGGAGGGGAAATTTATGTTTCACGAAGAGATTGCAGCGGCGGCGAACGCCGCAAAGGGAAAATATCATCTGTTGAAAACGAATCCGGCAGGCTACTTCCTCGCTTCTGTTTTGGCGGGCGTTTTCATCGGGTTTGGCGTTCTGCTGGCGTTTACAGTGGGTGGGCAGCTCAACGGGAATCCGGCCAATAAGCTTCTCATGGGCTGCACCTTTGGCGTGGCCCTAAGTTTGGTGGTCATTGCAGGCGGGGAGCTTTTTACCGGGAACAATCTGGTTATGGCCATGGGCGCCGCGAAGAAGACGGTTTCCGTCGGGGCCTGCTGCAAGGTCTGGGCGGCAAGTTATATCGGGAATCTGGTCGGGTCGGTTCTGCTTGCATTCGTCTTTGTGGGGTGCGGCCTTGCGACGGGCGCGGTGGGAAAGTTTATTTCCAGCGCGGCGGCGGTAAAGATGTCCCTTTCCCCGCTGCAGCTGGTCTGCCGGGGGATCTTATGCAATATGCTGGTCTGCCTTGCGGTCTGGTGCGGATTCCGGTGCAAGTCGGAATCCGGCAAGCTGATCATGGTTTTCTGGTGCCTGCTGGCGTTTATCACCACTGGCTTTGAGCACAGCATTGCCAACATGACGCTACTGACCATCAGCCTGCTGGCCCCCGCCGGGGATGCGGCCGTCTCCCTGGGCGGGGAGGCGTATAATCTGCTGTTTGTTACCCTCGGGAATTTGATCGGGGGAATTGCATGCGTTGCGCTTCCCTATTTGCGGATTGGAAAGCAGTACCCGGAAAACAGGGCGTAAGCCGTGCATTTGGAGCATCCTGTCCATAAAAACCAGCGGGCTGGAACTAAACGTTCCAGCCCGCTGTTCCGTTAATCAGCTTTAGCAAAAGGACAACCCCCGGCTAAGCCGGGGAGAGTAAAAAAGATTAAATAGTGAAAAAACCTTCTGGTAGAATAAAGTCGCGGTCGGTCAACT
>NZ_JADPEG010000012.1 GCF_015667585.1 Clostridium sp. D33t1_170424_F3 | reverse complement strand
TTCCTCCTTAGCTCAGCCGGTAGAGCATGCGGCTGTTAACCGCAGGGTCGTTGGTTCGAGTCCAACAGGGGGAGCCAACGAGAAAGAATCTTCTGATTGGAAGATTCTTTTTTGCTATATGCAGATGATTGCTGCTGGAAATATAGCAAAAAATAAAAAATGGTTCTTTGGTAAAAACTGCTTGTGTAACTGGTGAGCGTTTCATTTATGAATAAGAACAGGAAGAGCTTTCAAAGGCGGGAAATCCGCCGTTTGAAGGCTCTTTTTCGTTAAATGTAATGATAGAATAGGGACCTATGAAAACGATCACATAAGTCGCCCGCTGGGAAGTCCGCCTATAGGCGAACGGCCTTTTCCTTGTAAGCGAGGCCCCAGTCCCACATGGCGTCGAGAATGGGTTTGAGACTGCAACCGGTTTCCGTCAGTGTATATTCCACACGCGGCGGCACCTCGGCGTAGACGGTGCGTGTCAGCAGGCCGGAGGCCTCCATATCGCGCAGGTTGGAGGTCAAAACCTTCTGCGTGATGTGGCCGATCGATTTCTTGAGCTCACCAAACCGTTTGGTTCCATCCATCAAATCGCGCAAAATCAGGACCTTCCATCGGTCAGAGATCAGTGTCAAAGTGGTTTCTACCGGGCAGGCCGGTAAGTCTTTGTCTGTCATGCGGGTTTCTCCTCTCAATGGTATCCAAAAGGATACTACAGCACAAAAAAGTGCTTACTTTACAATATCGCTCTATGGCTCTATTATAAATATGAAGGTTGGCAAAAGCAAGCCTAATTTTTAAAATCCGTGGAGGGATTCTAAATGAATGAAGTAACACAATTTTTACAGGCAAATCCGGTTCAATATCTGGCCACCGTCGGCAGGGACGGCAAACCGAAAAACCGCCCGTTTATGTTCTGCTTTGAGCAGGATGGCAAGCTCTGGTTTTGCACCAACAACCAAAAGGATGTCTATCAGGATTTACAGCAAAATCCCTGGGTAGAGATTACTGTCTCCAGTCCGGAGTATGTCTGGCTCCGCCTTTCCGGAAAGGCGGTATTCGAGGATAACAGGAGCGTAAAAGAGGGCTGCATGAATCATCCGATTGTCAAAGGACAGTACCAGTCTGCCGACAATCCGATTTTTGAAGTTTTCTATTTGACGGAGGCACATGCGGTAATCGCAGACTTTTCCGGAAATCCCCCGAGGGAATACGAGCTGTAAGAATGTGGAGAAGATTCCAAATCTGTAAAATCGGGAGCTTTTGTGAACGGACCTCAGCATTCTAATTTACGGTGCGGCTGAAATGCTGGGATACAAAGGAGCGATACATATGGGTGCAAAGGAATACCTGCACTTTTTGCAAAAGGAAATTCATTCTACCGCCGTTGCCACCATCGGCGAGGACGGCCACCCGCAGGTGCGCATCATTGATATGATGCTGGCGGACGATAACAGCCTTTATTTCATCACAGCCAAAGGCAAGGCGTTTTACCGTCAGCTGCTGGAACAGCAATATGTGGCGGTGACCGGACAAAAGGATGGAAAAGCGGTTTCGCTTAGAGGCCGGATCCGCCGGGCTCCCGCAGCGCTTTTGGAGCAGGTATTCCGGGAAAACCCATATATGTGTACGATTTATCCGGGCAGTACCCGGGGCGTACTGGAAGTGTTCCAGTTTTATGAAGGGCAGGGCGAGTATTTCGACCTTTCGCAAAGGCCGGTATTTCGGGAAGCCTTTGCCATCGGCAATATGATGCTACAGGGCGGCGGATACTGCATCACAGACGATTGTATGGGATGTAAATTGTGCGGGCCTGTATGCCCGCAGAAATGCATCGATTTTTCCGTTGCCCCCGCAGTCATCCAGCAGGAGCATTGCCTGCACTGCGGAAAATGCGCGGAGATTTGCCCAAAACAGGCCGTGATACGCCGGTAGAAGGAGAAGCGATATGACACGCGCGGAACAGGAAGTGTATTTGCTCCGGGAGCTGATGAAGGAACAGCCTCATTACTGGGGGACAGAGATTCCACGCAGGCCGGAAGAACGGCAGATGCTGCTGCGCGCTCTGTTCAACGTCCGGCCGCCTGCTCCCGTCAGCGCCGCTTTCCAGCAGGTACAGGACGCCTATTTGCAGGCGGTAACGGAAGAAAAGGGTGTGACCGATGCGGAAACACCGCCGTTTATCCGTCCGAAAATTTGTCTTTGGCAGGGGGATATTACGACTCTGCGGACGGACGCCATTGTCAATGCGGCGAACGATCAGTTGCTGGGGTGTTTTTTACCCTGCCACGGCTGTATAGATAATGCCATCCATACCTTTGCGGGCGTTCAGCTCCGGCTGGCATGCTGGAAATTGATGCGGGACCAGGAGAAAGCGGAAAAACCCGGCTGTGCAAAAATCACTCCCGGCTTTAACCTGCCAGCCAGATATGTCCTGCATACGGTGGGCCCGGTTATCCGGGGGCCGCTGACCACAGCGGATTGTAACCAGCTGACGGGCTGCTACCGTTCCTGCTTGGAATTGGCGGAGAAAAACCGGCTGGAGAGCGTGGCCTTCTGCTGTATCTCCACGGGCGAATTTCACTTTCCCAGACAGGAGGCCGCAGAAATTGCGGTTCGGACCGTGATAGAATTCCTTGCATCGTCGGATGCGGTCCACAGGGTTATTTTTAATGTATTTCAGGATGAGGACCGGCAAATTTATCAGAAATTGCTGCAGGGATGAGAGGGCGACGATATGGGTGAACGGGAAACGCAAAAGGAAGGGACCGCATGGATGGAGCAGGCTGCCGCATGGATTCTGGATGCGGATCGCCTGGTCATCGGGATCGGCAGCGGACTGTCAGCGGCAGGGGGCCTCTGCTACACCGATCCGGCACTTGTCCGGAAATGGTATCCGGAGTACAGCCAAATGGGAATACACACGATTGTGGACATCCAGAGCCTCTATTGGCGGTTATCCCCGGCAAACCGGGAAAAATACTGGGGCTTTTGGGCAAGGCATATCTGGCATATTCGCTATGAAGCGGCCTGCACGCAGCCTTACAGGGATTTGTTTGCCCTGGTTCAGAAAAAGCCGCATTTCATCATTACCACCAACTGCGACAGCCAGGTGGACAAAGCCGGATTTTTCAAGGCGGATATTTTTGCGCCGCAGGGCAATTACGGCTATTTCCAATGTTCCAAACCCTGCACGCAGGAGGTGTATCCAAACGAGGAATGGGTAGAGCAAATGGTGCGCAATATGCCGGATTCCTTTGCCGTCCGCCCGCAGGACATTCTATACTGCCCCAATTGCGGCGCGCCGCTGATACCCAATCTGCGTTGTGATAACGCGTTTGTGGAACGGCCGCATCTGGTCAACTGGGAGCAATACGAGCGGTTTATCCGGGAAGGGGTGGTGCAGAACACGGTGTTTTTGGAATTGGGCGTCGGTTTCAACACCCCGATGATCATACGTTATCCCTTTGAAATGCTGGTGAGCAATTTTCCATCCGCGCGGCTGATCCGGATCAACGATGTGTATGCAGATGTACCGCAGACCATTCGGAAACGGTCCATTTCCATCCGGGCCGATCTTGCGCAGGCAATGAGGGATTTGCGGGGGTTATGCACCGGTTCCGCTTTCCGTTAAGGCAGGAAATGGGCGGCAGGCAAGCCGCTGTCGATAAAGCACAAAAAGAAGCAGCCTCCACGTCTGGAAGGCTGCTTCTCTTATGTATAACTTATTTATAATAGCGCAATACGGCGGCTACTTTCCCGAGAATCGTCACATCCGTAGCATAGATTGGCTCATACTCCGGGTTGTCCGGCTGCAGGCGGATGCGGTCCGGTTCGCGGTGGAAATACTTGACGGTCGCTTCGTCTTCAATCAGGGCGACAACCATATCCCCTTCCTCCGCTACAGCGGTTTTGTGCGCGACAACAACGTCGCCGTCGAGAATCCCCGCGCATTTCATGCTTTCCCCACGGACATTCAGCGCGAAATACTCGTCCCCGTTAAGGCTGGGCGGGCAGAACGGGACATAGCCTTCCACTTCCTCGACCGCCAGGATCGGCTGGCCTGCCGCCACGCGGCCTACAATCGGAACCTGTACGGTGGGTTGTTCCCCTGCAAGATGGATCGCGCGGTTCAGACCGGCGTCCCGGCTGATATAACCTTCGCGCTCCAAAGTCTTCAAATGCGCATGTACGCTGGAGGTGGACTTCAGGCCGGTCGCCTTACAGATTTCCCGCACGGTGGGCGGCAAGCCCCCCTGCGCCCTGCTTTTCAGGTAATCGTATACTTTTTTCTGGCTTTCTGTCAGCATGGTCAGGCCCTCTCTTTCAATCGGTACGGATGGGAAAAAATGCGGCGGAAACCGCAATATCTTGTATGTTCTATTGATTAGTATTATAGCATACAGGGGAGAAGACTGTAAACGTTTGTTTGAAAAGTTTTTTATCAAATTCTTTCCAGTTGGATTCTTTTCTACGATTCGGTACAAAAAACGTTCAAAAATTCCGCAGAAAACGTTAAAAGAATATTCATAGCATATTAACAACTGAAACGGATAAAACGATTATAATAAAGTCGTAATCAAGGAATGGAGCCGCACCAGAACTTGATACATGTTCTACCCTCCTCAATATACCCCTCAAGCTAAAAGAAAAAGGACCGAATCCGCAAGGATTCGGCCTTTTTTCATGTCCGGATCAAATTGTTGCAAAGATTTGGAAAAAGAGTGCCCGTATTTTCGTTCCTTCCGAATATTCCCCGTTTTCAGTGGCAAAAATAAACTCGGAGGTGCAACGAATGAGCAATAAACATTTTCAGAAGAACAATAAATCCAGCAGCTTTTCACCAAAGGGCTTTTACATTGCGTTGGGCGTCTGCCTGATCGCGATCGGCGTGGCAGCCTGGACTACGTACGACAGTGTAGTCAACTACACCAATCCGCAGGAAGAAATCGTCAGCAGCCAGGCGGCGCATCCGGCAAACGAAGCAGTCAGCGGTATTTTGGAGGTTCCAAAGGCCAGCAGTACCGCGCCGGTTTCCTCGGAGGAGCCCAAAAAGACAGAAAGCGCCGTTCCCAGCAGCCAGCCGCCCAGGCAGCCGGCTTCTTCTGCGGAGCCGGCCAAACAGACTGCGGTGACGCCGCAGAGCTTTTCTTATCCGGCAGGGGAAACCGTTTTGCGCGAGTTCAGCGGGGAGAATCTGATTTACTCCGAAACCATGCAGGACTGGCGCGTTCACGCGGGCGTTGATTTTGCCGCCAAGGAAGGCGATCCGGTCAAGGCGATCGCGGACGGCACCGTCAAAGACGCCTATCACGACGACCTGTTCGGAAACGTGGTCTATATTGAGCACGGCAATGTAGGAAGCTGTTACTGCGGCCTGCAGGACATGAACGTCAAAGCGGGCGATACCGTCAAAGCCGGCCAGGAGATCGGGACCGTCGGCGTGACCCCCTGCGAAAGCGCAGATGAAGCACATTTGCATTTTGCGGTCAAAAATTCCGGAAAATGGGTGGATCCTCTTACAATCCTGAAATAAACGCCCTCGCAAACCGCTTAGGGGCGCAGGCAACGGAGCCGGTTTCGGCTCCGTTTTTGCTTGCAAGCATTTATAAAAGTTACATAAAATTTAAAACTTGTAATTAGATTTTTCATATAAATTGTGGTACAATAAACTTGTAAAAGGAAATCGGATTTGAAGCGGGGCAATTCGGAAGAAAACAGGCAGGGTGGGGATGGAAATGTGCACTTTGTAGAAAATTGACGAGTCAATTTACGGATTATTCACAAATTATACACCATCTGTTACCATACCCGCCCAGATTTTTACTATACTTAAAGGGCAAGGAAAACAGATGACACACATTGCGCCGGGGCGTTTTTCTCCCCGGCATGAACCTGGGGAAAGGAGGTCTATTTGGTGAAGACTGGAGGAGCGGTCCTGGTTTGCGTAACAGGCCAGCGCGACTGCGACCGATTGATTCAAGCAGGGAAAAAGATCTCGGAAGAGCGTTCCATACCGATCCATGTACTGTGCGTACAGCCCACCTCGGCGGGATTTGATGCGGATTGCGAGGAACTGGAATATCTCCGGCAGACATCCCGCGACGTGGGGGCTGAAATGTCGGTTTATTTTTACGACGACGCCCCGCTTATGGCAGTCGGCTTTGCAAAGCAAATCGGAGCGACTCACATTGTGACAGGAATGGCGGAAGCGCCTGTCAACGGATTTGTACAAGTCATTCATAAACTTTTGCCGCGCATCCCGATTTCGATGGTGGCGAAGGATGGAATCATATATAATATCTGCCCTGCGGGCCGTACGGCGGCGGCGCCGGCAGCGGTGCATTGACGGAATCTGAAAATTTAATGAGTATCTGATAGGCGTCCCCTGTGAGAGACAGTGAAAAGGAAAACTGTCTTTCACGGGGGACGTTTGTCTGCGGCGCAAAAGCCTGCCATTCCTTTGACCGGTTTCTTCCCCACAAGGCAGAACCCCCTTTGAACGGGGCCTGCCGCCGCGTTCAAAGGGGGTTCTGCCAGTTTTAAATCACAGTAGATTAAAATGTACCAGGGCCTTTTCCACTCCGTTGTCCCAGATGGCCGCCGTCACATAATCCGCGGCGGCTTTCAATTCATCGACCGCGTTGCCCATGGCGATACCGCAGCCGACCGCGTCCATCATCGTGATGTCGTTAAATCCGTCCCCGATGGCGATGGCGTCTGAAGGATTGATACCGGCTTTTTCCAGGAAAATCCGAACGCCCCGGGATTTGTCGCGCCCCTTAAAGGACAGGTCCGCGGCAAGGGTGCCGGGGTGCTTATTGAGCACCATGGGTCCCCGGAAGGCGGGTTTGCACTGCTCATAATGCGCCTCGTCCCGGAAGACAAAATCCAAAATACTGGCGTGAACGTCCTGCGGCTCCCATTCGGTAAACAAGTATCCGGGCAGTCCATAGCTGTCGTTCAGCGGCTCGATGACTTCCTGCGGCACATGGCAGGCCCAGCCGTGCGCATTGCCAACGAAATTGTACCAGCAGCCGTACCGGTCAAAATATTTCATCAGCGCGCGAACCTGCTCGGTGCGGAAAAACTCTTCAAATACAGTTGTTCCTTCCACAACGACATGTGCGCCGTTCATTGCAACGTAGTTATTGAACAGGCCTGGAAAATACTTGTGGATAAAAAGTTCCGGACGGCCGGACGCAATGGCGATGATATGCCCGCGCCGCTTCAATTCCTCCAGAGCCTCTGTCACACCGGGCATGATGCAGAAATTCCGTTCGTTCTCTGAGGAGAGAAGCGTGCCGTCTATATCAAAAAAGATGGCTTTTTTATCCATGAATACCTCCTTTCTGTTCGCTCAGTCCCAGAAGATAGTCTGTAGAAACATGATAATACCGCGCAAGCTTAATCAGCGCCCAGACGGGAATTTCCCGGAGCCCTTTTTCATAGCGCCGGTAAACCTCGCGTTTGCAGTTGAGCATATCCGCAATTTCCTGCTGTGTTTTGTCGCTGTCAATCCGCAGATCCTCGATCCGATGAAAATACATGTTTCCACCTCTGATTCTATGCTACTATTATGTGAGAGAAGAAAGGTTAAATTACTACCATACGGTGGCACAACGAAAAAATAAATAAAGTCGTAAAATTTGTAGCACTCAAAAAAGTAAATAGGGACTCCTGTGCGGCAAAAGGCGTCACACAGGAGTCCGTTGGCTTTAATATCTTAAATTTCGATAATATTTATCGTTTAGTAAGTGCTTTTTCCGGCGCTTGGGACGGCGGTACCGTTTCCGGCCGCTGCCGCCTCTGGGGGGCCGGCGGTTGCTCAGAATGACAATGACAACCACTGCGACGCCCAGCCCGATGCACACCCATGCGAGGATGCCGATCCAATTGGTCTTCTGATTATCAACGGGCGCCATGCTTGAGGAGGGAAGCGGCGTGCTTTCATCCGGTACGCTGACGGTTGGCAGCACGATAGAGCTCGTGCTGGAGGAGCTTTCCTCAGAGGAAACCGCAGAGGAAGAAGAGGATTCCGGCTCGCTGGAGGATTCCGGACGGGAAGTTGGCCGGCGGGAACTGCTCGGCGTGGAAGAGGGGGGCGGCGCAACGGAAGCGGGCGGTTCTGAGACCGGCGGCGTAACCGGTGGTTCGCTTGGTTCCTCCGGCGGCGTTTCCACAGGCGGATCTGTGGGCGTGTTTGCGGGCGGCGTCTCCGGCGTGGGGTCCACAACGGGAGCGGTGGGGTCCGGCGTCGGTTCCACAGGCGGCGGAAAAGAGGATTCCGGCGTGCGGCCGATGACCTGTTGCTGCTGGCCGGGGTCCTCTGTGGCAAAAGCCGCTGTGCCGATGACGGGGATTATGCAGAGAAATAAGAAAAAGAGCATAAATGCCCGATTATGTTTCTTCAATTTCAAACCTCCTGGGCGTTCCGGGACGTGAAAGACCGCCCGGTAGTACATTTTAAAACGGGGCTGGGGTCTGGCAGATTTGAACATACGCAGATTTTGACAAGACTCTTACGATAACTTCGTTATGATTCCCTAAAGAGACGCAGTCTCCGTCATAACGACACTGTGTTCTATAAGAAGACAAAATCTCTGTTTTTGGTAACGCTTTGAAGTTATTATTCCATGAAGAGGCGGAGCCTCCATCACAACGGAACAATGTTCTCTCAGGCGTCAAAATCTCTGATTTTGGTAACGCCGTGAGGTTATTATACCATATTCCGATAAGAAAGCAACCGGAGCCGGGGACTGCCAGGAAGCGGGACCGGTTAATTTTTTGTGAACAGACAGGCTGTATGTTGTCAAAGATGAAGGTCTTTTCCGGTCAATGCGTAAATTAACGTCTTATGATCTCCAAAACCGGTTTGGCGCGAATAATAATCCACCTGCAAAATTCCGGCAGCGAGAATCAGCAGACATAGCGTACAATAAAACGAAACGAGAAAGATGCGGAAATTGCCTTTCCTTTTCATTTCAAACGTCCTTTCCAGAACTCTGGATCAGGTGAGCTGGTTGAGCGCTTTCACCAGCGCGTCTCCAAACAGCTGGCCGGCATATTTGGCCTCTTCCAGCGTGTTGACCTCCGTGCCGAATTCCACCAGGAGGGAGCCTTTGGTCATATGCTCGTTGTATTTACGGGGGCAGAAATTGAGCGGGCGCGCCAGGCTGGGGTACAGGTCGGACATCGACTTCTGCAATCGTGTTGCCAGGCGCAGGTTGTACTCCCAATTGGGGAACCCAAGCGTGCCGTCGTCGTCGCAGCCGGAGATAATCATGACCTGTGCGGCCTTTTTGCCGTCCACCAGAACGGTTGGTTTGATGCGTGTACCATCCTGTGTGCCCATGGCGTCGCGATGGATGTCGAGCGTCACCTGAATCCCCGGATATTTTTCCAGATTCCTTTGTATGGTTTCGCCGGAACGGTCGTAAGAACCGTTGTAGCTGGGATAGTCGTGGCAGGTGGTGTCGTGCACCACGCCGATTCCGGCGGCCTCCAGCTTTTTCGTGATCTCTTCGCCAACCGAGACCACGTTCAGGGAATTGTCCTGTGTGCGGCTGGAACCGGCGTATGCTTCCGTGGTATGCGTGTGGTAGATCAATACCTGTATGGAACCGTCTTTTTTTATTTTGACCGCCGGTTGTTCGCTTAATACGGCCGGAATGTCAATGGTATGGTTTTTGTTGGTGTTTTTCACCCACATGTTTTCATATTGAATGCCGGAATTCCCGATGCTCATCTCCTTTATACTGCCTGTCACCGTTTCATCCAGCGTTTTGGTGGGCAGAGCGCCCGCCGGTGCGGACGATACTGCGCTGGGCGGCGTTGAGGAAGAAGGAGCGGCGCTTGACGGCGGAGGCAAAGAAGAAGAGGGCGCCGGCGCAGGGGACGCGGTGGTTTCTTCGCTGGCGAAGCCGTGTTCGATCGCTTCCTTTGCGCCGCCCGGCAGGATGAAGCCGGCCGCGGCCAGCGCGGCGTCCTGCATATGGAGTTCCGGAAGACGGCACGCCGTACAGAAAACCGCTACCACAGCCAGCGCGGCGGAACACAGCATCAGTCCGTATTGTTGCCAATTTTTCATTTTTACGATCCCCCGCCATTCACAATTCTGCGCGGAAAGACCGCGCCTATCATCTATGTGTATGCGGGAGGTCCCTTTGACAGACCTCCGGACCTCTGGTCAGGACGTGCAATGTCTTGTGTGCGTTATATTGCCGGTGAAGCTTTGTTTTTCACTTTCTCTTCGGATTTTCAGCGGATTGCCGGCTGTGCCGTGCACACGGGAGCGTATTCTTTCCGTCGCGGACATCCGTGGCTGTTGTCATAAATGAACGTCCGCCCGCGCCGTGCATGCAGGCTCAGCCTGCTCAACCGGCGAGCATGGTAAATTCTTCGACGGAGAGGGAAGGGTTCAGCGCGGTGTTGATTGCCATTGCGACCGTGCGCGCGGCGCGGTGGATCAGCAGGTCGATTTCACGGGGAGTGACGACCATCGTCGCGCCGCGCGGCGCGACTTTCTCACGCGGCGCTTCGCGCCCCAGCAGGTCCGCGGCGAGGGTGCCGGCGTCCACGACGGTCGGCACGCCCAGGCCGATGACCGGTATGCCCAGTGTTTCACGGCTGAGCTGGGGCCGCGCATTGTCCACGCCGGAGCCGGGGGAAATGCCGCCCGTGCTGAGCTGAATGGTGCAGCCCAATCGTTTCAGGCTCCGGGCAGCCAGCGCGTCGACCGCAATCAGCGCGGCGGGCTGGAACTCTTTTACAAGCGCGGAGAGAAGTTCGCGCGTCTCCACGCCGGTGCAGCCCAATACGCCGGTGCTGACCACCGCGACGGGGCGCAGGCCGTCCAGCCCGGTTACACGCGCGATTTCTCCTTTGATATGGCGTGTGGCAAGCACCTGCTCCGCGGTCTGCGGCCCAAGCGCGTCCGGTGTAATGGCCCGGTTGCCCAGACCTGCCACCAGAACAAGGCCCTCTTCCGGCAGCAGGGTGGTCAGTTCGTCGCTCAGCATGTGCAGCAGCGCGTTGTTGCTGTCGAGATG
Source organism: Clostridium sp. D33t1_170424_F3 (assembly GCF_015667585.1). Taxonomy (GTDB): domain Bacteria; phylum Bacillota; class Clostridia; order Oscillospirales; family Acutalibacteraceae; genus Anaeromassilibacillus. The sequence continues at coordinate 105,445 of NZ_JADPEG010000012.1, read as the reverse complement.
GTCGGAGATGGCGGGCACCTCCAGCGTGACGTAGTCCGCGCCGTTTTCCTTAATGCGGGTGATCGTGCAGTTCTTTTTCTGCTCTACCTTCTGGCTGCCCGGTTCCGTGTATTCCAGGGCAAGGTCGGTGCGAAATTCCATTTCAATCTCTCCTTGTACTTTTATTTTGAAAAAGCTTGATTTTTCGTATATATGGTGATAAAATAAACTTCATATGACAGCACCAAAGGAGGTGGAACCATGCCGAATATTAAATCTGCAAAGAAGCGCGTTAAGGTAACTGCGACAAAGACGCTGATCAATAAATCCTTCAAGTCCAGCTTGAAGTCTGAGATCAAGAAGGCGGACCTCGCTCTGGATACGAACGCGGAGAACAAGGCGGAAGCCGTTCGCGTTGCGGTGAAGAAGATTGATCAGGCTGCCGCTAAGGGCATCCTGCACAAGAATAACGCCGCCAGAAAGAAGGCTGCGCTTGCCCGCAAGCTGAATGCCGCACAGGCGTAATTGAATACGCGATGGAAAGCTGAAAGCAGAGCGCATGCTCTGCTTTTTCTAATTTTTGTTGCTTTTCGGCGGGAATGGTTTCCAACCGGAAATTCATTTGACTTTTTTATGGGAAGCGGTTATCATATTATATAAATGATAAGAGGGTATACAAGCCCTGCAAAATGGGTTCAACCAATCGGAGCTTGTATCAGCGCTCATAAAAAATGGAGGTGCTCGATTTGAAAAAGGGAAACAACTTTGCTGTTTTTATTACCATACTCTCCGCAATGGCCGCAGTCGCCGCTGCAGCAGTGGCAGTCGTCCTTTTCTTTGAAAAGAAAAAGAAGGACGAAGAAGAGCTTGAGCACTACCTGGATTGTTCCATCCAGTAAGGAACGGTTTGGGGAGACGGGTTAATCCGGAAACAGGCGGGAAATGATACGGGCAGGTGATTACCTGCCCGTTTTCTTTTTCCTGTTTTTGCGGCGCTCCCGCATTTTGTTGAAGTCGTCGCGTGTTTTGCGCCAGACCAGTTTTCCGTACTCCATCAGGAGCGTCCAGAAAATGCGCCCCTGCAGAATACGCAGGCCTTTGTACGCGTATTTGCCATAGCGAAGGTAGCGGTTATCCTTTATCCTTGGGTTTTGAAAACAAGGCGGCTAAATAGCCAAAGAACACCGCCGCCGCGATGCCCGCCGCGCCTGCCGTGATGCCTCCGGTAAAGACGCCCAGAAACCCCTGCTGCTGCACGGCTTCCAGCGTGCCCTTTGCCATCGCATAGCCGAAGCCGGTCAGCGGTACCGTCGCGCCCGCGCCGGCAAAGTCCACCAGCGGCTGATACAGGCCCAGTCCGCCCAGCACGACGCCCAGCGTGACAAACAGAACCAGGATTCTGGCGGGGGTCAGTTTTGTATAGTCGATCAGTAGTTGGCCGACGACACAGATCGCGCCGCCGATCAGAAATGCCCAGAGATATTCCATATGTTTCACCTCGGCTTTAGTATGAGGAAATCGCTGGCATTTTATGCAGGAATCCCTGCCAACAGCCGGGGCGCGCTGAAAAAATTTCCATCTCTGACTTGTATTCTCTATAGAATGATATCTGTAAAGGAGGAAGTGCGATGAAAAGGAAAATTGTTGCAGGTGTTTTGGTTTTGGCGTGTTTGGCGGCATCTGGCTGTGCGGCAAACAGTATAGGACCTATGCAATCGCGCACACCAGACGTGATAGTCTGCGGACCTGCGCCCTCGCAGAGCAGCCCGCCTGCGGCACAGCCGCCTGCATTGATGCAGGCGCGCGCCATAAGGGCGTTGTCCGTTCAGGAAGACCCGGTTCCTTTGGATGCAGAGACGATCACAATTCTAATCAGCAACCCGACGGATGAGGAGATGACTTTTGGCGAAGATTACTGGCTGGAAAGACAGAATGAGGACGGAAGCTGGGAAAAGCTCGCCTACCTGCCGGACGCCGCATGGCACGATATCGCCTTTGTAATTCAGCCGCATTCCACCGGGAAGCATGAAATTGCACCCGTCTATTTCTACGGGAAAGACGCGCTGCAGCCGGGCCATTACCGCTACGGGAATCAATTTGACGGGGAGACGCTTTACGTGGAATTTGACTTTGTGGAACCCGGCGATGAATCGATCCATGACAGCGATGCGGAAACTGCCGGGCAGGCGCTTACAAACGAATTGGACGGTTTGCAGAAAAAAGGACCGGACGACCCGCCCAGCAAGCCGAAGCCGTCCAAGTATGGTCAGCCGGTGTCATGATCGGACAGGCGGAAGGCGATCCAATGATAGAATGCTGGAAGTGCGCGAATTTCTGTGGTATAATACTCTATTATGAGAGCAACAAAGTTTCCCGAAGACGATCAAGGAATATGGACGGGAACGATTTGATTTTTAAACAGAACGGGTGATTCATTTGTCAGTACCACGCGAACGAATCCGCAATTTCAGTATCATTGCACATATTGATCACGGGAAAAGCACGCTCGCAGACCGCATTTTGGAGCAGACCAGGTCGGTTTCCCTGCGCGACATGGAGGACCAGATCCTGGACGACATGGACCTGGAGCGGGAGCGCGGCATCACCATCAAGGCGCATGCCGTCACGCTGGTGTACAACGCCGAGGACGGGCAGGACTACGTGTTCAATCTGATTGACACGCCCGGCCACGTCGACTTCAACTATGAGGTTTCCCGCTCGCTGGCCGCGTGCGAGGGCGCGGTGCTGGTGGTGGACGCCTCCCAGGGGATCGAGGCGCAGACGCTGGCCAACACCTATCTGGCGGTGGACGCCGGGCTGGAAATTGTGCCGGTTATCAACAAGATCGACCTGCCCAGCGCGCAGCCGGAGCACGTGCGCCAGGAAATCGAGGACGTGATCGGTATCCCGGCGGACGAAGCGCCGTGTATCTCCGCAAAGATGGGGACCAATATCGGCGCGGTCATGGAGCAGATTGTCAAGCATGTGCCCGCGCCGGAGGGGAATGAAAACGATCCGCTGCGCGCGTTGATTTTTGACTCCTATTACGATGCGTACAAGGGCGTCATCGCGCATGTGCGGGTAAAGGACGGCTGCGTCCACGCCGGGGACACCATCCGCATGATGAGCGTCGGAAGTGAATTCACGGTGGTGGAGTGCGGCTATATGCGCGCTACCTGCTTTGAGCCGACCGGCTATCTGGAGGCCGGAGAGGTTGGCTACATCACCGCGTCGATCAAGGCAGTCAAGGACGCCAATGTGGGCGACACCATCACGCGCGCGGACAACCCTGCCACGGAGCCGCTGCCCGGCTACCGCGCGGTGCAGCCGATGGTTTTCTGCGGCATCTACCCCGCGGACGGGGCGAAGTATCCCGACCTGCGCGACGCGCTGGAAAAGCTGCAATTGAACGACGCGGCGCTTTCCTTTGAGCCGGAGACCTCCATTGCGCTGGGGTTTGGGTTCCGCTGCGGCTTCCTGGGCCTGCTTCACATGGAGATTATCCAGGAACGGCTGGAGCGGGAATACAATCTGGACATCATCACAACCGCGCCGAGCGTGGTTTATCACATCACCAAGACGGACGGAGAGATGATTTCCATCGACAACCCGACCAACTATCCGGACCCGTCGCTGATTGCGCAGGCGGATGAACCGATTACCAACGCGCACATCTACACGCCCAAGGAATACGTTGGCAATATCATGGACCTGTGCCAGGAGCGCCGCGGCGTGTTCAAGGATATGAGCTACATCGACACCGACCGCGTGGACATTCACTACGAACTGCCGCTGAATGAAATCATCTATGACTTTTTTGACGCGTTGAAATCCCGTACGCGCGGTTACGCCAGCTTTGACTACGAGCTGGCGGGCTATCAAAAGAGCGACCTGGTCAAGCTGGACATCATGCTGAACGGCGAGGTGGTCGACGCGCTGTCGTTCATCATCCACGCGGAGAAGGCGTATCCCCGCGCCCGCAAGATGGCGGAAAAGCTGCGGGAAAAAATTCCGCGCCAGCTCTTTGAGGTGCCGATTCAGGCGTGCGTCGGCGGGCGCATCATCGCGCGCGAGACGGTCAAGGCGCTGCGCAAGGACGTTCTGGCCAAGTGCTACGGCGGCGACATCACCCGAAAGAAGAAGCTGTTGGAAAAGCAGAAGGAAGGCAAGAAGCGCATGCGCCAGCTCGGTACGGTCGAGGTGCCGCAGGAAGCCTTCATGAGCGTGTTGAAGCTGGATGAATAAGATCGGATGCTATATCCATGTGCCGTTCTGTGAGAAAAAATGCCCTTACTGCGACTTTTATTCCGTGCACGGATCGGAAGAAATGTTGGATGATTATACAAATTGTATAGTGGAACGGATAAAATACGAACAGGAGCGTATCGGCAGGCCCGCCGATACGCTCTATTTTGGCGGCGGCACGCCCGGACTGCTCGGTGGGGCGCGCATTGCCCGGCTGATCGAGCAGGCAAGGGCCTGCTTTGGGCTGGACAACGCGGAGATTACAGCGGAGGTCAACCCCGGAGACCATCTGGAAGATTTTTTGCAGGGCTTTGTTTCCGCCGGTGGGAACCGGCTTTCTATCGGGTTGCAGTCTGCCAATGACGAAGAGCTGCGCCTGCTGGGTCGGCGGCACACAGCGGCGCAGGCGGCGAAGACGGTGCGTGACGCCAGGCGGGCGGGCGTTCAAAATATTTCGCTGGATTTGATGCTCAGTATTCAGGGACAGGACCGGGAAAGCCTGCGGCGGTCCATCGCCTTCTGTGCGGACATGGGGGCGGAGCATGTCTCCGCTTATCTATTAAAGATCGAGCCGCGCACGGTCTATGACAAACAGCGGGACAGCCTGCTGCTGCCGGACGAGGACGAATCCTGTGCGTTGTACCTGCTATCATGTGAGGAACTCGAAAAGGCCGGGTTGAAACAGTACGAAATCTCGAACTTTGCCAGGCCGGGCCGCGAGAGCCGCCACAATCTGAAATACTGGCACTGCGAGGAATATCTGGGACTCGGTCCGGCGGCGCATTCGTTTCTGAACGGAAAGCGCTTCTATTATGAACGGGATCTGCGCGCGTTTTTGGCGGGCGCTGCGCCGGTGGAGGACGGCGACCCGGAGATGCCCGCGGGCTGTCCGGAGGAATTCGCCATGCTGGCGCTGCGCCTGACGGAGGGCCTGCGGGACGACGCCTATGGCGCCCGTTACGGAACGCCGGTCCCCGATCCCTGGAAGCGCGCCGCAAAGCGGTATGAGCAGGCGGGGCTGACGGAGTGCGACGGCGGCGGCTTCCGGTTTACCCCGCGCGGATTCCTGGTCTCCAACGCGCTTTTATCGGAAATTCTATACAATTCGTAATATGTTCAATCAAATATACGGGAAAGGTGCGGAAAATACCGCGGCTTTCCCGTTTTTTATGCAGGTTTTGGGAAATCCTGTCTTTAGATTCATAATTAATTTACATTTATCTTATTGACAATCGGGCAAAGTAATGATAAATTAGTATCTAGAGTTAGCACTCAAACAAATAGAGTGCTAAACGCAAAAGAGGTGAGAGGCTTGGAACTCAGCGAGAGAAAGAAAAAGATTTTGGCGGCTGTGGTGGAACTGTATGTCGCCACGGGGGAGCCGGTCGGTTCAAAGGCGCTTTGTGACAACCTCGATTTTGCCGTTTCCTCAGCGACGGTCCGCAATGAGATGAGCGACCTGGCGGAAATGGGGCTGCTGGAGCAGCCGCATACGTCGGCGGGGCGCGTGCCCTCGCAGAAGGGCTACCGCGTGTACATTGACAGCCTGATGAAGCGCAAGCCGGTGACGCGCGAGGAAAAACGGTATCTGGACAGCTTGCTGCTCTCCAGCGCGTACGATCCGGAAAAGCTGCTGGACGGCGTTTCCCGCGCGCTGGCGGCCACGACCCGTTTCGCGGCAATTTCCACGACGCCCAGCGGGCGTTCGGCGGACATCCGGGCGGTGCAGTTCGTGCAGACGAGCCGCCGCACGGCGATGGTCATCCTGATGACCTCCGCGGGCACGATGAAGACGCGCGTATTCCACTGCGACTTTGATCTGTCGCAGGAAATCCTGCGGGTGTTCTTCCGCGTGTTCAATGAAAAGCTGGCGGGGCTTCCGGTGTCGGCGGTGACGCCGGCGTTCATGCAGACGCTGGCGGCCTCCATGGGCGAGATGGCGATTCTGATGTCGTCCGCGTTTATGGCGGTGCTGGATGTGGCGCGGGACTCCATGCAGGCGGAAATCCGCATGGAGGGTCAGACCAACCTGTTGTTTTACCCCGACCTGGCGCTGACGGCGCGGCGCGTGATGGATTTTCTGGCGCGCGAGGACGATTTGAACCGTCTGCTGGAGCAGCGGACCAAAACGGTCAAGGTGCTGATCGGTGACGAAATCCAGCGGCCGGAGCTGAAGGATTCCAGCGTGGTGATTTCCCGGTACGCCATCGGCGGGCGGGACGCGGGCGCGCTGGCGATCATCGGCCCGATGCGCATGAACTACGCAAAAGTGATTGCCCATATGGAATATCTTTCCGATTCCGTGGGGAAAATGCTGACAGAGTTGATGGATTACGATTTTTAATATAGAGAGCGCCCCAGGGTGCAAATGACGAAATAAAGGAGGGTCCGGGCAAAAGTGAACACGGAGGAAAAGAACCCGCAGGCGGAGGAAGAAACCGTCGCGGAGCCGGAGACAGAACAGCCCGAGGTTCAGGCGGAAAAAGCAAAGAAGGACAAAGGAGGCTTTGGCGGCAAGAAAGCCAAGGCGGAGAAAGAAGAGATGCAGAAAAAGCTGGACGAAGCGGAGGCGGCCCTGAAAAAGCAGAAAGACCAGTTATTGCGCACCGCCGCGGAATACGACAATTTCCGCAAGCGGACGGAGCGCGAAAAGGCTTCAATTTATACCGATGCGACGGCGGCGGCCGTTCAGGAATTCCTGCCGGTGGCGGATAACCTGGAGCGTGCGCTGGCCCAGCAGGAATGCAGTGTGGAGGACCTGCGCAAGGGCGTGGAAATGGTCCAGGCGCAGCTGTTGAAGGCGCTGGAAAAACTCGGCGTCGCGGAGATGGGCGCGGTAGGGGAAGCGTTCAATCCGGATATTCACAATGCGGTATCCCATATTGACGACGAAAGCGCGGACGAAAACGTCATCGCGCAGGTGTTCCAGAAGGGATACAAGATGGGAGACAAGGTCGTGCGGCACGCGGTTGTCGTTGTCGCCAACTGATTCGCTCCCGGACCCCATCGACAGATAGATGATAAAAATACAACCGAATGATATTGGAGGAAACGTATTATGAGTAAAACAATTGGTATTGACCTTGGTACAACAAACTCCTGCGTAGCAGTTATTGAAGGCGGCGAGCCCGTCGTGATCGCCAATGCGGAAGGCGCGAGAACCACGCCGTCCGTCGTGGCGTTTTCCAAAACCGGCGAGAGAATGGTCGGCCAGGTGGCAAAGCGCCAGGCGATCACCAACCCGGACCGCACCATTTCCTCGATCAAAAGGGAAATGGGTTCCAACTATAAAGTGAGCGTTGACGATAAGAGCTACACCCCGCAGGAAATTTCCGCAATGATCCTGCAGAAGCTGAAGGCGGACGCGGAAGCCTATCTGGGCGAGAAGGTGACCTCCGCGGTCATCACCGTTCCGGCGTATTTCACCGACGCACAGCGCCAGGCGACCAAGGACGCGGGCAAGATCGCGGGCCTCGACGTCAAGCGCATCATCAATGAGCCGACGGCGGCGGCGCTGTCCTATGGCATCGACAAGGGCGACGAGCAGAAGATCATGGTGTACGACCTGGGCGGCGGCACCTTCGACGTCTCCATCATCGAGATGGGCGACGGCGTGCAGGAGGTTCTGGCGACTGCCGGTAACAACCGCCTGGGCGGCGACGACTTCGACAAGCGCGTGATGGACTGGATGGTCATGACCTTCAAGCAGGAATCCGGCATCGACCTCACCGGCGACAAGATGGCCATGCAGCGCCTCAAGGAAGCCGCAGAGAAGGCAAAGATCGAGCTTTCCGGCATGACCTCCGCTTCGATCAACCTGCCGTTTATCACAGCGGACGCGACCGGCCCGAAGCATCTGGATATGACCCTGAGCCGCGCAAAGTTCAACGAGCTGACCGCTGATCTGGTGGAAAAGACCATGGGTCCGGTGCGCCAGGCGCTGAAGGATTCCGGCCTGCAGATCGGCCAGATCAACAAGGTGCTGCTGGTCGGCGGTTCCTCCAGAATCCCGGCGGTGCAGGATGCGGTCAAGAGCTTTACTGGCAAGGACCCGTTCAAGGGCATCAACCCGGATGAGTGCGTCGCCATCGGCGCGGCCCTGCAGGCCGGCGTTCTGGGCGGCGAGGTCGAGGGCCTGCTGCTGCTCGACGTCACTCCGCTGTCCCTGGGCGTGGAGACGATGGGCGGCGTCATGACCAAGGTCATCGAGCGCAACACCACGATCCCGACCAAGAAGAGCCAGATTTTCTCCACCGCAGCGGACGGCCAGACCCAGGTTGAGGTCAACGTCCTGCAGGGCGAGCGTGAGTTTGCCCGCGACAACAAGCAGCTTGGCCTGTTCAAGCTGGACGGCATCGCGCCCGCGCCGCGCGGCATCCCCCAGATTGAGGTTACGTTTGACATCGATGCGAACGGCATCGTAAACGTTTCTGCAAAGGACCTTGCGACCGGCAAGGAGCAGCACATCACGATTTCCTCCAGCTCCAACATGAGCAAGGACGATATCAATAAGGCGGTGCAGGATGCGGAGAAATTTGCGGCGGAAGACAAGAAGCGCCGTGAGGAAGTCGACGCGAAGAACGAGGCGGAGAACCTCTGCTATTCCGTTGAAAAGCTGATCAAGGACAGCGGCGACAAGATGGACGCTGCCGACAAGACCGATCTGGAGGCGAAAGCGGCTTCCGTGAAGGAAGCGATTTCCGCGAACAACATCGACGACATCAAGAACCGCACCGAGGAATTGCAGAAGGCCCTGTATGCAGCTTCTGAGAAGATGTATAAAGCGGCCGCCCCGCAGGAGGGCGCTGCCCCGGCGGGCGACGCGGGCGCACCGGCGCAGGATGCGAACGGCAATCCGGTGTATGACGCGGAGTACAAAGACGTAGACGACGCAAACTGAGTTTGTATGCACGGCCGGCCCTTTCCCCCGCAGGAGGGATAAGGCGTTTCGCGCCGGAGGCTGCTCCCGGTTTGAGTATTTAAATGGTTCGACAGGCTGTTGCGGGCACGGGAACGCGCCCGCAGCAGCTTTCAGCCGTAACAGGGATATGGGAAAATTCTGTCGAAAACGATTGTCGGCGGGCCAAAAACCTGCTATGATAGAGAACGCGGCCTTTTGCCGCGGCTGAAATTTGTGTTGGCGTAGAACGTCAGGGCCCACGGGAACCGGGCCTTGAAAAGGAAGCTGCGCCTTTTAGGAGTGATAGGTGTGGCTGATAAAAGGGATTTTTATGAAGTGATGGGCGTGCCGAAGAACGCCACCGATGACGAAATTAAAAAAGCCTACCGCAAGCTTGCCAAGCAATACCACCCGGACCTCAACCCGGGCGACAAGGAAGCGGAGGCCAAATTCAAGGAAGTCAACGAGGCGTACGAGGTACTCTCCGATAAAGATAAAAAAGCCCGGTATGACCAGTTCGGCCATGCGGGCGTAGACCCCAACTTCGGCGGCGGCGCGGGGGGCGGAAGCCCGTTCAGCGGCGACATCGATCTGGGGGATATATTTAACAGCTTCTTCGGAGGCTTCGGCGGGCAGCGCCAGGCCAATCCGAACGCGCCGCGCCGCGGCAGCGATACGGAAGCGGTTGTCAACATAAGCTTTGAAGAGGCGGCGAAGGGCTGCCACAAAACGGTTTCCTTTAATAAGGTGGACGCCTGCGCGGACTGCGGCGGCAGCGGCGCAAAGAAGGGCACCTCCGCGAAGACGTGTTCCCAGTGCGGCGGCAGCGGGCAGGTGCGCATCAACCAGCGCACGCCGTTCGGCATGGTGCAGACGGCCCGCACCTGCGACCGCTGCGGCGGTACAGGTAAGGTCATCGAGACGCCCTGCGATACCTGTAAGGGCAGCGGCAGAGTCCGCCGCCAGAAGACCATTGAGATCAACATTCCCGCGGGTATCGACAACGATCAGATGCTCAACGTGAGCGGGCAGGGCAACGCCGGAAGCAACGGCGGCCCGAACGGCGACCTGCACGTCTATGTCAACGTGCGGCCCCACCCGATCTTTGAGCGCCGGGGCGACGACATCTGGTGCGAAATGCCGATCACCTTCACGCAGGCGGCTTTGGGCGCGGAGGTGGTGGTTCCCACCATCGACGGCAAGGTCAGTTATCAGGTGCGCGAGGGAACCCAGCCCGGCGACGTGTTCAAGCTCAAGGGCAAGGGCATCCCGCACATCAACGGCAGAGGGCGCGGCGACCAGTTTGTGCGCATGACCATCGAGGTGCCGAAGAACCTCTCCCAGAAGCAGAAGGACATTTTGAAGGAGTTCGACGACAGCGCGGAGGAAAAGAATTACCAGAAGCGCAAGGGCTTCTTTGATAAGCTCAAGGAAATGTTTGACGACAAAAAATAAACAGAAACGGGCAGGATGCGTTTGCGTCCTGCCCGTTTTGGCTTTTGTTGACAATTGAAATGGAATGCTTTACACTGGAACACGACCGTATGCGCGCATTCGGCGCGCGGGTCGCTTTATGAAAAGAGGCGTTTCAAATGTCATATGAAGCATTTGGAAGAGAGTAAAAAAGGAGAAACCAATGGATTACCAAAATATCAATGCAGAAACCATCGACCAATGGGTAAAAGACGGCTGGACCTGGGGCATCCCTGTTTCGCATGAGGAATGCGAACGCGCGGCGCGCGGCGATTGGAGCGTTGTGCTGACGCCCAACAAGGCCGTGCCGATGGACTGGTTTGGCAGCCTGAAAGGAAAAAAGGTGCTGGGGCTTGCGAGCGGCGGGGGGCAGCAGATGCCTCTTTTTGCGGCGGCGGGCGCGAATTGTACCGTGTTCGACTATTCCGAAAAGCAGCTGGAGTCCGAGCGCATGGTTGCGGACCGGGAAGGCTATGACATTCAGATTATCCGCGCGGACATGACGAAACCGCTGCCGTTTGCGGATGAGAGCTTCGACCTGATTTTTCACCCGGTCTCCAATTGTTATGTGGAACAGGTGAAACCGATTTTCAGGGAATGCTACCGCGTTTTAAAGGACGGCGGCGTTTTGCTGGCGGGCTTTGACAACGGGGTGAACTACCTGTTCGATAACGACGAAAAGATGCTTTTGAATACTCTGCCGTTCAATCCGCTGCAACATGCGGAGCAGATGAAACAGCTGATGGAAACGAACAGCGGCGTACAGTTCTCCCATACGCTGGACGAGCAGATCGGGGGCCAGCTGGAGGCGGGGTTCATCCTGACGCATATTCAGGAAGATACAAACGAAGAAGGCAACCTGAAGGAGCACAACGTTCCCACTTACGTGGCGACCCGTGCGGTAAAACGGAACGACTTACAGCCGTGCCGGCTGCTTTGACCCATAGAAAGAAACAAAGGAACCGCGGGAACATGTACCGTTCCGCGGTTCCTTTTCCATGGCGTTATAGTTTTCCAAAGCCTTTCAGGTAGAGCAGGTTCAAAAGGATGCGGTCGGATTTCCACCAGTTTTTGCTGACGGCCCATTCCTCATATGCGCCGCCCCAGTCCCAGGGGATGTTCCAGGCGCCGTCTGCAAGCTGCGTTTTGACAATAAAGTCGCATTCATAGTCGGCAATCGCCCGGTTGTCCGCATAAAAGGGGCTGTCCGGGCGGTTCAGGAACTGCGACGGCTTGCAGACATAGGAGGTTTCCCACTCGGCGGTGTCCTGTGTGATGCAGTCGTGCACCTGCTTCCGCAGCAATTCCTTTAAGGCGGGCAGATCGATCACATCATACCGGCGGGCGCTTTCCAGATACTCCAAAAGCCGGCAGTAACAGGTGAGGGTGTGCAGGCCGTTTTCCCTTTGCCCGTCGGCAAGCTGTGCAAAAGCTTCCCGCGCAACGCGCCGGGCGGTTTGGAACAGCGCGCTGTCCGCTTCGGCAAACCGGAGGATGAACCCGGCCAGACAGGCGGTGGCGTTGTAATCGCTGTGGTCGGTCGTGTCCGCGTCGGTATACCACCAGGGCGCGTGCGGGTACGCGTTGTTGCTTTCCACAATTTTATACCAGAAGGAACCGTTAAAATCCTTTCCGCTTTCCAGATAGCGCAAAATCCCTTTGACGATGGGGTGCGCCGGGTCTGTAAAATCGATTTCGCGCAGAATCTCCGTGGCGACCCAGGTTTGGATGGGCGAGGAGTGCGGGTTCCATGCGTCCGCCTCCAGAGCGTGCCCAAAACCGCCGTCCTCGTTCTGATAGAAGGACAGGGCGCGGAGTACCGCTTCCCTGCTCCCGTCCTCAAAGTGGTATTGCCAGCGGGCCAGGTCCAGCGGCCTGGCGTTGCGGTATATAAAGCCTCTTGCTTTCTGACAGGTTGCGTTCATTTGTTGTACCTCACAAAGAATCAAATTTTCTCCATTGTATCTTAACATATGTAATTTGACAATACCATGGCAAATATTTTGGCGCTTCATGAATTTAGCCCGCGTTATCTGTAAAAATACTTGCAGAGGTTGCACAAGGGAGGGACAGTATGAACGAAACAGTCTATACATTTGACGCGGTGATCCAAAAGGTGCCGGACATCGACGGGGCGTATGTGGAAATCCCGTTTGACGTTAAGCAGGAATTCGGCAGGGGGCGCGTGCCGGTCACGGCGACGTTTGACGGGGTGGAATACCGGGGCTCGCTGGTGCGGATGGGCACGCCGGGGCATATCCTGGGCCTGCGCAAGGACATCCGCGTCCAAATCGGCAAACAGCCGGGGGACACCGTGCATGTGACGGTAAAAGAAAGAAAAAAATAAAAAGGTTTACAAATGCCAACAAATCGATTATAACAGATACAGAAGACGTACCACGCTTCAGCCCTTTGGACAGCGGAGCAGGGTACGTCGTTTTTTGTGTGGTTAAAACAAATAAAAGAGAGAAGCAGGAAGGTGAAGTTTATTCACCTTCCTGCTTCTCTCTCTTTGTGCAAGAACCCAATACAGCCCATTCCCTGCCGACAAGGAAATCGAGCGTCACACCGTACAGGTCGCTGAGTTGAAGCAGCGTATCCAGAGGCGGAGTGGCTTTTCCGCTTTCATAATAGGCGTAGGTGGAGCGGTCGATTTCCAGATATTCGGCAAGTTCCCTTTGATAGTACCGGTAATGCAGGCGGAGTTTGCGAAGGACGTCTTTGAGTTCCATTAAATACCCCTTTTGAGAAGGTCAATATTTTTCACCATCGAAATGATCATGGCCAGCTCTTCTCTTGTGCAATCAATCAACAATTGGGAGAGTTCTGATATGTAAGCGCGCTTTATGGGGTCGTCCTCATCCTTCGCATCAATCTTAATGATATCGTCGAGGGGAATCTGGAAATAAGTGCAAAAAAGCATCAGCTTTTCAAGGCTCAGCTTTTTTACGCCGCGCTCAGCCTGCCCGTAATATTGTTCATCAATGTCCAGTATTTCCGACAGCTGTTTCTGTGTCATCCCCGCCTGCAAACGGTACTTTTTAAGCCTCTGGCCAATCGCTCTCAATGCACCTTCATCCAACATTGTTCTCACCTCTTGTATAGAAGAATATCATAATAGGAAGAAAAAACGAAGTAATTGTATGGTCGGGTAACCCGTGCGGAAAGGTAAGATATGGAAAAAATAAAATGCCTGTACAAAGGTCAGCCGCGCGCACAGCTCAGAGAAAATCAGGCCTATTTCTGTGTTTTTTCCGCCGTTTCAAGACCAAGGTTTATCAGTTGAAGAAATACTTCATTGTTTGTTTGGCTGCAAAATTCTTTTTGTTTCAGTTCGTCAATTTTTTTCACCAAGTCCTGCGATAATGACATAGTAAACTTTATGTTTGATTTCATGATAAGGTATCCTCCTTTATATGCAAGATGAAAAGATGATAGTATGATTATATTATAAAGATGATTAGGTGATTAGTCAACAAAAGGAGAATAAAGTTCACTTGCGCAAGTTCACCTTTACATATTAGGTGAACTTATGTATAATGATACTGAGGTGAAAAGTATGGAAAACAATAAAACAAGATTTACAATAACCGTGGATAATGATCTTCTTAAAAGAATTGACGACTATCGTTTTAATAACCGAATGCCAAATAGAACGGTAGCAGTTATTAAGTTGATCGAAATGGGCCTTGAAGTGCTGGAACAGGAATCGAAAGAAGCTTCTGAATAATGCCTGCCGTCCCTGATGTTCCTTTTGAAAAAAGCGGTTGAAAAACAAAGTGTTGTGTAATACAATGTATTACACAAGGAGGGCATGTATATGACCATATCTTTAAGACTGAACGACGAGGATTTCCTGCTGATCAAGAAATATGCGGAGCTGAAGGGCATGTCGGTTTCGGAGCTTGTGCGCCAGTCCGTGTTGGAACGCATGGAAGAGGAGTACGACCTGAAAGTATATGAAAAGGCGATGCAGTCATTCCGCAAAGATCCTGTGACCTATTCTCTGGAAGAAGTCGAAAAGGAGCTGGGGCTCAGGTGACGTATCGTGTGGAATTTACCAGGGAAGCGTTAAAGGCGCTGAAAAAGCTTGATCCGCACACGGCGCTTTTTATCACGGCGTGGATCAGAAAAAATTTGGAGGGATGCACCGACCCGCGCCTGCATGGAAAAGGGCTGACGGCGAACCGGAGCGGCCAATGGCGGTATCGCGTAGGCGATTACCGCCTGATCGCCGAGATACAGGACGGCAAGGTCGTCATCCTTATCTTGACAATCGGACATCGTAGGGATATTTATGAATCGGACTGAAAACCGCGGAGAAAAGAAAGAATGGGTTTTTATGTTCTTTTAAATGTAAAAATAGGTGAATATATTTGACATATCGGCCGGTAACGGGTATTTGGCGTTTCCAATCGTTTGGAAAAATTAAGAAATCGGCAACAGTTTTGGCAGGAAGTCTCCCGCCGTTTGTGGTATGCTGAAGAAAATACACGGAGGGACTTTATGAAACTGATCCTGCTTTATTTACAATCCATGCTGCTTGACCTGCTGCCGGTGATCCCGGTGGTTTTGCTTTTGCGGTTGGGCGTCTGTTTTTATCACCGGAAGAAG
Source organism: Clostridium sp. D33t1_170424_F3 (assembly GCF_015667585.1). Taxonomy (GTDB): domain Bacteria; phylum Bacillota; class Clostridia; order Oscillospirales; family Acutalibacteraceae; genus Anaeromassilibacillus. The sequence goes on along the minus strand of NZ_JADPEG010000012.1, from coordinate 90,234 downwards.
GGACACAAAACGACGGCCCTGCACGAAACCGGCGTAATTTTGCTCGTGCTGTTTTTGGCGGGACTGGCGTCGGTGACTGTTTCGCTGGACTTCCTGTTCCGCGGGGATTTTACGGTTCGCGGCGAAGTGAATCTGATTCCCCTGCGGACCATTCTGATCTATTGGAGCAGAGGAACGGCGAGCGAGCTGCTCATCAATATCTGGGGCAACATCGGCATGTTTGTGCCCATTGGCTTCTGTGTGCCGCTTCTGTGGAAAAAACGGGAGGCGTTCCGCTGGGCGCTGCTGTGCGGGTTTGGCGTGTCGTTCCTGATCGAGTTTTTGCAGCTGTTCAGCTTCCGCACCACAGATGTGGACGACCTCATCCTGAACACGCTGGGGGCCTGCCTGGGCTGGCTGACCTTTGCGCTGCTGAACCGGCTGTTCCCGGGGGCCGTTGAGCGGTTCCGGATGAAAAGGATATAAATCATGCTGAGCGACAGGGAGGCGTATATATGAAGTGCCCCGTATGCGGCAGGGAAATGGAGCAGGGCTTTCTGCAGGGCAACCAACGGATCGCATGGGTGAAACGCAGGCACAGCGTGTCCGTTTTGCCGCAGGAGGACGAAGTGCTGTTGGAGAATAAAGCGTTCGGTTCCTTTTTATTTCCCGCATGGATTTGCAGGGACTGCCAAAAGGTAATACTGGATTACGCCGGTAGGGATGATTAAAAGAGGTCCTCCGGCGTGTTGGTTCTGGTTTTCTAATCGAAGCGGCCTGCCGGGAAAACCGCCGCAGGCGCGAAAAAGGTGTTGCAGAACTTTGCAAAAAAGCTTATAATCAGTATGTATGTTGGTTAAACCAAGGAAACTTGAAACCGAAAGGAGTACCGATATGAATTATTCCCATGAAGTGGAAAGAATGTGTCCTGTTGCCAAAGGCCCGAACCACGGCCCCGCGCCGATCCCGGAAGAGGGCAAATGGGTAAAATCCTATGAAATCAAAGACATCTCCGGCCTGTCCCACGGTGTGGGCTGGTGTGCGCCGCAGCAGGGCGCCTGCAAACTGACCCTGAACGTAAAAGACGGTATTGTACAGGAGGCGCTGGTTGAGACGCTGGGATGCTCCGGCATGACGCATTCCGCCGCGATGGCCGCTGAAATCCTGCCGGGTAAAACCCTGCTGGAGTGCCTGAATACCGACCTCGTCTGCGACGCGATCAACGTCGCCATGCGCGAAATCTTCAAGCAGCTCGCTTACGGCCGCAGCCAGACCGCGTTCTCCGAGGGCGGCCTGCCGATCGGCGCCAGCCTTGAAGACCTCGGCAAGGGCCTGCGTTCCCAGGTCGGCACCATGTTCAGCACCGGCGCAAAGGGCGTCCGCTACATGGAAATGGCTGAGGGCTACGTTCTGAAGACCGCTCTGGATGAAAATAATGAAGTCATCGGCTATCAGTTTGTCAAGCTTGGCAAGATGATGGAAGATATCCGCCACGGTGTGGACCCGAAGACCGCTTACGAAAAGAACATCGGCCAGTATGGCCGCTTTGACGGCGCGGCAAAGTACATCGACCCGCGCGAAGAATAATCCGGCAGGGAACATACCGAACTTTCCGAACACGGCGGGTTCCTGTTTTGGGGAATCGCCGGAGAAAGCAGAATAAAGGAGGACAACTTACATGGCTAACGATGTCAAGTTTGAAGGTAAAGAAAGAAGAATTGCCAAAATCGAAGCGTGTCTTGCCGAGTATGGCCTTGCCAGCCTCGAAGAAGCGCGCGACCTTTGCCTCAGCAAAGGAATCGATGTGGATACTATTGTAAAGGGCGTTCAGCCCATCGCGTTTGAAAACGCCAGCTGGGCATATACCCTGGGCTGCGCGGTTGCGATCAAGAAGGGCTGCTCTTCCGCTGCCGACGCCGCTGAGGCGATCGGTATCGGCCTGCAGGCGTTCTGCATCCCGGGCTCCGTTGCGGAAAACCGCAAGGTGGGCCTCGGCCACGGCAACCTCGGCGCAAGACTGCTCCGCGATGAGACCAAGTGCTTCGCGTTCCTCGCGGGCCACGAGTCCTTTGCCGCCGCAGAAGGCGCTATCGGCATTGCCAAGACGGCAAACCGCGCCCGCAAAGAGCCGCTCCGCATCATCCTGAACGGCCTGGGCAAGGACGCCGCCTACATCATCTCCAGAATCAACGGCTTTACCTATGTGAAGACCGATTATGATTTCTTCAACGACGAGCTGACCGTTGTGGAAGAGAAGGCGTTCTCCGACGGCGAGCGCGCGGCTGTCAAATGCTACGGCGCGAACGACGTTCTGGAAGGCGTTGCGATCATGAAGAAGGAGGGCGTGGACGTCTCCATCACCGGTAACTCCACCAACCCGACCCGCTTCCAGCACCTGGTCGCGGGCACCTACAAGAAGTGGGCGATCGAGAACGACAAGCGCTACTTCTCCGTTGCTTCCGGCGGCGGCACCGGCCGTACCCTGCACCCGGACAACATGGGCGCTGGCCCGGCTTCCTATGGCCTGACCGACTCCATGGGCCGTATGCACGGCGACGCGCAGTTCGCGGGTTCTTCCTCCGTGCCGGCGCACGTGGAAATGATGGGCCTGATCGGCATGGGCAACAACCCCATGGTCGGCGCCACCGTTGCCTGCGCGGTTGCGGTTTACGAAGCGAGCAAGTAATCCCTGGTTTAAAACGATCAGAAGCCGATGCGGCATGCCGCATCGGCTTCTTTCATTTTTCATAGGCAGATAGATCTTTGACTGATGCCATTTTATGGATTGTAATTTCTCTTATCTAAGAGAAAGAGCAATCTGGAGATTGTGCCGCTTTTTCGATCGAACTTGACTTATACGAAAAATCTGTCTATACTGGTTTACGGATAGGATAAACGAATCCTGTAAGGATTGAGAATTCGCATAAATTGGATGTTGACAGAGCGTCAAAAATATTGGTATGATAAAATTGATTTTGACCACAGTAAGGGATAGGGAAGATTGAGGAGTGACATAAGTGTTAGGTTTCAGGATAGGATTAAATAAATTATAAAGAGTGATGCCGGGAGCGTCACTCTTTTCTTTTTATATGGATAAATATACCATTTAATTTGGAGGCTGACAGGCGTTAATCTGCTTGCATTTGGTCGGAACGAATGAAATAGCCTGAACAAGCTGTTTTAAAATAGATTGCGGAAAATAATAGCATGAAGATTTGAGGAGATATCATGAGGTTTTCGATTATAGTACCTGTTTATAACGCAAAAGAGTTTTTGCGAGAATGCTTAGAGAGTATCTGTCATCAAAGTTATGCGGACTATGAAGTTTTATTAATTGATGACGGATCAGAAGATAATAGTGTTGAAATTTGTAAAGAGTATACGAGTGATCCCCGATTTATTTTAATTCAAAAAGAAAATGGCGGCGTCAGCTCGGCTCGAAATATGGGGATTGAAAGCGCTGTTGGAGAATATATTCTTTTTATGGATGCGGATGATATTTTAGCGGATCATGCGTTGCAAAAATTTAACGATTTGCTTAGTAATGAACCCAAGGACGTGATATTTGGAAGAACAGCGACGTTTACAAAGACGGTTCAAGAGTATCGTTTTAATACTTCAAAATTTCCAGAAGGTCTTATCAAAGACAACAATCCCAATTTAATGTTTTTATGGACGAAACGCTGTATCGTGAATACTGTTTGGGGAAATGTTTATAAGGGAGAAATCGTAAAACAGCAAAACATACGGTTTGATAGGGCTTTGTCCATGGGGGAAGACGGGGATTGGTTATATCAATTTTTGTTATCTTCACACTCTTTTGATTACATAAACGAGTGTGTTTACTTTTATAGGAGAGATGAAGAAGCGAGTAACTTTGCTAAGGTAGGCTATAAATATGCGTTTAGCAGTTGGAGCTATCAGAGTAAATGGTACGATTTCTTCAGTTTGAAATATGAGGGGATTGATAAAGATCAAATCAGGTCCCGTTTTGCTAATGGGTATCTTTCAATGATTGTCAGAATACATCCGTTAGAAAAAAGTGAAAAGAAGCTTATGAAAGCAAAGTATAAAGAAAAAGACTATATTTTGCAGAGCTGTACAGGGGGGGCCAAACTATTTGTTTTACTGTATAGATTGTTTGGATTTCAAGCGTTGGCCTTTTTGATGACAATATATTGTAAACTGAAGGAAAAGAAATAAATGTATAAATGTGTATTTGTTATTCTTCATTATTTAAATATTGAAGAAACGAGAGATTGTATAGCGTCCTTAAAAAAGTGTACATCAGTTGAGGACATTGTAGTTGTAGATAATGCTTCTCCTAACGGGTCCGGGAAAGCGCTTCAAACGGAGTTTATCAAAGATCAAAAGGTTCATATTATTTTAAATCGTGAAAACAGCGGATTTGCGGAGGGAAATAATATTGGTTATCGTTATGCAAAGCAAAAGTTAGGTGCGAATTTTATTGTTTGTATCAATAATGATACGATTATTGACGATGAAAGTTTCATAGAGAAGATTTATACGATATACCAAAACAGTAAATTTGATGTGCTTGGCCCGGATGTGTTTAATCCAATATCACAAGTCCATCAAAGCCCGATCAGAGGGCATTGCATGACAGAAGCAGATTTAAAGTTCATTCTGCGCAACCTTAGAAAAGTGCAAGTTGTTATTTATGCCAAACAATTTCTTTCTATGCTGCATTTGCGTTCTTATACAAATCAAAAAGATAATTTGAACACACAAAAGCAATTAAGCCCTTCCTCTGATGTTGTAATACATGGTGCGTGTGTTATATATGGACCGGGTTACATTCAAAACGAGAACAATGCCTTTGTTAACGGTACTTTTATGTATTTTGAAGAAGATTTATTAAAACTGCAATGTGTATTGCATGATTATAAAATGCTTTTTGATCCACAGATAGGGATTTTACATCTGGAAGGAAAAAGTACGGCCTCATCGGTGAAGAGCAATTTTAGAAAAGATTTATTTGTACTTAAGCAATCCAAGAAATCGTTAAAAGTATGTAAATTGATGTTAAAGAGAGCAGGATTAATTAATGGTGAAATATAAAGTCCCACAATTAAGTTTTTTAATTACATCGCTATTTGTGGTCTTATTATTTATAAATATGAAATTTTTCGGTTTCTTACCGGCGGAAAGTTTAAATGGAATTGCGGATAGCGTGAATCGTACAGGCGAAGTCATTATAGTTGGTTTGGTCATTCTATTGCTTTTATTCAAGTCTACTGTTATTAAGTTGGATTACTGGACTAAATTTATTGTTTTTGTTTTAGTATCTATTTTGGTATGTGGGCTGTACAGCGTGGTTGCTTATAATCAGTCTTTCTTTGATATATATGTAATGGAAAATTGCATGTTGCTCCTGTTTATCATTCCTATATTTACAAATAATGAACCGCTTTTTGAAAAAATCCTGAAAGTAATCGTTGTTTTTGCAATGGTAAACGTTTTTATATCATGCTTACAGTCCGTATTGTATAATAATTTTGGCATCATTTTTTTACAGGGGATCGAGAGAACCGTATTAAGAAATAATCTTCTAAGATATGGAAATGCAGCTTCATATGCTCCCTTATTAGCAATTTTTCTAATTGGGGATTATAAAAAAGCAACCGAGTTTATCCCCAAAACGGTCAGACTCATTTTTTTGTTTTTATCGATATACTGCATTGTTTTTGTGAATCAAACAAGGGGTACAACGATCGCAGTATTGTGCGCTGTTTTTGGAATGCTTCTGTTTAAAAACAGAGGTAATAAAAAGAGAATTTTTACGCTGATCGCATTGGCTTTGTCGATCGTAGTAGTTATGAACATACCTCAGTTTCAGTATATTTTTAATTCTATTTTATCAGATAACAGTAAATATGCGGCGGAAGCACATAATGTAAATATTAGAATAGAAAATATCTTTTACAGGCTTTCTTTTTTTGAAAAGAATCCGATATTTGGGATGGGGATTATAAGGCCGATTACATCGCCGTTAGTCCATATTGCCAGAGGTCCGTCGGGTCTTTATTATGCGGATGATGTGGGGATTTTTGATACCATTGCATCGTTTGGAATTTTTGGAAATTTAATGATTTTTCTGGTCTGGAAAAGATGGTGGAGATCTATTTTAAAGTTACGTCAGAATAAAAAATTGTATGAAAATGTCTGGATTTTAGGCCTGATTATCTATTATTTAATCTCTTCTGTTTCTATTGGTTATTTTGCTCCGGATATGATTATCTGTTTTTCTATCGCTATAGCTTCTATTGAAATACAAGTACAGTCCGTTCAAAATACTTTTTTAGATAAGCAAAAAGGATAGCAAGCAGCCTTTATCAATAAGAGAATGATATGAAATCATTTAATATCAGATTCTAAAATGTTTTAGTAATAATGAGGAATTAGTATAATGGAAATGAAGTCAAACAGTAAACAGACTTATAAGAATATAGCGATTAATATATTGGCCTTTATGATTCAGTTTGTTATCAGCTTCTACATATCTCCTATTATTGTTGGAAAAGTAGGCGCTTCGGCTTATGGTTTTATAGGACTTGCCAATGATTTTGTTTCCTATGCGTCTATATTGGCTTCTGTTTTTAACTCTGTGGCAGCAAGATTTATTGCGGACGCTTTTTACAAAAAGGAATTTGAATTAGCTAACCATTATTTTAATAGTCTTATTGTTGCGAATACGGTACTTGCCGGACTGCTTGGATTAGTAAGCTTTGTTTTTGTACCCAATATAAATAATTATTTGGCGATACCAGCAGAAATCATGTTTGATGTGAAATTGACTTTCGCATTAATTTTTGTTTCTTATATTATAACTTTGCTGACAATGGTATTTACTACATCAACTTTTGTTACCAATAGAACAGATATTCAAGGAGTCAGGAACATTGTCAGTCATCTCATTCGCTTTGCAATTATAATAGTATTTTTGAATTTTGTATCCGTAAAGATCTATTGGATATCGTTAGCTTCATTAATTGCCAGTACAGTGGTTGCGGTGCTCAATATTGGACTGACAAAAAAACTTACCCCAGAAATTCATGTCAATTTACGATACGCCAAGAGTAAATATGCTTTTGATCTGGCTAAGTCAGGATGCTGGATGGCGTTTACGAGCATGAGTGTGATCCTTATGCGGGGTCTTGACTTGATCATTGCCAATAAGATGCTTGGTGAGCATGAAATGGGATTGTTGTCCATTGCGCGTACTATGCCAAATAATATAACGAGTGTTATTGGGGTCATTGCTCCCTTATTTACGCCAATGTTTGTTATATTGTATTCAAAAGGACAAATATCAAATTTAGTTGAGTATGTTAAGAAATCCATCACAACAATGGCTTTGATTTTATTTGTTCCTATCAGTGCGTTTCTGGTTTTCTCATATGATTTTTATGCGTTGTGGCAAAAATCTTTGTCAGGGGATGAATTGACAATGGTTACAATTCTATCCGTCTTAACGATACTGCAGTCGTTTTTTAATGCTACTACTTCGACCATGTCGCAGCTTGCAATCGTAACAAACAAATTAAAGTTAACGGTATTAATGGATTTTCTATGCGGAATTTTAAATATCATATTTATATATTTGTTAATCAGATTTGCAAACTTAGGCTTGTTTTCAATTGCGATATCTGGGCCCATTATCATGATTCTAAGATATATTGTTTTTAACTCCCTATTCGCTGCGCATGTTTTAAAACAACCGAAACTGACATTCTTTTGGACAGCAGTTAAAACGTGGGGTGCAATCCCGATTCTTATTCTGACAATGGGAATTATAAAACATTTTATAGCCATTCATTCCTGGGAGAGTTTGATTGTAGTAGTAGGTGTTTGCAGTATAATAGGATATGTAGAAATGGCTTTGATTTACAGTCATAAGGTGTTTATTGATAGAGTGAAGAGAATCTTTAAAAAATGAATGAAAGGGATCGATACAGAAAATCTGCATCGGTCCCTTTTCGCTTGAGCCGGTTATGCGTCGTTTTTCTAGTTTTATCCAGATCTTGAGTTTTTGAATGAGAATATCATTTTGCTATATCAACTTTTCGGCTGTGCCGGGTATCTAATAAACAGAAGATGAGAAACAGGGTTTCAAATTCAAATAGATGGGCGGGGAATGGTTTTGACAACAATGCAAACGTTTCGGGAGTACATCACCCAGAATCAGCAATCTTTTTACCGCTTGGCGTACAGTTACACGAAAAACAGCGACGCCGCGCTGGACGTGGTGCAGAACGCCATTGTCAAAGGGATTGAAAAGCTCCACACGCTGCGCAATCCGGATTTTATGAAAACGTGGTTCTATCGGATTATGGTCAACGAGGGGCTGACATACCTGCGGCGCAATAACGTCATTTCTCTGGAAGAGTACGGGGAGACGGCGCTTCCCGTTGGGGAGGACAAGGACGTTGCACAGAATGTGGACCTGTACAACGCGGTGCAGAAGCTGGAACCAAAGCTCAAAACCATCGTCATTCTGCGATTTTTTGAAGACATGAAGCTGGAGGACATTGCAGCAGTAACCGGAGAAAACCTCAGTACCGTTAAATCGCGCCTGTACAAGGCGCTGCGGCTTTTGAAGCTGGATCTGCAAGAGGGAGCGTAACCGTATTTTAAAAGACGACAGGGAGGAACTATCATGAGAAACCTTGAAGAGGCCAGAAAACAATACGAGTCCATGGAAATTCCGGAACAGCTGGACAGCGTGGTAAACGCGGCGTTTGACCGTGCGGCGGCGCGCAAACGCATCGCCTGGTATAAGCCGGTGTTGTCCGCAGCGGCGGCGGTGTGCATCCTGTTTGTGGCGCTGCTGAACGTCAGCCCAACCTTTGCCCATGCAATGGCGGAGGTGCCTGTGCTGGGCAGTGTGGCGCGGGTTCTGACGTTCCGCGCGTATACCATTGAAAGCGATACAGAGCTGATTACCGTCAACCAGCCATCTATCGCCGGAACGGGCAACACGGAGATGGAAAAGCGCGTTAATAATGAGATCCAGACAAAGATTGACGCGATTGTGGAGCAGGCGCGCAAAGAGGCGAAGGAACGCCGGGAGCAGGCAATTGCGGACGGCTACGATACCAATGAAATGATGCCGGTGATCCTGGACATCCAGTATGAGGTGAAGAGCTCCAGTGAAAAAACGCTTTCCTTTGTCATTTATAAGACGGAGACGGCGGCCAGCGCTTATACGGAGCAGCTTTTCTACAACCTAGACCTGTCCACAGGAAAAAATCTGACCCTGCGGGAGGTTTTGGGACCGGATTACAAAAGCATTGCGGACAAAACAATCAAAGAAACCATTGATAAGCGTGTGGCGGAAGATCCGGAGGCGTGGCCGTACTTTATGCCGAGCGCCGACGTGCCGGTCGAGGGCTTCCAGGGGATTTCCGACCAGCAGAAATTTTATATCGATCCGGACGGAAATGTGGTCGTCAGCTTTGAAAAGTACGAAGTCGGACCGGGCTCCATGGGGATTCAGGATTTTGTCGTAGGAAAATCTTTGGTGTAAATAATCTGAAAAAGCAGTGGAAAACAGACAAATCACAAACAGGGCAGCGGCTGAAAACCGCTGCCCTGTTTGTGTGATTCAACGAGTTTTCACCAGTTTCCACAGTGTTTTCCACCGAAAATCACGGCGAAATGATTCTGATTACGCAAGTTATTGCGGAAAAACCGCACCGGGCCGGGCTTTTATACGGCTTGTATTTCCACAGGTTTACATAAACCGAGTGGAAAACCGCTCAGGAATTGTGGATAACTCGGTGGAAAGGGTGGAGAACCCACGGGTACAAGCCTCTGAAAAGTGGAAAACCCGGTGAAAATAGTGAAGTTATGTTAACTGCACGTCCGAATCTTCACAACGCCGAGTAAAATTTTCAGAAAAGCGGCGCTGTAATGTGGAATACCATAGGAAGGTTTTCCACACCGCCGTGGAAAACGCAAAACACCTCGGATATCGTCAGATTGGGTATCCTCAAGGGGAGTGTTTTGTGGTATAATAACCTCACGCCGTTAGCGGAAGCAGAGCTTCCGACGGCTGAAAGAATATGAAATCATAACCGGCGGGTGAAAGAAAGACGTAATTCAGCCCCAGAACGGGGATCTGAAAGTCCGGGTATGATAGAATAACCTCACGCTGTGAGTGAAAAAATACTTTTAACAGCGTAAAAGCGGGCTGATTATAACGATCGTATAAGAATGTTTTAATTGGTTGCACGGCTTTGCCTGGATCAATTGTATTCAATATGGTGAAAAATTTTATGTCCGCTCGATCAGGATTCGCAGGCGGAAAAAATGGAGATCATTCGGTTGGCGCGGCTTCGCGCCATTTTGTATGATACGGGTCTGGCTGGCGGACCCACGGAAGAACAACGATTTGACGATTGACAGGAAGCAGGGGAACGCAGTACATGAAAAAAGAAGAACAGAACCGCCGCGGGGACGATATTATTGCAGGGAGAAACGCCGTTCTGGAAGCGCTGCGCAGCGGCAGGACCATCGACAGCCTGTATGTTGCCAGAGGGCAGCGCACGGGCAGCATCGGCGCGCTGATTGCCAAGGCGAAGGAGTTGGGCGTCGCCGTCAAGGAAGCGGACAGCAAGAAGCTGGATTATATGTGCGGAAACGCCGCGCATCAGGGCGTTGTGGCCGTCGCGGCCGTCAAGGAATATGCGACGGTGGACGATTTGTTTGTACTGGCACAGGAGCGCGGGGAGCCGCCCTTCTTCATTGTGGCGGACGGCCTGGAGGACCCGCACAATCTGGGCGCGGTGCTCCGGACAGCGGAGTGCGCGGGTGCGCATGGGATCATTGTACCCAAGCGGCACTCGGTTGGTTTGACGTACGCCGTGGGTAAGGCTTCCGCGGGTGCGGTGGAGTACGTGCCGGTGGCCCGGGTAACCAACATTGCCGCGACGCTGGAAGAGTTGAAGAAGCGCGGCGTATGGACGTTTGCCGCCGATATGGACGGGCAGGACTGGTGTTCCGTCGATTACAAGGGGCCGACCGCCATAGTGGTGGGGTCTGAGGGCTTCGGTGTGGGCCGTCTGGTAAAAGAGAAATGTGATTTTGTCATATCCCTGCCGATGAAGGGCAAGATAAACTCGTTGAATGCCTCCGTTGCGTGCGGCGTAGTCTGTTACGAGGTGGCGCGCCAGCGCGGCGGAATTCCGATGAAGTAAGACAGGGGGGAACAGAATGGACAAAAAAAGCAATCATCCCCACGATGATTTTTCTGTAGAAGAGATTTTGCAGGAAGCCCGCCGCCTGCGTGAGCAGCAGGGGGAAGAGGCGGTCCCTGCGACGGAAGCCGACGCACAGCCCGCGCCGGAACGCGCACAGGCTGTGCCGGTGCTGCGTACGGATATACCCGCGCCAAGCCCGGTTCGGGAACCGGAGCGCCAGGCGCCGCCGCGCAAGGAAGCGGAACCCGTCCGAAAGATGGAAGAGCCGGGGACGCCCGCGCCCCAGAGGGAGCGGATGGAAGCGGAAGAACCGCAGGACTGGGAACCGGAGGAAGATGAACCGGTAAAGTTGTCCTGGACGGAGCGCCGTGCGGAAAAAAAGCGCATGAAAGAGGAACGCCGCCGTCTGAAACGCCAGGAAAAGGGCTTTGAAGAGGAAGACGACATTTATTACGGCCTGCAGCTCAAGCCCCTGGAGGAGTACAAAGCACAGTATGAGCGGACGCTGCAGCCGGATAAACCGGCGGGCGCGTCCGCTGCGGACCCGCAAAAGACGCAGGCCAAGCCGGTGCAAAGCGCGAAGCCGGCGGATAAAACCGGCTCCATTTTCTCCTATTTATTTGACTCGACGGATGAAGAGATGGACGAGGAGATCGCCAGGCGGTTTGAAGACCTGCATCAGGAGCGTCAGCAGCGCATGGAGGCGGTGTCCCGCAAAACCGGCGCGTTTAAACTGAATTCCAATACCATTGAGATCAAGTTCCCGCAGCGGACCCCGGAGCCTGTTCAAAAAGCTTCGGAGGCTGCGCCGTCCGAGACAGTGGAGCTGCCGATGGCACAGAAAAAGGCGGCGGAACCAAAGCCCAGGGAGGCGCCCAAACAGCAGACGCCGCCTTCCATATGGAATGATTTTCCGGTGGGCGATGAAACCTTTGAGTTCCCCGCAATGGGAAGCTTTACAGGTCCTGCAAAAGCCAAAAAGGATCCCAAAAGCGGCGGAAAGGTGATGGACCTGACCGCGGAGGGGGAAACCTTTGAATTCCCTGCGGTGGGCGGTTACGCGATGCCCCCGCAGATCGAAGACACCAATCCGTTTGAGCCGGTGCGGGAAGAAGAACCCATTCAGCCCGTTCAGCCGAAGCAGCCTGCACAGCCCAAAACGCCGTCGAAGCCCACGGCCCCGCAAAAGGAAATCCCCGCCGCAGAGCCCGCGCCGGAAGCGCCTGCGCAGCCGAAGGAACCCGCCGCGCCGAGCTCTCTGCCGGAGATTCCCGCGCGGCCGGAGGTACAGCCTTCCGTTACGCCGATCAGCGCGCAGGAGCCGGAGCAAAACGCTCCGGCGGATACATACGCGGAGCTGGAAGTGCCGCTCCGCCCCGTGTCCGGCGGGCGCGTCAAAAAGGCGGAATACCGTCCGGCGGGCGTGACGCCGATTCATGTGGTGCAGCTGCATGACTATGCGGAAGTGATCTTGAAAGAGGCGAAGACCTATCCCAAGCCGGCCAAGCTGCGCCCGGTGGTCAAACCGGAGGAAAAGCAGGAGGAGCCGGAAAAGGCGCAAGCGCGCCCGGTGCAGACCAAACCGCAGGAAGAGGAAGCGCCGGTCAAGCTCTGGGAAGACTTTGCGGCGGAACCGGAGGAGGAAACGCCGCCGGAACCATCTTACCGGGAACCGGAAGAGGAGCTTCCCGCGCCCCAGCAGAAGAAAAAGAAAAAATTCTCCATCATGGGGGAAGAGGAGCCGGACAACGATCCGCAGGAAACGTACACGGAAGAGGAACCGGACGAGCTGGACGATTATCAAAGCCCGTCCGACGCGCCGTCGGTTTCCCACGAGCTGGGGTCCAGCCTCCGCGAGCTGACGCTCCGGTTGACCGTAACGGGGATATGCACCGTTTTGCTGCTGGTTTTCGGCGTACTGGGGGAGATGAACGGCTTTTTGCCGGAGATGCTCCGCGGTCTGGTTCCGACGCAAACGTATCTGATTTTAAATCTGGTGTTTTTGGGAATCACGGCGCTGACCTGTTCCGTGACCATCTTTAACGGGATAAAAGCCCTGTTCAAATTGCAGGCGAACTCGGACAGCGGCGTAGCGGTCGCGGTGCTTGCCTCGCTGATCCAGGGGGCGGCGCTGCTGTTTGCGCCGGAGAGCGTGTCCTCATCCAATATGCACGTATACGCGGTGCTTGCGGCGGTGGCGCTGTTCCTGAATACAGCGGGCAAATTCTCGCTTGTCAAGCGCGTGCGTCACAATTTCCGGTTTGTCGCATCGCCGGATCAGAAATACGCGGTTCAGTATTTTGACGATCACAATACCGCCTTGCAGATGGCAAAGGGCTGCGTGGCGGATACGCCCGCCATCGCGTATCAGGGCAAGACGGGCTTTTTGAAACATTTCCTGAGCCTCAGTTATGAAAACGACCCGAGCGACAACAGTTCCCAGATTATTGCACCGCTCGGTTTTATCCTTTCGTTGGTGCTGTGCATCGTGTGCTATTTCCTGCAAAAGGATGTGATCGGCGCGATCACGGTTTTTGCGGCGGCGACGTGCATCAGCGTGCCGATGACGAACATGCTGTGCGTCAACCTGCCGCTGGCGCGCCTGAACAAAGTGGCGACGCGCTGCGGGGCCATGGTGGTGGGGTACCCCGCCGTGGACCAGTTCTCCACCGCAAACGCGGTGATGGTGGACGCCAAGGACCTGTTCCCCAAGGGCACGGTGATTTTGAACGGCATCAAGACGTTTGGCGGCCAGCGCATCGACGACGCGATTGTGGACGCGACGGCGCTGATGTGCGCCACCGGCGGGCCGCTGAGCGACCTGTTTGACCAGATTATCAAGAGCCATCAGGATATGCTGCCGAAGATCGACAACATCGCCTACGAGGACGACCGGGGCGTCGTGGGCTGGGTGTCCGGCCGGCGTATTCTGGTCGGCAACCGGGAGCTGATGAAGACCCACAGCATTGAGCCGCCGTCCAAGGACTATGAGGAAAAATACCTGCTGGGCGGCAAGCAGGTGGTGTATCTGGCCTCCGGCGGGGATCTGGTGGCGATGTTCATTGTCTCCTACAATTCCGACCGCCGCCGCGCCGCGGAACTGCGCCGGATGGAGGACAACGGCATCAGCCTGATTGTGCGGACCTGCGACCCGAACGTCACGCCGCGGCTGATTGCGCAGGTGTTTGACCTGGACGAGCATTCTGTCCGCGTATTGCCGGAGCGGTTGGGTAAGGTCTATGAGAATCTGGTCAAGGAGCCGGAAGAGCGCACAGACGCCCTGATGGCAACCAAGGGCCGCCCGACGGCGATGATGCGCATGCTGACCGCATGCGTGCGCCAGCGGAGCAATATCTCTGTGGCGGTGGCGCTGCAGACCGTTGCGGTGGTGCTGGGCTTCCTGCTGGTGGCTTTCCTGGCCTGCTATTCCGGGCTGAAACAGCTCAGCACGGTGGCGCTGCTGCTGTTTGAGCTGTTCTGGATCGTCGCGGTGCTGCTGGTGCCGCGTCTGCGGAAACCGTAAAGGAGAGGCCTATGGCGTTTGATTTTACACAGAAGCAATATGAAAAGCAGGATATGGAGGACGCAGAGCTGTCGGAACGGGAGCTCTGCGGCTTTCATTTTGTCGATTGCCGGTTTTACGGCGCGGCGCTGGGCGGGTTGGTGACAAAGAAGTGTATGTTTTCCAACTGCACTTTTTCCTTTGCCTCCTTGCAGGACAGCCTGCATGTGGGGACCGCGTTTCTCAACTGCACCTTTGACGGCGCAAGCCTGTTCGGCGCGGAGCTGGAGAACTGCAAATGCACCGGCAGCAGCTTTGCCGGCGCAAACCTGACGGGGCTGGTGATCCGGGGCGGCAATTTTTCCGATACGGTGCTGGACGGCTGTGATTTGCGCCGCATGGACCTGCACGGCGTGTGCTTTACCCATGCGTTTTTACAGCGGGCCAATCTGGAAAAGGCCGACCTGCGCGGCTGCGATTTTTCCCATGCGGTGCTTGGCGGCGCGGTCCTCAAAAACGCCGACCTGCGCGGCGCAAGGCTGGACGGCGTGGACGTGCGGCAGGTGCGATTTGACCGCACAAAAATCGATCTGGAACAGGCGGTCCGTTTTGCGGAGAGCATGGGCTGCGTTTTGGAGTAAAAATATTTTTTTATTCCCCGTAAAGAGACAAAAAACGGTTTGTCCATCTGCACGGAGGACGCGCAAACGGCTTTGTCCGTGCGTTTCCGACGTTTTGGTATGTTTTGGTAGTTCTCTATGGAGACAATACGACATATAGTGGCGGTTACAGCGATTGTTGACAACAACCCCAAGATGTAGTAAAATGCAAACCGGATTCAAGCTCTGCTCAGCGGGGCCCAGGAGTGCGGCGGGGAATGCCTGCCGCCCGGAATTGAAAAGGTATTTGACGGTAAGTTTTGAATGGAAGAGCGGACGACGCTGCCCGGCGCAGCGATTACATAAGGCGCGGCGCGCCTGAAAGGGATGGTAGATCAGTGGCAACACAAATTAAAAAACGCAACGGCGTAGTGGTACCGTTTGATGCGCAGAAGATCCGCAATGCGGTTTTTAAAGCCAATACGGCGGTGACGGAAGAGAAGATGACCGGCGCTGCGCTGGACCGCCTGACGGACAAAGTTTCCAGGGCGTTTCCGGACCCGGCGGTTCCCACCGTGGAGGAAGTACAGGATAAAGTGGAGGAGAAGCTGATCGAGGCGGGCTTTGCCAAGACCGCCAAGGCCTATATCCTGTACCGCGCGGAGCACGCAAAGATCCGCCAGGCAGAGGGCGACCTGATGGACATCTACAAGGAGCTGACGTTTGAGGATGCGCGCGACGCGGATATCAAGCGGGAAAATGCCAATATCGACACCGACACCGCGATGGGTACCATGCTGAAGTACGGCTCCGAAGGCTCCAAGTATTTTATCAACAACTATGTGCTTCCAAAAGATTATGCGGCGGCGCACATCCACGGCGACATCCACATCCACGACGAGGATTTTTATATGCTGACGGAGACCTGCTGTCAGATCGATCTGATCAAGCTGTTCCACAATGGCTTCTGTACGGGCCACGGGTTCCTGCGGGAGCCGAACGATATCCGCAGCTATGCCGCGCTGGCCTGCATCGCGATTCAGGCGAACCAGAACGAAATGCACGGCGGACAGAGCATCCCGAACTTTGATTATTCCCTGGCGCCGGGCGTGGCAAAGACCTTCCGCAAGGCGTATTTCCGCGAACTGGCAAAATACCTGCATATCACCAAGGCCATGAAGATGGACGACGCGAAAGCATTGGCGGACGCGGTGAAGGCGGGGATCGAATGGGACGTTACGCTGGGCAATGCGCCGGAATACGGAGAGGCGCTGGCGGCGTTCCTGCCGGAGCACCAGCGCGCAAACGGCTATGAAGAGATCACGGAGCCGGAAGCGCGCAGGGCGCATGAGTACGCGGTGGAAGCGGCGACAAACAGTACGAACGACGCGACGTATCAGGCGATGGAAGCGCTGATCCACAACCTGAACACCATGCATTCCCGCGCGGGCGCGCAGGTGCCGTTCTCTTCTCTGAACTATGGCACGGACACCTCTCCGGAGGCGCGCATGGTCATGAAAAACCTGCTGCTGGCCACGGAGCGCGGCCTGGGAGACGGCGAGACGCCGATCTTCCCGGTACAGATTTTCAAGGTCAAGGAGGGCGTCAATTACAACGAGGGCGACCCGAACTACGACCTGTTTAAACTCTCCTGCAAGGTGAGCGCGAAGCGCCTGTTCCCGAACTTCAGCTTCATCGACGCGCCGTTCAATTTGCAGTACTACAAAGAGGGCGACTACGACACGGAGGTATCCTATATGGGATGCCGCACCCGCGTGATGGGCAACGTGCACGACCGCACCCGCGAGACGACCTGCGGGCGCGGCAACCTCAGCTTTACCTCGATCAACCTGCCCCGCATCGGCATCGAGGCGAAGGGCGATATCAAGCGGTTTTACGAGCTGCTCGACAAGCGGATCGATCTGGTGATCGGCCAGCTGCTGCACCGCTTCCAGATCCAGTGCGGCAAGAAGGTGCGCAACTATCCGTTCCTGATGGGACAGGGCGTCTGGATCGATTCCGACAACCTCGGCCCGGACGACAGCATCGCGGAGGTGCTCAAGCACGGCACGCTGAGCATCGGCTTTATCGGCCTGGCGGAGACGCTGAAGGCGCTGGTCGGCAAGCACCACGGGGAGAGCGAGGAGAGCCAGAAGCTCGGCCTGGAGATTATCACTTATATGCGCAAGCGCATGGACGACGAAAGCCAGAAGCGCGGTTTGAACTTTACCCTGCTGGCGACCCCGGCGGAGGGCCTTTCCGGCCGTTTCGTCCGGATCGATCAAAAGAAATACGGCAAAATCCCCGGCATTACCGACCGCGAATATTACACCAACAGCTTCCATGTGCCGGTGTATTATCCGATCAGCGCCTATAAAAAGATTCAGCTGGAGGCCCCCTACCACGCGATGACCAACGCGGGCCACATCAGCTATGTGGAGCTGGACGGCGACACAGCGAAGAATCTGGAGGCGTTTGAATCCATCGTGCGCTGCATGAAGGAGGCCGGCATCGGCTACGGCTCCGTCAACCATCCGGTGGACCGCGACCCCGTCTGCGGCTATACCGGCGTGATCGACGAGGTATGCCCCCGCTGCGGACGCCGCGCGGGCGAACCGGTGAGCAAAGAACGGCTGGATGAACTGCGCAAGAAATATCCCGGGGTGCCGCACTATGAGTGCTGCTACGGAAAATAAAGATTCAACCCGATGATACATTGATAAAGGAGAAGAGACACATGATTACACTGAATCAGAACAACGGAATGGTCGGCGAGGGCGTCGATTTTGAGCGCATCCGCAGAATCACTGGGTATCTTGTGGGTACCATCGACCGTTTTAACGACGCCAAGCGTGCGGAAGAGGGCGACCGCGTGAAGCATGGCCTGTCTCAAAATTAGTGGGATTGAGCCGGAATCCATCGTGGACGGCAAGGGCATCCGCTACGTGATTTTCACACAGGGATGCCCGCATCATTGCCCCGGCTGCCACAACCCGCAGACGCACGACTTTGCGGGGGGCAGGGAGGCGGACACGGACGCGCTTCTGGCGGAGATCCGGGAAAACCCGCTCCTGAAGGGTGTGACTTTCAGCGGCGGAGAGCCGTTCTGCCAGCCCGGACCGCTCGCGTTGCTGGCGGAGCAGGTGCACGCGCTGGGCAAGGACGTGACCGTTTACACCGGCTTTACCTATGAACAATTGCAAAGCAGGCACGACGCGGGAATCGACGCGCTGCTGGCGCAGGCCGACGTGCTGATCGACGGCCGTTTTGAAGAAGCGCAGAAGGATTTGACGCTGCTGTTCCGCGGCAGCCGCAACCAGCGGGTCATTGATATGAACCGAACA
Organism: Clostridium sp. D33t1_170424_F3; assembly: GCF_015667585.1. Classification (GTDB taxonomy): domain Bacteria; phylum Bacillota; class Clostridia; order Oscillospirales; family Acutalibacteraceae; genus Anaeromassilibacillus. The sequence continues at coordinate 71,585 of NZ_JADPEG010000012.1, read as the reverse complement.
CGCGCGCAGGGGTGTGTTGTGCTGGAAGAACTGGGTGAAGTATAAAAAACCGTCAGAGAAATTTCTCTGACGGTTTTTTATACTTTGATTTCTGATAAGAATATGAAATTTATTTAAATGATCTGATCGTATAAAAGTTCAAGTTTACGATATTAAATACTCAAAAAAGGGTTATTTTTATTGATTCTCTTCTTCTGGAATAAACTCTAAATTTTCCAATGCGTAACACAGTGCCATGGAAATCAATTCATTTCGAGAACGGTGACTTTTTTCAGCCAGTTTATCGTATTCTTTCTGTAATTCTTTATTAATACGAATTGTCATGGTTACGGATGTATCGTCTTTTTTATCTGCACTTTTTGGACGTACAATAAACTTCTTTTCCAATGTGTCACCTCCTATATTATAAAGTATAACGGTTTTTGCTTGACTTTTATATAACACAATTATATAATACATATATGTAACACAAAACAAAAAGGGGGTTAGAATGAGCAGCTAAATAGCAAATAAAAAAGGAAGTGGCGCGCTCCGCCTAAAGAAGAACGCCACTCCCCAAACACCGACACGCTCTTTTCAGCTCGCACGGTACAAATTATTATACACTGTACCGTTTGATCTTTCAAGAGAGCTTGTCACCTGAGAAAGGAAATGAGATCGATGGATTCAATGATAAAAGCGCTGTTCCGGGGCGAGATTTTGCCGGAAGAACGGATTGTACCGGACGACCCCGCATATTGGCCCGTCAACTATGCGATTTCGGATGAGAAAAAATACTTTGAAGAAAAGCTCACGCAGGAGGATAAAGCCCGCTTTGAAAAACTGGACGATTTATATTACCAGTCTATAACGATGTACGGTGCGCAGTCCTTCCAGTACGGGTTTAAGCTGGGGGCCCTGCTGATGACCGATGTGTTCACCGGAAAAGAGGAGGTCATGCCGGAGAAGAACAATTGAGACATCCGAAGCAAAGTAGAAGATGTATTGCAGAAAGGCAGGTTTGTTTGATGGTATTCGATTTGGAACGGCTTCTGACCGAAGCGCAGGCGAACTTTCGACTGATCCGGCAGGACAAGCCGATTTTGTCAGCACAGGATGCGCAGGAATATTATGACGTTGAAAAGCTGGCCCCAACTCTGATTCTTCAAACGGAGAACGGGTTGCTGGCCTGTATTGTGTCGGCCAACCGCGGCCGTTTGGATTTTGAAGCGATGAAACAAGACTTCGGCTATACAAAACTAAAATTGGCGGATCGAAAGAAGGTGGAAAAAGCAACCGGGTATCCGGCGGGCGCTGTACCGCTGGTCGGATACGGTCTGCCCTGCCTGTTCGATGACAGGCTCCTGCAATACGATTGTATCTACGGCGGAACGGGTGACCCCTTGGTTATATTGGAGATAAAGCCGCAGGATGTGAAGCGTCTGAATCATATTCTGCATTGCTTGCCATGAATGCGGTCCAAAATAAAACCCCCGCTTGTCCATTTGAACAAGCGGGGGTTGATCGTTTCAAGAAAGTGTTCCGATTAAGCTTTGCCTTCGCAGCCGAGAACCGTCTTGATCTTGTGAGCCACCAGACCCTGGATCGCGTCGCGCGCGACACCCAGATACTGACGGGGATCAAAGTGGGACGGATTCTCCGCAAAATACTTGCGGACGGTTGCGGTCATGGCAAGACGCAGGTCGGAGTCGACGTTGATCTTGCAGACTGCCATCTTCGCCGCTTCACGAAGCATTTCTTCCGGAATGCCGATTGCGTCGGGCATTTTGCCGCCGAACTGGTTGACCATCTGCACGTACTCCGGGAGGACAGAGGAGGCGCCGTGCAGGACGATCGGGAAGCCCGGGAGACGGTTTGCGACTTCCTGAAGAATATCGAGACGCAGCTTCGGGTTCTGGCCGGGCTTGAATTTGTAAGCACCGTGGCTCGTGCCGATTGCGATGGCAAGGGAGTCCACGCCTGTCCGTGTTACAAAATCCTGGACTTCGTTCGGATCGGTGAACTGTGCGTTGTCGTCCGCGACCTCGACTTCGTCCTCTACGCCAGCCAACTGGCCCAGTTCCGCTTCAACGGTAACGTTGTATTTATGCGCATACTCTACGACTTTGCGGGCTTCTTCCACGTTCTCTTCGTACGGCTTGGAGGAGCCGTCGAACATAACGGAAGTAAAGCCGTCGTCGATGCAGGCCTTGCACAGCTCATAGGAAGAGCCGTGATCCAGGTGCAGGGCGACCGGGATTTCCGGGTTCTCTTTGCACGCAGCCTCGACCATCTTGACCAGATAGGCCGGATGGGCGTATTTGCGGGCGCTGGAGGAAACCTGCAGGATCACAGGTGCTTTCAGGTCTGCGCAGGCGCCCATGATGCCCTGGATGATTTCCATATCGTTAATATTGAACGCGCCGATTGCATAGCCGCCGTCGTATGCTTTCTGGAACATTTCCTTGGTATTTACCAATGCCATTGGAATCACACTCCTAATCTTTTAGATGCCTTTATTATAACGCATATTCTACAAAAAGGGAATACTTTTTGATGGAATCGGAAGTTTGTTTTTAGCGCGCCGCCTCAGCGATTCTCCGGCGGCTCCGCGCCGTTGATGAAGCGGACCGGCCGGCAGGGACTGCCCACCGCCACGCAGTTTGCCGGGATGTCCTTTGTTACCACGCTTCCCGCGCCGATCACACTGCCCGCGCCGATGGAGACGCCCGGCAGGATGATTACGCCGCCGCCGATCCAGCAGCCGTCCCCGATGGAGACGGGTAGGGCGTAGGTGCGGCAGAAGTATTCGCCGCTTTCCGGCGACCAGTCCGGGGTAAGACGGTCCGCCAGCTCCACGGGATGGGACGCGGTGTAAATCTGCACGTTGGAGGCAATTAGCACGTTGCTTCCCACCGTAATCCTGTTGCAGTCCACAAAGGTGCAGTTCATGTTGACGGAGACGTTGTTTCCAAAATAGATATTGCAGCCGTAATCGCAGGTAAAATGGCTGCCGATGGAGACGTTTGTCCCAATCCCGCCGAGCAGTTCCTCCAAAACAGCGCGTTTCTCCGCCTTCTGCTCATAGGGCAGGGCGTTGTATCTGGGGAGCAGCTCCCGCGTCTTGCGCTTAAACTCCAGGAAAATGGAGTCGTGGCAGTCGTACCATTCGCCCGCCATGCACTTTTCCAGCTCGTTTTTCACAAAGGTTCCCCCTTTATTAGATATATTAGGATACATGAAATTGGGTCATCACTCTACGGGAGCGGGTTCTTTCCGTCCGGCGACACCTGGGAAATTTCTTTCTATACAGCTACGGGCCGGCCGTCCTGACCGGAGGTCCTGATAAAGTGGAAGATGTACTGCTGGGCGATTCCGGCGTTGGGGCCGAAATCCGCGGGCGTTTTGCCGGGGAACAGCTCCTTCATGGCGCGCTTCATCCATACGTCCATCGGGAACGCGTCCAGCCGGTGCAGGCCGTATAAGAGGGCGCAGTCCGCCACCTTCGGTCCCACGCCCACAATGGTCATCAGGCTGGCGCGCGCTTCGTCGAACGGCAAACGGCGCGCCTGCTCCAGATCAACTGCGCCGGAGGCGATTTTACGCGCCGCGTCCAAAATATACCGCGCGCGAAAACCGCAGCGCAGGGGCGCGAGCGCTTCTGCGTCGAGCGAAGCGAGGCGTTCCGGGGTGGGAAAGTCAAATACGCCTTCTTCCAGCGGTTCCCCAAACGACGCGCAGAGCCGGGAGATAATCCCCCTGATGCGCGGGATATTGTTGTTCTGTGAGATGATGAAGGAACAGAGCGCCTCCCACGGGTCCTGGTTCAGGATGCGGATCCCGGGCGCATATGCGGCGGCGCGCGCCAATGCCGCATCCAGGGAGGAAAGCTCCTGCCGGATGCCCGCATAGTCGCGCGCCGCATCAAAGTATGTACGCCAGAACGGGTCCTGCAAAGCGGTTTCCAGATTGTCGTTGGAAACCCGCAGGACGCGGCCGCCCGCGACGCCCTGATAAGAGCCGTCGGGCTGCCGGTCCCAGCGGAAGCATTGCCCGCATTCCAGCGTTGCATGTAAGTCAAATTCACGCAGATCCATCGGATTATTCCGTCTCAAGACCTTTGCGGTAGAAGGGCGTTTTGTCCTCAATGGCTTCCTTGCCGAACTTGCCGCTGGACGGCATCAGGTCGAGGTACTGGCCCGCTTCCAAATCGCCGCGCACCGCGTCCACCGTGCTGCGGAAGACCTTCTCCTGATCCGCGCCGTTGGTCAGGCTGATAACGACCAGGAAATGCGGCTCGTCCGGGTTGGCCTTGTAGTTGGCCTGGAACAGCCATGCGCTCAGAACCTCATTGCAGTCCTTAAAGAAGGTGTTCATCGCCTTAATCAGCTTTTTCGGGGACGGCTCGGGTTTGCTCAGCACGACCATATCCGGGCTGATCTGCGTCTGCTGGAACGGATGGGAGATTTTGTTCATGGTCGCCTTGCGGATGATCAGATTCTGATGGCTGGGATTGACCACAAAGCCCGCGATTTCCTCCGCCTGGGAGTTGACCAGACGCTCCAGCTCCTCATAGGTCAGAGTCATGGTGTCGTTGGAATCGCCCGCCCATTTGGACAGCTCGTCCATGTCGGAGAACATCGCGAAGAAGCTTTCGCCCTGGGTGCTGGTGGCGGCACGGAATTTTACCTGTACTTTTTCCGCCGGCCGGCCGTTTTCATCTTTGCCCACCAGAGTCACAGGGGTCAGGTACTGCATCTGGCGCAGTTCCTGAATCAGTTCCAGTTCGTTTTTCCTCGTTTTATCTTCATCAAACTGTTTCAGCTTGCTAATAAACGCCGGATTTTTTACGGGTTGGTTAAGCTGCATAAATCGGTTCCTCCTGAAAAAATAGTATTTGTATGATTATATACTGCCTGTTGGAAATTTGCAAGTCAAACGGCCATCCATATTCCGTATTATTTACAGAAATCTGCCGGAGAACAGGAAATAACAAAAATATTTTACACTTCCGCTTGACAAATCCGTTCGGGATTCCTATAATGAAATCAACAAAATAAACCGATGATGAAGAGTAGTACATAGGCAAGACGCTCAAAAGAGAGCCGCGGACGGTGGAAGCGCGGCGGGTGCAGCCGGTGGAATGGACTTCGGAGGGCACGGTGAAAAAGTTGAGTAGCCGTTGACGGGAGCTCCGCCCGTTACCAAGGGAGCGTACATAGAAGTGTACGGAATAAGCGGCGCGCAAGCGCAATCCGGGTGGTACCGCAGGAGTGAAGGCTCTTGTCCCTGAATCAAGGGGCAAGGGTTTATTTTTTTATTACATTAAGAAAATCATCAGATTTTCCACTTCTAAACGTAACAAAAAATCCTTTTCTATCAGGCTAACCGGGAAAGCGCTCAGGATATTAGAAAGCACGACGATTTTTTATCTGAGTGAAAACAGAAGGAGGCAATAACGATGGCGCACATTCCGCACAGATTTAATTTGACCGAGGAGCAGATGCCGACGCAGTGGTATAACATGCGCGCGGATATGAAGGAGCAGCCGGACCCGCTGCTCAACCCGGCGACGTTCGAACCCATCAAAACGGAGGAGCTGTACCCGATTTTCTGCGAGGAGCTTGCTAAGCAGGAGATGGACGGCAAAACCGCATACTATGATATTCCAAACGAAATTCTGGACATCTATAAGGCGTACCGCCCGTCCCCGCTCAACCGCGCGTACGATCTGGAAAAGTATCTGGATACGCCCGCAAAGATTTATTTTAAATTCGAGGGCAACAACACCTCCGGCAGCCACAAGCTGAATTCCGCCGTGGCGCAGGCGTATTACGCCAAGAAGCAGGGCCTGAAGGGTCTGACGACGGAAACCGGCGCGGGCCAGTGGGGTACCGCTCTTGCCGAGGCGTGCGCGTATTTCGGATTGCCGCTGACGGTGTTCATGGTCAAGGGTTCCTATAACCAGAAGCCGTACCGCAAGGCGATCATCCAGACCTTCGGCGCGAACGTGATTCCCAGCCCCAGCGACACCACGCAGGTGGGCCGCGCCATCCTGGCGGGCGACCCGGATACCACGGGCAGCCTGGGCTGTGCAATCTCCGAGGCGATTGAAGTCGCTACCACGCACGACGGCTACCGCTATGTGCTCGGTTCCGTGCTGAACCAGGTGCTGCTGCATCAGTCCATCATCGGCCTGGAGGCCAAGAAGGCGATGGATATTCTGGGCGAATACCCGGATATTGTGATCGGCTGCGCGGGCGGCGGCTCCAACATCGGCGGCCTGATTGCGCCGTTCATGCAGGATAAACTGCTGGGCAGAAAGAACCCGTATTTCATCGCGGTGGAACCGGCCTCCTGCCCGTCCCTGACCCGCGGCCGCTATGCGTACGATTTCTGCGACACCGGCAAGGTCACGCCTCTGGCCCGCATGTACACGCTGGGCAGCGGCTTTATCCCGTCCGCCAACCACGCGGGCGGCCTGCGCTACCACGGCATGTCCCCGATCGTCTCCAAGCTCTATCACGACGGCTGGATCGACGAGGCCCGCTCTGTGGAGCAGACGAAGGTATTTGACGCGGCGACGCTGTTCGCCCGTGTGGAGACCATCCTGCCCGCGCCGGAGTCCGCACACGCCATCCGCGTCGCCATCGACGAGGCGCTCAAGTGCAAGGAGACCGGCGAGGAGAAGACCATCCTGTTCGGCCTGACCGGCACCGGATATTTCGACATGACCGCGTATACCTCTTATATGGAAAAGACCATGACGGATTATATCCCCACCGACGCGGATTTGCAGCCGGGATTCGATTCCCTGCCGAAGATTCCGGGCATTCAGGAGTAAAAAATAGAAATGAAATCCTCCACAGAGTTGCGGATGCCCGCGCCTGTGGAGGATTTTTTAGGTTTGGTGGTTTAGCGCCGGTTCCAGGACTTCGCGGATTGCCTGGTAGATGGTCTCTGCTTCTGCTTCTGTCATGGCAATGGATTCAAAGGTGTCGCCGTATGCACCGTTCGCTTCCTCCGGCGTGATCCTGCGAACAAAAAAATCATAGCTCAAGCCGTCTTTTGCTGCTGGAATGGTCAGGTTGTCGTATTTTTTGTCTGTTTCGTCTGCTTTTTGCACGGTGCATTCCGGATGGGCGTCCCATGCGGGGAATTCCGGCTCCGGTTCCCCAATCAGGGTACGCTTGACTTTACGATTGCAAACGAGAAGGAAAGCGGAATGGTCGGCTCCATAAACCAGAGCAAAAGAACTTGGCGTTGCACCAGCTGTTTTTTTGGCGTCTGCAACCGTAGGCTCTTTTGGCAGGTCTTCCATAGAATCCGCGTCGTACAGGGGTTGTCCGTCCGCATGGTTATCTCTATAATGCCGGAAGGGCAAGCCGTTCAGGTCGTTGGGGATCGAAAGTTCCGGATACTTTTCTGCAACCTCCTGCGGAGTGGTGAGCGGGTAGTTTCCGGAGGTATAAAAATAGAAGCCCTTAAAGGGATAATAAATTATTTCGTCGTAATCAACCGAATACTCTTTTACCAGACGGCGGCCTTCCACCACGGCTTCCAGATATACGTCCCGGGGAATGTCTTTCCATTCAATATGGTATTTCCCAGCCTGTGTTTCCAGCGGCTGGACCGGTTCCTGATCCAGTTGAGGAAGGAACCCGCAGAGTTTTTCCGCAAGCTGGCGCAGCAGGTCAAGGTCAATTTGCCCCATGGTATCGTCCAGAATATGGGTTGCCTGCGACTCGTTTTCCGTGGCCAGGCCGGCGGAAGGAATTTGATAAGCGGTAAAACTTGTGTAGTCGCTCGCTCCGGCGGCGCCCAGCGTACAGGAGATTCCTTCCTGATTGAGGAAGATTTGTAATTTTTCCGTCAGCTCTTTGTTTCCGTCTTCCTCAACGATTAATTGGCCGACGGAGGGAGCGCCGACACAGTCGACATTGATCATGTTGATTGTTTGATATGCGGAACCGGCGAGCGACTGGGCGAAAGCGTTGCTGCCCTGCATCAAACTTTCTTCCCCGTTGAACGCGCAGAAGATTAGATCGCTTTCCAGAGCGGGAAAGTCCGGCTGAGCGGTCAACCGGATCAGTTCCAACAGAACGCTGGTTCCGGAGGCGTTATCCAGAGCGCCCCGGTAGATTGAGTCTCCGTAACTTCCCACATGGTCAAAATGCGCGCCGATGACAATAGCCCGCTTCCCTGTTTTGCCCTTTTTAACGCCAACGACATTCTGCACGGTTTGCTTTTCAGAAATCAACGCCCCTTTTGCTTCCGCGGAAACACCGTTCTGTTGCAGCTCTGAAAAAACAGGGGAGGGAACTGGAATCAGCGGCACACTGCCGGATACCGCAAGGGCGTTTAATCGGTTGTTCTCCTGTATGATTCCGAGACAGGCTTCCGGGCTGTTTTGGGTTTCTCCCATTGGTTGCAGAAAAATTCTATTGTTTAAATCGGGGTCGTTGCGATCGGATGTTAACGGCCCGGAAAGTCCCTGCGCGCTGTCATCCAGCAGGCAGGGGATGTCCTGCCCCGCGCGGTATTCCTTTTTTGTGCCGTCGGAGAAGGATATTTCCAGGATTTGCGTCTGCCGGGCCGGATCATGCGTCGTTTGTTCGTAATCAAAAAAGTAGTTTTGCGCTGCGCCGTAAAAATCCAATCCAGCTGATTGAAACTGTTCCGCTATGTAATCTCTGGCAGCTTCATTTCCTTCTGTCCCCGTCAGGCGGCCGTTTGCCTGCTCCGATGTCAAAAAGGTCATATCATTAAAAATAGCGTTTTCTTTTGCTTTGCAGGATGGGAATGAGAAAAGCAGGAGCACGGCGCACAGCAGGGAATAAATACGTTTGTGTGACATGATTTTCGTTACCTCCTGAAAATAAAAGCCATACAGCCATTCCTGAGAATGACTGTATGGCTTTGTCAAAAGACGAAATTAACGATATCCATGACATACCCATTGAGTCTCTGTTCTAATTAAGACTTTTCCGTTTGCACCACAGTTTCCGCATGAATAAACCTGATAAACGTCCCTTTCTTCTTGGAGGTCATAACCATTTACGTAGTCTATACAGTCGCGTCTGTTTGAGGTGGGTTCCCAAGAGCCATACTGAGTACGGCTTGTACAGTTCTTACCACAGAATGGACATGCAACTCCCCTTGTTGTGGAAGCGAAGGCAGGAACCACGCTTAGCATCAACAACAATGAAAGACAAAGAATTGAGATTGCTTTTTTGATATTCCGTTTCATTTTTGTACCTCCTTTTAAGATTTCATTTGCTATTTTTAATCGCCCCTGTGCACCGAGGCAATTAATCCAACTGAAAAAATTTATTCTGTAATTATAATTTAGCACTTTTAAATATCCCTGTCAATAATACTTTAAAAATATTATTTTTTCGTATTAATAGACAGCTTTCGTCTATTGCTTTTTGCTGAATTGATATATAAAATAAGAAAAATACGCATTTTTAATACTTCACGTTAGAAAATAAATCTGATCAAAGGCATATTGGGGAAAATGGAAAAGGGCAGAATAGAAAGGAAATAAGCAAATTTATCTGTAATTGACGCGCATTCTGCCCAGTATTTGCAAAAACTTTCTGTTTGATTCTGTTAAATTTCACTTTTTGCTTGTAATGGTTGTGAGAATGCGATATAATTGTTATTAATTTGATTGAACAATTGTAAAGTTGTACCAATCACCCCCTGAAAGGAGTTTTTTAAGTGAAACTGTACAATGCGAAAGATATTTTGAACATTGCAATCGCGGGGCACAGCGGCTCCGGAAAGACCTCTATTGCGGAGGCCATGCTTTACCTCTCCGGTGCGACGGACCGTTTCGGGAAGGTTGGAGAGGGCAATACCGTATGCGATTATGATGCGGAGGAGATCAAGAGAAAAGCAACCATCAGCGCGGCAGTGGCCCCGCTGGAGTGGAAGAATCATAAAATCAACCTGCTGGACGCACCGGGCCTGTTCGATTTTGAAGGCGCGATGTGCGAAGCGGTCCGCGCGGCGGATTCTGTTCTGATCGCGGTTTCCGGCAAGGACGGCGTGGCGGTCGGTACGGAAAAGGCGGTTGCGGCGGCGGATGCGCGCGGCCTGGCAAAGATTTTCTTTGTCAACGGACTGTGCGACGAGAGCGCGCGTTTTTACCGCGTGTTTGAGGATCTGAAGGGCAGTTTCGGCCCGTCCGTGTGCCCGGTCGTCGTTCCCTACATAGAGGACGGCAAGGCGAATATCTATGTCAATATTCTGGAATATAAAGCGTACGATTACTCCAACGGCAAGCCCGTGGAGGTCGCGATGCCCCCGATGGGCGACCGTCTGGAGGGCTTGCGCACCGCGATTTATGAAGCGGTTGCGGAGACAAGCGACGAGATGTTTGAAAAATATTTCTCCGGCGAAGCCTTTACGCCGGAAGAAGTCATCGTCGGCATCAGCAAGGGCGTCAAGTCCGGCGCGATCAGCCCGGTGTTCTGCGGCGACGCGCTCCTGATGCGCGGCATGGAGCAGTTCCTGGACGGCCTGACCTGGCTGGCCCCCTCCGCGCAGGAGAAGAGCGCGGAGATCGGCGCGGACATCGACGGCAATCCGGTGGAGCTCTCCGTCAATCCGGACGGCGCGACGGCGGCGATCGTCTTTAAGACCATTGCGGACCCGTTCGTCGGCAAGATGTCCTTCCTGAAAGTGATTTCCGGCAAGGTGGCGACGGATTCCCAGCTGGTGGATATGCGCACCGGCAACACCGAGCGCATCGGCAAGGTGGTCATGCTGCGCGGCAAAAAGCAGGAGGAAATGAGCTGCATCACGGCGGGCGATATCGGCGTTGTATTAAAACTGGGCGGCGTCGCCACGGGCGATACCCTCTGTTCCCCGACCCGCAAGGTCACGCTGGAGGGCATCACCTATCCCGTTCCCACGCTCTCCCTGGCGATTGTCCCGAAGAACAAGGGCGACGAGGATAAAGTGGCGCAGGGCGTCTTCCGTCTGATGGAGGAAGACCCGGTCATTAAATTTGTCAACAATGCGGAGACGCATCAGATGGTTCTTTCCGGCCTCGGCGAGCAGCATCTGGACGTGATTGTCTCCAAGCTCAAGAATAAATTCGGCGTGGACATCACGCTGGAGGAGCCGCGCGTGGCGTACCGTGAAACCATCCGCAAGAAGGTACAGGTACAGGGACGCCATAAGAAACAGACCGGCGGACACGGCCAGTTTGGCGATGTTTGGATCGAATTTGAGCCGTGCGACAGCGAGGGCCTCGAGTTCGGCGAGCGCGTCGTCGGCGGTTCCGTACCGAAGGGGTATTTCCCGGCGGTGGAAAAGGGCTTGCAGGACTGTATCGTACACGGACCGCTGGCGGGATATCCGGTGGTCGGCCTGCGCGCGACGCTGTACGACGGCTCTTACCATCCGGTGGATTCTTCCGAAATGGCGTTTAAAATGGCGGCAACACTGGCCTATAAGGCCGGTATGCCGATTGCCAGTCCCGCGCTGCTGGAGCCGATCGGCACGCTGCGCGCGACCGTTCCGGATGCGAACATGGGCGACATTATGGGTGAGGTCAACAAGCGCCGCGGCCGCGTTTTGGGTATGGAGCCCGCGGGTGAGGGCCAGCAGACCGTAGAGGCGGAAGTGCCGATGGCGGAGATGCACGACTTCTGCACCTATGTGCGCCAGGTGACGCAGGGACGCGGCAGCTTTACATTTGACTTTACACGCTATGAGGAGGCGCCCGCGCAGGTCGCACAGAAGGTCATCGAGCAGGCCAAGGCCGACGCGGAGTAATACAATCCATATAAGAAGTGCATTAAAAAAACAGATCAGGCGCTGTATCACAATTGTTATGATATATAAGAGTTAGTTAAATTTGACGGCTCTCCCGCTAAAAGCGGGAGAGCCGTTTTTTACTGCCAATCTCTTGTGCAAAACGCGCATGGTGGTACAGCGCTTTTCGTTTTAATCAGAATTTAACCAAAGCAACATCTTGCTTTAATGAGAAAGCGGTATCCTTCCTTTGTCAGAAAAAATGAGAAAGACAGGAAGGAACGATTCATTACTATGCAGGAATCATCCAATCACAAGTTTATTAAAACAGCGTTGCTGGCCTTCTGCATGCTGGTGCTGCTGGGCGGCGGAATTTTTGTAGGCATACAATACCAGAACTGGACGGCTCCGCCGGCGGTCGCTCCGATGGAGCAGGAACTGGACGAGACGGCCAGGGACTGGGCCGGAACTGTGCCGCCGGAGCAGGGCGGCGAAAGCCAGCCGGGCATCAAGATTCCCGGTTATGCCTCTATCTCCATTCCGGCCAACGAGCAGGACGTCAGGATTTCCCTGCTGAACCCGGAGGAAAACCCCTGCTATTTTACCTTTGAACTGGTGCTGGACGACACGGGCGAGACGCTCTATTCCTCCAAGCTGGTGGAGCCGGGCAAGGCAATCCAGGAACAGACGCTTTCCCGTTCGCTGGACGCGGGCGAGTATGGGGCGACGATTAAGATTTCTACCTTTTCGTTAAAGGATCAGGTGCAGATGAATGGGGCGAACGTAAAGACCAAGCTGATGGTGGTTTGAGCCAATCCTCATCCTGTCCTTCCGGACAGAATGTTTTGATAAATCATTTCAAATAAATGGAGGAAGTCAAAATGAAAAAAATGGTAAGCTTCTGTATGGCGGCGGTTCTGGCTGCGGCGATGTCCACCACATCGTTTGCCGCGACAAAGGCGGTCAATCCCGGGTCTGTGGAATTTAATCAGGATTCCTTTACAGGGGGAGAGGTCGGCGTCGAGCTGGAGTACGAGGCGGTTGCGGAGCCGACATACACCATCACCATTCCGATGGGACTTGAGCTGGTTAAGGGCGGAGCGACCTCCACCTTTAAGGCGGAGGATATTTCCAACCTGGATGGAGGCAAGGTCGTGATGACGATCGTCAGCACCCGCAAGTCCGGTATGCCGGCGGCTTGTCCGGATTTTGCGCTCTATCGCGGGCACAACTACGTTCCCTATGAAGTGCAGGGCTTTTATGAAGACGGCAGCTCCAGAATGGTCCGGGAGCTGAACAAAGAGGTTCTCTCCTTTAATAAAGACGGAGAATACAAATACCGCGTGATTCCCGCCTCGGTCATTCCGGAGACCGGCACCTACTGGGGCAACCTGACCTTCCAGTTTGATATTGTCTGATATTCAAATACCTGAACGATCCTATTCCATAATCCTACTTTGCAGGGAGCTGTTGCGGCGATTGGGCCGGAACAGCTTTTTTGCGCGCGTTGATTTTCACAACGGACAACGGCCCCCGCGCACTTGCGCGGGGGCCGTTGTCCTGCAAATGGGAAGGGTACAGAAAAGAGGTTCCTTTCAAAACAGGACCGTTTTAAGTGCTGTTTTAAAAAGAGGCGTCTCTCTCAAGCAGCCTGAAAACCGTTTCTCAGCCGATTGTTACAACGCAATGCCGCTGTGGTTCTTCGTGGGCTGTAGTGGTGTACACACCGGTGCTCTGGCCCGGGATGCCGGTTGCATAGATCCGGAAATAATAGTCGCTGCCGATGCGCGCTATAAACTGCGTTTTCAGAACCTGCCCATTGCCGACGGTAAAGTTCGGCGCGGAATGACCGGAAGCCGTTATTTTAAAGCAGTAGGCCTGTCCGCGCGTCAAGGTGAGATCGGCAGTCGTGTCGCAGCGCACGGAACCGTTTTCCGGTGCGCCGCCCTGCGCGGAGACAATACCGGAAGCGCCGTAAATGTTGCCACGCGGCGGAACCGGTTGGCCGCTCTTTTTCCCGGAGGGGGCTGGACGGCCCGCGGGAACCAGGCTGTTCTGTGCGGCACGCGCGCGTTCCACTGCTCTGTCAACGGCGGCCTGCCGGCTTTCGTCCAAGGTATCATCGGCCAGGATGCGTTCCAGATCCGCCATCGCGGCGGCCACACGCGCGTAGCTTTGTTCGGTATAGTCCGCCGGATGAAGCGCTTTCAGCGCGTCCAATACGGCTTTTAATTCGGTCTTGTCCGCTCGTTTGCGGAGCGCGGCCATTGCATTTGTAAGCGCCTGCGCCGTCGCGTCGATTGCGCTCTGTGAAGCGTTCTGCTCCAGGGCGGCGGCTTCATACAGTGCCGCAAAGAAAGCTTCCTGTCCGTCCGGAAGGAATTTGCCCGCCTCGATTTCCGCCGCAGTCTGCTCCGCGGCGGCGATGAGAGCGTCGAGCGCCGTCCGGTCGGCAAGGCGTTTCAGCGCATGCGCCGCGTCCAGAAGCGCCTGACAGGCTGCGTCGATGTCGCCCGCCAGCGCCTCGGAATCGTCCATGACCGCCAGCGCTTCCTGCAATGCGCCGGCGAATACGGTCCAGGACGCGCCGGTAAAGTCCTCTTCGTTCAGCTGTTCCAGAACGGCAAGCAGGTCCTTCAGCGCACGCTTGTCGCCGGGCTTGAACTCCAGGTAATGGATGGCGTGCAACAGGTCTGCCCAGGCCAGATCAATTTCCGCCTGCGTGGCGAGCGGGTCGTCGATTGTGTCTCCGGCGGCCTGATAGGCGTGCAGGAAAGCTTTTTGAACCTCAGGGATCAGTTGGTCCACTGTGCCATCATCCATATAGGTTTTGGCGTAATGATAGGTCTGTATCAGAATGGTTTTGCTTGTCAGCTCAAACAGGAAGTGCAGCTGGACGGGCTCGCCCGCGGCGGTAAAGTCGTAGGTGTACGAGGGTTTGCCGACCAGCTCCGTCTGGCCGTTTACCGTCACAGCGCGGAGCGTGCGGTCTTCCAGACGCGGTGTGAAGGTCATGGCGAGGGCGGTTCCGCTCTCCACTTTTTCTGCGGTGAATGTTCCGGTCAGGTCCGCCAGCTTCTGTGGCTCTCCGTTGACCACCAGTGCGACGTCCCTGCCGGAATAGGTTACGATAACGTCCGCGCGCGGGACGGTGAGCGGCGTCAGGTCGATGCAGTCGAGCTGGGCAAAGCTGTTTTCCAGCCCGGAGTGGGTGAAGGTGATGGTATTGGTTCCTTCATTCAGCCGGATGGTCACCTCATAGGTGTGCCAGTCGCCCCAGGTGGTCGCGTTGGGATACGATACAATCTGTGCATGCTCTGCGTCGCCGTTTATAAAGAATTTATGGGATGCGTTCGGGAAGGCTGTGTGGCCGTCCGCCGTGACTGCCATTTTATACGCGCCTGCCACGGGGGCTTCTACCGTGAAGGTAACGGTGGCGTTTTCATTGTCGATGGAGGCCACGTGCTGGCCGCCGGAGGACGCCGCGCCGCCTGCGACTGATGCGGGCGCTGTGACAACGCCCTGCTCCGCTTCATACCGCACCGTCGGGTTTTCCTCCTCAACGGGGAGAACCAGATCGATGCAGTCGAGCTGGGCAAAACTGTTTTCCAGCCCGGAATGGGTAAAGGTAATGGTGTTTTCTCCCTTGTTAAGGGCGACGTTGACCGGGAACTGCCGCCAGTTGAACCAGCCGGTTCCGCCGGGGTAACGGACGACCTGCGCGTTTTCCATGTCGCCGTTTACAAAGAATTTGTGGGATGCGTTCGGGAAGGAGGGATGGCCGTCCGCGGTGATCATCAGTTCATATTCGCCGGCGGCGGGAGCCTCAACGGTAAAGGTTACGGTTGCGTCCCCGTTGTCGATGGACTGAACGTGTTTGCCGCCCGACGAAGCCGGATGGCTTCCCACAAACGCGGGTGCGGTGACAATCGCATCCTCCGCCTCGTAACGGACCACATTGTCAAGCACCGTGACCTGCGCGGATGCGGTCAGACGGTTGCTGTTTACATAAAGCGCGGAGGGGGCGGGCGTTCCGATGAAGGTATAGACGCCCGGCACAGATGGGTCATAGGATGCGCATCTCCAGGCGGAGATTTTTGCGCGCATGGACACGGCGGGTTCCCCGTAAGTGATTTCCACCTCCTGCGGCAGCTTGGCGGCGACGTCGTTCAGAGACAGATATTTTCCAACCCGGATGCCTTCGACCGGTGCGACGCCGGTCAGTGTTGGCCGGGTTTCTCTGCCGGTTTCCGCCAGGCCGGCTTTCAGGCAGTTTCTGGCAAGGTCGTAGTCCATCTCGTTGGGCTCGTCCATCGCAAGGACCCGATCGGCTTCGGCAATGGATTTTTGCAGGCGCGTCCAGGCCTCGTCCGTGTAATCGGCCTGTGAAGCGGAAAGCGCTTCATCGCGTATGTCAAGCAGGGGATTTGCATAGCCGGTCAGATCGGGGCGCACGCCCGGGGTAAACACATATTCGGGGGAATGAATGGTTCCAAACGCGTCGCTCAGGCGCAGGTAACAGGGAATGCCGTTTTCCAGCCCGGTGACGCTGGCTTTGTCACTGGCAAATTTGCTGTTGACGCCATATGTGACGTGGTCATACACGCCCGGAGCGGTTCCATACTCGATTTTCATCTCGCTGGAGGGCCGTTTATAGGCAAGCTGTACGCCTTCGTATACGCTGTAGACGAGGTCGTCGTAGATCATGTCGGTGGGTTCCGCCGGCGTTTCGGTCGCCTCTTTGCGCTCCGCCTCCGTCAGGTTCCGCACGCGGAAGGAAGAAACTTCAAACGCCTTGTTCCAGGAACGCACGCCGACCCTGCCGTTCCCATAGCGGGAATCGGTGAACTGACAGGCTATTTCACCGTCGATGTAGATGAGAATCCGTGCGCCGCAGGCCACGACTTTGACTGAGTAGGTTTCCCCGGCCTGGATGTCGTAAGGGGTGTCTTTGACCAGGTTCCAACCGTATGCGCTGTATCCGAAGCGGATTGCGCCGCTCATCAGGCCGACATAGTAGCCGCGGTAGGAATCGGTTGTGGTGCTCGCGCTTTCGTCGACGTCGGTGACGCGGAACATAATGCCAAAGTCTGCGCCGCCGGCGCTGTCCGTCCGCAGATCCGCCTCGACCGCGTAGTCGGTCCAGGCTTCGTTGCCCGCGACCGCCTTGACGTTTCCGTCGGAAGCAACCTGTATTTTGCCTGTTGTGAAGGTAACGGCGCCCGGGGTGCCGGAGGGGCTCCACCATTTGGCGCTGGCTTCCGAATCGCTGAAATCATCGTAAAAGTCGGCTTTTGGCGCGTCCTCTTCGGCACCGGTTCCGCCGGTCGTGACGGAGACTTCCTCCGACTCGACCGTCCTGCCGTTCAACAGCATGGAGAGCTTGCAATAATAGGTTGTGTTTTCCCGCAGTCCGGTGAGGTTGGCGACATTGGTGCGGAAGCCGGAGGCGGTCGTGGTGTATTCGCCGCTTTCGGTGCCGTACAGCACGCGGTAGAACCCGTCCGCGCGGCTGACGTTGGTTGTCAGGCGGATGGAGGCATCGTCGGACGCTGTTTCCGTGATTTTCGGCTGAACCAGGCGGCCGGTGGGGGTGATTTCAATCTGTTCGATGGTGACGCCGCTTTCTCCAAAGAAACGGATGTTGTTGTACTGCCCATAGCCGAACTGGAACGCTTTGACGGTGGCGCCCAGCATGGAGTCCTCCTGCGCGGGCAGCAGGTCGACCAGATCGTCGATGACAACCGGTTCGCCGCCCTCGGCAAAATCGATTTCCTGATTGTATTTTGCATTGAGATTCAGGCGCAGCCTGCCCGCGCCGCGGTAGTATATTTTAAGCTGATAGTTTTCCGCGTTGGGAACCATCACGTTGTCAAATTCCAAAACCGGTTCGCCGTCCAGCGTTTTGGAAACGGCGTCCCCGGCCTTCCGTATGACCGTTTCTTCCGCGTCCCCCACACTGGGCATCTGTACGATGCGCAGGCGGCTGCAGCCGTAGGGGATCAGCTCAATTTCCTCCTGCAGAGCCGGGTCGGCCTGAATGGGGGAGTAGGGCGGTTCCGGAACCACGTTGTTGAGCAGCTGCCATTCCGGCACAATCTGCCCCGTGGCCCGGATGGTGACGGGGGAGTTGGCGGTATGGAAAGGCTGCAGTGCGATCTCATCCGCAACCGTCACGTCGAAAGAAGCGGATGGATCGCCCGGGTCGTAAACCAGCGCGTAGTTCCACCGGCTGGCCGGAGTCACCTCGCGGGAGGGGAACGCCTTTGTGGGAGCCACGCCGCCGGGACTCGTTTTCAGCACGCGCGGGTCGTCCATTTCGGGGTCCGGCGTGTGCCAGTCTTCTTTAACGTTGATGGTATAGATCAGCGGGCCGCGCTCCACGGCGGTGGCGTTGTTGTACCAGGTGCTGGTGCGGATCTCCATCGGGAAGTCGACGGTTACCACGTCGCCGGCGGTCCACTCGCGGTCGATGGTGAAATAGCCGTTGGAGAGGACTCCCTCCGCCGGTTCGCCGTTGACGGTAAAGGACGGCGATTCGCACCAGTCCGGGACGCGCAGCAGCAGCGGGAACCGCGCGGTTTCCCCCTCGTAGTGCAATGCAATCGCGCCGTCAAAGGGGTATTTGGTCTCCTGGTCAAACACCGCGGTTTTACCGTCCGCGACGTTTGCCCGCACGCGGTTGGGACCGTAGGATACGACCGCCAGGCCGTCGTCCACCGTCGCCATCCACATGTTCTGAATGAATTTGGGCCAGCCCATATGCATGTTGGAGATGCAGCAGGCGTCGCCCGCCGGCGCGGCAAAGGCGCTGCTGTTCCCGTGGTCATGGATGAATTCGTGCGCGCCGTTCGTCGCCATCATCTGGCTCTGCGCCTGGAAATAGTTGTGCGCGGTGAAGTCGGGCGTATAGCCGGCGGGCAGGTTGTTGTAGGCAACCCGTTCCATATCGTCGCCGATCCAGCTGTCGCCCAGGATGCGCATGGCGACGCCGTAGGACTGCAGGCTTTCCACCACGGAACAGAGCTCCGCGCCCACATAGGGCAGGTTGTCGCGTGCCCACTCGTCCGAATTTGCCAGCCCGTCCACGCGCGCGTGGTCGATGCCCATGTTGAATATGCCTTCGCGGATGGCGGTGCGGTCGCGCTCCGAACCGGTAAACTGGTACTGGACCGGCGGGGATTTCATCGCCTGCGTGGTGTTGACCACATGGTTGCGCACCGTGCTGTCGTGGAAAATGGTGGTCCAGTCGTTGTAATTTCCAAAGATGCCGTGCGAATTTTTCATCAGCTCCTGCGCGACCTCAATCAGCCATGCGCTGGACGCCGGGTCCTCCGGATCGCAAACGCGGTTGTAGTACCACAGAACCACTTCGGCGTTGTCCCCCGCGCGGGCGGCTGCCCAGCTGGTCACCGGGTAACCGGGCAGGCGGTCGTGCTGGAATCGGAAGTATTTTTCAAAGAAGGGAAGTACCCGCTCGTCCGGCGCGCCGGTATATTCGGTGTACTCGTAGTAGTCGCGGATCGCTTCGATCATAATCATGCGGGGCCACCAGTCCCAGCCGGCAGCCATGCCATCCCCATCGGCAAGGGGACCGAAAAAGCCGTTTTCACGCTGGTGGTCCAGGCTGAAATCGATCCATTCCATCGCTTTTTCCTGAAGCTCCGCGTCGTCCAGAACGAAGGCCAGAGAGACCAGGCCGCGCGCGTAATACGGTCCGCGTTCCCAGCCGTCCCCGGAGCCGCCGCGCCAGCCGTTGGTGCTCTGGTACATCTCGTACAGGTCGTGCATTTCCCCCGTCATACCGTGTTTTTGCAGTAAAAGCTGTTCTTTCAGCCAGTCCTTGGCCTGTACGGCGCTCATCGGCAGCTGCACGAACGGGGACGGTTCCAGATCGCCCTGATTGGAATAGTAATTCTGGCTGCCAACCCGGCGCGATTCTGTGCGGGCGGCGGCGGGCAATGTCAGGGTGCTCAGCACCATCGTCAGTGCCAGAATGATTGCGGTCAATCGTTTGGTCATAAATGCTTCCTCCCTTTTCGTCTGGTCCTCTTTTTCATCCTTTCCCAGTAGGCGATATGCTGCTGTTGTGTTCAGTATAAACTGCCGGTTTTCCTCTTGTATTTACAAAAATTTAACAGATTTATACGATATTCTGTTAAAATCCTTTTATTCAGCAATCGGAAGAATGAAATTGGTGTATTTGTTTCACATACCAGAAATTGGCAGGTCTTTTTGCGGCAGACGGCATGTTTTTACAGTGCGGGGCATACCTATTAAAGACGAGAAAGCGGCAGGCGCCGCGGGGAGGGATCATTTTGTTTGTCTGTTCTGTAAAAGCGGGTAAGAAAAAGGTTTTTATCGTGGTGCTTGCCGTGGTGCTGGCGGTGGTGACCATCTTTTTCGCGGCGGGAAAGCTGCAGGCGAATTCCGGCGGGGGAAACGCGCAGCCCTATAGCTGTCAGGCTGCGACCAACGAGGAGCGCATCGCGTTCCTTTCGCAGTTCGGCTGGCAGGTCGGGCCGGAACCGTTGGAGATCAAGGAGGTTACGCTGCCGCAGGAGTTTGACGAGGTGTACAGCAGCTACAACGAGCTGCAAAAGCAGCAGGGGTTTGACCTGCTGCCGTTTGCGGGGAAAGTCTGCCGCCTGTGGACGTACGAGGTGACCAATTACCCGGACGCGAACCCGGTGCATGCCAACCTGCTGATCTGCGATAACTTGGTGATCGGCGGAGACATCAGCTCCACCGCGCTGGACGGCTTTATGTGTGCATTTGATACGAAGCCGGAGGCCAATTCCTCCGAGCCGGTGAAGGACAGCGCCAGCATGCCGGCGGAGAGTACCGCCCCGGAGGAAAGCAGCGCGGCGACGGCTGCAGAGCCGGAAGAGGCGCAGCAGACGGAAGCGGCGGTCTCCTCGGAAATTCCGGCCAATGCCTGGCCGACCGACTGAGCGGAAAAACCTTTCACAAAAAACAGGACCGGCGGGGCGACATGCGCCCCGCCGGTCCTGTTCTCTTTTTGGTCATTACGGGAAAATCGATTCGATGGCAAGCTCCACCAGACCGTCGGCGCAGTTCTCTTCAAATTCCGTCGTAAAGTGGAGTTCGGGCGTATTGCCCGCGGGAATCTCCTGTGTGATGTGGAACTGCGGAATGGTGTGCCTGGGGAAGAGCTCTTCCACAAAACGGCGCAGGGCGTTGGTGTCCAGCTCAATGGTGCGGTCGTGGCTTAAAACCAGATACCGCGGGTTGATGACGGAGAGAATCGCCGCGATCTGGCTTTTGACCTCGTCCATCAGGTTATCCTGCGGCGGCCAGACGTTGCATACCTCGCCGGCAAAGCCGGAGAAGCCGTTGATGATTTTTCCGTTGATGATGATGCCCGCGCCGGGGCCGCTGTGGTTGCGGAACAGGTAGGCCATGCTTTCCTGTTTGAGGGAGACTTCGATATGCCTCTTGTAAAACCCATACGCCATGGCGTTGACATCGTTGCAGATTTGAATTGGCAGGTGGCAGCGTTTTTCCAATTCCTCCACAACATTGCATCCTACCAGATAGAACGGCGTGGCCATGTAAACCAGGCGGCCGTCCAGAATATTGCCGGGAAGGCCGATCTCAACCAGGCGGAGATTGGGGAACCGGGTGCGGACGTCGCTGATCAGGTCCGCCGCCTCCAGAATATGCGTTTCTCCCTGGATGGAGATGGCGCCGGATTCCTTTTTCTTCTGCGCCAGGTTATTGACCTGATAGTACAGGCTGTCTGTGGTGAAAATCAGGACCAGCACGTGATGGTAGTCGTATTCCAGACGGTATTTGTCGGAACAGCGGCCGCCGTAGGAAGCCTCCTTTCCGACTTTTACGGCCTGACCGGTTTCCACCATTTCGGCCAGTACCTTTGCGACGGTTGGATGGCTCAGTCCGGAGCCGTTGGCGATGTCCATCTTGGTGCATTCCCCGTATTCCATCAGAAAACGCTTGACGAGTTTTTCATTGCTTTCGCGGATGTCAGTTGCGCGGATTCCTTCCATAGCTGTAAATCCCCTTTCCTGTATATAAGCGGATGGTTTCTTTGTTGACCCTATCGTAACACAGAAAAATCATAAATGCAATACATTTTGAAAAATAATTTTAAAAGTATTTTTAAAATTATTTTTACTTACAGAATGAGATTGTTTTTTCAGGGGAGAACCGATATAATAGGGGACAATCGAGGAATGGAAGTGATCACAATCGAACGTCTGGATAAAGTGCTGGCGTCCCAGAATGTGGGGAGCCGGAAAGAAGTGGGCGCTCTGGTACGGCGCGGCGCGGTGACGGTCAACGGCGCCGTGGTCAAAAAGGCGGATCATAAAGTGGACGCGGACCGCGATGCAATCGAAGTGAACGGACAGCGCCTGTGTGTTCAAAAATATGTATACATTATGATGAATAAGCCCGCGGGCGTACTTTCCGCCGCGCGGGACGGGCGGCAAAAAACCGTGGTGGACCTGCTGCCGCCGGAGCTGCTGCGGCGGGGCCTGTTCCCGGCGGGACGGCTGGACCGGGATACGGAGGGTTTGCTCATCATCACGGACGACGGCGATTTTGCCCACCGGATGCTGGCCCCCAAAAGCCATGTTTTTAAATTATATGAGGCGGAGCTGGACCTGCCCGCCGTGCCGGAAGACGTTAAAGCGTTTGCACAGGGACTGAAACTGGATGATATGACCTGCCTTCCGGCGGAACTGTTCCTGCCGGAAAACGGCACACGGGTGCGGGTGCGGATCCGGGAAGGCAAATTTCATCAGGTGAAGCGCATGTTCCGTGCGGTGGGCAAGACGGTGGTGTATCTCAAGCGGCTGCAGATCGGCGGCCTGGCGCTGGATCCCGCTCTGGAGCCGGGACAGGCCCGCCTGTTGGGCAAAGAAGAGCTTGCCAGCATCTTTTCTGAACATCTTTCATGAAAAAATGCATTGGGATTTGTCTTTTAGCGGATTTACATAAAGTGTTTGTTGCATTTTTGGGTAAAAAACGTCTGTTAAAAGAATAGGGCTTCTGTTATGATAGGGACTATCAATCAAAAACGGGCAGAGAATGCTCAGAAAGCTGCACGCCCAACCGGCATTCCCAGGGGAATCCGCGGGATGGGACACCAAACGCGATGTAGGAGGTTTATATATGGCGGGCTTATCATTGAAACACATCTATAAAGTATACGAAGGCGGCGTCACGGCGGTTTCCGACTTTAACCTGGAGATCGAGGACCGGGAATTCATCGTTCTGGTCGGTCCGTCCGGATGCGGAAAATCCACGACGCTGCGGATGATCGCCGGTCTGGAAGAGATCAGCAAAGGCGAGCTCTATATCGGAGACACGCTGGCAAACGATATTTCGCCTAAGGACCGCGATATTGCCATGGTGTTCCAGAACTACGCCCTGTATCCGCATATGACGGTTTATGAAAACATGGCGTTCGGCCTGAAGATGCACAAAATGCCGAAGGACGAGATCAAACGCCGTGTGGAGGAGGCCGCGGAAAGCCTGGGGCTGTCCGAGCTGCTGGACCGCAAGCCGAAGGCGCTCTCCGGCGGGCAGCGGCAGCGCGTGGCGCTGGGGCGCGCAATTGTGCGCAACCCGAAGGTCTTTCTTCTGGACGAGCCGCTTTCCAACCTGGACGCAAAGCTGCGCGCGCAGATGCGTACGGAAATCAGCCGGCTGCACAAACAGCTTGGCACCACCTTTGTCTATGTGACGCACGACCAGACGGAAGCCATGACCATGGGCGACCGCATCGTGGTGATGAAGGACGGCTTTGTCCAGCAGGTGGATACCCCGCAGAACCTGTACCATCGTCCGGTCAACCTGTTTGTGGCGGGCTTTATGGGTTCGCCGCGTATGAACTTCCTGCCGGTGCAGGTGGAAAAGAGCGGCGCGGGCTACGCATTGCGGTTCGGCGCCTATACGCTGCCGGTCCCCGCGGAAAAAAATGAAAAGGACGCGTTGGCGGCGTATGTGGGCAGGACGGTAACCTTTGGGATCCGTCCGGAGGACGTCCACGATGAGCCGGCCTTTCTGGAGGACGTGCCGGACTGCACGGTGGAGGCCGATGTGGACATGACGGAGCTGATGGGCGCGGAAACCTATCTCTACCTTTCCTGCGAGGGGAATCCCATTACCGCGCGCGTGCGCCCGGAAACAAACGCCGTGGGCGGCGAAAAGCTCCGCGTAGCGTTCGATATGCGCAAAATGCACCTGTTTGACAACGATACGGAACAGGCAATCCTGAACTGAATAAAGAATAAGCCGCGTGATTTGGGTAAAAATACCCAGGACGCGGCTTCTTTGATGAATAAATCGAATTTTTCAGGACCAAAATAGGATTAAGTTGGAAATCCAGCGGCATTTTTCACAAAATTTTTTTTTATTTTGTGATATATAGTTGAAATGTTCCTCAACTTTATGTAAAATATATGTAGCCATTGTGAAATAGGAAAACAAAGATTAGCAAATATAGATAAAGTGAGGGAAAAGCATGTCAAACAGGCTATTTCAAGGGGTTATCCATCAGATGCGCGACGCCATCGACAGAACCATTGGTGTGATCGACGAAACGTCCGTCATCATCGCCTGCAGCGAGCTGGGGCGCATCGGGGAAGTTAATGAAAGCATTACCGCAGACGTTCTGGCAGCGCCTGGAACGTTCGTGGTAAACGGATACACGTACAAATCCTTTGGCAGCCGGCCCAGACCGGAATATGCCGTCTTTGTATCCGGCTCCGACCCGGAGGCAGGCCGCTATGCGACATTGCTTTCGGTCTCTCTGAGCAGCATCAAGCAGTATTATGATGAGAAGTATGACCGCAGCAACTTCATTAAGAATGTCATCCTAGACAATATTCTGCCGGGAGACATCTACCTCAAGGCGCGGGAGCTCCGTTTCAATTCCGATGTAAGCCGCGTCTGCATGCTCATCAAGATCACCAACAAGTCCGACATCTCCGCATACGATGTGGTGCAGAACCTGTTCCCCGACAAGAACAAGGACTTTATCATCAACATCAACGAGACGGACATTGCGCTGGTCAAGGAAATCCGCACCGGCATTGAGCCGAAGGATCTGGAAAAGCTGGCGGGTTCCATTGTGGACACCCTGTCCAGCGAGTTTTACACCCACTGCGTCGTGGGCATCGGCACCACGGTGACCGGGATCAAGGACCTGGCGCGCTCCTTTAAGGAAGCGCAGGTCGCGCTGGAGGTCGGCAAGGTATTCGACACGGAGCGTTCCATCGTCAGCTACGACAACCTGGGCATCGCGCGCCTGATCTATCAGCTGCCGACGACCCTCTGTGAGATGTTCCTGAAGGAAGTCTTCAAGCGCGGTTCCATTGAATCCCTGGACCATGAGACGCTGTTTACGATCCAGCGCTTCTTTGAGAATAACCTGAACGTTTCCGAGACGTCCCGCAAGCTGTTTGTCCACCGCAATACGCTGGTTTATCGTCTGGAGAAGATTAAAAAGATTACGGGTCTTGACCTTCGCGAGTTTGAAGACGCCATTGTCTTTAAGGTGGCGCTGATGGTCAAGAAGTATCTGTCCTCCAATCCGGTCAAATTCTAAGAAATATCCGAATTCGGCAATAATTTGTAAAAATTACAAAAATATTACAAATTATTTCCAATTAGGAACAATAAAAATAGCGCCCATTGGTATTATGTAAACGTCCCAATGGGCGCTATTTTTGCATGCATTTTGAAGAGCGCCGAGAGGTTGATTCACAGTTTTGGTTTTCATTGGGAATTCTGAACAGGAATGATTGGCGTTATAGATAACGCTTTCGTGTGTATCCGGGAACGGTCCGGAGAAGAATAAGCGCCGGTGCGGAAGAGCTGCGCCGTAAGCGCGATGTGACTGAGAAAAGGTCTTGGGAGAGATTTGATGATAGAATTTAAAAATGTAAGTAAAACTTACAGCAATGGAACGCACGCGCTGCGCAATGTAAGTTTGGAGATTCCCGACGGAGAGTTTGTTTTCATCGTCGGTTCTTCCGGCGCGGGTAAAAGTACGTTTTTGAAGCTGATTATGTGTGAGGAAACGCCGAACGAAGGGGAGATCATCGTCAACCAGACGCGGCTTTCCAGCCTGAAACGGCGGCAGATCCCGTATCTGCGGCGCAAAATGGGCATCGTATTCCAGGATTTCCGGCTGATCGATAATATGAGCGTTTACGACAATGTGGCGTTCGCCATGCACGTCATCGGCGCGACGCAGAGCGAAATTAAAAAACGCGTACCGTACATATTGAGCCTGCTGAACCTGCAGGACAAGGTGAAATGCCGGCCGACGGAGCTCTCCGGCGGCGAGCAGCAGCGTGTGGGTCTTGCCCGCGCGCTGGTCAACAACCCGAAGCTGATCATTGCCGACGAGCCGACGGGCAATATTGATCCGGCGCTCTCGTTTGAAATTGTCGACCTGCTCAGCGAGATTAACCGCAGAGGAACCACCATCCTGATGGTGACCCACGAGCACTCGCTGGTCAAACACTTCCACAGGCGCGTGGTGGAAATCCACGACGGACAGATAGTGGCGGATACCGCCGCGATGGAGGTGCAGCAGGATGCGGAATAAATCGATTAAAAAAGAGGCGGGCAGTCCCGCACGGACAAGCGGCGGACGGGGAAAGGCCTCCGGCTCCCGCGTGGCGAGCCTGCAATATCTCCTGAAAGAGGGCGTCCGGAACATCTGGAGCAACCGGACCATGAGCTTTGCCTCCATCGGCGTGCTGGTTTCATGCCTGGTGCTGACGGGCGCGGCAATCCTGTTTTCCATGAACGTGGATGTGGCGATGAAATCGCTGGAGGGCAACAACTCCACCACGGTCTATCTGCAGGAGGGGCTTCCCACCCTGACCAGTTTGCAGGTGGGGCAGGAGATCAAGAAGCTGGACAATATAGAGGATTGCGAGTTTGTTTCCAAGGAGGACGCGGTCCAGAACATGCTGGATATGCTGGGGGACGACGGAACGGTGCTTTCCGGACTGCTGGGGGATGAAAACTTCCTGCCGGACGCGTTCCGCATCTCGGTAAAGGACCTTGCGCTGTATGACGAGACGGCGGCGGAGATCAAGGCGATCAACGGCGTCGATGAGATCATCGACTATTCCGATATCGCGGAAAAGCTGATGAGCATGGACAACCTGGTGACCACGGCGGGCTTCTGGGTCATCCTGATGCTGAGCCTTGTTTCGCTGTTTATCATCTCCAATACGATCCGTGTGACGATGTTCTCGCGGCGGCTGGAGATCAGCATTATGAAATCCGTGGGTGCGACGAACTGGTTTGTGCGCGTGCCGTTTATCGTGGAGGGCGTGATCATCGGCTTGTTCTCCGGCGGCGTTGCCAGTTTGCTGCTCAACCTGGTCTACAGCAAGCTGATCGAATCGCTGACTTCTATCCCTGTGTTTTCCCCGGTGGATATCGGCCCGATCTCCTGGGAAATCACCCTGGCGTTTGTCCTGACCGGTACGCTGTTCGGCGCGATCGGCGGTCTGATTTCTCTGGGTAAGTATCTGAAGAAAGAAGGAGGAGACGTCGTTGGCTTCTAAAAAGAGATGGGTGAAGGGCCTGGTTGCCCTGGTGCTGGCGTTCAGTGTGTTCTGTATGCCGGATACGCTGCAGCTCCATGTGGACGCGGCCTCCTCTGACAAACTCTCTTCCCTGCAGCAGAAGCAGAAGGACCTTAAGAAGCAGAAGGACGAGTTGGCGAAGCAGCAGTCGGCTACCAATCAGAAGCTGGCCAATTTAAAGGCGGACAAAGCCAAGCAGCTGGAATATAAAAACGCGCTGGACGAGCAGATGAACAATCTGCAAAGCCAGATCAGCGTGCTGAACCAGCAGATTTCCACGCTGGATCAGAATATAACGGAAAAGACCGCGCAGATCGCGGACAAGCAGAAGGACATTGACTACAATTACGAGCAGTTGAAAGAGCGCCTCTGCGCCCTGTACAAGACGGGCGAGGCGAGCAGTTTGCAAATTTTGCTCAATTCTGAAAATGTCATGGATTTGGCAAAT
This sequence comes from Clostridium sp. D33t1_170424_F3, assembly GCF_015667585.1. Lineage (GTDB taxonomy): Bacteria > Bacillota > Clostridia > Oscillospirales > Acutalibacteraceae > Anaeromassilibacillus. Next base: position 43,781 of record NZ_JADPEG010000012.1, on the reverse strand, counting down.
AAAACGCATTTGCTCAAGATCATCACCGAGCACGACACGGAGCTGATCAATACGCTCAAGGCGGAGATGCAGGCAATTGCGGACGAGAAGGCGGAGATCGAAGAAAACCGCAAGGAGGTTGCGGCGGCGAAGACCGAGCTGGACGGAAAGCGCAACGAATTGGGCGTGCTGGAGAGCGAAGCGCAGAAGGTGCTCAGTGAGATCAGTGCAAACGAACAGGATGCGCAGTCGGAAAGCAACGCGCTCGCCGCGCAGCAGAAAAAAGTGCAGCAGGAAGAGGCCAAGGCGGCCGCGGAAATTGATAAGTGGTGGGCCGATTACTATGCGTCGCAGAAAAGCGGCAGCGGCGGCGGTTCATCCGCACCGCTCTCCTATGTGGGCGGTACGTTCACCTGGCCGGTGCCGGGGTACACGCACATTTCCTGTAATTACAGCAGCGGGCACAAGGCGATCGACATCAACCGCACCAACGGGCGCAGCATCTCCGGCGCTTCCATCGTGGCGGCGAACGGCGGCACCGTCGTCAAGGCGGAGTACCACTACAGCTACGGCAACTATGTGATGATCGACCATGGCGGCGGGTATTCCACGCTGTATGCGCATGCCAGCAGTCTGGCGGTGAGCAAGGGCCAGAAGGTGAACAAGGGCCAAACCATCGCCTATGTGGGCAGCACCGGTAATTCCACCGGTCCGCACCTGCACTTTGAAGTGCGTGTCAACGGCGTGCGGAAAAACCCGTTTAACTGGTTCTCCGCGGGCTGAGCCGGCGCCAGGGAACAGACAAATACAAAAGGGACTGTTGCAGTGATACCGGATGCGACAGTCCCTTTGCAAAATATGGGGTAAAGGAGACCGGTCCATGGAAAAGAAACGAAAAGCCCGGAAAGCGGCGGCGTTCCTGCTCGCGGTGCTGATGCTCTGTACGTCCGCTTCGTCGGGGCATTTGCAGCGCGCATATGCGGTTGAGGGGGAGGACGACCTGACCTCTTTGCAGCAACAGCAGGAGGAGCTGCAGCGGGAGCGGGAGCAGCTTGCCCGGCAGCAGCAGGAGACCAATGCCAAGCTGGAAGGACTGCGCGCTGATAAGGCTAAAAAATTGGAATACAAAAATACGCTCGACGGGCAGATTGAAAACGTTCAAAGCCAGATCAGCGTATTAAACCGGCAGGTCGAGACGCTCGACGCCAATATTCAGGAAAAGACCGCGCAGATAGCTGATAAACAGAAAAGCATCGACGAACATTTTGAGCAGCTTAAAAAGCGCCTTTGCGCGATCTATAAGACAGGCGAGGCCAGCACGCTGCAAATCCTGCTGAACGCGGACAACGCGATGGATCTGGCAAATAAATCGTATTTGCTTCGGATCATCACCGAGCATGACACCGGCCTGATTGAAGGGCTGAAAGAGGAAATGCAGGGCATCGCGGGGGAAAAGGCGGAGATTGAAGAAAACCGCAAGGACGTGGCGGCTGCAAAGGTGGAGCTGGACCGCAAGCGCGCGGAGCTGAGCGTTTTGCAGACCGAAGCGCAGCAGGTACTGAACGGCCTGACCGCCGAAGAGATGGGCTTTGAGTTTGAAAGCGGCGACCTTGCGGAGCAGCAGCGCATTTTGCGGCAGAAGGAAAACCAGGCCGCGGAAGAAATCGACCGCTGGTGGGCAAACTACTATGCGGAGCAGAAGCGCCGCCAGGAGGAGCTCAAACGCCAGCAGGAGGAAGAAGAGCGCAGGCGGCAGGAAGAGGAACAGCGCCGTCAGGAGGAACAGCAGCAACAGAACCAGAATCAGGAGCCGGAATTTGAACCGACGCCGGAGCCTCCGCAGGAACCGGAACAGAGCCAGCCGGAGGCGCCGAACGTGCCGGACGACGCCCCGCTGGAATATGTGGGCGGCGCGTTTGCATGGCCGGTGCCGGGCTTTACCCATATCTCCGACGGCTACAGCAGCGACCATAAGGCGATCGACATCAACCGCACCAATGGCGTCAGCATCGACGGCACGCCGATTGTGGCGGCGAACGACGGCGTAGTGGTCAAGGCGGAAAATCATTACAGCTACGGCAACTATGTGATGATCGATCACGGCGGCGGGTATTCCACTCTCTACGCGCATGCCAGCCGTCTGGCGGTCAGCGCGGGCCAGCAGGTCAAAAAGGGCCAGACCATCGCCTATGTGGGCAGCACCGGAAATTCCTCCGGTCCGCACCTGCATTTTGAGGTGCGCGTGGACGGCGTGCGGCAGAACCCGTTCAACTGGTTTTCCGCCGTAAGCTGAAATTTACAATTTCCGGTATAAATCCGTGCGGATTTCCGGTATGATAAAACAAGAGCAAAATGACAGCGCGGGGTCGCCCCGCCAAGGTTAGGAATGATAAAATGGGTAAAAAAATATCGCTGGGAGCGGCGGTTGCGGTCGCGGGCATCACGGCGGCGGTGACGGTTTCCCTGACCTATGTGTACGCCATGAATAATTTCAACACCAAGGTTGCGGACGTCAACGAACGGCAGGCGATGTATACCAAGCTGAGCGAGATCGACCAGAAGGCGCGGCAGGCGTACGTGGGCCAGATCGACGAAGCGAAGCTGACCGACGGCATCTGCGCGGGTTATGTTGCCGGACTGGGCGACCTGCAGGCGCAATATATGTCCGCGGAGAGCTACAAGGCGTACCAGAACGGTACGGCGGGAAAAAACGTGGGCGTCGGTATCAAGACGATGCAGGACGAGGACGGCAATATGGAGGTCATTCAGGTGATGCCGAACTCACCCGCCGAGCAGAGCGGCATCCGCAAGGGCGATACCATCATCACGATGGACGACAAGGAAATCGTGCGGATGACGTACGGCGACGCGTGGAACAAGCTGGACGGCACGGCGGGCACCACCGTCAAGCTGGGAATCCTCCGGACAGGCCAGGCGGAGAATGCGGAGAGCGCCGCGTCGGAGCCGCAGGGCGAAAAGCTGGAAATCACCGTGACGCGCGCGGAGTATACCAAGCAGAGCATCGTCTCCACCGTCATCAACGGCAACGTGGGCTATCTGAAAATCTCGGAGTTCAACGACAGCAGTGTGGAGCAGTTCAACGCGGCGCTGACTTCCCTGACCAAGCAGGGCGTGGCGGGGCTGGTGATCGACCTGCGGAACAATTCCGGCGGCAGCATTGAAGCGATGGCCTCCATGCTGGACACGCTTCTGCCGGCGGGCAACCTGGTGACAATACAGGACCGGTCTGGAAAGACGACCGTGGAGTACACATCCCGTGCGAATGAGATCGTACTGCCCATCAGCGTGATCGCCAATGAGACCACCTTCGGCGCGGCGGAAATTTTTGCCGCGGACGTCAAGGAATTCAAAAAGGGGCAGGTGATCGGCGGCACAACGGCGGGGTACGGCACAAAGGACGAGGTAGTGCCGCTTTCCGACGGGTCCGCGATAAAGCTTTCCGTGGCGTACTATCTGACGCCCAGCGGCAGCGTGTTCAACCGGGCGGGTGTTCCGGCCGATATTTCCGCGTCGCTGACGGACGAGCAGAAGACGCTGCTTTCCCGCAACCAGCTGGCGCAGAAGGACGACGCGCAATTGCAGGCGGCGGTCAGCGCTTTGCTGCAGCAGGGCGCTGCGGTGGCGGAACCTCCGGGAACGGCCAATGCGATGGGAACGGATGCGATCCCGGAGAGCGCGGAGCAGGACAAGGCGGCAGACAAACTTGACGTCCCGGCGGAAAGCGATGCGGTTTCCTCGGAGGAACAGGGATAAAGCGGCATCTTTCCGCGTTTTGGCACACACGGTTCCTGTTGACAGGCGGGGAAGGTTTGATTATAATAAATAGAAATGTACGCATTTATCAAAATGCCGCGCGATCCGATGCGGCGACGACAAAGGTGGTAAAGAGAATATGGCGGGTAAACCGGTAGTTTTGACACAGGAAGGCCTGGAAAAACTGGAGAACGAGCTGGAAGAGCTCAAGAGCGTCAAGCGCAAAGAGATTGCGGAAAAAATCAAGGTGGCGCTTTCTTTTGGCGACTTGTCTGAAAACAGCGAATACGACGAGGCGAAAAATGAGCAGGCCATCATGGAGGCCCGCATTGCCGACATCGAAGTCACACTGAAAAACGTGAAGGTTATCGATGAAAGCGAACTGAGCAACGAAGATATTCATGTTGGCTCCAAGGTGGAAGTGCGCGTCAATAATCCGCGCACCGGAAAAGCCAGCATTATGAACTATAAAATCGTCGGTTCAAACGAAGCCGATCCGCTGAACGGCAACATCTCTGATGAGTCTGCCGTGGGAAAGGCGCTGTTGGACCGCAAAATCGGCGATAAAGTCGAAGTGGAGGTTCCCGCGGGCGTGATGGAATATGAGGTGCTGGCCATCTCGAAATAAATCGTGCAGGCGGAACGCGGGCGGCGGAGACGGCGCTCCGTCCGCCTTTTCTTTATGGAAACAGGAATGAAAATAAGGGAGCGCGCAAGCGCCTCTGAGACAGGGAGAGCTGAACATGAGCGAAAACAAGAACGAACAGCCGGTGCAGGATGCGCAGCCGGAACAGGACCTCAGCGAGCTGCTGCAAATCCGCCGCGACAAGCTGGCCAGACTGCAGGCGGAGGGCAGGGACCCGTTTACCATTACCACCTGTCCGCGCGACCACTATGCGCAGGAGATCCGCGACAATTTTGAGGCGCTGGAAAACCAGGACGTCTGCATCGCGGGCCGCGTGATGAGCTGGCGTGATATGGGCAAGGCGAGCTTTATCGACTTGCACGACAAGACGGGCCGCATGCAGGTGTATATCAAGATCGATCAGGTGGGCGAGGACGCTTACACAGAGATGAAAAAGAGCTGGGATCTGGGCGACATCGCCGCGGTCTACGGCTATGTGTTTAAAACCCGCCGCGGGGAAATTTCTGTTCATGCGACCAAAATTGAGCTGCTGAGCAAGTCTCTGCTGCCGCTGCCGGAGAAGTTCCACGGCCTGAAGGACACCGACCTGCGGTACCGTCAGCGCTATGTGGACCTGATTGTCAACCCGGAGGTCAAGGACACCTTTGTGCGCCGCTCCCAGATTGTCACGGAAATCCGCAATTTCCTGAACGGCGAGGGCTTTTTGGAGGTTGAGACGCCGGTGCTGCACCCCATTGCGGGCGGCGCGTCTGCAAGGCCGTTTATCACGCACCACAACACGCTGGATATGGACATGTACCTGCGTATTGCGCTGGAACTGTACCTCAAGCGGCTGATCGTGGGCGGCTTTGATAAGGTTTACGAGCTGGGCCGCACCTTCCGCAACGAGGGTATGGACACCCGCCACAACCCGGAATTTACCATGCTGGAGCTGTATCAGGCGTTTACCGATTACAATGGCATGATGGACATCACCGAGCGGCTGATCCGCACCGTCGCGCAGAAGGTTTTGGGCACCACGGTGATCACCTACGGCGACGTGGAAATCGATTTGGGCAAGCCGTTTGAGCGCATTTCCATGGTGGATGCGGTCAAGAAGTACGCGGGCGTGGATTTTGATGCGATCGAAACGCTGGAAGAGGCCCGCGCAATTGCCAAAGAGCGTCATGTGCAGTACGAGGAACGCCACAAGAAGGGCGACATTCTCAACCTGTTCTTCGATGAATTCTGCGAGGACAAGCTGATTCAGCCGACCTTCCTGATGAACCATCCGGTGGACATTTCTCCGCTGGCGAAGAAGATGCCCGGCAATCCCGCGTATACGGAGCGCTTTGAACTGTTCATCGTGGGCCGCGAGCATGCGAACGCGTTCTCCGAGCTGAACGACCCGATCGATCAGCGCCAGCGCTTTGAAGCGCAGGCCGCGTTGAAGGCGGCGGGCGACGACGAGGCGTGCGACGTGGATGAGGATTTCCTCACCGCGCTGGAGTACGGCATGCCGCCCACCGGCGGACTGGGTATCGGCGTGGACCGTCTGGTCATGCTGCTGACGAACGCGGCCTCTATCCGCGACGTGCTGCTGTTCCCGACGATGAAGCCGTTGGATAAATAAATATGGAATCCCTTGCATTTGGCGTCATTGCGTGATTTATATTGCGTAAGCCATTGGGCGAGGATGAGGAAAAGGCGGTCCTGCAGCGGCAGGGCCGCTTTTTTGCATCCATGCGCTGTTCTTTGGCGCGGGGCAGGACGAATCCCGGCGGCCAATTAATGATTCCAATGAATGGCAGGCTGTTTTTGGTCTGCGGCAATCCGGTATAGATTTATATACAGGCCGGCATTGACAGCTGTTGATTAAGGTTTATAATAAAATTCAGTAGAAATGGCCCGCATGATTGGGATGCGCAGAGGCCGCGGAAAGAAAATGTATGATATTCAGGCTTTTCGACAGTTGCCGGATGTGGTAAAATAGAAATCAGTTACATAGATCCGCGGAGCATGGGTGGCGTTTCCCGGTTTTGGAAGGCGGAAAAGCGCCTGGCAGGGCGGAGCAGCCGGCTCGGAAGCGTTTAATCCTTTTGAAAAATGCTTCCGGCGGATCGGCGGGCGATGAGCAAAATGAAGCGCGCGGATTCCCCATTGCAGGGCGGACCCGCGCCTGATTTACAATTAAAGGAGAGATTACCTATGAGAAGCGATCTGATGAAGGAAGGCGCGACGCGTGCGCCGCACCGCTCCCTTCTGCGTGCGCTGGGATTGACGGACGACGAGATGAAGCGGCCCTTTGTGGCGGTAGTGTGTTCTGCAAGCGACTATATCCCGGGCCACAGGCATTTGAAGGATATTGCGGAGGCGGTCAAGGCCGGCATCCGCAACGCGGGCGGCGTCCCGTTTGAGTTTGAGACCATCGGCGTGTGCGACGGCCTTTCGATGAACCACAAAGGGATGAAATACTCCCTGTGTTCCCGCGAGCTGATCGCGGACTCCATTGAAGTGATGCTGACCGCGCATCCGCTGGACGCGGTGGTCTTTATCCCGAACTGTGATAAAATTGTTCCCGGTATGCTGCTGGCGGCGTGCCGTATGAATTTGCCCAGCATTTTTGTCAGCGGCGGTCCGATGCTGCCCGGCGAGCACAACGGCGTCCGCTTTGGCCTCTCGGAGATGTTTGAGGCCGTGGGCAGCCATGCATCCGGTAAAATCGATGCGGATGAGCTGTTGGCGCTGGAAAAATCCGCGTGCCCGACCTGCGGTTCCTGTTCTGGCATGTACACGGCGAATTCCATGAACTGTCTGACGGAGGCCATCGGTATGGCGCTGCCCGGCAACGGCAGCATCCCGGCGGTTTACTCCGAGCGCATCGCGCTGGCAAAGCGTGCGGGCGCGCAGGTGATGGAGCTGTACAAGCAAAATCTGCGCCCGTCCGACATCCTGACGGAGCAGGCGTTTGAAAACGCCCTGCGCAGCGAAATGGCGCTGGGCTGCTCGACCAACTCCGTATTGCATCTGACGGCGATCGCCTATGAGGCGGACGTGAAGCTGGACATCGACACCATCGACCAGATGAGCCGCTCCACTCCGCAGCTCTGCAAGCTGAATCCGGCAAGCCAGGTGTTCATTACCGATCTGAACAAAGTTGGCGGCATTCCCGCCGTGTTGAAAGAGCTTGCGCGCAAGGGGTTGGTGCATCTGGATATTCCCACGGTGTGCGGTACGGTGCGTGAGCGCGTCGAGTGTGCGCCCGATGCGGACGGAACCGTCATTCGCACGGTGGAAAACCCGTTCCGTGTGGACGGCGGCATTGCGGTGCTCAGGGGCAATATCTGCCCGGACGGCGCGGTGGTCAAGCAGGGTGCGGTTGTGCCGGAGATGATGCATCATATCGGCCCGGCGCGCTGCTTTGACTGTGAAGAGGACGCCTCCGCGGCGATCCTGGGCGGCGAAATTAAGGAGGGCGACGTGGTGGTCATCCGCTATGAAGGCCCGAAGGGCGGCCCCGGCATGCGCGAGATGCTGGCTCCGACCTCCGCGTTGACCGGCATGGGGCTTGGCTCCAGCGTGGCGCTGCTGACGGACGGACGGTTCTCCGGCGCGACGCAGGGCGCGGCGATCGGCCATGTTTCTCCGGAGGCTGCGGTGGGCGGAAACATTGCGTTGATCCGCGACGGCGACATTGTGGACGTCAATATTACGGATCGCCAGCTAAACGTGCAGGTCAGCGACGAGGAGCTGGAAAAACGCCGCGCCGAATGGACGGCGCCAAAGCAGGAGCTTTCCGGCTACATCAAGCGCTATGCGAACCTCGTGACCTCCGGTTCCCGCGGCGCTGTATTTGAGAAATAAGATTGCCGCATTTTAAGAAGCGATTGAGTGAACGGGGCGGTCTTACATTGGCGGAAAACGTAAAAATCGGCTGAATCTGGCGATTCCCCCTGCCGCAGGCGGGGGGAATTCGCGCTTATCCTGCTGGTGTTTTGTTCTGAACGTACAGTTTGGTATAAGTTCTTTTCCCGAAGAGGGGAACGGAAGAAAAAGGTTTGAATTGTAGCATAGTTTACATTCTGCCGCCCGGCAGTATGCTAAGATAAAAGACAAAGGCAGGGAACCAAAGATAAAGGAGGAATTTCCCATGGGAATGACAATGACGCAGAAGATCCTGGCGGCGCACGCCGGATTGGACAGCGTGGTGGCGGGCCAGCTGATCGAGGCAAAGCTGGACGTCGTGCTCGCAAACGACATCACCGCCCCGGTGGCAATCAACGAGTTTGAAAAATGCGGCGCAAGCGCGGTGTTTGACAACACGCGCATCGCACTGGTGCTGGACCACTTTACGCCGAACAAGGACATCAAAGCGGCGGAACAGTGTTTGCAGACCCGCAATTTTGCAAATAAATATGATATTAAGAATTTCTTTGACGTGGGAGAGATGGGTATCGAGCACGCGCTGCTGCCGGAAAAGGGCATCGTCGGCCCCGGCGACTGCGTGATTGGCGCGGACTCTCACACCTGCACGTACGGCGCGCTGGGCGCGTTTTCCACAGGCGTTGGCTCCACGGATATGGCGGCGGGCATGATTACCGGTAAGGCGTGGTTCAAGGTGCCGTCCGCCATCAAGGTGGTTTTGACGGGCAAACCGGGGCGCTGGGTGAGCGGCAAGGATGTGATCCTGCACCTGATCGGCAGAATCGGCGTGGACGGCGCGCTCTACAAGTCTCTGGAGTTCACCGGGACCGGCGTGGAGCATCTCAGCATGGACGATCGCCTCTGCATTGCGAACATGGCGATTGAGGCCGGCGCGAAAAACGGCATTTTCCCGGTGGACGGCATTACGCTCGAATATTGCGACGGACGCTTCCAGCGCGATCCGGTGGTCTTCAGCGCGGACGTGGACGCCGAATACGAGTCGACCGTAGAGATCGACCTCTCCAACCTGCGTCCGACGGTTTCATTCCCGCATTTGCCGGAGAACACCAAAACAATTGACGAGATCGCGGCGATGGAGCCGGTGCAGATCCAGCAGTGCGTGATCGGTTCCTGCACGAACGGCCGTATCGAGGACCTGCGCGCCGCGGCAAAAATCCTCGCGGGCCGCAAGGTCGCGAAGGGCGTGCGCTGTATCGTGATCCCCGGTACGCAGAATATCTATCTGCAGGCGATCAAAGAGGGGATCGCGGAGGTCTTTATTAAGGCCGGCGCGGTGTTCAGCACGCCGACCTGCGGCCCGTGCCTGGGCGGGCACATGGGCGTCCTGGCAAAGGGCGAGCGCGCGATTTCCACCACGAACCGCAATTTTGTGGGCCGTATGGGCCACGTGGAATCCGAAGTCTATCTGGCAAGCCCCGCGGTTGCGGCGGCGAGCGCGGTAGCCGGTTATATTGCGGACCCGGATCAACTTGACTGAGGAGGAAACGGACATGAATGCACACGGTTTTGTTCATAAATACGGAGACAACGTCGATACGGACGTCATTATCCCTGCGCGCTACCTGAATACGGCTTCCCATGCGGAGCTGGCCGCCCACTGCATGGAGGACATCGACAAGGAATTTGTAAAGAACGTCAAGATGGGCGATATTATCGTGGCGGATAAAAACTTTGGCTGCGGCTCATCCCGCGAGCACGCGCCCATCGCGATCAAGGCGAGCGGCGTTTCCTGCGTGATTGCCTCCACCTTTGCGCGGATATTCTACCGCAACTCCATCAACATCGGCCTGCCGATTCTGGAGTGCGAGGAAGCCGCGAAGGCGATCCAGGCGGGCGACGAGGTGGAAGTAGACTTTGATACCGGCGTGATTACCGACGTGACCACGGGAAAAAGCTTTAAAGCCCAGCCGTTCCCGCCGTTTATTCAAAATATTATTGAAAAGGGCGGCCTGCTCAAGAGCATTCTGTAAACGGGCTGTTCGATAAAGAGAAAAGGTCCTGTGCTGCAATGCATGTTTTGCTTGCATTTTGGCAGGATAAGCGTGATTCCCCCCGCCGTTGGCGGGGGGAATCGTCGGTTTAGCCCATTCTTTTATGCACACACTCCTGATGATACAGAGTTTTTTGTATATTTATTTATGATTTATACCAATTGTATTATGCGCGCGGTGGAAACCCGGAATTTATAGAATATTCATGACTTTTGGCGGCAAGTATCTTATAATAAAAGATAAGTCAATTGTGGTATAAGGAAAAAGAATAATTCTGAAAAATTTGGGTGTTTGTATGCCCGTGTGATACAGGGAGCCGCGCGCCGCGCGGACAGATGAAGGAGGAAATAAAATGGCGTCTGGCAAAATTCTGGTAGTGGACGACGATCAAAATATCTGCGAGCTGCTGCGTTTGTATATTGAAAAGGAAGGCTTTGACGTGGTCATTGCCAACGACGGCCGCAAGGCGCTGGAAATGTTTGAGGCGGAGAACCCCGACCTCATCATGCTGGACATCATGCTGCCGGAGCTGGACGGCTGGCAGGTCTGCCGCGAGATCCGCAAGAAATCGCAGTGCCCGATCATCATGCTGACCGCGAAGGGTGAAGTGTTTGATAAGGTGTTGGGCCTGGAGCTGGGCGCGGACGATTATGTGGTTAAGCCGTTTGAGGCGAAGGAAGTGATCGCGCGCATTAAGGCGGTGCTGCGCCGCTTTGGCAAGAGCGATGAGAACCTCGTCAAGGAGGTCAAATACGATAAGCTGAGCATCAATCTGACCAACTATGAATTGAAGGTCAACGGCAAGGTAGTGGATACGCCGCCGAAGGAGATGGAGCTGATTTACCATCTGGCAAGCAATCCGAACCGCGTCTTCACGCGCGATCAGCTGTTGGACGAAGTATGGGGCTTTGACTACTATGGCGACAGCCGCACCGTAGACGTGCACGTCAAGCGCCTGCGTGAAAAGCTGGAGGGCGTTTCCGACCAGTGGGCCCTGAAAACCGTTTGGGGCGTCGGTTATAAATTCGAGGTAAAAGACACAAATTAAGGCTGGAGTAATGCTGCATGCAAAAAACGCTGTTTAAAAAATATCTCCGGGTGACGTCCCTGATTATCCTGATCAGCTTTTTCCTGCTGGGGCTGGTCATGCTGGTGTTTGTCAAATCGTACTGGCAGGACGAAAAGCTGGATCTGCTCAAGCGCAACGCGACAAGCATTGCGGAAATTGCCGCGGGCAGCGCAACCTCTGTAAAAGAAGACAATTATATTTTGTTGGACGGCGAAAAGATGCAGGCGTTCATGAACGCGTTCTCCGCCAACATCGAGGCAGACATCTTTGTGACAAACCGCCAGGGGGACAGCGTTCTGACTGCCTATGGCAGCGGGGGCGCGGTGAACCGCACCAATTTCAGTGAAAATATGATGGAAAAGGCGCTGCTTGGCCCGTACAGCAGTATGGGGGACGGGGATGGAATTTATGACACCCCCAATTATATCGTGGGTGTGCCGGTCCGCGTGGTAAACGGGGACGGAACAAAGTCGACCATCGGCGCGGTCTTCACGGCGTTCAGCGCCCGGTCGTTTAATGCGTACCGCGACGAGCTGGTCAAAATGTTCGCCCTGGCGGCGGTGGCGGCGTTCCTGGTGGCATTCTGCATCAGCTGGCTGTTTTCCTACAAGCTGGTGCGCCCGCTGCGCGACATGGCCATTGCCGCGCGCAGCTTTGGGCAGGGGAATTTCTCAATCCGCGTGCCGGTGACCAGCCAGGACGAGATCGGCCAGCTGGCGGCGGCGTTCAACAATATGGCGACGTCCCTTGCGAGCGGCGAAAGCGTGCGCCGCAATTTTATCGCCAATGTTTCCCACGAGCTGAAGACGCCGATGACCACCATCGCCGGGTTTATCGACGGCATTCTGGATGGGACCATCCCGCCGGAAAAACAGAGCTACTATTTAAAAATTGTTTCGCAGGAGATCAAACGCCTGTCCCGGCTGGTGCGCACGATGCTGGATTTGTCCCGCATCGACAGCGGCGAGCTGCGGCTCCATCCGGCGCGTTTCGACCTGACGAATACCATCCTGGTGGCGCTGCTCTCGTTTGAAAAGAGCATTGAAGACAAAAATATTCAGGTGCTCGGCCTGGAAAACGCCGAGAGCCTGTACGTGGACGGCGACCCGGACATGATCCACCAGGTGGTTTACAACCTGATTGAAAACGCCGTCAAGTTTACAAACGAGGGCGGCTACATCCAGTTGATCATCCGCGACCAGCCGGGCTGCGTCTCCGTCGCTGTGAAAAACAGCGGCGCAGGGATTCCGGCGGACGAAATCGCGCTGATTTTTGACCGGTTCTATAAAACTGACAAATCCCGCAGCCAGGACAAAAACGGCATGGGGCTGGGACTGTACATCGTGAGGACCATCATTAAGCTGCACGGCGGCGAAATCACCGTGCAGAGTGTGGAGAACGAATACTGCCAGTTTGAGTTCTGGATTCCCAAGCGGGAGGAGCCGCCGAAGCCGAAGGCTGGCAAAAAAGACAAAGAACTGGCGAAGGAATAAAGAGGAGGAGCACCATGACAGACAGCGATTGGAATCAGGAAATACCGGGTGGGGAACCGCCGGTACCAGAGGATATACAGCCGCCTGAGCCGGAGAAACCGGAAGAGCCCGCGGCTCTGGAGGATAACAACTCACAGGCGCAGGAACAGACAGGTATACCGGAGCCGTATCATTGGACGGAAGCGTCTGCCGTTCCGCCGGTGGAACAGGAGAAGCAGGAGGGACAGGAGAATCTGGCGGGCAGCGTACCGGGGATCAATCTGGAAAAGGAACCGGTTCCGCAAGCGGACGCGTACCACGATATTTCCAGCGGGAATCCGATTCCGGAGGAACCGCAGCAGCAGGAAGAGCCGCCCTCGCCTGTCGGGAATCCCTATCAGCAGTACAGTCAATACAATCCGTATGGACAGCCATACCAGCCGGAGCAACCACAGCAGCCGCCATACAGCGGACAGCCGTATCAGAATCCGCAGACCCCGTACCAATATCAGCCGCAGCAGCCGTATCAGTACTGGAACTACCAGCAGACGGGGCCGCAGCCTGGCGGCGTTCCGCCCCAGCCGCCGCAGACGCCGCAGCAGCCGGAGGAGCCGCGCAGGATGAGCGGCGGGCTCAAGGTGTTTTTGTGGATTCTGGGGATTTTGGCAGGGCTGTTCCTGCTTTCGTTCTGCGTGGTGAGCATCAACACGGCGATCCGGCAGATTGAAAATCCGGGACAGACGCAGAGCAGCCGCCCATCCGCGAGCGAACCGGCGCCCGAAGGAAGTCAGTCTCCGGATAACGGCGCGCAGGAAGAGCAGCCGCAGGTTGACGCCACCGATCCGAACAATTCCGGCATGATCATTGAGCCGCGCCCGGATGGGGCGGAGCTGACGGCGAAAGAGGTCTATCAGGACGTGGTGGCGAGCGTGGTCGGCGTGGAAACGACGCAGGACGACGGGACCGGGCTGGTCAGCCAGGGTTCCGGCATCGTAGCGACGCGCAGCGGATATATTATCACCAATGCGCATGTGGTGGAGTATTCGAGGGACAGCAAGGTGTCTGTGATCCTCCATAACGACGAAACAAAATATGACGCCATCGTGGTGGGCTATGATAAAAGTTCGGATTTGGCGATTTTGAAGATCGAAGCGCGCGGACTGCACCCGGCGGTGTTCGGCGACGCAGACGCGCTGGAGATCGGCGACCAGGTGTTGGCGATTGGCAATCCCGGAGGCCTGAATTTTGCCAGCACACTGACCGGCGGCTATGTCTCCGCACTGGACCGCAAGCTGAGTTCCAGCGCCAGCGATACGATGACCTATATTCAGACCGACGCGGCGATCAACCCCGGCAACTCCGGCGGTCCGCTGGTGAACATGTACGGGCAGGTTGTGGGCATCAACTCCAACAAGATCATCGCGCAGGGCTACGAGGGGATGGGCTTTGCCATTCCGGTGAGCCATGCGAAGGCGATCATCGATGACCTGATTAAAAACGGCTATGTGAGCGGCCGCAGCCGCCTGGGTATTACGGCGAAGAATGTGACCGCGGAGGAAATGGCCCTTTCGAGGTTGCCCGCCGGTGTGCGGATTATCGCGTTTGATGAGGAAAGCAGCTTTGGCGGCACCGACGCGGCGGAGGGAGATATTATCATCAAGGCTGACGGGGATACCATCAGCACGATGAACGACCTGTATGTGGTGCTGAACCGCCATTCGGCTGGGGAGGAAATTACAGTGACGCTGTATTCGCCCAGGGCGAACAACGGCAACGGCGGCGAGCGTGATGTGACGATCCGGCTTCTGGAGGACAAGGGAGAGACGCAGAAGACGGTGAGCCAGCCGGAAAATTAAATTGAACGAAACAAGGGTGCTCCGGTAAAAACCGGAGCACCCTTGTTCTTTAGTTAATTTCCAAAAACCTTAATTCTTATAAAAAAACAGGCTGAACAATTTGTTCAGCCCGTTTTTACGGTTCTTCTAAGCAGTGCTCGATCATACTCACGACCACATTATTAAAGCTGGTTTCATGCTCCGTTGCAATTTTTTCTAATTTATCAATTAGCTCTTGAGAAAGATAGAGTGTCTTATAACCAGCCTTCACTTTTTTCTTTGTTTCTTTCGGAATAAATGGCATAAGAACCCCTCCTCTCTTTAAATCTATTCTAGCTTAAATGAAACAGTTAAAATACATTAGAAAATTACAATTTATTAATATATTAGATTTTTCTATTGTAAATATTCTTAAAGTTTGTTAGGATATGAATGAAAGGAGGGAATAAAGTTGCTTAGCTGTGAAAATCATTGGTGTATTTATAATGAAGAACATGATTGCATGTTGGAGGAAATTGAATTAGACAGGATGGGGTTGTGCAGAAATTGTATTCTTAATATACCGGATGAAATGGAGGAGAAATTGAAAGATGAAGCGTTAGAAGATTTTAAAATTCAGGATCAATAAATAAACAGTCGTTTGATCGTAGTATTATCAAACGACTGTTTATTTAATAAAAATTGATATTAAAGTAAAAGAGGCGCATCCCATGAATACACATGGGATGCGCCGTTTCAATTTTTACCGTTCTTTGCCAAGGAAGAACAGGGCGATGGTGCCGGGGCCGGAGTGCGCGCCGATGACGGGACCGACGTAATTGATCGTGACGGGTTTTTGCACGCCAAGGCGCTGCCGCACCTGCTCCGCCACGTACTGCGCGTCCTCCAGAGAATCGCCGTGGCTGATAAAAACCGTCTGATTCTGCGGATCAATCGCCAGTGCTTCCATGCGGTCGACCAGCGCGTTCAGGGATGCGCGCCGTCCGCGCGCCTTGCTGACATTGACCAGATGGCCCGCGTTGTCCATGTGCATGACGGGTTTGATGCTGAGCATGCTGCCCACCAGCGCGGTGGTGGCGGAGATGCGCCCGCCGCGCTTGAGAAAATGCAGGTCCTCCACTGTGAACCAGTGGCAAAGGCGCAGTTTATTGGATTCCAGCCAGGCGCGGACTTCGTCGATGTTTTTGCCCGCCTCGCGCTCCTGCGCGGCGAGGTACACCAGCAGTCCCTGCCCGAGGGAGGCGCAGAGGGAATCGACCGCGTAGATTTTACGTTCCGGATATTTTTTGGAAAGTTCCTCGACCGCGAGAAGCGCGGCGTTGCAGGTGTTGCTCAACCCGGAGGAAAACGCAATGCACAGCACGTCCTGTCCCATCCGGAGCAGCGGCTCCATAGCGGTGGTGAAGGCGTCTACGTTGACGGCGGAGGTGGTGCAGAGCTCGCCTGCGCGCAAATTGGCGTAGAACTCCTGAAAAGAGAGCTCGTGCTCGTCCAGATAATTGTAATATTCCTTCCCCTTCATTAAGAAAGCGAGCGGCAAAACGGTGAGTTCAATTTCCTTTGCCAAATGCACGGGAAGATCACAGGAGGAATCCGTAACAATTGCAAATGATTTCATTGTCAAATCTCCTTGATGGAAATGATTTCAGCTTGATGGTCCTAGTTTACCACAGGGAAAAGAAATAAGTAAATAACCGGAAAGAAATATAAAGAATAATTGGTCTTTAGATTATGAGAAATAGTTTTGAATATTACATTAATGGCTGAAAAGCGGCAAAAACCCGAAAAATCCCGCTTGAACCGCGCCGTCTGCCGATGCCGCAGACAAGTTTAAACATCTGACTGCTGTATCGTATCCGGCGTATGCAGGGATTGTCTGTTGAGGCTCCGCTGGTGAAACTGACGGCGTCTGTCATATGGTTTTACGTCTCCGCTAACTGCCGAACAAAAATTTCTGTCGGTTTTCCACTTTCTTTTGCTTAATGATAGAACGAAACAGAAAGACGGTCAAGAGGCATTGTACGGCGGCGTGGACTTGAAGTTGAAAAGCAAGGGCTGTTTTTTATGATATTTGCCATTCTGAGCAAAAAACGGCGGCTGTGTACCGGAAATCTGAAAGGAGGGATTATTTGGACGTTCAAAAAAGCGGCGTCAGGAAGAAAAAATCCACACGCCGGGTAAAGGGCGGATACGAGCTGCTGGCGTTCGGCGGCATCGAGGACGCGGTGCGGCTGCTGTTTCTCGATCAGCCGGACCAGACGGAGCTGGAACACATGAACCTGTTTAACATCGCGGAAATCCGCAGGCCGCCGTCGGGCGGTATGGAGATCAAATTCTACGACCGTATTAAAGCACTGGAATGCCTGGAACGCATGGAGTCAGAGGCAGGTCAGTTTGCTCTGTACGACGCCTTGCAGGCCGGCGCGGAAGCGCTGAAAAAGGACGGAGACCATGCTTGAGGCGTTTTCGGAAAAACAGCTGCAGGCCATGTGCTGGTGGATGCCGGGCGGGTCACATACCCACTGCGACGCGATCATCTGCGACGGGGCGGTGCGCAGTGGAAAAACGCTCTGCATGGGCATCGGCTTTGCCGCGTGGGCTTGCGCGCGGTTTGACGGGCGGTCGTTTGCCTTTTGCGGCAGAACGATTCGGTCGCTCAAGCGCAATTTGATTACGACGCTTCTGCCGGTTTTACAGCAGGCCGGCTTTGCCTGCGCCATGCGGCAAAGCGAAAACTGTCTGGAGCTTTCATGCGGCGGGCATCGGAACCGGTTCTACCTGTTTGGCGGAAAGGACGAGGGTTCGTCCGCGCTGATCCAGGGCGTGACGCTGGCGGGCGTGTTGTTCGACGAGGTGGCGCTGATGCCGCGGTCGTTTGTCGAGCAGGCGCTGGCAAGGTGTTCGGTGGAGGGGTCCAGGTTTTGGTTTAACTGTAACCCGGAGCATCCGCAGCACTGGTTTTACCGGGAATGGATTTTGCAGGCGGGGCGGAAAAATGCGTTGTACCTCCATTTTACAATGGAAGATAATCCGTCCCTGAGCCGGGAAATGCGGCGGCGCTACGAGACGCTGTACGCGGGTGCGTTCTACGAGCGGTTTGTGCTGGGAAAGTGGACGGCGGCGCAGGGGTTGGTGTATCCGTTCCTGACAGAGGCGATGCTTTGCCCCGTGCCCACAGGGCTGGAGGAATACCGCGTGTCCTGCGACTACGGCACGGTGAATCCCGCTTCATTTGGGCTTTGGGGACGCAAAAGCGGAATCTGGTACCGTGTGGACGAGTATTACTACGACTCCCGCAGGGAGGGCGCTCAGCGCACGGACGAGGAGCACTATACGGGGTTGGAAGCGCTTTGTGAAGGGCGGACGGTCTCGTGCGTAGTGGTAGACCCCTCCGCGGCGAGCTTTATGGAGACCATCCGCCGGCATCATAAGTTCCGGGTGATTCCGGCAGAGAACGACGTGCTGGACGGCATCCGGCGCGTCAGCGTGGCGCTCAAGCAGGGAGAGGTACGGATCTGCGCCAACTGCGCCGACGCGATACGGGAATTCGGCCTGTACCGCTGGATGGATGCGGCCGGGAAGGACGCGCCGGTCAAGGAGAACGACCACGCAATGGACGATATCCGCTATTTTGTCGCCTCCCTGCCGCGGGAGGCGGATGCGTTCTGCGCAATCAGCGTCAAGAGATGAAAGGAAACAAAGATGATTTTTAAAAAGGAAAACGGGTTGTTCCGAAGGCGGCCGGGGCAGGCGGAACGGTTGGCGGTGCAAACGGCGCCCCGGGACCCGCTGGCACCATATGCGTGCAGCGCTCCCGCCGGGGCGGGGGAACGGCGGCTGTATACCGCGCTGCGGGAGTCCATCCCCATCATTGACGCGGCGATTGGTAAAATTCTGCGTTTGGTGGGAAGCTTTACGATTGCATGCGATGATAAAAACGTAGAGTATGAAATTAATCAATTTTTACAGACAGTAAAGGTCAATGCGCTGGAAAACGGCGTGCAGTGTTTCCTGAATACCTATCTTTCCCAGCTGCTGACGTATGGGAACGCGGTGGGGGAAGTTGTGCTCACGGCGGGCGGGGAGATCGGCGCGCTGTACAACGCGTCGCTGGACGACGTGGAGCTGCGGGAAGCTACGCCGCTGGAGCTGTGCATCTGCCGGCGGGAAGCGGGCGGCTGCGTGCCGGTGGCCTACCCGGAACTGGTATTGGCCTCTGCACTGGATCCGCCGCCCGGCTGCGCGCGGGGCGTATCCCTGCTGCACGGGCTGCCGTTTGTCAGCGGGATTCTGATGCAGATTTATCAGACCATCGGGACAAACTGGGAGCGCGTGGGCAACGTGCGGTTTGCCGTGACTTATAAACCGACGGGCGACGCGGCGGACCGCGCCTTTGCAAAGGACCGCGCCAAACAGATCGCGCAGGAATGGAGCGGCGCCATGCAGAAGAACAGCGTCCGCGACTTTGTGGCGGTGGGAGACGTCAATATCCGGGCGATCGGGTCCGACGTGCAGATTCTTGACAGCAACGTCCCGGTGCGCCAGATGCTGGAGGAGATTGTGGCGAAGCTAGGGCTGCCGCCGTTCCTGCTGGGTCTGTCCTGGTCCTCGACAGAGCGCATGTCCAGCCAGCAGGCGGACATCCTGACCAGCGAACTGGAAGCATACCGCAGGGTGCTCAATCCGGTGATCGGAAAAATCTGTTCCCTGTGGATGCGTCTGCGCGGGCTGGAGCCGCGGTATACGATCGACTGGAACACCATCACCCTGCAGGATGAGGTGGACATGGCGAACGCGCGCCTGATGAATGCGCGCGCCATGCAGATCGAAGAACAATTGCAGAAGGAGGACGGCGCATGAAAGAGACGGGCGGCGTCATTTTGAAAGGCGGAGCGCTGGCGGCGGCTGAACTGGAACAGATCAACCGGTACACCCGCAGGCCGTTCCGGGAAGAGGAGCTGTACACCTTTTCCGTGGCGCTCTGCGACAACGAAATCGACCGGGACTGGGAGCGGTTCACGGTGGACGCGCTGCGGCGGCTGAGCAGTTTGTTTTTGGGAAAAACAGGCATCTTTAACCACAATCCGCAGACGCAGAACCAGGCGGCGCGCATTTACGACTGCCGCGTGGAATCGATACCGGAACGCAAAACACGCGCGGGGGAAGCTTACCATCGCCTAGTGGCGAAGGCATACCTGCCGCGCAGCGAGAAGAACGCGGACCTGATTCTGGAGCTGGAGAGCGGGATTAAAAAAGAGGTCAGCGTGGGCTGTGCGGTGGCGAAGATGGAATGTTCCGTCTGCGGCGCGGACCGCGGAAAAAAGGATTGCGGCCACAAAAAGGGCGAATTGTATGGAGAGGCCGTATGCTGTACGGTACTGGACGAGCCGACGGACGCCTATGAGTGGTCGTTTGTGGCGGTGCCCGCCCAGCGGGAAGCGGGCGTGATCAAACAGTACGGCGAGAGGAGGAAACGGGATTTGGAAGATATTTTAAAGAGTCTGGACGGAGAAGGGGAACTGGTGCTGGACTTTGAGGAGCGCTCCGCGCTCCGCCGGGAAGTACAGCGGCTCCGGGAGGAGGCCGCCTGCGGAAAACAATACCGCGAGGATCTGGAAAAAAGCGTGGTGCGGATGTGCAGTGTCGCGGAACCGGGATTCCCTGTGCAGGCAATGCAGCGCGCGGCGGAGTCCATGAGTCTGGAAGACTTGAAAGCGTTTGAAAAGGCATTCCGCAGAAAGGCGGAACAGTCGCTGCCGCTTGCGCCGCAGCTGGCGGGTGCGCAGAAAAAAGAATCCCCGGCGGAAAACCGGGCATTTCAAATTTAACAGGGGGTACATATGGATATTTCTTTGAGAGGGTACGGAGAAAGCGTCGCGACGTTTCAGGTCTCCGGCAATGTGACGGCGGGAACGCCGGTCAAAATCAGTGCGAACGGGACGGTGTCCCCGTGTGCGGCGAAGGATAAATTTTGCGGCGTGGCGCTTTCCGTGCGCGGCGGCTATGCGGCAGTCCAGACGGCGGGGTATATTCAGGCGCCGTATGCCGGGACAAAACCCGCGGTGGGCTACCAGACAATGAACGCGGACGGCACGGGCAAGGTGCAGGCGGAGGCCAGCGGCAGGCTGCTGCTGGTGACGGATGTGGACGATCCCGCGGGCACCTGCGGCATCCTGTTGGCATAAGGAGGGGTAATGATGGAACGTTTTGAACAGCTGAAGCTGGAAAAGGGCATGTACAACGCGCCGGGAAAGAGTTTTGCCCAGGCGCTGGAGGAACTGGACCGCTCGGAAAACTATACCGGTACGCCGCTGGAGGGGCTGGATGCGTATCAGCGCCAGCTGAAACGCTTTGATATCCATGTGAGCGGCCCGGCCTCTGATCTGGTGGAGAAGTTCTTTCAGACGGGGGACTCCGCGGCGCTGTTTCCGGAATATGTGACGCGCGCGGTGCGTCAGGGCATGGAACAGGCGGACCTGCTGCCGAACATCTTGGCGACGGTGACGAACATCAATGGGATGGATTACCGCACGCTGGCTTCCGAGCCGATGGAAGACGACAAAAAGCTTAAGCCCGTGGCGGAGGGCGCGGCCATCCCGCAGACGGTGGTGACCACCAAGGACCATCTGGTCCGCCTGAACAAGCGCGGAAGGATGCTGGTGGCTTCCTACGAGGCGCTTCGCTTCCAGAAGCTGGACCTGTTCACTGTCACACTCCGGCAGATCGGCGCATATATTGCAAGAGCGCAGCTCAACGATGCGGTGGACGTGCTGGTCAATGGGGACGGCGGCGGTTCCTCTGCGGCGGAGAACGTGGGAACCGCGGGCGATGCGGTGGATTACGCGGCGCTTGTCTCCCTGTGGGGCAAGCTGGCCCCGTATCAGCTCAACACCATGCTGGCGTCCACGGAGACAATGCAGCAGGTGCTGAATCTGACGGAGATGCGCGACGCGCAGGCCGGGCTGAATTTTCAGGGCACGGGCAAAATGGTGACGCCGCTGGGCGCAAACCTGCTGCATGTGCCGGCCCTTGCGGCAAAGGGCGTGATCGGTCTGGACAAAACCTGCGCGCTCGAAATGGTACAAGCGGGCGGCGTGACGACCGATTCCGACCGGCTGATCGACCGCCAGCTGGAGCGCACGGCGATCAGTACGATCGCCGGGTTTGCCAAAATCTTTGACGGAGCTGTGAAGACGCTCCACTATCAAGCCTCCTGAGTGTGACGGACGGGGCGTGCGATGGAGACGGAAAAGATTTTGGAACAATTTGCGCTGATGGCGGAGCTTGACGAGAGGCAGGCGGACAAATACCGTTCCTTCTGCGACAATGCGAAGGAGCAGCTTGGGGCGCTGGCGAAGCCGGGCGAAAGCTATGCGGCGGCACGGGCGCTGGAAGCCGCGGCAGCGGCGCTCGCTTTTTACCGCTGGTCCCTGTTCCGTACCGCAGTGGGTGTGGAGACAGGGTTTGCCGCGGGAGAGGTGCGCGTGACCAAAAGCGGGACGGATGTGGCGATGGCCCGGCAGCTTTGGAGAGAAGCGGAAGCCGGTGCCGCGCCGTACCTGCGGGATGAGGGGTTTATATTTGAACGCATTTGAGAGAGGGATGACGCAGTGACAAGGCGCGAACTGATCCGGCTTTTGCTGGAAAAATACGGCCAGGAGGCGCGGGTCAACGGGGAAACGGCACATGCGCTGATCCGCCCGATCGGCCTGAAAAACGACAAGGCGCCGATGGAATACCTGTACACCGGGACGCCCGACTCAAAACCCGCGGCGGGCGATGTGATCGCCACGGCGGAAGGCTCTTATGTGACGGCCCGCAGCGGCGTGGAGAATGTTGCGGGCGAGGAGCTTTATGTCTGGGCAGTCCTGCGCGGGGAGGGAGAAACGGCCCTTTGCACGGAGGAGTAAAATGCAGGAGGAACAAATGGACCGCGCGGAGCAGCTTTCCGAACAATTGGAACGCGATGTGCGGCGGTATCCGAGGGAACTGGAGGAAGAAAAAACATGAGCGTCAGCGGGCAGGCTTTGCGCTTTAAGGACTATATTTGGAAGAGCAATCCGGAGACCCTTCGGCTGGAATACGAGCGGAATATCAAACGGCTGCCGATGCCGTACGCGGGCGAGAGCTTACAGGACTATGGGAGTCGCAGGCGCACGGTAACCGGCAAGGGCGTCTTTTGGGGAAAGGACTGCACGGCATCGTTCGACCGTCTGGCGGCCGTGTTCCGGGAGGGCGGCGGAATGCTGTGCGTTCCCGGAACTGCGCCGTTCCGCGCGGTGTTTGCTTCCCTGCAGATGCTGGGAGAAGCGCGGCCAAACGCGGTTTCCTATAGCTTCCTGTTTGTGGAGGATGAGAGGGAAGCGCAGGCGGACGGCGTTTTGCAGGAAAAAAGCTATGTGTGCGCGGGCGGGGAGACGCTGTGGGAGCTGGCAAACCGGTTTTCTACCACGGTGGAAGATCTGCTGGCGCGCAATCCGCAGGTGATGTGGCCAAACGGGCTGCCGGAGGGAATGGAGGTGGCGCTGTGCTGAACTGTGTGGGAATCACGCCGGACGGTGTGGCGCTGCCGCTTCCCGCGCCGGTTTCTCTCCGCCTGCAGCGGGAGGAAGAGGCTCCGGCCGACGGCTTGGAGGTGTTTTTCCCTGCGGAGGGGGAATGGGAGACGTTGGCGGGGGTCCGCTGTTACGATGGACAAAACCAGATGGTGTTCGACGGAATCGTCGACGAACAAATTTGGAAGGTTGCGGGCGCCGGCGCGACCCGGCAGGTCATCGCCCGCAGCCGTGCGGCGCTGCTGCTGGATAACGAAGCGCTGCCGCAGACGTATTATATGCCGTCGCTGAAATTACTGTTCGAACGTCATGCCGCTCCTTATGGATTTTCCGGCTATGTGGGCCGGGACGAGGTGTTCGGCGGCGCGTACACGGTGGAAAAAGGCGTCAGCGAATGGCAGGCGCTGCGGGGGTTCTGCCGGCAGTTCCTGCATGTGGAGCCGGTGCTCCGCGGGGACCGGCTGGATGCCTCTGGAGAGGGACAGGCCGGATCGGTGCGGTTTTCCAATCGAGACGGCGTGCCGTTTACGGAGCTGGAACTGCGATGGAACGATTACGAGCGGATTTCCGAAGCGCGTCTGCGCGCGGGCGAATCCGGCGATTATAATATGGTGCTGCGGGACGGCGAGGCGGTTGCGCGCGGTGTGCAGCGCAGGCGTTTTTTGAGTGCGGCAGATGCGGAACAGGCGCGCCGGCTTTTGGATCGGGCGCGTCGGAAAGCGTTTGCGGTACGTGTTGTCTGTCCGGGCCTGGTGGAAGTTCCGCTTGGAACGGAAGCATCTGTTGAGTTGGACGTCGACCGGCATGCGGGTTTACAGGTCGCCGCGTGGACGTACCGGTTGACGGCGTCGGGAGAAACAACGGGCATGACGTTACGGGAAAGGGGAACAGCGGATGTGGTTATCTGAAAAAATGGCGGAGCAGACGCAAAAGCAGCCTGCGGCGGATTTGGCCACGGTGACAGGCGGTTCCGCCGCCCAGGGCCGCAGCGAATACCGGGACTTTTCATTGATCGCGCCGTGGGGCGTTGCGTACCGGCCGCCGGACGCGGCACGGGCGGTACTGGTGGAGAGTACAAAGGGGATGGTCTGCGCGGGCGCGGTCGTGGACGATACGGAGCTGGAGCCGGGGGAACTGCTGCTGTTCTCCGAGGGCGGCGCGTGTATCTATCTGAAAAACAGCGGCGAGGTGGTCATTAACGGTCAGACCTTTGCGGCGAAGGGGGCGGAATAATGGATACGGCATTGGAAAACGGCGATTTTGCAGTGGGCGCGAATGGGTTCCCGAAGCGGATTGACGGGGTGGACGAGCTTTTGCAGCGGGCGAAAATTTGCCTGCGCGTGCCGCTGGGGCAGTTCCCGTACCTGCCGGAGCTGGGGAGCCGTCTGCATACCCTCCGTGCGGGAGACGATGGCAACGACGCGCTGGCGCTGACCATGGCGCAGGAGGCGCTGAAACGATTGCCGCAATTGCGTGTGGAACAGGCCGTGTGCAGTGCGGAGGAGCCGCTGGCGGTGTCCGTTGCGCTCGCGTGGCCGGGCGGCGAATCAGTGGTGGAGGTGCAGCTTTAATGGATACATACGAGACAATTTTATCCCGCATGCAGGACCGGTTTTCAGCGCTGGCGGGCTATTCGGCGGACGACGCCTCGGATATTGGAATCCGCATGCGGGTTTTGGCAGGGGAGGTGTATTCCCTGACGGCGGCGGTGGAATGGCTCAAACGCCAGACCTTTGCGCAGACCGCGCAGGGGGAAGAACTGGACCTGCGGGCGGCGGAGCGCGGCTTGACCCGCAAGCCCGCGCAGATTGCGTCCGGAAGCCTGACATTCCGGCGGGAAAAACCGCTCTGGTACAACGCGACGATTGAACAGGGAACCGTGTGCGCGACAGCGGGGCAGGTGCGGTTTGTGACGACGGAACAGGCTGTGCTGAAAACCGGACAGACGGAGATAACCGTTCCGGCCCGTGCGGAGACAGGCGGCAGAAGCGGCAACGCGGCGGCAGGAATGGTAACGGTGCTGGTTACGCCGCCGCCGAGCCTGGAATCTGTAACGAATTTGCAGGCCTTTACAGGGGGACAGGACGCGGAGACCGACACGGAATTGCGGAAACGCCTGCTGCGCTGTTACGCGGATCTTCCCAATGGGACGAACGCCGCTTTTTACCGGGAACAGGCGATGAAAACGGACGGCGTCTTTTCCGCAGGCGTGGTCCCTCAGGAAAACGGAGCGGGAACGGTGAGCGTCTATCTGGGCGCGCAGGGCGCGGCGGCGGATGCGGAGACGGTGCGGCTGGTACAGGAGCGGATCGACGCGCTGCGGGAAATTGGCGTGAAAGTCCGCGTCGCTGCGGCGCAGACGGTCTCCTGCAACGTTTCCGTCCGGATTTTGCAGAAGGAGGGCGTCGCCTATGAAACAGCGGAGGCCGCGGTAAAAGAGGCGGCAAAAGACTATTTTAACGGCCTGGGCGTTGGGGACGGCGTGCTGACGGCGGCGCTGGGCGCGCATCTCTTTGACACAGGCGTGCTGAGAAACTATCTTTTTTTGAGTAACTCTACGTTGGACCGACCGATGAAGAACGACCAGCTTGCGGTATTGGGGACGGTCAGCGTGCAGGCCTGGGGAGGGTCCGGCGCATGAATACGCTGAACAGCATGAAAAAAGCGCTACGCGCCACCGGCCTCTATGCGCTGACCGGGGAGACGCTGGCGGACCGGGAACTGGACGCCTACGCCGCCGGGCTCGATGTACTGGCGGAGCAGATTGAAGCGCTGCGGGCGGAAAGCTTTGTCCCGACGGCGGACCGGGAGGGACTGATGCAGCGGGAAGCGCAGTTCGGCCTTTCTCCGGCGGGAAAAACGGTGCAGGAGCGGCGGGACGCTCTACTGCTGTACGGCGCGGTCACCTCCAACAGCAATACGCCCGCTTTTTATGACGCGTTTTTTACGTCGCTTGGGTTGTCCATGGAACTGGTGGAGGATGCGGAACCGCGCATTTATTGGAACGACCGCTCGGAACAGGGCGAACCGGCGGAGCGGATGGCGCGTGCGCGGCGCATACAAAATTTTTTGCCCGCGCATCTGCCCGCCATTTTGGATTTTCGAACAATTTTTTGGAATACTATTGACCGAGCCGAACGGACTTTTCAGGAGATGGACGCGGCCGGGATGGACTGGGATGCAGTCGACCGGTATCAAGGCCTGCTGTTAAAGTTCTGATGGACGGTGGAAAGGAATCAATATGCCTACCAATCAAAAGACAAGCCTGGGCCTGAACCGCTGGCAGGGGACGGACAAGCCGATGCGCAGCGACTTTGTTGCGGATAACGACACGCTGGACGCGCTGCTGACCGAGCATTTTGCCGACGCGGAGAAGCATTTGACCGGCGCCGACCGCCTGATCCTGGATGGGCCGGTCGTGGGAACGTATGCGGGCAACGGCGCCGCAAGCAGGACCGTGACGCTCGCGTTTCCTCCGAAGGCCGTGCTGGTTTTCATGGCGGACGCGCCGGTGCAGGGATACGACAGCAGCCGGCAGTGCCGGCTGGAAAACGTGGGCTTTGCCACACAGGAAGGCGGCACGCGGACGCTGGCGCTGGAAGGGGCGGCGATGACCGTCCGCCAGGCGCAGGGAACGCCCGCGGCGGACGGGACGGCGGAAAATCTGAACCGTACGGCGGCGCGGTACCTCTATTTGGCGTTCCGTTAAACAGAAGAATTGACATTCTTTTGCCGCTTGTTGTAGAATAGGAGAAATAGCAGGGAGATTCTGGGAAGGGGTTGCATGGTTGGAACTGACAGATAACGAAAAGAGGCCGGAACGCGCCTTACTGGTGGCGGTGGATACCGGGGAATATGACGCGGAGGCTTCTTTGGCGGAGCTCTATGAGCTGGTGCGCAGTGCGGGCGCCGAGCCCGTGGGCGCGATGACGCAGAAGCGCCCCTCGCCGGATACAGCGACCTGTGTGGGGTCCGGTATGATGGAGGAGATCGCCTCCTTCTGCAAAAACTATGAAATGGATCTGCTGGTGTTTGACTGCGAGCTTTCGCCGACGCAGATCCGGAACATTGAGAACATCAGCGACGTGCGGACCATCGACCGCACGATGTTGATTTTGGATATATTCGCCGCGCGGGCCAAAAGCAGTGAAGGCAAGCTGCAGGTGGAGCTGGCGCAGCTGAAATATATGCTGCCGCGTCTGAGCGGCAAGGGCGTGGCGCTTTCCCGTTTGGGCGGCGGCATCGGCACGCGCGGCCCGGGAGAAAGCAAGCTGGAAACCGACCGCCGGCACATCCGCCGGAAGATTTCCAACCTGAAGGCGCAGCTGGAAGAAGTGGAGAAACGGCGCGGGCAGATCACCCGCCGCAGGCAGAAGGACGGTGTGATCACGGTGGCGCTGGTGGGTTACACCAACGCGGGAAAAAGCACGCTGATGAACGCGCTGACACAGGCGGGCGTGCTGGCAAAGGACATGCTGTTTGCCACGCTGGACCCGACCGCCCGCGCGCTGAAACTGCCGAACGGGACCACCGTGATGCTGATTGATACCGTCGGACTGGTGCGGCGGCTTCCCCACCATCTGGTGGACGCGTTCCGCTCCACGCTGGAACAGGCGGCTCTGGCCGACATCATCCTGAACGTGTGCGATGCGTCCAGCCAGGAAGCACAGGTGCATCTGGACGTCACGCGCAGCCTGCTGGTGGAGCTCGGCTGCGGTGGCAGGCCGGTCATCCCGGTGCTGAACAAATGCGATCTGGTGCCTTCGCTGCACGACCTGCCGATGATCGGCAACGCGGTGCGTATCAGCGCGAAGACCGGACGGGGATTGAACGCGCTGCTGGACGCCATCGAGGAGAACCTGCCGGTCAAGACGACGACGGTCCATTTGCTGCTTCCGTTCGCCCAGAGCGGGCTGGCGGCGCGGCTGCGCAAGGACGGCAGCGTGTTGGAAGAGGAGTACACGGGAGAAGGGTTGCGTCTGACCGCGCAGGTCAATCCGGTGCTGCTCGACCTGGTGAAAGAATACGTGGTGTTTTAAAAGAAAAGGCTCTATCGTATGGATTTCCATACGATAGAGCCTTTTGCCGTGCGTTTATTCTTTGACCAGCACCTTGACGATGTCCCCGATAAACATCTGGTGGTAGTCTTTGCCGGGATAGCAGTCCGTGTCCACAGTTGGGTCGATAAAGCCCGCGGGGTCAATGGCCTGTTTGTGCATCTTGCGGCAGATGAAAACCATTTTTGCCTCTGCGAAATACGGCGCCGCCTCGTCAAAGACGGGCGTCAGGCCGGTTTCGCTGGCCTTGTCGCAGTCGCGCCCGGAATGGCTGCCGCAGAAGGAGAGCGCCTTGCGGTAGCTTTCATCGAAGAAACAGAGAGAATAGCAGTCCTCCCGGTCGACAAATTCCATTGTGTAGCGCTGCGGGCGGATAAAGACGAAGGATACGTATTTCTTCCAAAGCTCGCCCAGACCGCCCCAGCTGGCCGTCATGGTGTTATATGCTTGCGCGCTGCCCGCGGTGACGAGCATCCATTCCTTGTCGATCAGGGTAAAGGGATTAAATTGCAGGTCTTTGATTTCTACCGGTTGAAAACCGTTCATAAAACCGCCTCCGATTGTAAAAGATTGGGATATATCCCCATTATAGCACGCGTGACAAGCCGTAGGAACCGGAATTTTGGGGATTGCGGCTTGTTTTTGTTTTGCGCGGTTGTTATAATGCAAGAAGAACATCTGCCGGCATGCAGCCGGTGGACAATGCAGATTTATTAAAATATGATACGAGGAGTTGTCTTTATGAAAAAAATGATCGCCATGGGTTTGGCGCTGTGTCTGGTCCTCACAGGCTGCGCCGGAGGACAGTCGTTCAATTCCACTTCGGATTCCTATAAGATCGGCAGCGGCGGAGAGGGCGTCTACAACGACGACGCCAAAATCGCTTCGGATCAGGACGATTTCAGCGCGACAAAGCTCAAAATGGACGGCAAGGCGGACAAGGATACCAGCAAGGTGACGATGAGCTTCGATGCGTTTAATGGCAAGCAGCAGCTTTTTGAAATGGAAGTCGCCGAGTGGGAGGACCATACGGTATCCTACCGCATGAAGGCGGGCGAGGGCAGCATGAAGCTGATGCTGGTGCTGGAGGGCCAGGCATTCCCGATCGCGGAGACGGAGGGGACGGAGGAGCTCAACAGCGAGATTCCCTGTGCGTTCGGCGAGGGGACAAGCCGCCTGCTCCTGGTGTGCGACCAGGCGAAGAACGGCGAGGCGGAAATCTCCATCGACCGCGGGAACAGCCTGGCGGTAGAAATGTCTTAAACAGGCCGGAGGAAGAAATATGAAACGAATTGCCGCGGCCGCATTAGCGGTCTGCCTGCTTCTGAGCGGATGCGCCGTTTCCGCGTTGGACAGCGTGTGGGAAACTGCGTTCAGCGACCTGGGCCCGGATTTTCACGGCAGCTATGCCAACTTCCGTATGGCGGGAGGCGCGGGAAAAGGCGTATACGACGACGATGAAAAAATATGCAGCTGGTTTGAAAGCGTATCCGTCAAAGAGATGAAGGCACAGCCGAAAGAAGAATCGGATTCGACTGCGGTAGAGATCAGCTTTGACAAGTTCCATGGGAAGCAGCAGTATTTCTATATGGATTTGACGGAGGAACAGGAAACCCAAATCGGGTATGATATGCAGATTGAAGAAGGCAGGCTCAAGCTGGTGCTGGTGCATGGCGCCGATGAGCTGCAGACGATTGCCGAGATTGAAGCAGGGGACGAAGCAGAGGAAACAATTGACCTTTCTCTGGAAGAAGGCGAATACCGCCTGCTGCTGGTTGGGGACGAAGCCTTAAACGGCAGCGCGGAACTTACCCTGAATATACCGGGCAGCTACAATGAGGGAATGGGGCTGTAAATCCGCCTGCCTGCCGTCTTTTGGAAAAACTGTGAACATCATACAAGGTTCGGGAGCGCGAAGGCTGTCAATTTATGGAATAGGGATAACGTGAATATTTATACATAAAATACTTGATTTTTTGCATAAACAGCGTATAATAAAACACAACAACAATAACGGGGGCAATGAAAATGACAAATCAGACTGCAAATAAAGACAACATTAAAAAAGTGGTTCTGGCATATTCCGGCGGGTTGGATACCTCCATCATCATTCCGTGGCTGAAGGAAAATTACAACAACTGTGAAGTCATTGCGGTTGCCGCAGATGTTGGGCAGGGCAGCGAGCTGACCGGCCTGGAAGAGAAGGCCAAGAAGACGGGCGCTTCCAAGCTGTATATCGCAGACCTGAAAAAACAGTTTGTCGAAGATTACATCTTCCCGACCATCAAGGCGGGCGCGGTGTATGAAAATAAATACCTGCTGGGCACCTCCTTCGCGCGTCCGATCATCGCGAAGAGACTGGTGGAGATTGCGGAGGCCGAGGGCGCGGATGCGATCTGCCACGGCTGCACCGGCAAGGGCAACGATCAGGTGCGTTTTGAACTGACCATCAAGGCGTTTGCGCCGGAGATGAAGATCATCGCGCCGTGGAGAATCTGGGACATCAAGTCCCGTGAAGAGGAGATTGAGTACGCGGAGGCGCACAATATCCCGCTGAAAATCACCAGAGAGACCAACTATTCCAAGGATAAGAACCTGTGGCATCTGTCCCATGAGGGCCTCGATCTGGAGGATCCGGCGAACGAGCCGCAGTACAATAAAGAAGGCTTCCTGGAGCTGGGCGTATCCCCGGAGCAGGCGCCCGACCAGCCCACCTATGTCACCATCGGCTTTGAAAAGGGCGTTCCGGTCACTGTGGACGGCCAGAAGCTCTGCGCGGTGGATCTGGTTGCCAAGCTGAACCAGCTCGGCGGCGAAAACGGCATCGGCCTCGCGGATATCGTGGAAAACCGTCTGGTGGGCATGAAGTCCCGCGGCGTGTACGAAACCCCCGGCGGCGCGATCCTCTACCACGCCCACAACAAGCTGGAGGAAATCTGCCTGGATAAGGCGACCTACCATTACAAGCAGAGCATTGCGATCAAGTTTGCCGATCTGGTATACGACGGCGAGTGGTTCACCCCCCTGCGCGAGGCGCTCTCCGCATTTGTGGACAGCACGCAGGAGACCGTGACGGGCGAAGTCAAATTGAAGCTCTACAAGGGCAATATCATCGACGCGGGCGTTACTTCCCCGTACACCCTGTACAACCCGGACATGGCGACGTTTGACGAAGACGACTGCTATGACCAGACCGATTCCGCCGGATTCATCAACCTGTTTGGCCTGCCGATCAAGGTGCGCGCAATGGCGAAGAAGAACTGGCCGGCCGGCAAGTAATTTATTTGCGTCTGTACGGCCTAGGATCGTCTGTCAGGCCGAGCAGATAATCGACACTGGTGTTGTATAGCTTCGCCAGATGGATCAGGATTTCCGGAGACATGGCGTTGACCCCGTTTTCATAGGCGCCGTAGGTGCGCCGGTTGATAAACAGCAGGTCGGCGACCTGCTGCTGGGTCCAGTCATGGTCTTCCCGCAGCACGCGGATTCGTTCATAACGCATTTGTTTCACCTCGGTAAAAGTGATAGATGCCAGAATTTCTGCCATTGGCTCTTGGCATAAATTCTGGCTCTGTGTTTATTTTTGGAGAACAGCGGCCAAAACGGCGGATATGCCGCTTTTTTGTCGGTGGGAATCGTGCTATACTGAGTATACCATTTTTTGAGGGCGGCGGCCCCACTACATAAGAATCGGGAGTGTATGGACGCATGAAGCTTTGGACAGGACGGTTCCACAAGGAGCTTGACAAAAAGACAAATGATTTTAATTCCTCCATTCCGTTCGACAGCCGCATGGCGCGGGAGGACATCGAGGGCAGCATTGCCCACGCCACCATGCTGGGCGCATGCGGCGTGATCGCGCAGAGCGAGGCGGACTGCATCTGCGCGGAACTGGATAAGATTCTGGCGGACATTGAGTCGGGGGCGCTTCCCATCGACATGGAGGCCGAAGACATCCACACCTTTGTGGAGGGCGAGCTGACCGCGCGCGTCGGCGACGCGGGCAAGCGGCTGCACACGGCCCGCAGCCGCAACGACCAGGTGGCGCTGGACGACCGCCTGTACCTGCGGGGACAGTGCGGGATGTTGTATGAGCAGCTGCATGAGCTGGTGGTGGTTCTCTGCAACAAGGCGCTGGAATATGCGGGCGCGGTCATGCCGGGATACACCCATTTGCAGCGCGCGCAGCCGATTACCTTTGGCCACCACCTGATGGCGTACGCAGAGATGTTCCAGCGCGACCTGGCCCGCCTGACGGACGCGGTCAGGCGCATGAATATTTGTCCGCTGGGTTCCGGCGCGCTGGCGGGAACCACGTATCCGCTGGACCGCTCCATGACGGCAAAGCTGCTGGGCTTTGACGACTATACGCACAACAGCCTGGACGGCGTATCCGACCGCGATTTCTGTATGGAAATCGCCTCCGCGATCGCCATCGCGATGGTGCACCTCTCCCGTTTTTCGGAGGAAATCATCCTCTGGTGCTCCTGGGAATTCAAGTTTATTGAGCTGGACGACGCGTTTTCCACCGGCTCCAGCATCATGCCGCAGAAGAAGAACCCGGATATTGCGGAGCTGGTGCGCGGCAAGACCGGACGTGTGATCGGCGACCTGACCACGCTGCTGGCGATGATGAAAAGCCTGCCCCTTGCGTACAACAAGGATATGCAGGAGGACAAGGAAGCCGTGTTCGACGCGGTGGATACGTTACATATGTGCCTGACGGCCTTTGTGCCGATGGTGGACACCATGAAGGTTCTGCCGGACAACATGCGGCGGGCCGCGGCGAAGGGCTTTATCAATGCGACGGACTGCGCGGATTATCTGGTGGGCAAGGGTCTGCCGTTCCGCGACGCCTATAAAGCGACGGGCGCTATCGTTGCCCACTGCATCAAGAACGATCAGACGCTGGAGACGCTCCCGCTGGAAGTTTACCGGGAATTCCACGAGCTGTTCGGCGAGGATGTGTATCAGGCGATCTCGTTGGATGTCTGCGTCAACGGACGCAAGGTGGCGGGCGGACCGGCGCCGGAGAACGTGAAGCGCGAGGCGGAACGCGTTCTGGGCCTGATGCAGGCGGCAAGGTGGCCGTACGCGGAGGAGCGTGAGCGATCATGAGCCAAAAGAAAGAAATCGGCCTGAAAAAGATGAACAAATTGCGCGACATGAAACCCGTGGAGCCGCAGAAGGGATACTTCTGGATGGTGGTCTGTATCCTTCTCGGCTTTGTGGTGGGCGCGCTGATCGAACAGTATATTATGGGCCCGGTCGTCGGTCTGTGCGTGGGCGTGCTGATCGACGAGGGCGTTTATAAAGTGCGTATGAAGCGGTTTACAGCGAAGGGCGGCGTCCCTTCCGTGCCGCCGAAGCAGGATCAAAAATGAGGGTGAATGATATGACAGTCAAAGCGGGCGTTGTAGGCGCCACAGGATATGCGGGCGCGGAGCTGGTGCGGCTGCTGGCCGGCCATCCGCAGGCGGAGCTAGCTGCGATCAGCTCGGTCAGCTTTACCGGGCAGAAGCTCAGCGAGGTGTATCCCGCCTATTATCACATCTGTGATAAGGCGTGCGGCACACAGGAAGAGGTTGTGGAACAAAGCGACGTGGTTTTTGCGGCGCTGCCCCACGGCCTTTCGCAGGAGATGGCGAAGACCTGTTACGACGCGGGAAAGGTGTTTATCGACCTGGGCGCGGATTTCCGCCTGGAGAGCGAGGACGATTACAAGGCCTGGTACGGCGGGGAATATGTCCACAAGGAGCTGCACGACATGGCGGTCTATGCCCTGCCGGAGCTGTTCCGGGAAAACATACGGGGGAAGAAGCTGATTGCCAATCCTGGCTGCTACACCACGGCGGTGCCGCTGGCGCTGGCCCCGGCGCTGAAAAACGGTTTGATTGAGCCGGAGGGAATCATTGCGGACTGCAAATCCGGCGTGACGGGCGCGGGCCGCAAGCCCACGCAGAACACGCATTATCCCGAGCTGAACGAGGGTTTCTCCGCGTATAAAGTGGCGGCGCACCGCCATACGCCGGAGATGGAGCAGAGCCTTTCCCATGTGGCGGGCCAGCCGGTGCATCTGACCTTTGTGCCGCATCTGCTGCCGGTCAACCGGGGCATTCTGGCAACCTGCTATGCAAAACTGTGTTGCGATGCGCCGCTGGAAGAAATCCGGCGGGTATATGAGGCGCAGTATCAAAACGAACCGTTTATCCGCCTGCTGCCGGAGGGCCGCGTGGCGGACATCAAAAATGTGCGGTACTCCAACTACTGCGATATTTCCCTGCACATGGATCCGCGCACCCATACCTTCATTGCCATTTCGGCCATTGACAACATGGTCAAGGGCGCGGCCGGGCAGGCCATCCAGAACATGAACCTTGCGTTCGGGCTGGAGGAGACCGCCGGGCTGCTGCTGACGCCGCCGGCCTTTTAAAGAGCGGCAATCCATTTTTAGGAGCGATTGATATGAGCTATGTTTCCATAGAAGGCGGTGTGACCGCCGCACAGGGGTTTCTGGCCTCCGGCCTGTATTGCGGCATCCGCAAGAATAAAAGCAAGCCGGATCTGGCGCTGATTTATTCCCGCTTCCCGTGTTCTGCGGCGGCGGTTTATACACAGAATCTGGTCAAGGGCGCGCCGATCCAGGTGACACGCCGCAACATTGCGGACGGCATGGCGCAGGCGGTCATCTGCAATTCCGGCAACGCCAACACCTGCAACGCGGACGGCGAGGAAAAGGCGCAGCTGATGTGCGAAGCTGCGGCAAAGGAATTGAACCTGCAGCCCGGCGACGTCGTGGTCGCATCCACGGGCGTCATCGGGCAGATCCTGCCGATCGAACCGATTCAGGAAGCGGCCCCCGCGCTGGCGCGGGCGCTTTCCGAGACCGGTTCCTCCGATGCGGCGCAGGCGATCATGACCACGGATACCGTTCGGAAGGAAGTGGCGGTCGAGGTCGAAATCGGTGGAAAAACGGTCCGCATGGGCGGCATCGCAAAGGGTTCCGGGATGATTCACCCCAATATGGCGACGATGCTCTGTTTTCTGACAACGGATGCAAAGATCGCTCCGGCGGTACTTGACAAGGCGCTGCGCGAAGCGGTAAAGGACAGCTTTAACATGGTCAGCATTGACGGGGACACCTCCACCAACGATATGACGGCGATTCTGGCGAACGGCGCGGCGGGCAACGAGCCGATCGAAGAAAACACGGAAGCGTACGAAGCCTTTACCGGCGCGCTGAAAGCGCTTTGCATCCGGCTGGCCCGCATGGTGGCGAAGGATGGCGAAGGCGCGACGAAGCTGCTGGTTTGCAATGTGACCGGCGCAGCCAGTGAGGACGCGGCACGTAAAATCGGCAAAAGCGTGATCTGCTCCAGCCTGCTCAAGGCGGCGATGTTCGGCGCGGACGCCAACTGGGGCCGCGTGCTCTGCGCCATCGGCTATGCCGGTACGGATACAGATATTCATGCGGTCGACGTCGGATTCGCTTCCGAGGCGGGCAGCATTGAGGTCTGTAAAAACGGCGCGGGAATTCCGTTCAGCGAGGAAGAAGCGAAAAAAATCCTCAGCGCAGATGAAATCAATATCAACGTCACCCTGCACGACGGTGCGGAACAGGCGTCCGCTTTTGGCTGCGATCTCACCTACGACTACGTCAAAATCAATGGCGACTACCGCACTTGAGCAGGCTGAGCCTGCATGCACGGCCCGCCCTTTACTCTTATTCAGTGATGAAATGCGCAGAGGCGGGACGGAAAGAGCAAATACCTGGTCAGGCTGAGCCTGCACACACGGCCCGCCCTTTATTTACTTCGATGATAAAGCGTGCAGGGGCGGGACGAAAAGGGCAAATACCTGTTTTGGCGGGTTTATGAATGCAGATAGATCAAGTACCATCCTTAAAGGAGTGCCGAACATGAAGATTTCAAATGCCGACAGGGCCAGAGTGCTGGTACAGGCGCTGCCGTACATACAAAAATACGCGGGAAAGACCGTCGTTGTCAAATACGGCGGCAACGCGATGATTAACAAAGACCTGAAGGACGCCGTGATGAGCGACATTGTGCTGATGCAGCTGGTCGGCATCAATGTGGTGCTGGTGCACGGCGGCGGGCCGGAAATCAGCGCTATGCTGAAAAAGGTCGGCAAGGTCAGCGAGTTTGTCGGCGGCATGCGCGTGACGGACGAAGAGACCATCGACATCGTGCAGATGGTGCTGGCGGGCAAGGTGAATAAAGACCTGGTGCAGCTCCTGGAGCGGCACGGCGGCCAGGCGGTCGGCCTGTGCGGCTTGGACGGCGGCATGCTGACGGCGGAAAAACTCCGCTCCAGCGAGGGCGATCTCGGCTATGTGGGCCGCATCACGGAGGTCAACACCGATATCATCATGAACGCGGCGAAAAACGGCTACGTGCCGATCATCTCCACCGTGGCGGCGGGCGAAAACGGCGAAGTATTCAACATCAACGCCGACATTGCGGCGGCGCGCATCGCGGCAAAGCTCGACGCGATCAAGCTGATCCTGATGACGGACATCCGCGGCCTGCTGCGCGACAAGGACGACGAAGACACCCTGATTCCCGTGGTCAATGTCAGCGAGGTGCCCAGCCTGAAAAACCAGGGCATCATCGGCGGCGGCATGATCCCGAAGATCGACTGCTGTGTGGAGGCCGTCCGGCGCGGTGTAAGCCGCGCGCACATTCTGGATGGGCGCATCCCGCATTCCATTCTGATCGAGCTGTTCTCCGATGAGGGCGTCGGAACGATGCTGTACTGATAACAAATGACTTTTGAAATAGATAGGACTGGCAAATGAACTTTAATCAACGCGTATACGAAATTGTGCGGCGTGTCCCTCGGGGGCAGGTAATCTCCTACGGGCAGGTTGCCTTCCTGGCCGGCAGCCCCAGGGGCGCGAGGGCTGTCGGCTGGGCGCTGCACCATAATCCTTACCCGTGGGTCATGGGCGGGGAAAACCCTGTCCCATGCCACCGCGTGGTGAACCGGGAGGGGCGGCTGGCGCCGGAATTCGCATTTGGCGGGCCGGAAGAGCAGCGCAGGCTGCTGGAAGGCGAAGGCGTGGAGGTCGGCGACGACGGCTGCGTCGATATGAAGCGATATGGCGTCAAATTTTAAGCAGATAGAAGGAATCGACATGCATTTTGATACGGTCAAACAGCAGGAGCAAACCTATGTCATGCCCACCTACGGCAGGTTTCCGGCGGCGCTGGTCAGCGGCAAAGGGGCCACGGCGGTGGACACGGAAGGAAAAACCTATATTGACTTTACCGCGGGCATCGGCGTCAACGCGCTCGGCTACTGCGACCCGGATTGGACAAAAGCGGTGGCGGAGCAGGCGGCGGCGCTCCAGCATATCTCCAACCTGTATTACAGCCCGGTGATGACGCAGCTTGCGGAACGGCTCTGCACGGCGTCCGGGTTTTCCAAGGTGTTCTTTGGCAATTCCGGCGCGGAGGCCAACGAGTGCGCCATCAAGCTGGCGCGCAAATACGGCACGCAGGCGCATGGGGAAACTTGCAACCAGATCGTTACCCTGAACAATTCGTTTCACGGGCGCACCGTAACCACGCTGGCGGCGACGGGGCAGGACGCGTTCCATCAGCATTTTACCCCGTTCACGGAGGGTTTCTCCTACGCGGACGCCAATATGGAGAGCGTCCGCGCAAAGGCGGATGCAAACACCTGCGCGGTGCTGATCGAGCTGGTTCAGGGCGAAGGCGGCGTCTGCCCGCTGGAACCGGCGTTTGTGCAGGAGCTGGCGGCGTTTTGCAGGGAACGCGATGTTCTGCTGATGGTCGACGAGGTACAGACGGGCATCGGCCGCACGGGCAAACTGTTCTGCTTTGCGCATTACAATATCCAGCCGGACGTCGTCACCAGCGCGAAAGGTCTGGGCGGCGGGCTGCCGATCGGCGCGTGCCTGTGCACGGAGCGGCTGGGCAATGTGATGGACGCGGGCATGCACGGTTCCACCTTCGGCGGCAACCCGGTGGTGTGCGCCGGCGCGCTGGCGGTGCTGGACAAAGTGCTGCAACCAGGTTTTCTGGAGGACGTGGCGGAAAAGGGCGCGTACCTGCGCGGGAAACTGGAAGCAATGGACGCGATTGAAGAGGTGCGCGGCATGGGCCTGATGCTGGGCGCCGTTTTGAAAAAAGATAACGCCAGGGCGGTCGCGGCGGCCTGCGTGCCGAACGGCCTGCTGGTGCTCACCGCGAAGACGCTGCTGCGGTTCCTGCCGCCGCTGACCATCACCAAAGAGGAAATCGATCAGGGCCTTGCAATTTTGCAGAGGACCATTTCTGAACTATAAAAAACCTGTAATAGAAAGCCAAACGGCGAAAATGGGAGGACATCACCAATGAAACACCTGTTAAAAATGCTCGACCTTACCACGGAGGACATCACCAGCATCCTGAACCTCGCGGACCAGCTCAAATACGAGCAGAAGCACGGCATTGAGCACCGCCATCTCGCGGGCAAGACCCTGGGCATGATTTTTGAAAAGGCTTCCACGCGTACCCGCGTTTCGTTTGAAGTCGGCATGTACCAGTTGGGCGGACTGCCGCTGTTCCTCTCCTCAAACGACCTGCAGATCGGCCGCGGCGAGCCGGTGGAAGACACCGCGCGCGTGCTGTCCCGCTATCTGGACGGCATCATGATCCGCACCTTCAAGCAGTCCGAGGTGGATGCGCTGGCGCAGAACGGCACCATCCCGATCATCAACGGCCTGACCGATTTTGCCCATCCCTGCCAGGTGCTGGCGGACCTGATGACCATCCGTGAGAAGAAGGGCAGTTTGGACGGACTCAAGATGTGCTTCATCGGCGACGGAAACAATATGATGAACTCCCTGATCGTCGGCTGCCTCAAGATGAAGATGGAAGTCGCGGTCGCCTGCCCGAACGACTACAAGCCCAGCGCGGCGGTCCTCGACTTTGCGGTGCAGCATCCGGCGTTCAGCATTACGAACGACCCGAAGGAAGCGGCGCGCGGCGCGGACGTCGTGATCACGGACGTGTGGGCTTCCATGGGCCAGGAGGAAGAGGCGCAGAAGCGCCGCGCAGCCTTCCAGGGCTTCCAGATCAACGACGAAATCATGTCCGTTGCAAAGCCGGACGCGATGGTGCAACACTGCCTGCCCGCGCACCGCGGCGAAGAGATCACCGCGGAGGTTTTTGAAAAGCATTCGGCGGAAATCTTTGACGAGGCGGAAAACCGCCTGCACGCGCAGAAGGCCGTTCTGGTCAAGCTGCTGGGCAGAAAATAATAGAAAGTCGTGGCTGTGTCACTTTGCACGGTTTGCGCAAAATGAGAGCAGGATAAGCGTGATTCCCCCCGCCGCAGGCGGGGGGAATTGTTGGATTCAGCCGGTTTTGTGACTTCCGTCCATGGTGATGCAACCCCTTCTCAGTACAGCAGAAAGGGGCGAAAAAAGTGAAAAAGATCGTATTGGCATGGATCATGGCCGCCTGTATGGCGGGACTTCTGGCGGGATGCGTATGGACGGTCAATCAGGTTCCCAAAGGGCCGCCGCCCAGCCAGGATGTGGAGAGCTCCAGCTCTGAAGAAGCGCCCGCTTCTTCAGAAGAAAGCGCCGTCCCGGAGGAAACGTCTTCTTCTCCGGAGGAGGCCGCCGCGGAGGGCGCCGCCGCCGACCGGCTGATTCCCGAACCGGAGCTCAGCGAGGGCCTGACCTTGCCGGATTTTTTGAACGGCGACCAGCAGCTTCTGTACAAGGCGGCGTACCGCATGTATTGCCACTTCTCCATGACCAGCGGTTTTGAGCCGGATATGGAGGTCGAGGGCATAGAGGACGGAAACGGTCGAACCTATTATCCGGACCGGGGCTTTGACAGTTATGCCGATTACCGCAAAGCGATGGAAAGCGTTTTTACGGTGGAGTACACCGATTTTCTGAATGAATCGGAATGCTACATTGACGACGGGACAGGCGGCCTGCTGACCGCACCCGGCGACCGCGGCGCAAACATC
The DNA here is from genome assembly GCF_015667585.1 of Clostridium sp. D33t1_170424_F3. Taxonomy (GTDB): domain Bacteria; phylum Bacillota; class Clostridia; order Oscillospirales; family Acutalibacteraceae; genus Anaeromassilibacillus. The sequence continues at coordinate 3,464 of NZ_JADPEG010000012.1, read as the reverse complement.
ACCTATAAGGGAACGACGTTTGAGCTTGTCAAACAGAATGAAAACGAGATTGAATTCAATCTGATCGGCCATTATAACGACGCCCTGCCGAAAAGCAGCGGCGACCCGGCTAACGATACCACAGTGCCGTTTGCCGTCAAAATGGTGAAAACGGAAAACGGCTGGCGGTTTGACAGCTTTGCAATTCCCTATTGACCGGAAATCAGGAACCTGTGTCACGACGCATTTTTAAGGATAGCAGAATAAAAGAGATTCCCCCGTCTGCGGTGAGGGAATCTCTTTTATTCTGCCAATTATCATTCCGGTTCTTTTACCAGCGCTGAAAGCATTTTCTATGAAATCCGGCTGTTCATAAAAAGTTTACAAAATCTGTGCGGCAGAGACGTTATTGAACCGATGTCCGGCAAAGTGGTATGATAGATCCAGAAAGGAGCAATCGGTTCATGGAAAAAGTTAACAGCCTCTTTGAAAAAGTCCGGGCGAGCGTGAAAAAGAACTTCCGCTTTGCTACCTTGGACTTTCTTTTTATTATTGCGTTTGTCAATGTGTTTCAGGCCGTATTCGGCGCGGAGAACTCCATTGTCGGCGTGATTTTTACCATTATGATGGCGTCTTCCATGGTGCGCGACATGACGGCGGCGCCGCTGCGGCATCTGTGCATGCAGGCGCTGGTGTTGGTGCTGATGGCGGTGGCGGCCTGTTTTGTGGCGACGCTCAGCCCGGTTCCCGCATTGCTGGTTAATTTTGCCGCCGTCTTTGTGATCCTGTATGTATTTACCTATGAACATGCCAGCCATATGTATTTCCCGTATATCCTGTCCTATCTGTTCCTGGTATTTATTTCTCCCATCACGCCGGAACAGCTTCCCAAACGCGTGCTGGGCATGCTGGTTGGCGCGGTCTGCATCATTCTGTACCAATTTGTGATGGGCCGGAAGCGGGTGGTGGAGACCACACGGGACGCACTTTCCGCCATCCTTGCGGAGGCCAGGCAATGTATCGAATGTCTGTTGGACGGGAAGGGAAACCCCGACGATCCGCAGACGGTGCGTGAAAACCTCTACAAGCTCAGCCGCATGGTATACGAGCGCCGGAGAAAGCCGCTCTGCGTCTCGGACGCGAGCTTTGCAATGATCGATTCCGGGCGCGGCCTGGAATATCTGATTTTACAGCTCTACGATCTGGAAGGACCCGTCACGCCGGAGCGCGCGAAGCTGTTGCACTGGGTTCTGGAACAATTAAACGCGTTTGAAGCGTTTGTGCAGAAGAAGCAAAAGGCGCTGGAGCCGTTTGCAATCCCGGAAGACGATCCGGCGGCGGACGGACTCTGCGACAGCGTGGAATATATCCGTTCCCGCCTGCTGCACATGACGGACCCGGAGAAAAGGACTTTTTACCGCCCGACCGCCCTTTCCCTTTCCGTGCGGATCAAGGCCGCGCTGGACGTCAGCCCGGTGCGTCTGATCTATGCGCTGCGCGTGGCGGTCCTTCTGGCGGCGGCAACCCTGTTGGTGCAGGCGTTTTCCCTTCCGCACGGCAAGTGGCTGCTGTTCACCATCGCTTCCGTTTCCCTGCCCTATGCGGACGACGTGGGGCGGAAGGCAAAAAAGCGATTGATCGCGACGGCGGTTGGCGGCGTTGCGTCTGTGGCGCTCTATGCGCTGATCCCCTCCATGGCGGGCCGGACGGCGGTCATGATGCTTTCCGGATACCTGTCCTTCTATTTTTCGGACTACACGGGTACCTACGCCTGTTCCACTGTCGGCGCGCTGGGCGGCGCGGTTCTGATGAACAGCTTTGGCTGGGCGGAGGTTGGGTCCATGCTTGCCGTTCGGCTGGGCTATATCCTGCTCGGCGTTGTCGTGGCCATGGTCTTCAACTGCCTGGTCTTTCCGTTTAGCCGCAGGCTTGCCACGCGCCAGCTCTGGACCAAATACGCCCGCACAACGGAACTGCTCACTGAGGTTTGCCGGCAGGAAAACGCGGACCCGCAGATCTATTACAGTCTGGTGATCCAGACCTATCTGCTGGAAGAGAAGCTCTGCCAGAATGCGAAGGACGCCAATTGGGAGGGGCTTGCCGGCCTGCTCAAAAAGTGCCGGGCCGAGGTGCGCCGCGCGCACGCCGGGAACCGTATCACGGAGCGCGCTATGGCTCCGGCGGCCAATTAAATGGGAACAGGAAAGGGGCGGCGCCCTTTTCCTGATTAAGCGTTTTTAGCTTCAATCGCGCCATGCTCTTTTTCAAATTGTTTTATGTACATGTTAATAAGCCATTGCAGTTCTTGTGTTGCAGACCGCTTATTGTATTTGGCAATACAGCGCAGCTTTTTTAATGGCTCCTCCTCAATACGCAGGGAAAAATGCTTCATTTTTTTAATCCTCTTTATTAAAGTCTGATGCAATTAAATGATAGTGGTAAAGTAGTTGCAAAAGCGGATGTAAGGGTATTTCCTTTATTATTAGATAAGTAAAATAGACACAATAATCCCTTTTAGTACAGTGACACCTTTGTTTTTGCTCTTGGTCATCATTGAATGGGAGGGATCAGCCTGTCTGGCATTTGTGTTTATCACTGAAACAAATCGTCTTATTGCTTTTTGTTGACAAATGCATTTGATTGTAATATAATTATATTACAATCAAATGCAAGGAGGCTTAGTAATGGCTCAAAATGCGCTTATTCAGGTGCGTGTCGACGATTCCATAAAAAAAGACGCTGACGCTTTATTTTCCGATCTGGGCTTTGATACTCCAACAGCTATCCGTATCTTTTTGAAACAGGCGATTAAGCGAAACGGCTTACCCTTTGATGTTGTCCAGCCCGTACCCAATGCTGAAACAATAGCTGCAATGGAAGAAGCAGACCGCATCAGCCGCGACCCCTCTACAAAACGCTATAGCAACTTCTCTGAACTCTTAGAGGAGGTTGAGAATGAAGTATGCACTTGAGACAACCGGACGCTTTAAAAGGGATTTGAAACTGGCAATAAAGCGTGGATATAATATGGCATTGCTTCAAACAGTCATTGATCTACTATGCGCTGGCACGCCATTGGCGGAAAAGTACAAAGACCATGCTCTTACAGGAAACTGGATCAACTACAGGGAATGTCACGTTACCCCCGATTGGGTGCTCATCTACAAAGTGGAAAATGACATTCTAGTCTTGACGCTAACCCGCACTGGCTCTCATAGCGATTTGTTCTGAATTTTTGTATAGCCTGTTTCCGCTTCTGATATCTCCCCGTGGAGTTCGGTCACCATTTTGTCACCAATTCGGATTTTACACTAGCCGCCGGAAACGAAATGGGAGTCCGCAAACCTAGTGTTCATGCGGATTCCCGGCGTTTTATGGTATGTAAATCGCGCGGGGAGACGCACATAAAATACTGTTTTCAAGATTTCTTAATATACCGAGAAAAAACATTTAGCAGAGTTAACAGAAGGAGGCGGCGCACAAGC
>NZ_JADPEG010000011.1 GCF_015667585.1 Clostridium sp. D33t1_170424_F3 | reverse complement strand
CTGCCGTGTTGCCGGCAGGCCCCATCCTTTATATAGGAAGATATGTAAAAGAACTTGTAATCTGTATCGATTAAACGTCATCCTCACCCTGCAGGGCGTCAAATCCCTCTTCACCGGTGCGCACCTTGACGACGTTTTCCACATCGTAGACAAAAATCTTGCCGTCGCCGATGTGTCCGGTATAAAGAACCTTCTTAGCTGTCTCAATGACCGTCTCCACCAGCACCTTGCTGACCACCATTTCCAGCTTCACCTTTGGCAGCAGGGAAACCGTATTCATTTTAACGCCGCGGTAGAATTCCGTATGGCCCTTCTGTGTGCCGCAGCCGAGCACCTGCGTGACTGTCATGCCCATGACGCCGATCTCGTTCATCGCCGCTTTGACTTCTTCAAACCGCGCCTGGTTAAAGAGCATTTCCACCTTGGTCAGCCTCGCATCCGTGTGAGCGCCGCCCTCCGCGGAGGATGCCTTTGGGTAGTGCTCCACCGGAACCGCACGTTCCACGGAAGCCAACGTACCGCCGGAGGTTTCGCCGGTCAGCACCTGCGGCGCTACCGGCATAAAGTCCGCATAAGAGCTGGCAATACCGTGCTCGGTGACGTCGAGGCCGCGCAGCTCCTCTTCTTCACTGGCGCGCAGGCCGATGGTATGCTTGATCACCTGGAACACGACGGTCATTACCGCGGCAACCCATGCGATGACGCAAACCACGCCCAGCGCCTGTGTGCCAAGGAATGCGAAACCGCCGCCGTAAGCCAGCCCGGACATTTCGCCAAAGGTATCGTTGATGGGATAGTACGCAAAGATGCCGGTCAGGAGCGTGCCCGTCGCGCCGCAGAGGCCGTGAACGCCGACTGCGCCGACCGGATCATCCACCTTCAGGACCTTGTCGATGAATTCAATACCAAAAACCACGACAAACGCCGCGATCAGGCCGATAAAGAACGCGCCCACCGGGGTAACTACATCGCAGCCCGCGGTAATGGCGACCAAGCCTGCTAAACTGCCGTTCAGAGTCATGGAAATATCGGGCTTTTTATAGCGAATCCAGGTGATGATCATAACCGTCAGCGTTGCTGTAGCGGCCGCGAGGTTGGTCGTCATGAAGATTCGGCCCGCCATTTCCACCGCGCCGTCGCTGTCCATTGCAACTGTGGAGCAGCCGTTGAAGCCAAACCAGCAGAACCAGAGGATAAAGACGCCCAGCGCGCCAAGGGTCAGGCTGTGACCCAGAATGGCCTTCGACTTGCCGTCCTTGCCGTATTTGCCAATACGGGGACCGAGGATGGATGCGCCGACAAGCGCCGCCACACCGCCGACCATATGAACCGCTGTGGAGCCCGCAAAATCATGGAAGCCCATATTCGCCAGCCAACCGCCGCCCCAGATCCAGTGACCGGAAATTGGATAAACCACTGCGCTGATAACCGCACTGTAGATACAATAAGAAATAAATTTGGTGCGCTCCGCCATAGCGCCGGAAACTATGGTCGCCGCTGTGGCGCAGAACACCGTCTGGAAAATCACAAACGCCCAGAGCGGTACGCCGTTCGGCAGGACCGCGGCGTAATCGCCCCGGATCAGCGGATCAACTGTGCCGAATACCAAACTGCTGCCGCCGAACATCAGGCCGAAGCCGAGCAGCCAGTAAATCGGCGTACCGATGCAAAAATCCATCAGGTTTTTCATAATGATATTACCTGCGTTCTTCGCCCGCGTAAAACCTGTCTCCACCATGGCGAAGCCCGCCTGCATAAAGAATACCAATGCCGCGCCTACCAATACCCAAATGGTATTAACCGCAGAGAATTGCATATGTCATGCCCCCTAAATCAAAATAGGCGCGTATTCCTGCAAAGAGCCGGCAGGCCCTCTGGCAAGAATACACGCCTTTGCATATCCTTCGTATCTCCCTATATATTCTATTTTCATCCTTATCCAAAAGGACAGGTTTACTGGAATAACCAATTACCGCACACTGAACAGAAGGTCGCCATAAGTGGGATACGGCCAGTACTTTTCTCCGACATAGCCTTCGATTTCATCCGCGATGGCACGGGTTTTCTCCATCTGCATCAAAACCGGATTGCGATAATACCGGGCCGCCGCTTCCACATCGCCACTCTCGTCGGCGCCCGCCACAACGGACTCCAGCTGTTCCATCTCTTTATACAGGCTCGCCGAAAGCCCGGAAAGCTTTTTCAAGAGGGTTTCTTCCAATTCACAGCTGATTTCCGCACAGAGCTGCTTTTTATTGATCGCTTCCTTGCTGACGTCCTTCATATAGGAGCACGCCGCTGGAAGAATATCCTTCTTAATCATATCGATCATCGTCAACGCTTCAATGTGAATCTGCTTACAGTAGTTTTCCAGCTGAATTTCACAGCGGGAGCGAATTTCTGTTCCGGTGAGGACGCCGTGCTTCTCAAACATGGCAATATTTTCGCCGTGCGTATAATACGGTAAGGCGTCGGCGGTGGATTTCAGATTCAGCAGGCCGCGCTGTTCCGCTTCCGCCACCCATTCGTCAGAATAGTTGTTGCCGTTAAACACGATGCGCTTGTGGTCGCGGTAGGCATGGCGGATAATGTGGTTCAGTTCCCTGTTAAAGTCCTCCGCCTTTTCCAGTTTCTCCGCGTATTTGCTGAGAGTATCCGCCATGATGGTATTCAACATCATGTTCGGGCAGGCAATGGAAACGGTGGACCCCAGCATACGGAACTCAAACTTGTTGCCGGTAAAGGCAAACGGAGAGGTGCGGTTGCGGTCCGTCGCATCCTTTGGGAAATGCGGCAGGACATCCACGCCGATGTTCATTTCCGCCTGGTCCTTCTGATCGTAATCGCTCTTATGCTCAATGGATTCCAGAATCCCGGTCAGCTCGTCGCCCAGGAAAATTGAAATGATGGCGGGCGGCGCTTCGTTCGCCCCCAAGCGATGATCGTTGCCCGCGCTTGCGACGGAGAGGCGGAGCAGGTCCTGGTGTTCGTCGACCGCTTCGATGATCGCCACCAGGAACAGCAGGAACTGCGCATTCTCGCGCGGAGAATCGCCGGGCTCCAACAGGTTGACGCCGGTATCGGTCGAAATACTCCAGTTGTTGTGCTTGCCGCTGCCGTTTACCCCTGCAAAGGGCTTTTCATGCAGCAGACAGGTCAGGCCGTGCCGGGAGGCCACCTTCTTCATGATCTCCATGGTCAGCTGGTTGTCGTCCGTGGCGACGTTGCCGGTGGTGAAGATCGGAGCCAGCTCATGCTGGGCCGGGGCCACCTCGTTGTGTTTGGTTTTCGCCAGGATGCCGAGTTTCCAGAGCTCCTCATCCAGGTCCTTCATATAGGCGGAAACGCGCGGCTTGATTACACCAAAATAATGGTCCTCCAGCTCCTGCCCCTTCGGCGGCTTCGCACCAAACAGGGTCCGTCCCGTGTAAACCAGATCCTTGCGCTGTTTATACATCGCTTCATCAATCAGAAAATACTCCTGCTCCGGTCCTACAGTCGTGTTGACCCGGCCTGCAGCGGTGCCAAAGAGCTTTAAAATACGCATCGCCTGCTTATTGAGCGCGTCCATCGAGCGTAAAAGCGGCGTTTTCTTATCCAGCGCTTCGCCGCCATAGGAACAGAACGCAGTTGGGATGCAGAGCGTTCCATCTTTGATAAAGGCATCGGAAGTGGGGTCCCACGCGGTGTAGCCTCTGGCTTCAAATGTCGCGCGAAGACCGCCGGAAGGGAAGCTGGAAGCGTCCGGTTCGCCCTTGATGAGCTCCTTTCCGGAGAATTCCATAACCACCCTGCCGTTTTCCACCGGGCAGATAAAGCTGTCGTGCTTTTCGGCGGTAATGCCGGTCATCGGCTGAAACCAGTGTGTAAAATGGGTCGCGCCCTTTTCCAGCGCCCACTCCTTCATGGCGTTGGCCACCACGTTGGCCACCTGCGGCTCCAGGGGTTTTCCCTGTTCCCGCGTTTTCCGCAACGCTTTATAGGTGTCCTTGGGCAAACGTTCCTTCATGACTGTCTCATTAAAAACCATACTGCCAAAGAGTTCCGGTACACGCACACTGCTCATAAAGATGTCACTCCCTACATAAATTTTGATCTTCCTTCCCGGTTTTCCGCGCCCCAGCGAACTGCGTTACAAAGTATATGTACCCAGGCGCATACCCGGAAAAAATAGAAAAAGGCGCCGCGGGGCTAATCCCCACAGCGCCTTTGCTGCTATGCGCCTATTATACACGGCGTGCTGCTCCCTGTCAATCTAAAAAAGAAAGTTTGCAAGTTTGCACAACAGTCCCTGCACAGTTTTCTTTTAATTTGTGTTTTTTATAAAAACGCCGCTTTTTATGCAAGTATAGTTTTTAAAATTGCAAATTTACGCTTGACAATGCCCCAAAAAGCCTTTATGATAGTCCTGTCTTCTAAAAGAATGCAAGCAAAGAAGGCGTGCGATTCAAATGAACGGGGATGACTGTATCCCAGGAGGTTAGAGAAGATATGCAAAAAGAGGGACAAATTCGGATTCCTTCGGGCTGTGCCATTTCGGGCATCTTTTCGCGCAGCGGCAAAAAGATGAATGGGGAAGCGATCATCCGATCCATATCCACCATGCACGACCGGAGCAACGGCCTGGGCGGCGGTTTTGCCGCTTACGGCATCTATCCGCAGAACAAGGAGCTTTACGCATTCCATGTGTTTTATGACAGTACCGCCGCAAAAGAAGCCTGTGAAAAATTGATTATGGCCAACTTCGATGTAACTGTCGCAGAGCGGATTCCCACCCGCAAAATGCCGCAGATCACCGATGAGCCGATCATCTGGCGCTACTTTGGCCTGCCCTTTGAAAAGCTGCTGAAGGACACCCAGCTGGACGAAAAAGAATTCGTCGCGCGCTGTGTGGTGAAGATCAACACGCAGATCAAGGGAGCGTATGTCTTCTCCAGCGGTAAAAATATGGGCGTCTTTAAAGCTGTCGGCTTTCCGGAGGACGTGGGACGTTATTACTGCCTGGACCGTTACGAGGGATATTGCTGGACGGCCCACGGCCGCTATCCGACCAACACCCCCGGCTGGTGGGGCGGCGCGCATCCGTTTGCCATGCTAGATTATTCCATTGTACATAATGGAGAGATTTCCAGCTACGACGCAAACCGCCGTTTCATCGAGATGTTCGGTTATAAATGCACCCTCCTGACGGATACCGAAGTCATTACCTATATCATCGACTACCTCAACCGCAAGCAGCATATGAGCTTTGCGGAGGTTGCGGAGGTCATCGCCGCCCCCTTCTGGAATGAAATTGACCGCATGCCGGAAGAGCAGAGAAAACACTACGCCTATCTGCGCAATATGTTTGCCAGCCTGCTCATCACAGGGCCGTTTTCGATCCTGCTGGGCTACACCGGCGGCATGATGGCGCTCAATGACCGGCTGAAGCTGCGTTCCATGGTCGTCGCGGAGCGCGGCAACATGGCCTATGTGGCAAGCGAGGAATGCGCCATCCGCGCGGTGGAGCCGAACCCCACCTGCATCTGGGCGCCGCGCGGCGGCGAGCCGGTCATCATCACATTAAACGAGGGGGTGGAAGTATGACGCCGATGGATTATCTGTACCCGGAATATGAGGTGGTACGCGACGCAACGCGCTGCATCGCCTGCCGCGTCTGTGAACGCCAGTGTGCCAATGAAGTACACAGCTACGACCCGGAGCTGAATATCATGAAAAGCGACAGCGCCAAGTGCGTCAACTGCCACCGCTGCGTCTGTATGTGTCCCACGCACGCGCTGAAAATTATCAAAACGGACGATACCTTTAAAAAGAACGCCAACTGGACCAACGCCGCCATCGGCGAAGTCTATCGCCAGGCCAGCACCGGCGGCATACTGCTTTCCTCCATGGGAAACCCGCAGTCATACCCGGTGTACTGGGATAAAATTCTGATCAACGCCTCACAGGTCACCAACCCGTCCATCGACCCGCTGCGTGAACCGATGGAGACGCGCACCTTTCTGGGCAAACGCCCGGACGCCATTGACCGCGACAAGGACGGCGTAATCGACCCGTCCAACATGCCGCCCCATCTGGAGCTCTCCGTGCCGATCCTGTTCTCCGCAATGAGCTATGGATCCATCAGCTACAACGCACACGCGAGCCTGGCCCGCGCGGCGCGGGAACTGGGCACCTACTATAACACCGGCGAGGGCGGCCTGCACGAGGACTTTTACAAGTATGGTCCGAACACCATCGTACAGGTTGCTTCCGGCCGCTTCGGCGTGCACAAAAATTATCTGGAGGCTGGCGCGGCCATTGAGATCAAAATCGGGCAAGGCGCAAAGCCGGGCATCGGCGGCCATCTGCCGGGCTTTAAAATCGTGGGCGACATCTCCCGCACCCGCATGATTCCGGAGGGCAGCGACGCCATCTCCCCCGCCCCGCATCATGACATCTATTCCATTGAAGACCTCCGCCAGCTGGTTTACTCTTTAAAAGAGGCCACCGCGTACAAAAAGCCGATTATCGTGAAAATTGCGGCGGTGCACAACGTGGCGGCAATCGCCAGCGGCATTGCACGCAGCGGCGCGGACATCATCGCCATCGACGGTTACCGCGGCGGCACCGGCGCGGCGCCCACCCGCATCCGCGACAACGTTGGCATCCCAATCGAGCTGGCGCTCGCGGCGGTCGACGAACGACTGCGCCAGGAAAAGATCCGCAACAACGTCTCCCTGGTGGTGGGCGGCAGTATTCGCAACTCGGCGGATATTATCAAGGCCATCGCACTCGGCGCGGACGCCGTCTACATCGCCACTTCCGCCCTGCTGGCACTGGGCTGCCACCTGTGCAGAAGCTGTCAGACCGGAAAATGCAACTGGGGAATTGCGACACAGCGTCCTGACCTGGTCAAACGCCTTAATCCCGACACCGGTTCCCAGCGCCTCGTCAATCTGGTTTCCGCATGGCAGCATGAAATCATGGAGATGATGGGCGGTATGGGCATCAATTCCATTGAATCCCTCAAGGGGAATCGCCTGATGCTGCGCGGAATCGGCCTGCATCAAAAAGAGCTGGAAATCCTCGGCATCAAGCACGCCGGCGAATAAGCGGGAAAGGAGGCCCTCTATGAAGCAAATCCATACTAATAAAGAATGGCGCCTCGGCTGCCATCTGTGCGAATACAATTGTGCATTCGCGAATCCCGGCAACGATGGCGGGGTTAAGAAGCCAGTGGATGAAGCTGTATGATAGCAGACAGTGGCACGAAAGGATGAACAGAAATGTATATCAATGCGGAAGACCTGCATTTTCAAATATTAAACAATCAGATACGGGAATCCTCGGATCGTATCATTACGCTGGAGCACTGCATGGGGCAGCGCTATATCGGCAGCGGCATGAGCGGCAAAGAGATCACCATCAACGGCGTACCCGGCAATGCGCTGGGCGCTTATCTGGACGGCGGCAAAATCCTGGTCTGCGGCAACGCACAGGACGCCACCGGGGATACCATGAATGACGGCGAGATCATCGTCCGCGGCTCCTGCGGGGACGCCACCGGCTACGGTATGCGCGGCGGCAAAATTTATGTGCGCGGCAATGTGGGATACCGCGCCGGCATCCACATGAAAGCGTATCAGGACCAGCAGCCCGTTCTGGTTGTCGGCGGAGAAGCCGGAAGCTTCCTCGGTGAATACCAGGCCGGCGGTACAATCATCGTTCTGGGCCTCGGTTCCAACAAAAAGACGCCGGTGGGCAGCCTGTGCGGCACCGGTATGCACGGCGGAGCGATTTATCTGCGCTGTGACGAACTTCCGGAGGATCTGCCGGAGCAGGTGGCCGCCGCCCCCGCCAGCAAAGGCGATCTGGCGGCAATCGACGGTTATCTGAATGCATTCTGCGAGCACTTCGGTGTGGAAAAGCCGAAAATCCTTTCCAAAGGATTCCAGGTCCTTCGCCCCAATACGAGCAACCCATACAAGGCGCTTTATACCACTTATCTCTAACATCGCTTATAAGTTTCTTTTCTCTCATACTATCTTGATAAATGACCGAAAAGGAGGCCCATCCAGATACTGGATAGGCCTCCTTTTCGATTTTATCCATTTCCTTATGCAGTCACAGAACCCGCATTTGCCGCGCGCAGTCCCGCTGTAACCAGATTTGCATTGTGCTGCTCCAGCGTCGATGCAAAATAGGAGCTGCCCGCCGCCGAGTGGCAGAAATAATAATAGTTGGTAGACGCCGGATTCAGCGCCGCCTGAATAGCCGTCAGGCTCGGATTGCAGATCGGGCCGGGCATCAGGCCCTCAAAGTTGTAGGTATTATAGGTGCTGTGGAAATCCGGGAACTGAGAAGGCACATTACCTTTCGCCCGGTATGGATAGTACATGGTGGAATCCGCCTGCAGGCGGTACACATTTACACTGCTGCCGGATTTCAGGCGGTTGTGGAACACGGAAGAAACGTTCGTCATATCCGTTGCGGTACCTTCCCGCTGCACCAGGGACGCCAGAGTGAGCACCTGTTCTTTTGTCAGCCCCGCGCTGTTCTGCCAGTTAATCGTTGCCGTCTTTGTCTGGAAATTGCTGAGCATGGTCTTCAGTACGCTCTCCACATTCTGCCCCTTCCAGAAATTGTAGGTATCCGGATAGAGGTAACCTTCCAGCTTGTAATAACGGCTATCCGCATTGGGAATGGAAGAAATAAAGGGATAACTGTCAAACGCGTTGCTGTTTGCCGCATCGAAAACGGCTTTCATGGTACAAACGCCGCTGCGTTCCAGCGTCTGCGCCACCTCACGCAGGGTTGAACCCTCCGGGACGCGGACATCGACCGTCCCTTTCTCATCCCCTACCTTGACTGCCAGCATATTTTCCGTATTGGCATACCGCAGATAGATGGTTGCCAGACCCTCTTTTAATCCGCTGATCTCATACAGATAATTGCTGCCGGACTTCTTCACATATTTTCCAACAGCTACGTCCGGATTGGACGAAACCGCGTCCGGCGGCGTGCCGCGGTCCGGCGTGACAGTGACCGCCAGATAATACTTCTGCGCCGTTGTTTTCAGCTCACAACTCGCAGTATCCAGACGAATCACCGGGCTTGCCGCCGCAACGGAAACAGCTGCGTCTGCTGTCACCGGCGGCGTATAAACGGCCGCACCGCCCGCGCACAGCAGGCATAGCGCCAATGCCAATCCTCTTTTGAACCATATTTTCTGCAAAACAAACACTCCTTACCAAAAATTCCATTTCGTTCAGGTTCAGTATAGTGCAGCTCCTTTCTTTTTTCAACCGAAGGGGTGAAAACAAATTGTAAACTTTCCTGTTCCTACGAAAAAAGGGAGCCAATTGGCTCCCTTTTTTCTATTGCATTTTCGCGGGGTTCTCCTCATCCGGCAAATACTTTTTGCGTCCCATGGAGGCGGAAACACAGCCGAACAGGATATTCGCATAATATGTGACAAGCCGCCATAGCATAATAGCGGGAATGATCGTCGGCCCGAAGAACATGCCGAAAAACAGGTAAAAACTGCCTTCCGCCCCACCGGAGGAACCCGGCAGCGGAATAAAGGCGGAAACCATCGTCACAAAGGTCTGTGCCGCCAGCATGGTGAGGACGGTCGCCTCCGGATTTCCTGTCAAGCCAAAGCTGCGGAAAATGAAGTAGGGAATCAAACCCGCCAGGGTAATTTGCACCACGGTAAAAAAGCCCGCCTGTAAATAGACCTTCGGAGAGGTTCCCATCGTCCGGGCACTGTCGTGAAACATCTTCAATTGACTATGCCATTTTTTATACTTTGCAACCGGATGCTTGCAGAAGCGGAACCGGTAAAGTGTACGCATAACAAAACGCAAAAAGCGGTTGGTCGCCTTTTCGCTCAGCATAAACAGCGTAACCGCCAGAATAAACGTCCCGTTGGTAACCAGGCCAATAATCGTGACAAACGAAAAATTGCTGACATTCCGCTGAAAATACCCCAGACGCAGCACCACCATAATCATCGCATAGACCACCATAATCGCCTGATAGGTCAGCGTTTTCATCGCCACAATGGAGCCGGCTTTACCGGTATCCATGCCCATCTTGTTCATAGAGTACATCTGCATCGGCTGGCCACCCGTGGCAAACGGCGTCAACGCGCTGTACAGCAGGCCGACCATCGCCACATGAAGGGACTGCCCGTATCGCCAATTTGGGTACAGGTGCTTGCAAAAGACGTTGAGCACATAGGTTTCCAGCACCCAGCCGCCCGCCATGGCGCCGAGTACCACCAAAAGCCACTCCAAGCGGATACTGGATGCGATATGTCCCAGCGCGGTAATTCCATCGGTGGTAAACAAAAAGTACAGCAGAACGCCAGCGGATATAACAATCGTAATAATAACAAACAGATTCTTTTTTAAAACTTCCAGTATTTTACGCCCCATATCGGTTCCTCAAATTTCTGCACTCCGCACAAGTATGCGGATATTTTCTTTCTTCCTTTATTTTTCAACTGTTTTCTTATTTTATAACAGTTCTTCAAAATATACAAGCGAAATTTGCGTATCGAAAGGGCACCGGGTCCTTGCCCTCTGCATACTATGAAGATGGGATAAGCTCCATATCATTCCAAATTGGAATGCGCTAAAATCATTTGAAAGGAGAGTCACTATGGCCAACAATATGAATGGGCAGATGTGTGATCTTGCCCAACCGACTCCTCTGCCGGCTGTAACCGTGCCTGCAATGGCTTACGTGCCTTTTCAGCAGTTCAGCACCATTTACACGCCGGAACAGGGCCTGGACAACGGCACCATATTCCCGGAATTGAACAAACCGTTTTATGGAAGGAGAGGTGAGCCCAGATGAACGAACAGGAAATGCTGATGCGTAAAATTTCCTCCCTGCGTTTCTCCATGTGGGAATTGCACCTTTTCCTGGATTCCCATCCGAACAACTGTGACGCCGCGAGAAAACTGGACGAAGCCCGCAAAAAAGCGGACGAACTGACCGCACAATATGAAGCAGCATACGGCCCTCTTCACGAGACCAGCTCCAACACAAGCCGCTGGGCCTGGATCACCGGCCCGTGGCCGTGGGAAACCGGAATGGAGGATGATAACTAATGTGGGTTTACGAAAAAAGGCTGCAATACCCAATTAAAATTAAAAATCCGAACGCCGCACTTGCTAAAATCATCATCTCGCAGTACGGTGGACCGCATGGCGGTTCGTGATGTATGTTCCGTTCTTTTTCGTAAAGACTAAGCGCGGAGGTGATACGAACATGCAGAAATACAGCGATCTTTACAGCCTGCTGGAAAGCGACGGCGAAGCGCGCCAATATTTTGAAACCCTGCCGGCCTACGTACAGGAAACCATCAGCGAACGCGCGGACGGTGTAAACTCCTTTGAAAGCCTGTGCAATTATGTGGACAAGCTGACGCGTGGTGACAACTGACTTTCAGCTTTTAATAAGATGGCTCCGGCTGGAATTTTCCTCCGGGGCCATTCCTGTTTGTATATTTGTTCATTCGCATGAAACGCATGCTCCGCAACATACTATAAAGGGAATACCCATCACAAAAAGAAAGGATGATTCCATGAGCCAGCATTACCCATTCACCCTGGAGCCTCTTCCCTACGCATACGATGCGTTGGAACCGCAGATCGACGCGGAAACGCTCCATTTTCATCACGATAAACATTTACAGACGTACGTGGATAACTTAAACAAAACGCTGGAAAAGTATCCGGATTATCACGATTGGAGCCTGGAAAAGCTGATTTCTCAAGGAGACTCCCTGCCGGAGGCCATCCGTACGCCCGTGCGTAACAACGCCGGCGGCGTGTACAATCATCAGTTGTATTTTCGCTGTATGGGCCCGGAAAAAGATACGCGCCCCTCGCAGAGACTCCTGGAAGAAATCAACCGTTATTTTGGTTCCTTCGAGGATTGGAAAGAAAAAATGAAAAATGCAGCAGTCACGCAGTTTGGCTCCGGCTGGGCCTGGCTGGTCGTCGACCCGGAAGGGCGCATGCACGTCGTAAAAACGCCGAACCAGGATACGCCTCTTCCCAACTTCATGCGTCCCCTGCTGCTTGTGGATGTATGGGAGCATGCTTACTATCTGCAATACCAAAATCGCAGGCCTGAATATGTGGACAGATGGTTTTCTGTGATCAATTGGAAACAGGTAGAAGAAAATTTTGAAAAAAGTTTCGGCTGTTAAAAGCACCGTTTCCTGCTAAAACTAGAAGCGGGGTGATGGTAATATGGGACAATATGCCGACCTGTACCAACTGCTGTCCAAAGACTATGAAGCATGCCAATACTATTCCCTGCTTCCGTACGATGTCAAGCAGACACTCGGATATAAAGCGGACAGCATTTCTTCCATTGACGATCTGCATGCCTTCGCCGTCAGCTTTCAGACAGAAGAAGACATGTGACGCTTTGATGCAACAGGAGGGATGTCAAATGGCCAACAGCTTGGATGACCTTTTCGAGGAAGCACCCGATGTACAGTTGTACTTTTGCTCGCTTCCCCCCGCTATGCAGGATGCAATCAGCATGCGGTCTGAAGAAATCCGTTCCGTCAACGATCTGGAGCAATATGTAGAACTGCTTATGAACTAGAAATAGGAACTGTCGCGTGATTTGCGGCAGTTCCTATTTCTCTTTCCATAAGGCGTCTTCCTTTAATTGGCATAAAACCGGCTTTAAATGTTCCGCCATTTTTTGATTGATTTTCACCCTATCCCCTTCACAGGTTGTCTCTTCTCTCGTTTCCATCCTGTAACAATAGACGCCTTGAGACGAAGGCTCCCTGAGAAAAGAGTACGAAGCAAGCTTTGTTGTCTTTTCTCCTCTGTCTATAAAAACCGTTGCAGTAAATCCTTTTTGCCCCATAAGCATCCCTCCTGGAAAAGCGTATTCTTTTTACGGATTGTCCTATGCAGAATTTTACATATTCCCTCAAATGTTTGATTAAACATGATAACGAGGAGGGATAGCCATGAAAACTGCTGCAGCCTATATTCGCGTCTCCACGGATGGACAGTTGGAATACAGCCCGGACAGCCAGCTGAAAATCATTCAGGATTACGCGCAGCGAAACGGATTTTCCCTTCCGGAGCAATATATTTTTCGAGAGGAAGAGGGAATCAGCGGAAAAAAAGCGGAAAAACGTCCGGCTTTTATGCAGATGATCGGTATTGCCAAACAGAAACCAAAACCATTCGACTGTATCATCCTTTGGAAATTCAGCCGGTTTGCACGTAATCGCCGGGACAGCATTGTATACAAATCCATGCTCCGTAAACAACTGGGAATCGACGTCGTTTCTGTCACAGAGCAGCTGGGTGATGACAAGCTCTCCATGCTCATGGAAGCGATCATTGAAGCCATGGACGAATACTACAGCATCAATTTAGCGGAGGAAGTAAAGCGTGGCATGCAGGAAAAAGTCAGCAGGGGAGAACCGGTGACGCCTCCCGCGTTCGGATACATGATCCGGGAAAAAGCCTATCTGCCAGACCCGGAAACAGCCCCTGTTGTGCAGTCTATTTTCCACCGTTTTAATGGCGGCGCATCCTTCCGGGAAATCGCGCAGTACCTAAATGCATTGGGCATTCGCACCACTAAGGGGAATTTGTGGGAAAGCCGTGCAATTCGTTACATTCTTCACAATCCGGTCTACGCAGGTAAAATTCAATGGCACACGGACGGTACCGCCGGACGCGGATCGGATATGCCCGCCTTGCTCACAGACGGACGCCATGAGGCTCTGATTTCTCCTGAAATATGGACGCAGGTGCAGAACCGTCTCCATCAATTTCAGACTAAGCAATGGAAGCGCACCAAAACGACAGAACCGACGATACTATCCGGCCTTGTACGTTGTTCCAACTGCGGAGCACGTTTGGTAAAATCTTCGCACAGCTCCTTTCAATGTCGAGCATATGCTCACGGTATCTGCAATGTATCTCACTGTATATCCATACAGAAGTTAGAGAGCATGGTTCTCGCTGTATGCTGTACAGATCTGTACACCTGCTCAATTTCACTGAATCTGTCAGACCGCTCAAAAGATCAGAAATTTCTTCAGGTTCAGCTTGAAAGAGAACAACAGAGACTGGACCGGCTGCGATGCGCATATGAGTCCGGTGTTGAAACACTGGAAGAGTATCAAGAAGAAAAGCAACGATTAAGCAGTCAAATTGCCCTGCTCCAGGAAAAGTGCTATCTGTCTCTTTCTTTTCATAGCGAAGAAACCTACACACTGCCGTCACTTCTATTAAACCCTGATATTTCGCCATTGGGTAAAAATCGTTTATTAGGCGCCTTCATAAAATACATCGTGTTTGACTCTAAAAACCAGCACTTGGAAATACACTATCAGGCCTGATTTCCTCTCCCCTTGCTATGCGGAGGACCGCATGGCGAGCTGGGTGCATCTCTTCGTTACCTCAGCCAGCGTTACACCATGCCTTATCCGGAATTGAAAGCAATTCTGACCGATATCGGTACAGAGGAATTAGCACATAGAGGTTATCAGTGATATAGCTCTACTTGAGGCCCTTTGGGTAGTATAATTATTAAGTTACACTACACCAAGAAAGGGCTGATTTTATGAAAAAACTATGTGTCATGGCGGCTGTGCTGATACTGCTGCTCACGGGTTGCGCGAGCCCGCAGCACGGGGAAAGCTCGAGCGCGCCGCCGCCCGGCTCCTCCACCCCGGCTCCGTCCGTGGAGGAAAGCGCGTCCCCCTCTCAAACGCCGTCTGAATATCTGACAGAGGGCGAACTGTACGACGGCCTCGTGGAAAAATGGCCAGAAATCGAGGTCAAGCTCTCGGCGCAGGGAGAACGCCGGTCAATGACCGTCTTTGTCCTCGCCTCCCTTGATGGGAAAAGCGCCGATGAGCTCTCCGGCAGCTTTATTGAGGCGGCGGCCGGAATGGCCGATGTTGTGTTCTCGTCTGATGAAATGGGCTCCCCTCCCTCCGGCGATAGCAACTCCTGCGGCTTCTCCCTGATAGTTGACGATGAGAGCGTCGCCACGCTGCTTGTGACAAAAAAGGACGGGGAGCTCAATTCCATGCTGTCGGTTCTGCGGAGCAAAAGCGAAATCTACGAGGACGCTCTCGAGGCTGCGTATCAAGAAAATACTCTTTTCTCATGGATTGATATGAGCGCGGGATAATCCCCTCTCGCTCAAGAGATATGTTTACATATCTCTGTTCTGTACTCTACTGTTATGTAGTGTAGTGTAATGTGCGTCTTTTCGTGTGCGGTTATCCGCCGAAAGGCGTTATAACGTCGGTTTGCGGCGGCGGTAACTTCCTGTGTGCGAGGTTTCTGCCGTCGTAAACTGATTTTTCAAAGCGTGGGGCCCGCGCTTTTCTGCTCGATTTTTGATGTTTTTGCCTCGTTTTAATCCGGCCCGCAAAAGGCCGGAAATCTCCGCAAATGGATTGAAAAATAATTTTCTGAAACGACTTGCTTTTATGTATCATATATGATACTATTATGGTGACGGAGGGATAAAGAGATGGAATGGGACGTAATATATTACGAGAAAGAGAGCGGCGAGGTGCCGGTGGAGGAGTTTATATCCACCCTGTCGCCGAAACAACGCGCAAAGGCTTTATGGGAGGTTCGCCTCCTCGCAGAGCACGGGACCGGCTTGCGCGAGCCGTATGCAAAAAGCATTCAGGGAGAAAAATACAAGGGGTTGTTTGAGCTCCGGGTCCAGCAAGGCAACGACATATCCCGGATATTCTACTTCCTGCCGGTCGGAAATACGTTCGTGTTGCTGCATGGCTTTGTGAAAAAGACAAACAAAACCCCGCCGCGTGAGCTCGATACGGCGCTCCGCTATATGCAGGATTATTTAAGGAGGTGCGATAGCAAATGAGAAATTGGAAAGATGTCGAGGCCAAGTTTCTGAAAGACCCAGAAACAAAAGCCGAGTTTGAGGCCCTCCGGCCACAGTATGAGGTTATCTCGCAAATCATAAAGGCCCGCAGCGAACAGGGCCTAACGCAAGAGGAGCTTGCGGCGCGGACCGGGCTGCAACGCAGCAATATAAGCCGCCTCGAAAGCGGCAGCTACAACCCCTCCATTGAACTTCTCGCGCGTGTTGCAAAAGGGCTTGGAATGGAGCTACATGTTGAGTTTCGGGCCCCGCAGAGCACTCGGTAAAGAATGGCGCAGGTTATAGGGCCTGCGCCTCTTTTTTCGTCGCAATGACGATAAACGAAACATTTTTCAAAAATATTTTGGTAAAATACTTGACATTGCCCCTTTGCGGGGCTATAATGAGGGTACAAAAAGCAAGCGGGCCTTGAAAAGTAGCAATATTTTTTTAATCTGAAATGCTCCATTTCGAGGCATTGCAAAATGTTTTAGTCCCAATTAGAGGCGAGGAGGCTTGGGAATGAAAAGCGAGACGAGATACATTGTTACCGATGTTGTGAGCGTTCCAGTGTGCCGCATGGGCGGTAAAGGTGAAGCGTACCGGTACGCAACCGGGGCCGGGTGGGGCGTGGTTGATTGGTACGGAGAGGTTACAGAAAAAGACTATATGGGAAACTCCGTTACTCGTATGGTCCCCGTGAACCGTGATAGGAGCGACAAGACGCAGAAAATGTTCTGTGACGAGGACACAAGCGCGGTTCTTTATCCGAAATATGGCGTCGAGTTTGTTATCTCCTCCCTTGAAGAAATAAACCTAAAGGAGGCCCCGAAACAGGCCGCGACGGACGCAATCGTGATAAGCACCTGCGCCGGGTTCGATTTTTGGGAGAATGAGCGCGGGGCCGTGAAAATCTTTGTGACGTATGATGAAAACGGCCTGATTGACAACTACCGCCTCGATGGCTGGAACGGAAAGCCAGAGGACGGGGAAACCGAGATAGCGTTCGAGGATTTGCAGAGCGATGAAGAATATTGGTCGATTGCCCGCGCCGATATACCCGGAACATTAGAGTTTGCGCGCAAGGCCGAGGCCGCCGCCGAGCCCGCCGTGGAGCCGGAGGAGAAAAAGGAGGGAGAAATGAAAGAATACAAAGGAATGTACCAGAGAAATCTTGAGCTAAATATTGCGGCTGGCGCGCCGTCGCTATTCATCAACTGGCTTAACATGAGCGAACGCGAGGCAATGAGCGGCGGGGCTGATAGGTGTACCGAGCTCCTCCTCGCGGCCGGGTATCGGCCGGACGGCTCCGTGGTCCGTGAGGACCTCCGCGAGAAGTATGAGAACGGCGTCCGTGGTGAGGACGGACGATTTATCCGGGCTCCACAAGAGGCTTGGAAGAAAGGAGGTGCCGAGGTATGCTGAACCCTAAAAGCCTGCTGCCCGGAGAGGAGCAGCACGAATACTACAAGGACCGCGTGACGCGAAAGCGTCGTTGCCAGTACGATTACCGGGCCTCTGATGGAGAGCTTTTCTCCTGCGTGCGGCTGTCCCTCGATGATTGCCGCCGGGCTCGTGATGAATGGTTGACCGCCTCCGGGCGGGCGTGAGGAGGTTCCGTTATGTTGCCAAAGTATGTTTCTGAAATGATAGAATGCCGCCGGATTGCTCCGGCCTCAATCGACGAGCAGGCTGAAAATATGGAGGATTACGGCTACACATTCCGGCTCTATCGCCTGAACAATCACCAATGGCCGAAAACTCTCGAGGAGGAGGCCGCCCGGCTCTGCGCGTGGGCGAGGCGTGGATACGCAGAGGCCCGCGTTATTCGCCCGGTTTGGTTTTCCGAAAAGGAGCACAGAAAGCCGCATTACCGCAGGGATTATGTTCTCGTCGTGATTACGGACCCGGTGGCGCTGTGGTTGGAAAAAGCTATGAAAGGGGCTGCGTAAAATGAAAGCACTGTATATCGAGGGGAAAAGGAACGGGTACAGCCCGGACCAGTGTGGCCGGACGCTGACTGTCGGGGAGCTGATTGCTTTCCTGCAAGACTTCGACGAGGAGCTCCCGGTGTTTCTCCGTAACGACCGTGGCTATACCTACGGCTCGATTACCGAGCGTGATTTCGAGGAGGACGGCTGCGAGGAGGGCGACGAGGAATGACCGAACGGGAACGAGATGTTTACCTGACCTTGTGCATGGCTGGCCGGGAGCGCGAGGCCACGGATTTCCGTGACCGGTGCGAGGGCTCCGTCCCTCCTCGCGTGGCCGATGTGATTTTGGGGCAGCTCGGCGGGAACCGGTTCTCTGCAATGACCGGCTCAAAAAACTTTTTGGCCGACGGGAACACGCTCCGAATGACGCTGGTAAAAAACAAAAGCAAGGCGAACCGGCTGTTTATAACGCTCGATGAAGTAACCGACACCTACATAATGCGGTTCTTATACTACTTCCCCGGCCGCCTGAATAAAAAGACGTTGGCGTGGTCCGGGGAAAAGACCGAGGAGGTCGCCGAGTACAAGGGTGTTTACGCCGAGGACCTCCGCCGGATATTCACAATGGTAACAGGGCTCGAAACGAGCCTCGGGGAAAGGAGTTGGAGTGATGGCTGTTGAAAAGGAGTACGTCGCGTATGTGGACGAATATGGCTCTGTAATTATCGACTATGACAACGACAATTTCGAGCATTCATATCCGTATACGACGAAAAACCTGACGGAGCTCGAGCGTGGCCGCTCAATCGGTGGGCCGGAGTTGGTAAAAATACACGCCCGGCTTCAAAAGGCGATTTCAGCCCGTGCGGCGAAAAAGTTTGAGCTCTTTATGGGCTGTCTCGGGAACGGTATCACGGTCTGCAACAAGGCCGTGATGGAGGGCGGCGACTACAAGATGGTCGCGCATATCTCCCCGGAGGGCGAGGTGGAGTGGTATGTCGCTCCGGGGTATGCGCCCTTTGAGGCCGTCGAGCGGATAAGGCGCGAGGCCGACTTGCAGCGGAACAAATACGAGGTGTGGTGGCAGAGCTTGAGCCCCGAAAAGCGGTACGAGATTGAGCTCGATAAAATGAGCCCGGCCGAACTGGTCGAGCATATAAAAAAGAAACAGGAGGGTAAAACTGATGGCGTACATTGATGATATTATGCGGGCTCACCCTGAATGGCCGAGACAAATTAAGCACGGGGAATACGCAGGCGTTCTGTCCGGCGTTCAGCCCCTTTTGGCAGGAGAGGAGGCCCCGATTTACCGTTTTCCCGGTGGCGAGTGCGTGGGCGTGGATTATGAGGTAGCGGCCGTGCGGTTCCCGGTGAAAAAAGGAGTAACCGGAATTGCATACTGTGGGTTTTGCGACACGGAGCTTTCCGGCAATCAGGGTGTAGATATGCCGGAAGTCTGCCCGGCCTGTCACGAGGGCGTCGATTGGTCTGCGTGGAGGGAGGTCTGAGATGCTGTTGTCCCTGCAAATCCTGTTGGCGGTATTCGGGTTCGGGTTCATCATGCAAGGGTTCCGCGAGAGAGAAAGCGAGCGGCGGCGTGATGGCGCGTTCTGTTTCGGAATGATGATGGTGCTGTTGCTGTTCTGCACCCTGTTTTCATAGGAGGTATGGTTATGTTCTACATCGACGAAATGCACAAAGAGCGTTTTGAGGACGCGCTGCGGGCCTCTGGCGCGCTCAAGGAGGACGGAAAGATTGAAGCCTATTACGGGGCCTCTCTTTACCTTTTGACGGCGCTTACGGGCGCGTGGGCGCGTCTGGCGCGGTATGTTGAGCCGGGCTGCATTGACTTCCCTGAAATGCTCGATAATGTGGTCCTCTCCTCCGGTGAGGAAATCATCGTCCGGCTCGCGGGAAACTTCTACAACGGCGGCTTTTGGAGCGAGGCCGGGCTGACGCCGTGGGATATTGTGTCCTCCCTTGACGGCGATTGCCTGAACATTGTAGCCTGTGCTTTCCGGCTGCGGGCTGCCCGGCTGACAGCGGATACGCTTTTTGCCGCCTGACAGTGCCTCGAATTGTGTCGCCGCTGGATTTATGGCTTGCTTTTGCTCCCAATAGGGGTATAATAGAAACGAATAGGATAAAGTGAAAGGTGGAATTGAGAATGCTGGAAAAAAGATTATCCGAATGGGTGGAAAGGGTAATATCCGCAAAGCAGTCCGAGGCTTTGGGTGGCGTTGATACTTTTCAAATGGTCGTAGATGTTGATAAAATCATAGCCGAGGAGTTCGGCCATGAGTACGTATTTGAACAAAACCGGTGATGAAAAAGCATTGCTGAAAACGAAAAAGAGCCCCTCGAGGTGATGTTCCTCGAGGGGCTCTTTCTGTGCCTGTCTACTTGATGATGTTGCCGTTTTCGTCGTGGGTCTTGGGGAGCAGCTCGACAGCGCCAACAATCGCGCCGTCAATGACCTTTTTAATCTCCGGCGTCACTTCAACACCGGCTGCCGTGAGGGCATTCAAAACAAAGTCGGTAGCCTCCGCCTGCCGCTGTTCCGCGTCGATGGTCGCCGTTTTGTAGAGGCGCTCTGCGGAGTTGACGCCGGTTTCAGCGAGCCCTAAAATCGCCTCAATGATGGAGACGGCGGGGTGCGCTGGGAGAAACGGCTTGATGGTATCGAACGCGGAGTTTACCGCGCCGGTGATGGCGTCCGCTGCCTTGACCGCGCCGCCGAGGTTGAACCCTTTGTTTTTCGCGTAGACAACGAGATAGCCAGCGCCGATGATGAGGGCGGCGCAAACGCCGATGATAATAAGGGCTTTTTCCATGATGATTTCCTCCTCTTGTTATTTCAAAATAAGGTCCGAAACGTGTACGGCGGCCACGGTGACGCCGCCGTATGTGATTACCGCTCTGTCGCCTTTGAGCTCGCTGATGATGTGGTCGCGCTCGTAAACAAAACCGGCGAGGCTGCCTCCGGTGTAGGTTTTCGCTCCGCTCTTTAGGCGGACCGTACTGCCGACCTGCGCTATCTTTGCGGGCGGTGCCGGGGACGCCGCTATGCTGCCGCCGTTGACGGTCGCAAAGGCGTCAAACCCGGCGGCTTTCAGCTTTGATACCTGCGCCTCTGCGTTGGCCTTAACAGAGTACGCCCCGGTCTGTACCTTGTAGAGGCCGTCTGCGGTCTTGAGGATAGCGTCGAACCCCGCCGCTTTGAGCTTTGCGGCGTGCGCCAGTGCGTTCGTTCTCTCCCGGAACGCGCCAGCCTGAACATAGTAAAGGCCGCCGGACGGCTTTTCTTCTGACTGTTCGGGAGCTGCGCCGCCCGGCGAGGATTTCTTTTTTATCCCGAAAGTTTCCACAATGGCCTTTACCATTGCTGCGGCAATAGCGTCCTTGTTATTCACAATCCACTTTGCCACTGTGGAATTGTCGTGAAAGTTGACCTCGATGAGCGCAGACGGAACGCCGAGCTGCATCGGGGAGCGGATTTCCCCGTAGCCCTGACCGTTAAAGGCATTCATGCCATTTACGACCGAGGAGCTGCGGTTGCTCTTGACCGGGCAGATGAAATCGAGCTCTTTAACGAGCGCCGTAGCGAGGGCCTTGGCGTTTTTCCCGTTCGGGTGATAGAACCCTACCGCGCCAGCGGCAGCTCCCGCCCCGCCCGCGTTGGAATGAATAGCGAGGTAGAAGTCACAACCCTTGTTTTTGCACTCGGTCGGCCGCTCGCCGTAGCTGATACCGAGGTTGAGGTTCGCCATCACGGTTTCCACCTCGTACTGCCCGTCAAGAATGGTCTTTACTTTCTTTGCAACTGCCTCCATCTCCGCCTTTTCGGTAGTGCTAACGCCGGTATAGACGTTGTGTGGCTGGTTAGATGGGCTCAAATATAGCCTCATTGCATGGTCCTCCTTTGATAATGTCCCGTCGTAGGCCGTAAGCTCGTAACGCTCAATAAGAGAGACGAGTTTTTCGGCATAGTCCGGGGCCGTGGCGTAGCCTGCGGCCTTAATGGCCTCGGCTGCCTCGCGGTAATCTCTCTCGCCGATAACCGCCGCGTAACGGGCGCTGCCGACAAGAAAATCAGAATGGTCGTTGACGCTCTCCTCCCACGAGCCGTAGGCCCTGAAAAGGGCCGTGACGGTGGTGTAGCTCACGCCGTCGTAGCACTCCTTTGTTTCCTTGCTGTAAACCCGGCCCGGCCAGCGGCCGTCTGCCTTGATGCCGAATAGCGCATTTGCCTTTGTGGAGAGCTCGGAGGTTCCCCACCCGCTCTCCAAAATGGCTTGCGCTATGGTGAGCGAGGCGAGGACGCCGCTGGCTCGCATGTCTGCGGCCGCCAGCGCCCCGACGCGCTCGATGAATTGTCGCTGCGCCTCTTTCGTTGCCATAATCTCGCCTCCGTTCAGTTGAAAAGGCTCTCGGAGGCCTGCTCCGTGAGAAAGTCCTTTTGCTCATGCTTCACGCTCTGCGCGTAGTTGAGCGCGGCCTCCATGTCGCCGTTGCAATGCGCGTCGGGAATGCGCTGTACTGCTCTGGCCGTCGCCTCGCCGAGGGCAATAGCCGCCCCGACGCCCTTGACAACGAGCACCATGCTTTTCTTCCGGGCCTCCTCGACGGCCTCCTCCTCTTTGCGCTTCGCAACTTCGCGGGTGTCGAGCCGTTTCTCGAAACGCCTGATTAAAAAACCGGTGGCCGCCGTAGGAATGCCGAGGGCTGCCGCGACGGCCAAAATACCTGCAATCCAGTCCAAAACTATCACCTCAATTCTGCGTCAGGTCGTCAATAATCCGGCGGAGCTCCGGGCTCGTAACGTCGCAGCCTGTGAGGCTGTGGCGCTTGAGTAAAATGCTGACGCCAGACAGGACGACGCGGTCCATGTCCGGGTCTTTACCGGGTTCGTAACTCCGCCAGATAAGGTGGTTTTGCAGATTTATGAGCCACGGCTCGCTGTCCTCCGGCGGGCCCTCCAAATAGAGAGAGGCCGCCTCAAAGGCGGCCTCAAGCGTGTCGTAGTCATATAATTCCGCGT
Organism: Clostridium sp. D33t1_170424_F3; assembly: GCF_015667585.1. Classification (GTDB taxonomy): domain Bacteria; phylum Bacillota; class Clostridia; order Oscillospirales; family Acutalibacteraceae; genus Anaeromassilibacillus. The sequence goes on along the minus strand of NZ_JADPEG010000011.1, from coordinate 104,195 downwards.
AGAGCTCTGCGGCGTCCATTATGGCTGCACCGCCTCAAAGTAAACCCCGACGAGCTCGCTCGGGAGCTGCGAGACGGGCTGCTGCGTATCGCGGGTGCAGCGGTATACGGTTCCCGCCTCAACATAGTATTTGTCCTTGAAATACTCCATGTTGGCGGCCGCCGGAATGGGGTCGTCGAGCGTTCCAGCGTGCTCCACGTCAATAACCTCCCACATGGTCGGGGTGACGTCCGGGGTCCAGTCCGCTTGTGTCGTGTGGCCCTGCCCGTCGCGCACCTTGTAGAGTTTGTCGGTGGGCGGGTAATAGCGCCGGTCGCCGGGTTTAACAACTTCACCGGCGCGCCAGTCGGGGTATAAGGTTGGGACCTGTGCCGCCTGCGCGTCCGGGAGCTCCGCCGCTTTAATCATCTGCAATTTGCGGTTCTGTCTGGCCCTCTCTTTACGCATTATTCTCACCTCCCGTCAAAACGTCGAACGCCTCGTCAACCGGGTCCGGCGCGTCTTTGGTAATAACCGGGCGTTCCGGCCATGTCGTGATATAGGGGAAGTCCGGGCGCTCGGTGATGTCGCGGAGCTCCTGCCGGTAAAGGCGTAGGGCCTCTCTGCTGGCGGCGCTCACGGGCGCGTCGAGGGCCTGCGTCCAGTCGATTTCCTCGAGCAACGCATTTCTATATGCGCGAACCTCGGCCGCGAGCCTCTCGTGCTCCTGCTGTTTCACAAAGTCCAGCCATAGCGCGGCGTTAGTCTCAATATCCGCCCGGAGCTCGTCGGAATACGGTCGGGTGATGGTGTACCGGTCGAACGTGTAGCCGCTCGTCGCCGGTGTTGTCTCTGTCTCCGGCTCCTCATAGGGCTCCACATTCTCGTAGAACCTGATGAGTGCGGTCCTGCCGTCGTCAATGACCTCAAACTCGAGGTTAGGCGGCGCGTAACTGCCTTTTACTTTCAATGCGGATTACCTCCTTTAGGCGTTTTTCTTTTATGCCGTCGTAGTATCTGTGCTTGATGTGCTGCGAATTGCAATGCTTGAGCTGCCCGGCCCGGCTTATCAGCCCGGCAGCCATGCGGTAGGGGATTTCGTCTCCCCGGTGGAGCTTCTTTTTCACGCGGCGGCATTGTCTCGTAAGGGCGAGAAAATTGCGGTCGCGCATTTTGATGTAGTCGTGCCTGAAAACATAGCCTAAAAAGTCCACGCCGCGCGCGTCAACCGGGAACACCTGCCAATTTCCCTTTACCTCGAGCCCAAGCTCCTCCTCAATGAACGCAAACAGCTTCTTGCGTAGCGCGTGGAGCTGCTTCTTATTCCGCCCGAAAATAACAATATCGTCGATATATCGGACGTAGTATTTGGCCCCGAGCCGCTCCTTGATGTAGTGGTCGAGGGTTTCGAGATAAAAATTGGCGAGCCATTGCGAGGTGTAATTCCCGATGGGGACGCCGACCGGCGTGCTGTCGATGATTTCTCCAATGAGCCAAAGGGCTCGCTCGTCCTTGATTTTCCGCCGTAGCGCCTTTTTTAGGAGGTCGTGCGGAATGGTGTCGTAGAAATGCCTGATGTCCAGCTTGAGGCAATATTTTGTATTTTTACGGTCGTTTTTCAGCCAGCGCCGAACGGCTTTCTGCCCGTGACCGCTCCCTCTCCCCGGTATACTCCCGCAGCTCCAATGGTACATTCCGCGCATGAGCGTCGGCTGAATGGAGAGAACAACAATCCAGTGGATTACTTGGTCCGGGAAAAACTTCGGGCGTTGTATAATGCGGGTTTTCTTGTTGTGCGGGTCGTATCTCTCGCTAACAAAATACGGGGCAGGCTCAAACTCCTGCTTTTCAAGCAATTCCTGTATGATTGCGACGTGTTTATCAACGTCTGCAAGGACGCGCTTTACATCATGCCGCTTTCGCTTTCCTCTTGCGGCTTTGAAAATGGCCTCTCGGATTAGCTCCGGGGAGCACATCTTTTCGTAGATATAACCTATACGCTTCATAAAACCGTCCTTGTTTGCTTCGGGGTATTTCGAGCTCTCGCAAGCCTACTAAACCCCGCCCTAATAGCAATATTTTTACCGAGCGGTATGGTGCGGCGGTGTAACCGCCGCAAGCCTTGTTCAGGCCGAAAGACCGTGCAATATTTCTCTCAATTTGCAAACAAAAAGGCGGCAGCCGATGTTCGTGTTCGTGTTCGACGACGTGTTGTTCGAGTTCAAGTAGAACAGCCCGGCGTTCCGAGTGTTGTTCCAATTCCCGCCGAGTTGCAAGACGCGCCAACGCCACGAGCAACACCGACCCCACCGCACGGCCAGTCCCGAGAGAAACAGAAAAAGGAGGCGGCAGCCGACGCCGGAGCCTGCGAAAACCGACGCGCAGCCCGAGCGCAAGAACAACAGCCCGGCGCTCCGAACGTCGCCCCAACCCCCGCCGAGGCGCAGGACGCGCCAACGGAAAGAGAGCGCCGGCCGCCTTTCACGGCCTTTCCCGTTCCTATTTTCATTTATCCTTGTGGAAAAGTCCTTTCGATAGAGTGTGCGCCGAGGGCTGCTCGCCCCCGGTCCCCCGTGTTAGGGTAATACAAGGAGGCGGCAGCCGACGTACGTGCTCGTGCTCGACGACGTGCGGCCCGAGTCCAAGTAGAACAGCCCGGCGCTCCGAGTGTAGTGCCAAGACCCGCCGAGTGGCAAGACGCGCCAACCGGTGCTCCGATAGTAGTAGTCGCTGATGTACGTTCCGTCGGCCCCTGTGGCGTCCGTGCAAATCTGCGCCCAAGGAACATTCGGGTCGAACCCAAGGGCCTTTTGGTAGCCATCTGCCGTTGCCTTGCTATAAGAGAGCTTTGTGTAGTTGGTCGCGGTGTCGTCCGCATACTGCGCCGGGTTCGTGCAGACATAGCAGAGGGCGTCGTTGAAGTTTGCGCCGTCGCACCAACTCCAAATATTTCCCCAAAGGTTCTCCATGTGACGATATTTGACCGCGTTCTTTGCATTGGTCGCGTTTCCGCTCGCCCGTCCGGTATGCCCGGAAACGCCGTCCGCGCCTCCGGTGTTGATTTGCGCGCTGTTGCTGCTGTCGGTATAGCCCTCTCCAATGACGTTTTGACTGTTCCAATCCGCAACCTCAATGAGGTAGAGCAGCGCAATGGTCCAGTAGGTCGCAAAGTCATAGAGATAGTAGCCGTTGCCCCTGCCTTTACAACCGGTACGGGCCGTAGCTCTCGTAATGCTAACAACAGAAGAATTGCCCGAAACGGAGCGGTAGCTGCTGTTCAAGGTATAGGCACTGACATAGATTTTCTCGTAGCCATTCGCGTTCCCGCTGTGCGGCGCGTGGCGCGGGGAGAAGAGGAACCCGTCGAGCGGCTGGTCGCTGATGATAAAATCGCGGTAGGTGGAAGTCTCCTCGATTTTGTAGTAATAACGAGGGATTTCTACCATGACGTCTCCGCTCGAGGGCGTGCGGCTAAATCCGGGCTCTCCGTAATAGGCCGTGACCTTGCCGTTCACGACGTTGCAGAGCTTGATGTCCTTGTAGATAGGTTCGTTATCGAACCCGGAGCTCCCCGCCGTGGTGCTGCCGACGCTCGCCTTGAACGTCTTTCCAACGGCGTCGTGGAGCCGCGTGAGCGTGGTCGTACTTTGGTTTTTATACCACCTGACGCCAAACTTTCTCGCAGTAACGAGTGGAGCGAGGTCTGCCCGCGCTCCCAAAACATATCCCGGCATGTGTTATCCCTCCTGTTTGCTGATGGTGTAGTAGATGGTGAGGCTGCTCGTCGGCTGGGTATTGGCAAGCAGCTTGAACCCGCCCGCGTAGGTTTCGGGCAGGCTGCGGATATTGGTTCCGAACAGCGCCTCGGCCGCTGTGTCTCCGGGGAATACGAGCACGACGTCGCCCGCCGCGATTTCCGCGTTTGCAACCGCGAGCTCATACCAATATTGGTTCTGCGCGTTCACCGCGCCTTTTTGCCAAGACGCTGCGGCCGCAACGAGCTTGTAGGCGGAGCCGTTCGTAGAAAGCTCCTCGAGCGCCGCGTTGAGCTGCTCTGCGGTGGCGTAGCCCTGCGCCTTGACGAACGCCGTCGTGGCAATGCGGGTATCATTCGAGCCCGTCGCCGGTGTCGGCGCTTTCGGGCTGCCGGTGAATGTGGGGCTGTCGGTCGTAGAATACCCCTGACTTTTCACAAAAGCCGTGGTAGCTACTTGCGTGCTGTTTGCGTTCTTGGCCGCTGTCGGGGCCGTAGGCGTGCCTGTGAGCGCCGGGCTATCGAGCCCGGCCTTGCTTTCCTCAAGGCCGCCGATGGCCTCCGAGACGGTCTGCCCGCCGGGGAGCGTTATGTTATCCGCGCTGCCCGCTTGCCCGGCCTGCTCCGCAACCTCCTCAATGCGCGAGGCGTTGGCGTCTCCGGCGAGCTTTACCGCGTGCGTGTTCTCAATTATCTTCCCGAGTACGGGGTTGAACACAGTGCTTGCGCGCGCCGGGTCGCCGTCCTGCAACGCTCGGATATTCGGGTCATAGGACGGGTTTTCAGGGATTACATAAATCGGGTCTGCCATATCATATCCCTCCCTTAAAACTCGTCGTCAAACGTGAACTCAAAGCTGACGCCATCATCTTTTTGCTTGTTATACATGTTCTTGATGGCGCAAAGCTCCCCGGCCTCGTCCACGAGCGCGGCCTCGTTGATAATCCTGCCGGGGAGGTCCGCCTTTGGAATGGTGACGGTGTAGCGCGCCGTAGTAGCGACGGGGTATGTTACTCCGTCGATGGGATAGCGCGCGATTTCGTTGTTGAGCGCGGTCTGCGTCTCAAGGGGAGAAGTGGGGTTCCCGGAGCCGTCCACGCCGCCGTCGCCGAACGAAATGTGCGTAATTTTGGGTATGGTGCTGATGGCTCCGCTGGTGATTTTGGCGAGGTTCTCTCGCCGTTTGTTGGTGATTACGCTGGTTTCAGCCATTGTCAAATATCCTCCTTTTCAATCTTTGCATTCAGCTTTCGGGAGCCGTCCAAAAGGACCGCTCCATCGAGCCGGTACATGCTGTCCATCGTTATTGTGCCGGTGATGCCCTGCGGCTGCCTAAAGCTCGCCTCAAAGGCGGCGGAACGGTAAAATAGGCCGTTGCCGTTGTGGGCCTCTGTGTGGGCCGAGAACGCCTCGAGCCTGTTTGAGGGGTTATTCCTTATAGGCATAGGAGAAAGTACGAGAGAGGGCACTCTGGCGGCCCTGTGCGCCACGAAAGACGTTTCAAAAGAAACAGAGCGCAAGATAATCCCTCGGAACATCTGCGCGAGTGTCCAAGAGCCGTCGAGCGTCCGCTGCCCATCAAGGAATATCGGGACCGCCTTGCCGCCGTTGAATGCGCTGACGCCAACGCCGAACTTCCTGAATGTGAGCCGGGTTTTGTTTCTGAACCGGATAGGGAGCAATATGTCGTTGAACGCCACATTGAGGTGCGCCGGTATTCGCTTGAGAATTACGAACGTACTGTCCGCAAGGTTAAAGCGGTCGGAGATTTCTCTCGTGACCGATATTTCCACGGTCCCACCAACGAGGTCCACTGTTACGTCGCCAGAGGTAAAGGCGAGCATGAGCTCTTTGATTTCCTGCTCTCCAATGTGCCCGTTCCCGATAAAAAACGAGGCGACAAGCGCGCGGCGCTCCTCAAGGGTTCGTTTGCCCTCGTAGGTGATGTAGAGGAAATCCTCAAGCCGCGCTATGGTGGCCTCATCGGCCGTATTGACAAAGCAGTTGTTTACGGCGGTAACAATGTCGCCCTGCACGCCGTCAAGCTCTCGACCGAGCGCGTGCCAAATCGCGTCCATTTCCAAAACTTCTCGATACCATACCGGGTAAAACGTCTTGAGCTCCTCGTAATTGCCGCTGGGTGCGTTATCGTACAATCTCATTGAGCGTCACCTCCCGCAGCACGGCAACCTGCGTCTCCCGAACCTCGATGTTTTCGGCCGCCCCGTTGAACGTGAGGTTTGAGTAGTCCAAAAGGGACGGCAACGCCGCCAGCCGTGCGCCGATAGCGGAAATGCGTACCACTATCGGAACATCGTCCGGGGTGTCAAGCGCAAGCCCCTTGAGGTATTCGGTGATGGCCTCGGTTGCCTGCGCTGTGGCCTCCGCTTTCGTGGAGGTGCTTGCAATCAAGGCGGAAAAGGAAACGGAGATGTGAAGCGCCTCCGCTGCGGCGGCCGCAAAATGCGCGCCGATATTCGCCGTCCCATTCCCGAGGCCGTCCCCAATGGGGATTGTTTTGCCTCCGTATTCTACGGTTCCGCCGCGCGTGATAGGGTCAATATAAACCTGTACGCGCTCCACGACCGGTTCCGCCGCAGGGGTGCCGTCTCCGCCGAGCAGCACGCCCATGACGGTGTTTTCGCCCGCAAAGAGCGGAATAATCCGGGCCCGGCCGACGCCGCTGACCTCCTCGCACCACGTCTTGTAATGCTGCCGGTTGCCGTTCTCGGCCGGTCCGGCAATTTTCTCGCGTATGCGCTGCCGGTAGTCCTCATCGCCCTCAACGTCTACCCCCGGCTCGATGAGCGGGCCGAAAGCAGCGGCGGCGAGGCCGCCGATATTGTTGACCGGGACGGCCGGGGTGCCAGCCTCAATGATGTTTGTTCCGGTCCCGACGTCCTCCGCTTCGAGCCGGAACTGTCCGTCAACATTCCGCAAGGTAAAATAAAGGCCCTCGGCAAAAAAACGCTCGCCGACGGCCGGTTCCGCTCCCTCGTAGGTAAGCCCATACCACGCAGAGGTAGCCGGGTTCCTGTAAATGCCATATTCTGCGCCCTTTTGGTCGAGGTACTCGCCAACAGCCGTCTCGATGAACACGAGGTCAAACGCTGTCCGTAGGTCGGCATAATAGCTCGCTATCTTGAAGCAGGCCCCGGCAACGGCGTCATAAAATATGCTGCCTTGCCTGATGTCAACGCCGGGCGGCGCGGCCGCGAGTGTTTCTGCCAAAATATTTTCATAGGTTTTGTCCTCAAACAATTCATATCACCTCCTCAACGACGGTTTCCCCGAAAATAGTCTTTGCCTTGAATTGGATAAAGGCCCGTTCATCAGCGAAAGAGAACGCAAAGTCGTAAACGTCCAAAATGCGGGTGTCCGGCGAGAGCGCGTCTTTCACTATCCGGGGCATATCTGCCTCTATGAACTCCGGCGTCGCGTCTCCTGCTATGACCGTTTCCTTTATCTCGCTGCCGTACTGATTGTCGTAGATGAGGCAGCGAAAGCGCGGGGTAGCGAGGGCTTTCCGTATAGCCTGATTGACGGCCTCAAGGCCGTCTACCACGCCAACAATTCGCCCCCTATCGAGGTCGAGGCGATATGTGAGCGAGGGCTGCTCCTGTTCCTGTTCTACTTCCCCGATGGGGAAAGGCAATGTTACGCCCATTCGCTACGCCTCCCTGTCTAAAATGTAATATTTTTTGCCGTGATTAAAGCTCAAGATAAAGACCTTTTCGCCTGCCTTGAGCCCGTTGTATACCGTCATGGCCGCCCCGTAGATATTGAACGTGGCGACATTGTGGACGTGCGCGCCCTCGGTATCGGGGTGGTCGTGAGCGCCGTCTCCGGCCGTGTGGCCTCCGTGCTCTCCGCTATTCCCGTGTGGGTGCGTACCCTGACCGCTGCGAGTGACGCTGTTGATGGTCCCTTTCCCGAGCTGAATGTCAATCGTGGTCGTATAGGTTGAAAGGTGCCGGGGCAGGCAGATAATGTTTTGCGTGAGCACGAGCTTGTCGTCATTCTCCACCTGTATCTTGAGCGGGCTGGCGGAAATAACCGTCCCGCGCAGCACCTCGACGGCCTCCGGGACCATTTGCTGAAAAAGCTGCTTGAGGCTTGTGGCCTCTTGTGTCTGCTCAATATTCATGCTCCGGCCTCCTTTACTTCGATACCGTGCTGGCGTCTACCCAGCCATAGACATTGCTGCTGCCCTCCACGCTGGTATAAGCGCCGCCGATGAGGTGGTAAGGGTGTTTCGCTCCCTTTGCGACGAGCGTACATTTTGCCGGTCCGCCTTTGCGCGTGCCGCCCGTGGGGGAACCCGCCGTAGAGCTGACATAGTGAAGCCCGCCCGCGAACTGAACGATGTCACCGGCCTTGATGTCCGCCGTCGCCGCTTTTTGTGCGGTCTTTTGTCGGTCGAGGTCTGTCGCAATCGAGAGCTTGAGGTTCATGCTGTGGTATTCTCCCTGAAATGAGTGCGCGTCCTCCTCGACGTAGTACGTTTTGGAGATACCGAGCTCTTTTATGATAATGAACACGCCAACGCCAGTAACGACATCGGTTAGGCCGAGCGCATTGACGGTGAGGGCGCGCTCCGGTTTGTTGTTCTCCTCGAGCGTCGTTTTTACGAGCTCATTGAGCTGCGCGGTGTTCATTTCCTCATCGGCCGTCTCCACGTCCTGAAAGACGCCAACTTTTTTCTCGAGCGCGCTGTCCACCGCCTGCGCGAGGACCTCGCCCTCTTTGGATAGCAGCTTAATCCGAGTTTTCACCTTTTCAATGCTCTTTGTGAGCCGGTATTCCTCAAGGTTGACGCCGGTTTCGATTACCCATTGAAGAATGTTCTCCCGGCGCTCCAAAAGCCGCATTTCGTCCCCAACGCAAAGGGGATAATAGCGAATGCCTGCGGCCTTATAGGTGAGGCTCAAGGCGTCGCAAATGGTGTCCCACGCGGTTGTTCGCGGCTTTGTGAGCTCCGGGATTTGATAGGAGGTATCTGCCACGGCCCCGTAAGGTATTCCGAACCGCTTGCAGCAATCCGCAAATATCGCAGAGGCGGTAGCGGACGTATAGTTGAACGTGTCCTTGTTATTGGCAAGGTATATGCCGTTGTCGTAGGCCGTCGCCGTCATGGTCTTTGCTCGGGATTGCTCCTGCTGCATGAACAGCCCACGGAAAAGCTCCACGCCGTTCCAGTAAAAAATGCACTGATGGCCCTGCTCGACGTCGAGGCCCGTTCGGGTATGGCCGTACCCGTCGTCGTCGATAAAGGTCACAGAAAGCGAGCGAGCGGCCGAGCCTTTTCGGCCCGACCACTTCACGCTCGATACCAACTCGCTCATATCATGGCTCGTGTCGCCCTTGACGACAATCAATTTCAGGCCGCTCATGCTGGCATTTTCAAAACCTGCCCGGCATAAATCAGGTTCGGATTTTTAATCTTATCCCGGTTCAGGTTATAAATCTCCGTATAGCGGCTGCCGCTGCCGAGGTGCGCTTTGGCGATATTCCATAAGCAATCGCCGCGCTTTACCGTATAGGTAGACGGCTGCACTCGGTTGTCGGTGCGGGTGTTCGTATCGGCGGGCAGGGTGGCCTTTTTGGTCGGTTTATCGACCTTTACCTGCCGCGCCGATACTTCTCTGTATTCCTTGAGCGTGAGCGAGTAATAAAGTGTCCCAACGTCGCCGCCCTGCTCGCTGCACTGGAAGTCCTCTATGGTACAGTGCATATTGAAGCCGGTGCCGGTGACTAAAAAATGGACGGGTTTTTTGCTGTTTTTCCAGTCCCAAATCTTTTTGGCGAGCGTCGCGGGCGGCGTGAGGCTGTTCACCTGCACGCCGGGGAACCGCGCCGCCGGGAAAAAGCAAGAAAACGAGATAACCGCTGCCGGGCGGTCCTGCATGATGGTGATTTCACCGAGCCCGGATATATCGACGCTCGTATTCTTGCCTCCCATCTTAACCTCGATTTTTTCGGGGTGGACCGGGAGACGCAGCTTTTCCTTTTCGCCGTTGGCGGTTATCCACATTTGGTAATTAGAACTCATAGGCCAAGTCTCCCTCCTCAAATATTTCTTGCCGTAGAATGCTCATCAGGACCGGCCGGATATACTCAATTACGACCTCGACAACCTCCTCTTTGGAGCTGCCTTTGCCGATTTTCAGCTCTCCGGCCCCTTTGAGCTCAAGCGTGATGTTGCGGTCCTCGCGGCTGTACTCGTCGTAATGGCCGGTCGGCAGGTCCGGCGCGTCAATCTCGAGCGCGCGGTCCTGAATAGAGCCGAGGAGCTTCTCCGTTTCCGATGTGGGGAACACTGTGCTCCCGCCGCGTCCAACGATAAGCTCCGGCCCCTCCTCGCCAGCGAGGAACACGTCCTCGGCGGCCAGAGTACCGGCCGCATAGCCGGGGATTTCGGCGCTCGGGTTATAGGTGTAGCTTCCGCTTACGCTGATATTTGCCTTGACGGGGATATTCGCATAGGTCCCTTGCTCGAGCCGCTCCTTGAGCGTGGCAAGCAAGTCTCCGCCAGAGTTTTCCACGAGGTACTTGTTCATGTCCATGCCCTTTGCAATGGCCTCGGGAACGCCGCCAAAATCCTTTTGCGCGGTTTCAATCATTTCGACGTATTTGGGGTCACTTTCCGAAAGCATGGAGCCGATGAGCAGGTAGATACTCTCCATATCGCCCGTGAGCGCGCCAATGGAGGCAATGTCCATAATTCCCATTGCAATTCCCTCGGGGACCGCTTTGCCTGCTGCGGTGTACTCGTCGGCAATCGCCATGAGCTCCTCTTGCGTGGGCTTGAGCTGGTTGAACAGGTTTTCCACGTTTTTGCGCGTCTCGCGGGGTAGCTCTACCGCCTCCCATGCGTCGCCGAGTAGCCACGTTAGATTGAACTCGTCTCCAAGCAGGCCGTTCGGATTATCCATTGCATGGAACTGGAACTCAAGCTGCTCCTTGAGAGCCTGAACGATTTTCTCCGCCTCCGGGGCGAGGTCCTCGCCGTAGGTGTCGGAAATAGTCTGTAACTGGAAGTTGGTCGCTTTGAGCTCTATGGCATTCACCTGCGAATTGAGCTGGTCCTCAAGGTATGCCATCTCCGTATCAAATGTCGTTTGGTCGATGTATCCCTCCTTGAGTTGGAGCCGCAGGTTTGAGGCGAGGTCAACATAGCTGTCCTGATAGGTTTTTGTAACCGTATCTACCTCCTCCTGAATGGCCGTTTGCAGCTCTTGGTAGGTTTCCGGGGTAAGCTCCGCGCCGGAGAACTGCACGCCAATGAGGTCCAGTTTGCTCTCGAACTGCGTCTCGGCGAGCATGTTCGCCATGTTTGCCATTTGCGCTTGCAGCTCGGTAATCTCTTTTACCTCGTCAATGTCGAGCAGGCCGTCCTCGAACGCCTCGTTTACTTTCTCTTGGAGCTTGGTGCCGAGGTCCGCTATATCCTGCTGATACTTGCTAAAGAACCCGTTGAGGTTCTCTTTCATCTGCGCGCCGGTTTCGTCGTCTCCGGCGAAAAAGTCCAGCGCGAGATTAAGCTGATACTGCTTGCTCTGTAAAAGGCTCTGCGTGTCCGCGATAAAGGAAGTGACCGCGCTGCGGTATTCCTGTTTCTCGGTGTCGTTGAGCTCGAGGCCAACGCTCACTTTCCAATGAGCGCGGTCCATTACGTCAATGGCGTCCTGAATGCCCTCGGAGAGGCTCTCCACCTCATCAAGCGCCCGCATGGATTTTTCGAGCTTTCCGAATGTGTCGGTTCGTATAATGCGCTTCGCTACGCCGTCGAGCTCCTCGGCAGAGAGTGTTATCTCGCCAAAGTGCTCGGCGAGGTCCGCTTTCTCCATCTTTTTGGCCGCCTTGTAGCAGGCAACACCGATGGCGACGACCGCCGTGGCAATGGCCGTGATAATGCCGACCGGGCTCGCAAGGAACGCGAGGTTAAAAGTCTTGAGGGCTCCGGCTACGCTGGTAATGCCGGTCGCCACTTTATGCGTTACAATAGCCGTGCCGATGGCCGCGAGGGCGGTGGAAACGAGGTCCGGGTTTTTCCTGACCCATTGCAGTACCGGCTTTGCAATTCCCCAAATGGTCTGAATGGCCCCTCCGAGGACGCTGAAAGCCGTCTGCACGCCAGAGGATATATCGTCAATGTTATCGGCTACGAACTCGAAAATCGGCAGCAGGGCGTCAACAACGACCTCTCCGATGTTGATTTTCGCAACCTCCCAAGCGGCCTGCATTTTTTGGAGTTTCCGGCTCATGCCGTCCTCCATTGTGCCGAACGCCGCGTCGGTGGCTCCGGCCGCGCTTTGCATTTCCGTCATGGCCTGCGTGAACTTTTCCGTGCCTTGCCCGGTGAGGGAAAGGACCGCGTTGCCTGCCTCGACAGAGCCGAAAAGGTCATTGACGCCCAATCCGGTGTCGATGGCGTGCTGCTCAAGAAGCTGGAACGCCTCCTGCATATTTCCGCCTGCGGAAATGAACTCTTTGAAGCTCTTTCCGGCGAGTTTTTTGAACGTCTTGTCGGTTTCCGTGCCGGATTTCGATAGCTCAACGATGGCCTGCCGGAGCTGCGTCGTAGCAACGCTTGTCGGAATGCCCTGTGCCGTCATAGCTGCGAGTGCTGCGGAAATGTCGGTAAACGCTACGCCCGCCCCGACCGCCGTGGGAACGACGTTGTAGAGCGAGCCAGCAAGCTCTCCGAACGTGGTCTTGCCGAGCTTTACGGTGGTGAACATCAAGTCGCTTGCCATCTGCGCGGAGAGTGCGTCCTCGCCGTATGCGTTGACTACGGAGGAAAGGCCGTCCACGGCCGTCTCAAGCGTGGTAACGCCTCCGACCGCCGCCTTGTTTGCCGTCTCGAGGAAGTCAAATACAGTGTCCTGCGAGACGCCTGCGGAAAGGGCCTGATAGAGCGCCGGTACGGTTTCCGTCGTGAGAGTGCCCATCTCTTTCGAGAAGTCTTTGACGTCCGCCTGCATTTTGTTCATAGCGTCGGCGGAAATACCGGGCAGCAGGGTATAAACCTCATTCATGCTGCTCTCGAATGTGACGGCCGCGCTCGCGCACTCTTTTCCAAACTGGACGATTTTGGCCGTAGAAAAGGCGGCGGCCGCAGCCGTCGCCACTTTTTTGAATGTACCTGTGAGGCTGTTTCCTCTGCGGTCAATGCCTGATAACGTGTTGCTTATCCGGTCCTGTGCCTCGAAAATTGCTGTGAGTGTGGCGGTTGCTGACATTATTTCCCTCCTTTCCTGCGAGGTTTTTTAGCTGGTGATGATGAACGACGCTCCATAGCGCGCACTATTTTGTCGAGCGGGTGGACGGGGCTCTGCTGCGCGGCAATCTCGGAGGCGATATAGGCGAGCTTTCGTTTTCTTGGCATGGCCGCGAACTCCTCCATGCGGAGCCCGCGCCGCTGCCATAGAATGTGCGCCCAACGGAACTCCGGGTCGCCGCCCTCGCCTCCGTCCCCGCCCAATATTAGTTTTTTGCGTCGTCAATGAGCTCGTCGTCGTCCTTGTCGATGAGGCCGAGAACCTGTGCAACCATTCTCGAGGCGTAGGTGTAGTCGGCCGGTTTGCGGAACAACTTGCGCGGCATTTCTGCGGCGTCATAGCAGCCGTAAAAAGCCATGAGGTCTTTGTCGTGCATATCGGGGAATACGAACGCCTCCGACATGATTTTGTCGTTCGCGCCCTCGGCGTCGTAATCTGTGGTGAAAACGACCTCGCCGTTGGCAATGATGGGCTTGCTCTTTTTATCAACCGCCATTTTGCGGGTACGGTAGGCGTTGCGAATGCGGTTGATTTCCTCCGTCTCGAGTACCCGGATTTTGAACGGAATAGGTTTCCCGTCCTCGCTTTTGAATGTATCGGTTCCGGGGACCTCAACAATCTCGTCCTTTTTGAGCTCCTCAAGCATAAAGAACTTCAAGTTTCCGTTTGCCATGAATATAACCTCCTGTAAAAAGAATGGGCCCCTCAGAACGAGGGGCCGTTGTTACACAATCCCGTATGCGCCGAACTCGACCTCGTCCTGCACGAGGTCGCCCTCGCTGTCGAGAGACATGAGGGGCAGGTCGCCGGTGAGCACGCAGCCCTCGCAGGTAACGACGTCGCTGCCGTTGCTCTCGTAGTAGTCGCTGTTGGCGTCGTCCTGAATGCCCTGAATGACGAACTCCGGCGTCGCGCCGGTGCTCTCATATTGCTTGATGGCGTCCTTAATCCACGGGGTGGATTTGTACTCCGTGATGGTGCCGGTGACGTCGCGGCCGAGCCAGCGACGGCTCAATCCGCGCTCGCCGAGCGCCCGGCTCTCGGAAACATCAGGCGTAAACACGACCTCGAACTTAACCGCGTCGAGGACCTTATTCCCGTTGATGAAAACCTTTCCCTCACGGAGGCTCATACGTCTCCTGTTAGTTGCCATATCGTTTTTACCTCCTATCTTGTCTTGATGGTAAAGAACAGCTTTTCGGCGCTGTCCACGGGTTCGAGCCCGACGGTGAAATAGGTTTGGTCGCCGGTGCTCGCGCCACGGTCAACGAGGAAATCGTTGTCGTAGTCCACATTCTTGAGGGCCCCGGCCTCAAAGAACTGCTTGAGCAGCGTCCGGCCAATGCCCTCCATGATGTCCCAGCCGGTCGGGCTATTGTCGTACTTGTTCGGCGGGAAATTGAGCATGACCGCCTCTCCGAAAGTGTCGAACACGCGGAGCACGCGGTTCTTCCGGTAGGTCGCGTCTTTGGGTTTGTCGAACGTCACAAGGGAATTGATGTCGTATTCCACAACTACGTCCCCCTCCTCCGAGTAAGAGAAAAAGAGCTCTCCGTTGTTGATGGCCGCCACGGCTGCCGCGTGATTTTTCACTCCAACAATGCCGGTCGCGCCGCTGTACTTTGCGTAGGTGTTGCTCTTGGTATTAAGCGCCGCCGCGTCGATACCCGCAATCCAAGCGGTAGCCTGCGCGGGTGTGAGCTCCACGCCGTTTACAATGGGCGCGTTCGTGACGTTGATAATCCCCTCATAGTCGGCGTCAAAACCGGGAATGACCGCCTTGCGGTACTTGCCGACCTCCTCGCGGAGATACTTAATTTTGGTCTTGACGGCTTCATGCAATGCGACGTTGCTGCCGCCGCCCTCCTCGGAGCCGGTTTCTGCCGCAAGAGGGAACGCCATTGTGTTCCACTTGACGCTCTCGGCCTCATCAAGGAAAGTGGTAATATCAGAATTGGACGCGCTGCCGTCCGTTCCTCCAACGAGGCTGACGCCTGCGGCGGCGGCGAGCTCTCCGGTGCCGGTGAACTCAATCCAGCCATCCTCCTGTGCCGCGAGTGCCGCCACGTCTGCGACGCCCTCGTGCTCGGAAACAACATCAGCGCCGAGATAAACGGTCACGTCAAAACCACTGGACGGGTTTGCGACAATAGAGAACTTGAGGTCGTTTCCGCGAGAGCCGCCGTATGCTGCGGTCGCGGTGAGCGTCCCGCTGCTCGCGGTCGCGCGCGCTCCCTGCTTCGGAATGTAGAGGATAACCTCGCGCGCGTTTTTCAGCGCCTCTCGAATGAGAAGCATACTCGGATTATCGTCATAGACGCTATAACCGAGCTTTTCGATGTTGGCGTCGGGGCTGCCGCTGGTAATCGTGATGAACTGCTTTTCCGGGCCGTAGCTATGCCCGATGAGCGGGAGGAGAACAGTGCCCCTCTCGCCAATGCCGAGAGTGTCCTGCCGGGTGCTTTCAAAGTTGATGTAGGTCCCCGGCCGGACCTTTCCGGCAAGTTTGTCAAAGGTTCCGCCTGCCATTATTTATTGACCTCCTTTTTGTCGGTTTTCGTGGAGGAAATGGCTTTGTTTTGCCATTTCTCAATGTTTGAGCGCATTTCCGCTACGGAAAAGGTGCCAGCGAGCCCGTGCGTCGCGCCGTCAAAGGTACTGACAGTCACGCCGAACAGCTTGTAGCATTCCTTGCGGAGCCGCGCAATGGTGAACTTTGGAGGCGTCGGCGCTGCGGCTGCCTTGATTTCGCTGGCCCCAGCCGCCTCCGTGCTCGATTTGTTGCTCATGGAAATACCTCCTGTCTGTTGGTGTCGGCGCGCGTAGCTTTGATTTGTGCCACGGCCTCGTCGTATGCGCTTTTGTTGTGCATATCGAGGTCATAGACCATCATCTTTTGCGCGTCCGGGTCATTATACGGGCGCGGGCTGCTCCAATAGAGAGCGAGCTGGACCGCGCTCGGTTTCCCATCGAGGTTCTTGAGCTCCGGGTCTTTGAGCCGGAACCCCTTTCCGGTCTGTTCTCCGGCTTTGTCGATGAGCGGGATAAGATTGCGTGCCGCCTTAATGGCGGTGAGAACGGAAAGAGCGAGCTCATGTGCCGGGCGCGCGTTCACATGGAATACCTTGATGTACCATGCGTAGTCGAGCGAATAGGTTGAAAAAGTCTCGCCCCTCGTCTCAATTTCAGGTGCCGGGAAGTAGATGGACGGGACCAAAAACCCCTCCGGCAACCGGTCGTAATAAGGTGCTGCTCCCGCAGCGTTATCGAGCACAAATCGCATAATGCTCGCTATCTCTTGCTCGAGCAAGCCATCACCTCCCTCAAATAAACTCACTGAAATACTTTTCGAGCCACTCCTCGAGCTTTTCAGCCAGCAACTCCGGGTAAACCCTTTCGAGTATGCGGAGGGCGCTCTCCCAATAGTGGGAGCCCTCTACCCATTGCTGCTTGAGGACCATGCCGGTGTTTGCGCCTTTTTCGTAGATGAACCTGTCTCCCTGCCAGCGGCCCGGTACAAACCGGACGGCTACGCCTTTTTTGTTGGTCCAGTGTCCATCGTTGACGTAGGTGGCATACTCGAGGTTCGTTCCCACCTCAAGGGAGACGCGGCTCTCGTCCATTTCCCAAATGTTGTTTTTGTCGCCCTTGTGAAAGCTGGCGAGCAATTCGCGGGTGTCTACCACTTTCCGCCGGATTATCTCGTCCTCCAAAATGCGGAGAAACTCGTAGCCGAGCCCCTCCAAAAAGTGTTGGAGCTCCTCTTTGAAGTCCCCGCCTGCCGCCTGTCGTAGCAGGGTGAAAAACCTGTCAAAATCGCCGAAATCAATGTGAACGTCCGAGCGTGCCATTATAGCGGCTCCTGTTGGCCGGTCCGGCGCAAAAGCACCGTGACGTGGTGGCCTCTGATATTCCTCGGGACTTCGGCGGTGTACTCGTAGCCGCTGGTGCGGTCTACAATTTTGTCGTTGAGGCGGACATCGGTTCCAGTAGGGAGAACGAGCTTGAGCTTTGCTTCAAGGTTCGCCTGCGGGTCTGCCTGCACGACGGCGACGGTGGAATGTGTTACTCCAAAATGGCAGGGGACAGAGGATAGGTCCGGCTGTTCCGGGTAACTGAATGACGGTGAGGAGGGCAGGTTGTAGCCCGGCGACGTATCGCTGCACTGGATATGATAGATGTCGCAAAGGTGGTCCAGCAGAGTTTCAAATGCCATAGCGTCTCCCTCCTTTAGAGCTTTCGGAGCTTCATCGTGACGCCGCTCCGCGCCTGCACGAGAACAAAGTCGTCGAGGAGGGGCCCAAGGTCCAGCGCGTCGAGTTTCGGCGCATTGGTGTCCGAGAGCGTATAGGAATAGTCGTCGAACGTCTCGCTCTTGAGCCTGCGTTCTCCCTCCACGGCGTTGTAGGCGTAAACCTCCGCTACGAGGATAACGGCCGTTTTGACCGCCTCCGGGATTTGCGGGTACTTCGTGTTGTCGTCGAAACGGTTGTTCGTGTAGCTGATGATGTACTGCTCCGCGCGGGTAACGTCGATTTTCAGCTTTTCATCAGTGCGGTTTTTGACGGCCTGAAAATCAGAATATGCTTTGATGTCTGCGGGCGTCGCCCACGGCCGTTCTGCCATGTCAATCGCCTCCTTTACTCGGAGCCGCCGTCGCCCTCATTGCTGCCGCCGGTGAACTGGCTGGCGGGGTCGTCGTCGTTGGCTCCGGCCTGCGCCGCCTCAATGCGCTCGAGGATTTCCTCTTTCTTGGAGGCTCCGTCAAGGTCAATGTCATTGGTCTTGGCGTATTCCTTGAGCTGCGCGACGGTCATTGTGCCGAGCTTTGTGATGGTGCCGGTTGTGTTCAACTCCGGCTGCTCCTCGGCAGCGTTCAGCTCCACGACCTCGAAAAAGCCAGAGGCGACGGCAGCATTGGCCGTCGCCTCGTCCTTTACGGTGACATAAGGTTTCTCTTTGGTCGCAGACACAACGCCGGTGTAGGAGCGCGCCTTTTTGAGTTTCAGTTTAATCATAGCGGGTTCTCCTCCTTACAGGGCGGCGAGGCCAGTGATGATGGCGGTCGCGTCCGTCTCCTCGATGATAGCGTCAAAATCAAAATGCACGACGTAGAAACGCTTATCCTGCATAATGGCCTCTTTGCCCTCGGTGGTCTTGCGGATAATCACACCGTAGGTATTTACGACAATGAGGTTCTGCGGGTTGGTGAGGATAATTTTGTCGTCGGGCATGGAGGGAACCTCAACGGCCGGGATAGAAACAGGGTTCTCCACGCGCCGGTCGCTGATGATACCTCCGACGGTGATGGCCTTGTCGAGGATATACCGCTCCCATTCCTGACGGCGGTGCGGAGACATCAGCCAGCGCAGCGCGCCGTTGTTATACTTGTTCGGCAGGGAGCGCAGGCAATCGTAGAACACGTCAACGCTCATGGCTCCGGCGTTCTCGGAGGTGCGGTCAACCACATGGCCGTCGCCCATAATCTGCTTTACCCAGCCGTTGTTGATGGTGAGGAACTCTTTGTCGGCGTCCTCGGTGGCATATTCCGCGTCGCCGTTAATGCAGAGGTCCTCGCGGTCAATGCCAATCTGGCGGGTCATAAGGTTGGTAATGGTCGCCTCGAGGCCCTGCCCCTCGATATTCTCGCGGAGGGTTTCCTCGGTGATTTCCCACGGCAGGCGGACGGCGGTGGTAGCATACTCAACCGCCCCAAAGTTAGGCTTTGCGCGGTAGCCGTCGTCGGTGTTCTCGACCTTTTTGCGGAGAATGCGGGAGGCGATACCGATTTTGTCGATTTCGCCGCTCTTGGCCCGGCGCATTTCGTGGCGGACGAGGGCGGAGAGAGGGGTTGCCTCAAAAGTCTGCTGCATGAACCGCTGCGCCTGTTCCGGGTTCAGCAGGCCGGAAGTGACGCCAGTGGTGGTGAGCGTCTCATTGGCCTTTCTGATGATATTTGCGTTGTTAGGCATGATAAAATATCCTCCTTTTTCTGATTAGAGAATACCGGCCAGATAGTGCGGGCCGGACTTCTCGATGGGTTTTGTGTCGTTCAGGTTGCTCGCAATGCCGCGCGCCTTGAGCAGCGGCTCGAGCGCCTTGTTCACGGTTTCAGAGACAACCTCCTCGAGGGTGGCCTTTGTGACGGGCTCCTCTGCGGCGGGTTCCTCCTCAATAAGGCCGCACGCGACAAGAGCCTTTTGTACGGCCTTTTCTACGGTGGTCTCAATGTCCGGGGCGGCCTCCGGCTCTGCGGGCTGCTGCGCGGGCGCTGCGGCCGGAGCTGCGGTTGCGGGGTCTGCTTCTTTGGCGACAATGCCTGCCGCCTCAAGCGATTTCTTTACCGTCTCCTCAACGAGGGCGGTGATTTCAGGATTGTTCATATCGGTGTTTTCCTCCTTTTCGATGGTGTCGCTCTCCTCGTCCTCGTCAAACGCAGTTTTGAAGTCGGAGAGAGCTTGGCAAATATCGTCGAGCTTTTTCTTGTTCGCGCTCGACATCTTTTTTCCCGCCTTTGTGACGGGCAGGGCGACAGCCTTAACGATGGCCTCCGGTTCTCCCGCGAGAATGTTTGTCACGATGATAGAGAAGTCAGAAAGAGCCTCCGTAATGGTGTCGTGGTCGCTGGTGAACACATAGCGGTCACCGCTCCAATCGTAGCGGTAGAGCACGTCCTCGAGCGCCCACATGGCGTTCCAAAACGCCGATGAGCGGGTGCTTTCGTTGTACTTGTCGAGGACCTCGCCCTTTTCGATGGGGTCGAGCCCCAATGCCTTTGCGAGCCTGTGGAGTAGGCTCTGTTTTTCAACCTTGTCCGGCGTGGCTGCCGGTGCGGCCGGAGCCGCTTGTTTGCTGATATTATCCAACTCGACGTCCTCCTCGCTGTATTTCCCGACGCCGCCCATAGATAGGCCGGTGATTTCGCCTTTCTGAACGGCGCTCCATACCTCCGCATTGTTGACCTCGACGGTCATAACCCATGTACCCTTTACGACTGGCTCGCCCTCGATTTCCATGTCGCAAGGAGCTACATAGTTTTCCACGACGGTCACGCCGTCTACGGCGTCAAAACTGTGCTGAATATCTACCTCGTCGCCGTTTTTCGCATACCAATACGCCGCCTTGCGGATTTCCGCCTCGGTCATAAAATTGCCGTGCGCGTCCTCGACGAGAGGCTCATACACAATCCCGGTAATGTAATGCGTGGCGTCGTCTACCTTGAGCAATTTCCCATAGGTGGAAAACTGCGCGCGGCCGTTCTCGGCTTTCGTGATGAGGAACTGGCGCTTGTTTGCGGCCTTGTCAACGAGACTGACGAACTGGATTTTTGCTTCGCTGATTTCGATTGCTTTTTGAACCTTTCCCATGCTGCGGTTTCACCTCCTTTCCGCTTGTGGGCGCATATCGCCGCGCCCTGCGAGATATTTGGACCACCTCCTTTCAATCCTCCGTGCGGCCGATAAACGTCATGTAGCTAAAACGTCTCATAACCAACACCTCCAATCTCAAGGGAATGGAAATATAAAAAGCGGCCGGATAAGCCGCTTTTTACCTGCGTATAAGGGCCGGGGCCGCGCGGCGGCCGGTCCGCTCAATCATGGCGACGGTGTAGGCGAGGCCCTGCTGGACCTCCTCTTGGCTGCGATAGAACCAGACCGTAACCTCGTCACATTTTCGATTGTCAAGCGCATTGAATGCCTCCATAAGCTCTCGGTCTGATACGTCCGTTTCTGCTGGGTCCGCAAACACGCGGTAAACCCTACGTTTGCATTTGGCATAGTCCTTTCGCTCGTCCGTAAGAACGCGCTTTTGCCATTTCTCCTTGACGCTTTTCTGCATGTCTTTCCCTCCTAAACCACGAGCAGCCACGAGAGAGGGCCTGCGTGCCTCTCTGCGGCGTTTTTTGAGCTCGCCAGTGTAAATCTATATCCGGCTATTCAATGCCAGCTTTGGCCTTGTTTTGGGCGTCGAGCTCCGCCTCCCACGCGCCGTCGTCGTCTGCGATTGCCTGCGCTTGCAGCTTGCGGCGCTCATCGAGGGAGAGGCCGAGCACGCGCTCGGAGACAATTCCCCGGTGTATGCAATGGCAGTTGACGCTCTCGCTGGCCGGGAGGCTGCTATCCCTCGGAAACATCGGGTGGTATGTGCTGCCGTCTGCGCCTTGCAGCTCGAACGTCTCGTTTTTTGGGACCACAGTGCCGCTCAATGCGACGTGTCCGGGGCGTGGGTCGTTTTTGTGTGAGCCGGTGTGAACCCACTCTTTGCTCTCCACAGCCGGGCTCTGAACGAGCGCCTCCTCGCGGGCATAAGAATGAGCGCGCAGCACCTCCGTAATGGAGACGCGGCGCGCCCGGTAGTATTCGTCTCGTATTCCACTGTCCATGATGGCCTGTGTGAACTCCTGAATGCTTTGTCCGTCCTCGAGCCCCTTTTTCAGTATGGTGTCAATCTCGGTGTGAGATGTTAGTTTCATCAGGTTCGCCAGCTCGCGGCTCCAATCGTCTATCCACGCCGTTGTGCGCTTGGTAATCTGCTCCACGATGAGGTCCGGCTCCGTAGCGGCGAGATACTGTGATACGAGGTCCGGCATATAGGCGGTAAACTCCTCCGCAAAGACGAGGTATAGCTTCTCCGCGAGCTCGTCGTCGAGCTGGACGCCCGGCCAAACCTCCGCTGCAAACGCCTCGAGGTCGAGTGCGCCGTCCGCTTTGTCGAGGATAAAGTCGGTTTCGTCCTTGAGCGCCTCTGTGACGCGCTCCTCAAGCCGTGAAGCCTCTGAAACAGCGCCGGAGGGGTCTGTGTATCCCGCCTCGTCGAGAACCTCCTCGAGGCCGTCGTCGGCTTTCTGAACGTATGCGTCAATAGCCTTTATCAGCTTTTCGCAATCGAACATTACGCTTTCCCTCCCTCCCGCATTTGGAGAAGCAGGGAGCGAACCTCTTTCATCACAGCTACGACGGCGGTGCTGTCGTCCGCTGCGGCCTTTTTAATCTGCGCCTCAAGCTGCGCGCCAATATCGGGAAAGCCGGGAGCGGTCTGCTGTGTCTTGGAATAGGCGAGCGGAACGTCGCCCCATTCGCCATCATACGGCTCCGCGCTGTCTCCCATAACCTCGTAGGTAATTTCTTTGGCCTTATTCGGTGTGAGGCCGCCTGCGCGCTCGGTGATGTTCAAGAGCTTTGCGAGGTCGTCCGGGTTGGTGATGTCCGGCTCGAGGAAATACGCCTCTACGTACTTGAACTGATAACCGTTAAGGAGCTTGTTGTTGATGGCCCACGAAAGGCTCCGGCGCTCTGGCTGGAATACCTGCTTTTCGGTGACTTCCATTGCCGTCTGCGCCGTGGCGCGGTTGAAGTCTGTCGTATACCCAACATAAAGGTCGGGCAGTTGAAACGCCGATTGTACACGCCTCCGGTTGTTGTCGAGATACTCTTGGAAAAGCTCGTCTTTCTGTAAGATAGAGGCGAGGTCGTGGATTTCGATTTCCGGCTGCTTATCGTCGGTAAAGTCGGTGCGGTTATCGGCATTTTCCGCCTCAAGTATCATAAATGCGTGCTGCCCGGCCTCGCCTTTAATGCCGTCCATGTACTCTTGCAGCTTGGTAAAGCTCTCCTCGGTAAGGGTGCCACCCTTAATCATGATGAGGAGCGGCGTGTGTCTGCCGTTCTCGAAATAATTGTTGTTTAGGCCCTCGGCCTTGCGGCTGCCGTCTACGCCGAGTATCTGTCCGGCCCAGCGGACCTCTCCATAGACGTCCGTTCCGATGGCGAACTCGAGTATTTCGTTCGCCTGTTGGTCCAGCTCGAGGCCAACGCCAGTCGGGACGTATGCGCCGGTGCTCTTATCCATCACGCGCGGGTCGCCAATCTCCTTGAAATAGACGACCTTTCCACCGACCTCCTGCTTATACTTGCAAAACTTTTTCGACCGTTTCTCAACGCGGCCCTTGAAAAAATATTCGGTGTCAACGTATGGCTCAAGCGGCATTGTCTTTTGGACCGTCGGGGCGTCTTTGATAAACTCAATGCTCGTGACCTCTCCCGCACCGTTGCGGACCACCTCAAGATATGAAATACCATAGGTTTCCCGCGCCTCGATGATGTCCTCAAACACTTCTTTAGTGTCCATATCCATATTGAGGAGGTCTATAATATCCTCCGCCCTCGAAAACTCGGTTTTCATCTCCGGCGTTTCCTCCGGGTAATCCTCCTTGTATCGGACCGCAATGCCAAACCCCGCGATATTGTTCTTGTAGGCCCGTATGCACTGCGGGAGGATAGAGGAGTGCGATACCATAACCTTGAGGCCCGAAAGTGGAACAGGCGGGCTAACCCATTCAGAGGCGCTTTGGCTGGCCTGAACGGATAGCTGTGTCGGCGTCTCGGCCTTTTGCACCGGGGCCGGGCCCCGCGCCTTTACAACGCGGCAAGCGACGCCGGGTAGCTCCTTTTTATCGCTCAATTCTTATCTCTCCTTTCGCTCTTGATTTTGACAGGCAGACAAAGCAGCAATACACAGTCGGCCTCGTCCGGTGAGGGGCGTCCGGCTTTCTTTACTACGTCTTTACTCTCAATTCTGATTTTGCTGTTCTCCGTCATACTGTATTTTCGGGTAGAAAGTTGCGCCACGAGGTCGTTGTCGTCCGGCAGTATGAGCTCTACCGGCTTTTCGCCGCCGTCCTCGTCGTGAGGCATGAGCAGCTTTTTGACGACGCCCATCATATATGTGGTGCTGTCATAGTAATGCATGTGCTTTATGCGAACGCCGAACTTAACAGGGAAAATCTCCAACCACCAAAACCGCTCCGGGTTATTTCGCTTTATTTGGCGCAGCCGGTCGGTGACGCCGCCGCCGAGGCCGCCGTCGTCTATTTTCACCGGTATTTTTCGGGTGAAGCGATAGCGCCTGACGAGCTCCTCGCCGAGCTCGATGATGTCGTCGGCCGTTTTCATAAGGTCCTGCCCGCGCCGCTTCTTGTAGAACGTGACGCGCTCATCGACCTTATAGCCGATTACCGTCTTATCGTCGCCAAACCGGGCAACGTCGCAGCCGATATGAATAATATCCGGTGTTTTCCTCTCCGAAAACTCCGTCATAATCGAGTTTTCGACGAGCGAAAGTGGGATAAATACGTCGTCCTCCGCCTTTGGAAACTCCCCGGCCACGCGCACGCGGAATACGTCGCTGTCCTCGCCGTACATGGTGACGATGGTATTGACGAAATCCTGCGAGACGCGGGGAGAGTTGCGGGCGTCGATGTGAAACGTGGAATAGCTGCCTCTGTTGCGGTGATGGCTGTCGTAAAAGAACCCGGAGAGCTGTGTCGGGTTGCCGCACATGAGTAGCCGCGCGCCCGGCGTCGATAGCGCGCCGAGAACCGGCTCGAAAATGTTGTCCTTTACGCCGCTGGCCTCGTCTATGATATAGAGCACATTGTCCGCGTGAAAGCCTTGCAGGGCGTCCGGCTTGGTAGCCGTCCGAGCGACGGCGAACCATTCCTCCGGGTAGCCCTTGAGGTATAGCTTCTCTTTGGTCCAAACGAACTCGCGCTCGAGCGCCGGGTTATTGCGGAGCCACTTGCTGACCTCGGCCCACAAGATGTCGAATAGCTGGTGCTGTGTCGGCGCGGTGCATGGGATTTTCGGGAACGGGCGCGTAGCCATAAACCATATAACCGTCCAAGCCTCGACGGCGCTCTTTCCGACGCCGTGGCCGGAGCGTATGCTCGTCATAGGGTTATCCGCCACGGATTGCAGGATTTTCGCCTGCTCGGCGTCCGGTCGCGCGCGGATTATGTCCTCGACAAAATGTACGGGGTGTTCTGCGTAATATAAAACTGCCTCCGGGGTCAACACTGGCCGTCCTCCTCCTTTCGCCGTGCATACGCCTCCATGATGGCGTCGGCAAGGGAGCGGGGCCCGCCGCCGTCGCCGGTGCTGTGGCCGTCTCTGTCGAGCTCTGCTTCTGCGAGCCGGTTGGCGCGCTCGAGCTCTGTTGCAGCTTTGATGAACTCCTTAATATCCTTTGGAGACATTTCCTCAAGGTCGAGAGCGGCGAGCGCCTCGAGGGCTTTCTTTTGGAGCTGCATGGCAATATTGATATGGCGGCCGGTCATATCTCGCACGCGCTTCACGGCCGCCGCCTTTGCCTGCTGGGCGAGCTCATTGTCCCATGCGCGGGAACGCTCTACCCAATTCCACTCGCTGCTCCATCGTTTTATGAGTGTTAGGCTTTTAGATAACGCTTGGCTAACCTTTTGTATACTGCGCTCGGCTCCAAAATCTCGGTAGGAGGCAAATGCTTCATAAGCCTTTGCGCTCTCGCCGGGTTGACGTTCCCAAAGGGCGTTTTTGTCTTTATTCGACACTTGCCTCCTCTCCTTTTAGTGTGATGGCTCCGCGCCTACAATCCAGAATAGCGTCTTTTCCGGGTCGAGGGCGCTGCCTCGGAACCACAACATCGTCTTTGCTTCATAGTGCGGGTGGAGCCGTATACCGCCCCAAGAGGCCCGCGCAGGCTTCTCATAGGAAAAGCCGGGCCGGTGAAAAAGGTCGTGATACTGGAACTCCCTGTCTGCTCCGTACTGGCTGATGATGTCGTGGATAAATGCTCGCCGGTCCGGCGCTGTGGCGACGAGGTGGACGTTCTTGACCTTTTTCCCGAACCGGTGGAGCCCTATCAGCACGCCGGAGGAGGTGATACCGCTGCCGCATGTCATAACGAGGTTTTCAATCTCGTCCGGGATATTCTCAACCTGCGCGGAGACGGCCTCCAAAAGAACGTCTCCATGCCCGACGAGGTTTATCCCGTACTGAACGATAAAGCTGTTCTCATGCTCCGCGAGCTCTCTCGCTTTGGCGTGCAATATGGCATGGCGGCCGCTGCGGGCTGCTATACTGATTTTCGCGCCGTACCGCATGGCGAGGCGGGGCATGGGGAGGGCGGATATGTTCTCCGGCCGGGCTCCTCCGTATAAAATACGGCAAGGGAGGCCGTAAGCGCGGGCTGCTGCGGCCGTAATTGGCGCTTGTGGGGAATGTATGCTGCAATAGCTCAAAAGGCCGTCGTAGGCCCCGTTGAGGCTTTCAACCAACATCATGCACTGTCGGAGCTTTCCTCCATTTACCTCTCCGGCTCCAAATGGGGCGTAAAGGTCGTCGCGCTTGATATGCAGGCCGTCCACGACCTGCACCGGCGTCAACCTATTCATCATCTGATAGGCCAAACACCTTTTTATGATATTCAGCCTTTTGTGCGAGCTCCGCCTGCATGAGCCCGTAAAAAGACTGTTTTGCAATCCTGCGCCCGCTCCCGGCGCTCTGATTGAGCGTCTTGAAGCAGCCGCCGGTGCCGACCTGCTTCATGCGCTCTGTGGGTTCGGGGTTCTTGCCATTGAGCAACATGCAGAGGTTGTATTCGTTCGGCTGAAATCCGGGGAGGCCGTCGGTGCCGCAGCACGTCATACTGTCTCCCATCGTCCGTAGCCGGTTCTCTCCGCAGTAGAAAGCGAGCCCGCAGCGGTGCGCCTCCGCTCTGATTGCTTCAAAGTCCCGGCGCAGTACCTTGATGGGGTAGCAATGGTCGCCGCCGACCTTTACCATGCCGGGCTTTCCCTTAAAGAACTTCATGCCCTCAACCACGATACCGTGCGCTCCGGTGGCCGCAATGCGCGGAATGTTATCCAGCACGTCCTTGAAAACCTCCGGCATATAAGGCTGAATGCGAACAATGACGCGCTGCACCTTTCCGGCCAGCGTCTCGACAATCTTGAGCCGCTCCTCGTAGCTCGGGCAGCCGGGCTCGAGTTTGTCGTACTTGCTGCAAACCATGCTCACCTGTACGACGCAGTTGCAGCGGGCGAGTAGCTCCAAATACTCCGGGTCTACCACAAGGCGGCCTTTCGTCGATACCACAAACGGGTATTTCGTCTCGGCCAAAAGCTGCAAGCATTCGTAGGAGGCTCGCGTCTGCTTCTCGCAGGGCTGGAACGGGTCGCTCATGCCGCCCCAATGAATGGGTATAGGCCAGTCGCACCAAGCCGTCTCAATGCCGCGCTTGCCCTCGATGAAGCTCTTGAGCCCCTCGACCGTTTCATCACGGCTTATTTTGCTGATGTCGTGCTTTTTCTGCACAAAGCAGTACCGGCAGCCATGCGAGCAGCCCTTGTATGTGTCGAACCTGACGGGCAGGTTGCATAAAATTACCTGACTTCCACATCTGCACCCCACGTTAAATCTCTCCTTTCACTATCTCGATGATGAACTTCACGAGCTCCTCTTTCCCGTATTCCTTGACGTATGCCTTGAGGTCCGCCTTATCCTGCGCGCTGAACTTGAGAGAGAGGTTGAACGTCTCCTCGAGCCGGGCGAGCTCCTCGTCGATGAATGCGTCGTCGATGAGGTCCTCCAAATCGCTTTGCAGCGCCTCAATCTCCGGGAGTGTGAACCCGGTTTCGGTAGCCCGGCCGCCAAGCTCCGTGAGTAGGGTCGATAGCTTTGCGTCGTCCCATGCGCCGCTGATTTTATTCAATGCCACATTGAGCTCTTTCTCCTTGAGCTCGTCGAGGTCTACCACAGAGACGTCCGCCTCGTCCTCTCCCTGATTTTCGAGCACGGTGAGCTGCTGATGGCCGCCTACGACGTTGTTGGTCCTCCGGTTCCATACGACCGGCTGGACGACGCCGTAATTGCCAATGCTGCGGGCGAGGGCTTCGTACTCCTCGTCGCCCGGCCGGAGCTCCGCGCGCGGGTTATAGGACGCGCGGTTCATGTCGGCTATGCGCTTTCTGATGATTTCCAATTACAGTACCCCCTTGACCTTGTTGATGATGGCCGTCGAGAGCTCCGTCTTTCCGTTCTCATGGCTTGCGACGTAGTAATCCACGGCCTCCCGAACCTCGGCGGGCAGGGTGAACGTCATGGTAAAGTTTTCGCTCTCGTGCTTTCCGGTGTCCGAAAAATCCTCCTCGAGGAGGTCGTCGATATGCCCGTAGTCCACGTTGAGGGCCTCGACCTCCCAGTCCTTGAACCCGGTGTTTTCAAGCCCTCCGGCCGCCTGTATCTCCGCGAGCAGCTCGCCGAGCTTCTCATAGTCCCACCGCCCGTTGATTTTGTTCAGGGCAATGTTGAGGATTTTCTCGTCCTCCTCCGACAGGTCAACAATAACAGTGTCTACTTCCGTCGCGCCTTTGGCCGTGTAGGGCTTGAGCCGCTGGTGTCCTCCGACGAGGCGGCCGAGGCGGACGTTGAAAATGGGCGGGAGAACGAGGCCGAACTCCTCGATAGAGCGGTCGAGGTCCTCGTACTCCGGGTCGCCGGGCTGCAAGTCCTTTCGCGGGTTGTAATCAGCCGGGCAAAGGTCCGAGACTTTCATTCTGATTATTTTCACGTCGCTTTATTCTCCTTTCTGCTCCGTATCGCGTCATTTTCGGGTAAAAAAATACCCGTCTCCGGGTTTCCGGGACGGGTATCTCGTTACAATACGATATTTTACACGATAATGATAACATGGGCCGTTGTGCCCTGTCAATGCCCAAAAAGTGCCCTGACGCTTTCGGCCTATCGCCTCACTCCATCGACGCCGAAAATAAGGGCGGTGAGAACCTCGCAAGCCGTGTCAATATCCTTATACACCGTGCGTTTGTCGATTTTCTCGTCCTCCGCAATCTTGGCCGCTGTGGTCGGTTCTTCGGCAAGGTAAAGGGCGCTGATAACGCGCCAGTGCCTTTTGTAATCCTCCCGCTGTGACTTCATACAATAGACCTCGTAGACGCCGAGCATTTTGTTGAGGTGCTCCATGATGATGTGTGTGCGGGCGGCCGATTTTTTTATGCTTTCCACATAAAGGTCGTTGTCATAGACGTACTGCGTCATAAGCTCGAACACCTCGGCGGCGGTGATGTCCTCCTCGTCCAGTGTCGCGGCGTCGTATATGGCGCTCTCGTAGTGCTCCATCAGCGGCCGATAATTTTGAAGCAGCAGCTTGGTATTTCGCAGCCTGCGGTCGTACCATTCCCGCATGAGCTTTTTCCGCTCTTTCTCGATGGTGTCGATGGCGGATTTTGCCCCGGTCCGGGCTCCGGCCTTTGCTGCGGCCTCGCTGGCCTGCTTGAGCATTCGCTCAAAATACGGCACGGCGGCCGCGAGCGTCGCCTCGGCCGTCTTTTTGATAATCTCCTCTGTGTTCAAATTGCTCCACCTCCTGTTTTTCTCAAATGGGAGGGGAGCGAGGAGCTCCCCTTTCGCATATGCGCGGCTCTCCCTTGAGCCTAACTATTTGCCTGCGGCGGCTGGTAAGGCCCGCGCGAGTAGGCTCTCGTAAAGTTGCTTGTAGATGTCCCGTTCCGCAGACACTTTTATGTACGCCGCGTGCTGTACTTCATCGGGGCATGTACTCGGCTGTACTGGCGCTGGGGTCGGCGCGGGTAACGGCGTATTCGTAGGAGAGGGCTCTTTCTCCGGCTCCGGCGGTTTCTCGGCGGGCGGCTCGATGTCCATGATGGCGAGAGAAACGGAGAGCGCAATATCAATCTGCCGCAACTCGTCGCTCGTGAGCTCGCAAATACGCTCTCCGAGCCGGTCCTTTGAAACGGAGGTTATCTGTTCGCAAAGGGCCGTAGAGAGGCGTCCGGTGCTCCTGATTGTGACATGCGTAGGGAGGTCGTTCTTTGGCTGTGTGGTGAGGTAAACCACCTCGACGGTGCCACTGTAATTGTTGTTCATGTCGTTTGAAACGATGATGGCCGGGCGTCCGGCTCGCTGCTCGCTGCCGGTGGTCTGATATGGCTCAACATAGTAGAGCTCTCCTCTGTAAAAATCACTCATTGTTCGTCGTCCTCCTGTTCTCTTTTCACTGGCGGCTCCGGTAGATACTGCCAGTGCGTTACTTTCCATGTTGAAATCCTGTCTCTCCATTTCCAGCGGTAGGCGACTTTTCCTCGTATTGTCGCGCGCTCGTACTCCATAAACAGAACCGTTGGCCCATTGGCTTCTACAACAACAAGGCAACCGACGCAACCAGTGCCGCCGTATATCCTGTTAACCGGAACTTCCGGTAGCTGCTCCTCAACGCTTATCCAACAATCTGGAAGTAACGCGGTCGCTTCTACGAATTGTTCCTCTCTGGCGTTGTGTATGTCGGACTTCTCTACGACGAATGTATGCCCCTCAAATATATATCCTTTTTGGTATCTAAACATCTTGTATTCCTCGCTTTCTGTCATGCTGCTTGAGGTGGGCGCGGGCCGTGGGCCTGATGGTCCGTGGCGGGGCCGGTCTGCTTAAAAGCAGGGAGCGGGGCGGGCGGGGAAAGCCCTCGCGCGGTTCGCTCTCCCGTTCCGCCTCCTGCATTGCTTTGAGCGCCGCCTGAATGTTGCTGGCCGCCTCGTCGGCTATGAGGCCTGCGGCCCCCATTGCCTCTGCGAGGTGCTGCGCGCCCTCGGCGAGCGCGGCGAGCGTGAATTTTTCGTTATCCTGCATTTCCGCGCCACTTTCCGTCCAACGCCGTAGTTTTCGGGGTGTAAATCCTGTTTTCGGTGTTTTTCTCCGCCTTTCGCACCTCTCCCAAAAGCCTCTCGAGCGCCTTGATGGTCTGCCGGTTGGCCTCGGCCCATTCAACAACCGGTAGTGCCTGCGCCATCAGGTCTTTGGCCGCGCGCCGGGCCTGCCGGACCTCCTTGAGTTTCCGGGCGAGCCGGGCGCTGCCGTGATAATCGTGCTCCTCGAGCTCAATGGAGTGCAAAATATCCTGTGTGGCGTCGCTGGCCTCCTGCTCATTGGCGACGGAAATGCGGTAGAGCTGCTCCGCCTCCCGTATGTAGTCGAGGAACTCCTCAACCCCTTTACTTATCATCAGGCTCCTCCTTTTTCAAAAATACCCGGCTGGACCAAAGCGTGAGCTCCGAAAGGTCAAACGGCTCCCCGCAGCGCGGGCAACAAGGCACCATAGAAAAGTTTTGCGCGCGGTATCGCCTTTCGAGGTCCTTTATGACGACGAGGTGTGGCTTGTAGCTCGCAATCTCCCGGCGCTGTTCAAGGAGCGCCTCAATTTGCCTGCTTATGCGGTCATAGCTCTTTGCTATCCCCATGAGCGCCTCGAATGGGTCTACGATGGCTCCACAATCCACGCAGTATACGAGCCGGTTTTGGTAATCTATCTCATAGTGCGGGTCGTAACATTGACATAGCTTTTTCTTTCCATACTCGACGCGGAGAACGTCTATCCGCTTTACCTTGTCGGGGAGGCTATCCATTCCGAGCCCCTCGTTTCTGCGCCGCCTTTTGGAGAACCGCGCGCCAGCTCTCATGTACCGCGATACCGTGCTCCTCAAGGGTAGCGATAAACCGTTCCAGCAGAATACCGTCGCTGCCGGGCCTAACAAGGCTATTCCAATGTTCCTGCGGCGGGTCTTTCCTGCGGCCGTTCTTAATTTCAAAGACAAGGAACGCCTCAAAGAGGCCGGAGCAAATGAGCTTATCGGGGTAGAGCATTTGCAGGAGGCTCCGCCACTCTCCGTCCTCGACGCTCACAACCTCTTTGGCCGCTATGTTCTTGATAGCCTCCTCCGTGAACTCGTAATAGGTATATCCCCGGCGATTTTCCGCCTCGGTGATGGTACGCTTGTTTTCCTCGCTATAATTCAGTGTTGTCATGTCTGCTGCTCCTCTCTCAAAAAATCGAGTACGCCGTTTATGTACCGCAGGCGATAGGGCGCGACCTCCTCCGGCGTAATGTACTTGTGGCCGTAATGCTGCTTCATGTTCCGCCAGATGTCCCACGGTACGCGGTAGAAAAGGCGGAAGTCAAACGAAACGAGGACGAAACATAGCGCGCCCATTTTCTCGTGCCGGTTGAGCCGCTTCTCCTGTTCGTCGTTGACCGCGCTCTGCAACATGCGGCCGGTTTCCGTGTGCTTGGCCTCAAAGGCGACAGCCCGGCCGCCCGAGAGCGTCCCTTTGAAATCCGGCTGCGCCTTTTTGGCGTAGTGCGCGACGAACTTCCCGCCTCCGAGGTCCTTGATGGGCTGCATGGGCTCCGGCGTCTTTTCTATCTCCGCGAGGTCATGCAGACGATAGTGTTCGCAAGCCGCCTCTATGAGGGCCTCGAATTGGAGCCCGGCCGCGCGGTTGCGGGCTCCTTGCAGTACGTTTCGTGGGTTTTTCGCCGGTCCCATCATCGAATAAAACCGCGTTCCCGCGCGTATGCCTCGATTTTATAGACGGTCCCGCCCTTAATGCCCTTGACCTCTCCGGTGGAGAGCCCCTCGATAAGCTGCTCGAGCCGCGTGTCCTGCTCCGGCGTCTGGCCGTTGGCCGCCCGGAATGCGTTGACGAGCTGGAAATCGGTCATTTTCCGCAGGCGCACGGCCTCGGCGTGCAGCTCGCGCTCATCGGGCGTCATTTTGCTGTTCTTTCTCATTGCGTTCCCTCCATTTTAGTAGCTGACCGTTCTGATAACCGCCTCCGGGACCTGCGGTATCATGCGGCAAAGGTAGTTGTACTGCTCCTCCGGCTCCATGCCCTCGGCGTATTCGAGGACATTCTCGAGGAGCTCCCGCGCCATAGGGTTATCCCCGATGGTGTAATTCTCGTATATCCACTGTGAAAACTGGCTCTCATTCATTAACGGTTCCTCCCTGCGGCTTGCTGTCCGCGAACTCAATGCTCTCCACCTGTATCTCCGTGACCTTGCGGGTCTTGCCGTCGGCGTCGTCGTAATTCCGGGTGCGTACCGCGCCCTCTACAATGATTTTCCGGCCTTTGGTGAGATACTTGGCGACGAACTCGGCGTCTTTTCGCCACGCGACGCATGTGGGGAAATCTGCCTCTTGCCGCTGCGTCGCGTCGTCCTTTTTCTGCCGGTGCTTTGTTGGACGGTCAACGGCGAGGAGAAACGTGCATACCGGTATGTTTTCTGTGGTGTGCTTCAGCTCCGGGTCGGCCGTGAGGCGGCCGGACAATTTTACACTGTTCATAACTCGCACCTCCTGAATTGCTTTTGTTCCTTTCCGGGCTTTTCCGTCCCGTGAATGTTCCGAAACGAGGCTTTTCGTGGTAAAAAAATAGCTCAAACAAGCTCATCGAGCCAGCCCACAATGCAGGCTCCACAAGCCTTGTCGCAATCGTCCTGCTTTCGGTCGTATGCGTGCGGGCAAAACCGGCGCTCATTGGCATTCAGGATAATGGCAATATCTTCCGGTGTGGCGGCCATTTTAAGGGCCTGAAAGCGCGTGAGGCGTAATCCGCCAGCCGATTTAAGGTGAATGCTCATGGTGCAGTAACCCGGCCTGCAATATTCTCCTCGCAAAACAAGAGGGACGTCTGCGCGCAGCCAACGGCCGGTGTATGCCCCGTCGCTCCATTCCCGCAGCATAAGCTCATCTCCGGGCCTGTAAGGAGGGTTGCGGTCGTCGTTGCGGATTTCAAAGCTCTTGAGCCCCTCGAGCACGTTGTTGAAGTGCTCCGGTAATATTTTGCAATCATGTAGCACTTTCGGGCTCCTCCTCTTGCATTTCGCAATTATTTCCGCGCGGCCTGTCGCACCAACCGTCCGAACCCCACATGCAATCCTCGGTGTATTCGCAGTTTTTGCCGCGTTTTGGATATTTAGGGGCGTTTCTTTGCTTCTCTGCTGCCCCTCCGTAATGGTCCCCTCCTGAAAAGTCTCCTATTTTCTTGAGGTTCTCCGGCTTTACCGGGTACCACGGAGAATCGCTGTCGATATAAACCGTGTTATCCGGCAAGAAATCCGGGTCCGGGTTCTGAACGAACCCAACAACAACGTGAGGGCCGAATACTGCGCCGTCCGGGTTGGTGTATTCAACAACGTCTCCTATTTTCAGGCCGTAAGCCTCCTGTATGCCGTTTATTACGGCCGGGTCGGCGGCCGGGTTGTATAGGCTCATACTGTGTCCTCCTCTCTCGCCGGTATGGGTCCGGCGTCCCAATTTTCTCCATAGCGGTCAACGATGGTCAGCATGACGCTTTGATACTGGCTATACCAAAACTTTTCGTTACGTTTGGCCTCCGCAACCTCCCGCTTATATTGCTCAATGAGCGTCGGTCTGCCGCTGGCAATTTGCTTTTGCACCTCACGGCAAAGGGAGCGTATCATGCTGTCCTTGAGGGTATGAATATCGGCTCCGAGCTCCTGCCGTCGCGCTTTCTTCACGCAGGTTTCGCCGGTGTAGACGCCAATGTGGGCCGGTATTTCGTTCTTTACCTCTGCGTAAAGCTCCGGTGGCATGACATAATAGTTGAAATGTCCGATGAATGTGTTGGCCGCCTTGCTGTGGAAGTCCGATTTTGTGACCTTTATCTCGTAGCAGCGGAACTCGCCTTTTGTGTTGTAGGTCATGTAGTCCACGCGCTCGGAACCAAACCAACCTATCGTAACCTCAAAGCAGCCGAAAGTCCCCTGATTGTGTGTCGCTCGCCATATAAGGCGTTCGAGCGCAAGCGTCTGTTCGGTTTTCATGCGCCGCCTCCGTTTCCGAGCTCGAATGCCCGTAGCTTTTTGAAAAGAGCTTTACCCATGAGCGTTGTCTCAACGTGTACGTCCTCGCCGGTTTTCCAAGCAAAAAAGTCCGATTTTGTGGCCGCAAGCATTGGAAAATCGTCCGGGTATATGGCATAGCCTCGCTTTTCCGCCGCATCGCCGGGTTTTTCGTTGATGAAGTACATGGCGTCCCCCTATTCCGGTAGGTCGATGTTGACGATAATGGCCTTAATCCACGGGAGGGAGGCGTATGCGGCCTCCGCCTCGGCGTCTGTCATAGCCTCAAACTCCTCGTAGTTAATAGCCCCGTCCGTTAGGGCATTTTCTATTTCCTCAAAATCATCGTCCTCGCGGAAATGCACTTTTTCCTCTCCAACGAGATAAAATCCGATATAGCTGCTGCCCCAAGAGCCCAGCCAGCGGTTATAGCCGTCGTCCGCAACGATTTCACTGTCCACCATCGGGACGATAGGCAGCTCCGGGTTTTCCTGAACGAGCTTTAGCAACTCTGCGGTGTTTTTTTCCATCTGTTTTCTCCTCCGTTTATAGGTGTTGCCTCGAAAGTGTCCGGCGTGGAGCTGTCGTCCCAATATTCATTGAGAATATCATAGGCGGCCTCTATGGCGGCCTGCGGGCTCCCAGCTTCTACCGTAACCGTGCTTGTCGATATGCGTCTAACTGTGTATTCCATCTGCTACGCCTCCATTCCAGCGGTGAGCCGCGTTCCGGGCTTGAACTCCCTGCCGTCTCGTTCGCCCTCCATTGCATACTGCATTTTGTCAAGGCTTGCGAGGTCAAAGTCTTTGAGCTTGCTCGCTTTTCCGAGGGCGTCCCATTCCTCTTGGACCTCTTTCGGGGTGACGAGGACGAGGCCCCATTCCTGATGTTGCTCTTTCTGGCGCTCAAACGCGCTGCTGACACCGCTGTTAAATCCCACGGCGTAGGCGTCCACGAGCTTTTCAATGTACTGCGGCGTATATACGTCTTTGTGCCTGCGCCGGATTTCCGCCGCTTTGCTCTCGACACAATCGACCGCATACTTGAAAATCCTCTCGCAGATGTCAAAGTCGTCCTCGAGCCCGATAAAACCAATGCGGTACGTCCTCGCTCGGTATTTGTGCCTGCGGTACGCCTTGCAACAATACGCCTCCGCGATTGTGGCGGAAAGAGGCGTTTTCCATGCGCCTTTCTGTTTGGTGCAGGTAACGTCGATTTCTCTGTTTATGAGCTTTTTATTCTTGGCCGGTTCGATGTCCTCCGGCCGGAGCTTGTGCTCTGCCATAAGCTGCCGGGCCTTGAGGAGCGCCGCCTTTGCTTCATGCTCTGACGGGCTCTCTGCAAGGGCGAGGAGCTTTCTGATTTTGTCCTTGTAATCTTTTGTCTCCATTCAGTAACTCCAATCTGGCGTTAGGTCGCCGTAGCCCGCATTTATGTGTGCGTCGAGGACCTCTATCGCCTCCGGGTCAGGTATGTACCGAGAGCGGTCTGAAATGAGCTCCCGTAGCTGCCGGATTGTAAGCGTAGGGTGGTCTTGGTGCATAATGGCGAGGAAATCACTGGCGTATCTCGTGGAGCCTACAATCCTCTTTTTGCGGCCGGGGACGTAGTATTCGACGTCCTTGTGATTTTTCGGATATTTAGGCATTGGTCCGCGCCTCCCTCTTGAGCTCCGGCGGGAACTCCTGAATGAGGGGCTCGCCCCATACCGGCGCAAGGTTGCCTTTCATAAAGACCGGAACGCTGCGCTCTCGGCACTGTGCAACGATGTCCTCAACCCATGCGCGCTGCGGCCGGTGCTTCTCGCTGCCGGGTCCCGTCATGGCTCCGACGATTAACCAGTCCACGCCTTTGAGCGCGGTGGCGCTGTCTCCCATCGGGCAGAGGAGCGGTTCTATGCTCAAGAATGTCTTGTGATGGTCCGAATAGAAATAATCCTGCTCCGGCGCGGTGACGGTTGTGCCGTACCAAAAGTTACTCTCTCGCGGCAGGAGCGCCATTCTGTCGAGGTCAATGTAGCGGCCGGGGTTCTTGGTGAGGAACATGTAATTATGCTGGTCTGCCTCCTCGCAAGCGTCAATGACGTCTCTAATCCACGCCGTAGGGACCCAAGCTCCGAAAAGGTCCGTCATGCTGCCGACGAAAATGTTCCGTGTCCGCTGCTTGCGCGCGGGCTCTCCGAGGCGGTAGCGGTGGAGCGTCGGCTCAAACCCGAACGGGTAGGGCGAGTTTATGGTCTTTCCGTTGGCGCGTGTTATGGTGAGCGGCCGCGTAAGCTCCGCTCGCGGTAAGGGGTTGAATGTGGAAACACCTCCGCCGCTGTCATATCCGCCGAACCGCTCGGCAATGCGCCGGGCGTAACAGTATTCGCAGCCGTGGCGGCAACCGGTGACGGGGTTCCAGCTCATGTCAGCCCAATCTATCTTTGTTTTATCCATGTTCATGCCTCCATTTTCATTTGGCCGGTGCGCTCGGTAAAGTCGCAGCATACAATTTCACAAACCGGGGCGACGCCATGCCACTCGTTTTTATGTACCGCCGTGTCAATTCCCGCGTTGAACTCGAGTTTTATACCGGTTTTCTCCTCGAACGTCCGGCCTTTCCCGGCTTCGAGCCAGCGGTGGTCGCTGGTGCCGCTGTAAACAAACGGCGCGCTCATTTGAGGAATAATGAATGCGCCCTCGTCCGCAATTCTGGCCGCCGCCTCAATAACCATGTGCTCGAATGCGCTGCTGATGTAGGCTCCTCGGTGTGGCGTCGGCGTGTTTCCGAACGGTGGATTTGACATTGCGAAATCGAACCTACCGAGGCTCTTTGTGAACTCCGGGTCGAGGGCGTCTCCGCATATCCACGTCGCCTGCGGCAGGAGCTTCTTTCCGACCTCAACATAGTCCGGGTTTATCTCGACGCAGGTTATGTCGGCGTAGCTGCGGCTCCAACTATTTCCCTCGAGAGAAGCGGCGTAGCTCAAAATGCCAATACCGGCACAAAGGTCGATTATCCTGATGGTGTGTTCGTACCTGTAAGGGATTTGGAGCACAAAATCGTTCGCCAGTCCGAACGGGGTAAAGAACGCTCCGGCTTTGCTGTTTATGTGCTCGGCGTCCTCCCGGTAATTCTCGAACACAAACAACTTTTCCTCATGGGTGAGGCAACCGCGCTCGAGTAACCGGAGAGCCTGCTCATGCGCCCGTATTTGCGGTTTTGTCAGCTTACTCATTCTCAACGCTCCTCTCTACGATGGGCTGCGCTTGTTTTTTCAACTTCTCGACGAGCTCGCTGTCGAAAATCCGGTACATGAACGCGGCGGAGACTTCGTTCAGATTGCCGTGGAAGTCAACAAACCCGCCGCCGTAGATGGCGTCGTGGCAATCCGCGAAAAGGTCCTCCGGCTCCGTAAACGTGTGACCGCGCCGCTCGATTTCCTTGAGCAATTTTTCCGGGTCCGGGTCCGGGCCGTAGAACATGCAGTACCGGCCGTCGTTCTCGGCAAGCATTTGCTTGGCTGCCTCGAGGCGGCCGTTCGCCTGCCGCGCGTAAAAGCTGTCTCCATCAATGCTGGCGACACGGTTGATAACGAAATACTCCACGCCGTCCCTTACCATGAAAACCGGGGCGTAGGTTTCTCCGATGAATGGGTCTGTATCTGTGAAAGGCTCTTTCTCTATAAACTCAACCATTCCGCAACGCCTCCTCGAGTTTTGCTACGATGTTGAGCTCCCGCTGCGGCATGGGGAAAATCCCAACAGAGCGGTCCTCCTCGGCCCATTCCTGCCGAACGTCGTGCAGCGCGTCGGCGAGCTCCTCTCGCTCCGGCTGCGTCATTCCCTCCGGGAGCTCAACTACGAGGGTCTGCGGCTGTTTGAGAGCCGCGAGGTCTAAAAGGGTGTGGGCTACGCTGGCGAGTTTAATCCCGAGCGGCGAATATGGCGTGACTTTGTTCCGCCGCTCGTTCAGAATGGCGGCCGCGAACTCGAGGTCGCTCATGCTATTGAGCTGCTTGATGGTCCATCTGTCCATTTTTTCCTCCTTTTTCTGATAGCTGCCCGCACCGGGCGGGAGTATTGAGGCATGGGTTCTTGCAGCTTTGCCTTTGGCCGCAGTAAAAGCAACAGTAACTCCCGCGCCGCCGGTCGCAGTTGAATATTTTGCACTTCTCCGTATCAGACATAGGCCGCGTACCGCTCGCTGATACTCTTTACCCAATCGAGGTCGAACCGGTCGAGGTAGGTGCTGTATGCCTGCGCGTAGCTGTTCCACCACCAGCCCCGGCTTTTCAGGGCGACGTGGAGCTGCCGTTTGCACTTCAACACAAACTTGATGTAGTACCGGTCGCCCTCCTTGTAGGCGGTGAGGTTGTCGTCCTCAAAAACCGCCTCTTTTCGGACCTCTCGGACCTCTCCGGCCTTTGAGCGGAGGTACAGCTTATAAATGCTGCTGTTTTTGCGCCAGCGGTATTTCGGGAGCATGGTCTCAAAAAGCTCGATAAACTTTGTGTTATCAGCGAACGCGAGCTCCATCAGCTTGTTTGTGGGGTCCAGCTCCGGCCGCTGGTCGCGGAACTCGATGTCCTCGAGGAGGCCATCGGTTTTGTCGTCCGGTATAGCGGAATGTTTTACCTGCTCCCGTATACCGCCAAACCATTCGTAAAAATCGTGTGAGGCTTTGAGCACTTGGTCGCCCTTGTCGAGCCTCTTGGAGTTATAATTCGCCGGTCCCGCAACCATGACGCTGACGTGCTGCGCCTCATAATTCAGGACAACCGAATACCGCTTGTGCAGCTCTTTGAGGAGCTTTTCTTTCCGGCTGTCCGCAATAGGGAACTCAAGAACCTCTTGGCAATAGGCGAGGTATGAGGCGTTGCTGTTGTCCCCACGGCCGCCGTTGAAACTGTTAGAATTGGCCCGGTGAATAAGCTCCGGGTTCAAAGGGATAATTTCAGGCATTGTTTGCTGCCTCCTTTCAGTGTGTGGCTGTAACGAGGAGTTTTTCAATCTCCTCAATGGTGTCCGGGAGAGGGGCGGTTTTTCGGTTCATTCCGTTGCGCTCGCCGAGGCTGCCTTTTTGGTAGCTGTCGTCGGTTTCTCCCGTCTCGTAATGGATGATATAACCGCCATTTTCATTGTGCATTGGTACGAGGTGAATGGAGCGCGTCGTCTGTTCTGTAATGCTCCGGCTCATATCCTCTCGCAGGTAAATTGAGGTCGCAGACCTCAAGCCAAACGGACCGTAAATCTCCCAAGAGAGGCCCGCGCGGGCGGCGAGAACCGCCGCAAGCGGCTCTACGATACCCTTTACCCAGTCCACGCCAAAAAGCCTCTCACGACGTTTCTTGAGCCTCTCAATCTGCGCCAGCCGTGCCGCAATTTTCATATCAATGACTTCACGCTGTTTTTCGTTCTCGCGCTCTTGCTCGTTAAACCGTTCTATGATGTCAAGCATGGTCCAGCGCCTCCTCGCCAATATCGACGCCGTGCTCCTTGAGGGCCTCGCGCCAAATGGCCTTGACCTCCGGCGTACAGTGTGCCATAGCGTCGGCCCACGTCGGCCAGCGTCCGTGTTGGTCGTAAAACTTGTATTGATAGCAAAGGCTATCTCGGTTATGCGGCTGCTCCGGGTCATGCTTCACGGCGCATTCCGGGCAGGTGCCGGGAGGTGTAGAGCCCAGCAACGTCATTCCGTGGTCGTCTTTCAGGTGTCCCATAAAAATCCTCCTATCTGCTCCGATAATCCTCCCACGCCATCGTGAGGACGGTGGAAGTCTCTCGCAGGCGGCTAATAATGGCCTTAATTTTCGTATCATCGTGTCCTTTCGGCGTGAGGGCTCGAACGAGGTCCGCGTCTCCATAGTTGGTCGTGATGATGGTGGGCTTCATATCCTCGTATCGGTCGTTGAGAATGGAATAGAGCGTGCTCATGCTCCAATCTGTGCATTGCTCTTTTCCGAGGTCGTCAATGATGAGGAGGTCCACATCTTTGTAGGCGCGGAGTACGTCGTATTCGCTGATTTGTCCATCATCGAACGCGCGCTTGATGTCCCCGAGGAGGTCGCTCGACGTCTTGCAGACGACCGGTATGCCTTGTTCGATGAGCTGCAATGCAACGGCGGCGGCGAGGTGTGTCTTTCCCGTGCCGTTGCTGCCCTCTATGTAGAGCCCTGCGCCAGTGGGATAGATGGCTGCAAAATTGTCCGCGTACTCTTTCGCCGCTCGGTAGCAGCGTTTCCGAGCTGCCGTGTCCGTGATAAAATTATCGAAAGTCCGTTGCTGGAATCTCTTTTTAATGCCGCTTTTACCGAGGAGGCGCTCAATCCGAGCCCGCTTTCTGGCGCGTTCAGCGTCGAGCTCCTCTTGGCGCTTTTTACGTTCTTGTTCGGCGTCATAATCCTCCCAATGCTTTTTGGCCTGCCCGCATGTACAACGCATGGGGTACATGAACCAAATCGCTACTGCTCCGTCAAAGATGAGGCCCTCATGATAGAGGGTAGCTCCACAATATTCACATTTGACCGGCTCCGGCGGAGGGTTCCTACAAGGGATATTCCGCTCGAGAGCTTCTTTGCTGGTAATCTTGCTGCTATTCGTCTGTTCCGGGCGCTGGCTTGAACCCGGCGCTTGGACGGAACCCGCTGCTCGGCCTAAAATC
The DNA here is from genome assembly GCF_015667585.1 of Clostridium sp. D33t1_170424_F3. Taxonomy (GTDB): domain Bacteria; phylum Bacillota; class Clostridia; order Oscillospirales; family Acutalibacteraceae; genus Anaeromassilibacillus. The sequence continues at coordinate 63,041 of NZ_JADPEG010000011.1, read as the reverse complement.
GCTCCTATCTTCTCCATCGTGTGGACCGCCTTTCTGTGTTGTGGTATCGTATTCGTTCTCCCATTCGCGCCCATTTAGCCAAGTCGCCGGGTGTGGGGTCCAGCGCGGCTCGCGGAACCTGCTGTCAAGCCTCTTGGCGTCCTCGACGGCCTTGATGATTTTCTCCGCCAGCTCGTCGTCGGGGTCAATTTTGGCCCATGCCTTTTCCGTCTCTCCAATCGCAACCTTTTTGGGGTATGCGTGCCAGAACCGGTTAAATCGCTCCTCCTGCTTTTTCGAGAGGCTGCTCGGCTTTTTCCGCCGGGGTTTCGGCGCGGTCGGAGGCGGTGTTCCCGCTCCCTCGTCGGCCTCGTCCGGTGGTGTGCCGGTTTCTCCGCCGCGCTCGTCGATTTCATCGAGTTTCCGCCCCGATAACTCTCCCAAAACCGGCTTAATGGGCGCTGATACCGTCCTCTTGGAATACATGTTTGAGAGGTTGTCAACGAGGTTTTGGCACCAAATAATCTGTGCGCCCTCCCATAGCTCTCTGTCGATTTTCCCCATGTCTACAAGGGCCTCGAGAATGGCGTTTGCTTTTTCCTCGTCCACTTTCATATAGGCGACAAGGTAGCGTTTATTGCCGTTCTCGGCGCAGTTGTAGCAGTGGCCGTTGCTTCGGCAAAGCAGCTCGAGGAGCTTAAACCAAAAAGCATATCCGTCATTTCCCCAGCCGTCCTCAAGAATAAACTTGGTCCGGCTGTCGGAGGTCCCTTTGGCATAGTGCGGGAACCAATCCGCTGTTTGTTTCTGTGGTCGTCCCACTATTGCACCTCCAATCCGGGCTCCGGGGCTTGCGCCCCGGCTGCCCGCTGATTTAGTCATAAATAATCTTGCTGCCCTCTGCCGTCTTAACCACGTCCACGCTCTGCGGGAACCGCGCTTTCATGCTCGGGTCGTGCGTGATTGCCATAACCTTGAGGCCAGCGTAGCGCGCCTGTATGGCCTCGAGGGCGTCGCAATACGCCTGAACGCCGGGGCCGTCGAGGAACGGCGGTTCGTCGATGAACAAGAACCCGAGCTGCACTCCCGCCTTTGTGCTCTTAATCTCCGAGAGGGCAAGAATGACAGAGAGCGCCGCTTTTACGCGCTCGCCGCCGGAGCGGCTCATGTACGGGAGGGGGCCGGTTCCGGCGTCGTTGATGATGATGTCGAGCGCCGTAACCTCTTTTTTGTTATTGCTCTTGAGGACCTTTTCCGTGACAAGCTCCACGCTCATGCGCCCGCCGGACATCTGCCCGAGAATATTGGTCGCCGTGGCCTCAAATACCGGAATAATGGTCCTGATGATGTTGTGTGGTATGCCGTCCTGTGAAAAAGCCCTTTTGAGCTCCTCGTATCCGACCGCCGTCTCGGAAAGTTTTTCGGCCTGCTGCCGGAGCTCGTTCATTCGGTCGGCGGATTTTTTGTGTTCCTCAAGCTGGCGCGTAATTGCTCCAATACTCTGATTGAGCTCTTGCAACCGACCGCGCAGGGCGTTAATTTCCGCCTCTACGGCCGCGAGCTGCGTCTTGTAGCCGTCCGCGCCGGTCGCTGCTTCAATCTCTGCCGCGCGCTCTGCCTCTGCGGTTTTGAGCTCCTCCTCATATCTGTCAATCTCCTGTAAGAGCTCGAGAGCCCGGTTCTGCGCCGCGACTTTCCGCTCGAGGGCGGCCGGTAGGAGCTTTTCTTTTTCGAGCCAAGGCTTCTCGGCGGCGAGGTCCGCCGCAATGGTAGCGTGCCGGTTGGCGGCGTCGGCCGTCTGCTGCGTCTCGGATATAAGGGCCTCATACCGTTGTTCGAGCTGCCCGATTTTCTCCTCCGTGGCGCTGCGTCTGCTTTTCAGCTCCGCGAGCCGTTCGTCCACGTTCTTAATCCGCTCTTTGTAGAGCGTCATGGAGGAAAGTTTATCGACAATGCCCTTGAGAGAGGAGAGAACGGCCCTCTTTGCCATCAAATCGTCCGGGCTATATGAAATCCCGTCACGGGCTTCAACGGCAGAATTGAGGCGTTTCTCGGCCTCTGCGAGGGCCTGCGCCTGTTCGGCGTCCCACGCCTCGAGCGCCGCCTCCTCGGTGGGAATGGCGTCGCGCGCGGCAATGGCGTCCACAAGGAACTTGCACGTTGCCTCGGCCCCGAGTGGGCAACCGCTATCATCGAGGAGGGTCGCCTTGCTCTTGAGCTGCTGAATGGCGAGGGCCTTGCTCCTGCGCTCGGCCTCCGTCCGGGCTTTGAGCCCTGATAAAGCGCGTTCGGCGACGTTCACGGCCTCTGTGGCGCTGATGTACTCGGCCGCGCTGGCCTCCATGTTCAAAATCTCGGCCGAAATGGTGTCATACTCCGCTTTTTTCTCGGTCAGCGCCGGTTCCTCCGAAACTGCCTTTTCATAGGACGCGCGCCGCTCTTTGAGGTTCAGTGCCTCACCGTCGATGTCGATAAGCTCACATTTTGCGGCGTGGAGCTCATTCTCAACCCGGTCGCATTCCGCAATTTTGGCGTCGTGCTGGCCCTTTGCTGTTAGGAGCCCGCGCTCCTGTTCGAGCAAGCTGTTATACCGCTCAATGTGTCTCTTGATTTCCGGCTCCTGTCCGAGTAGCGCCTCCGCGCTGCTGGCGGCCGCGTTCTGCGCCGCGAGGGAGCCCTCTGCGGCCGTTTTCCTCTGCCGGGTGTTTTCTATTGCCGAGCTGATTTTCGCCGCTCTCTCGGCCGCCTGCTGCGTCTGATTGAGCTTCAAGCGGATATTGTCGGCCTCAACGGTCTTTCCGTCGATTTCCCGGTTGAGCTGCTCGATGTCCGCCTGCGCCTGTTCGGCGTCTCGCTCAAGCTGCCCGGCGTCCGGTAGGCCCCTGCCGACCTCCTCGAGCGTGTCGTTTACCTTGCGGAGCTCGCGGTTGGTCCGGGTGGCGGCGTCGCTCGCTTTGTCCTCCATAATGCCGTAAATGGCAAGCCCGAGGATATTCCCGAGGATATTCATGCGGGCCTCTTTGTCGGCCTGCAAAAATAGGCCGTACTGGTCCTGCATGATAAGGGCGCACGCCTTGAGCGTGAGGCTGTCCATGCCGATTGTGTTCTCAATTTCCGCCTGCGTGTCGCGGTATCTCTCCCGGCTGCGGTCCGTCCACTCGCCGTCTACGAGCTCCGCGAGGTTGAGCGTCGCCTTGCCGCTTTTGGCGCGGGTCCGGGTGACGCGGTAAAGCTGCTCGCCGAGGCGGAACGTGAACTTGATAGAGCCGCTGCGGGCCTCCGGGTCGTTACAAATCCAGCCGGTGAGGTCGCCCTCGCGCGGCTCCTCGAAAAGGGCGTCGAGCATGGCGTCCATAAACAGGCTGCTCTTTCCTGCGCCGTTTTCGCCGTTGACGGTGCAGAACCGAATGCCGTCGTAGCTGAACCGCTCCTCGCGGTAATTCCGGTAGTTTTTAACCTCGATTTCGACCGGCATAAAGAGGCCGGTTTTCTTTTCGGTGAGCGTGCTCTCAAGCGCCTCGGCGATAATCGGCCGGGCGAGCTCGATGTACTCCGCCGCCTTTGCCGGGTCCACGCCGGTTTCCTCGAGGTATTCCCGCAGGTTATCCTCCGGTGTGTTGTCGGCTCCGAGGGCGTTCCGGTTGGCCGTGACGGAGATTTTCTCCGGGGTAATCTCCTGCACCCAATACGCTCCGGCGTTGTAAATCACGCTTTCCAGCAGGGTCTTGTTGAGCGTCTTGTTGCTCTCGTCGGTGCAGTTGTAGAGGACGCGGACGATTTTATTCTGAATGAGCTGTCCGGGCGTAAGGTTCGAGTAGATGGCCTCCGCGCCACCGCCGTTGAACGCCGAAATATCCTGCTCGTCCATTCGGATTGTGAGGAACTCCCGGCTCGGCGTTTCAATAAACCGGGAGGAGACGCGGCCGTATTCGAGCTCGTGGATATAGAACCCTCGCTGTTGGCCCTCGTCGTTGAAGTTGAGCCCGAAAATGCTACCGCAGTAGAACGTGTTGAGACAGCCCTCGAGTTGCTGCGGCCTGTGAATATGCCCGAGACAAACGAGGTCAAAGTCTGCCGCCGCCAGCGTGGCGGGTTCAATGACGGGCTCATACTGTGCGAATAGCTGTGTCTGTCCGCTCTCCGTGTTGGCTCCCGTTACCGTGAAATGCGTGGAGAGGATAGAGGGAACGGCGTCGCTGCATTGTGCCTTGAGCCCAATAATCATCTTGGCAAGCTCCGCCGTGAACATCTCGTTTTCCTCCTCTTTCGAGAGGCCGGGGTGGCGGGCTCGGTAGTAGCCCCTGTCAAAGCCGGGGAGGGCGGCCACTTGGACCGCCGTTCCTCCGCCGTAGGTTTTCACCGCATACACGCCGGGCTCATCCATGATGGTGACGCGCTCATCGCCGGTGAAGTAGGTGCGGAGCATATTGAACTGTTCCTCGCTGTCGTGATTTGGCGTTCCGCGCAGGACGCATACCGGCGCAACCGCCGCGAGGCGCTTGATGTAACCGATGGCAATGCGGGCCTCTCGGAGCCCTCGGTCGCTCCAAACGCGGGCTTGGTGAAACACGTCGCCGGAAATGATGATGATGTCCGGTTCCTCGTCGTTCGCCGTGGCCGCGAGCTTTTCGAGGCACTCCTCGATGTCTTTGAGGCGGGCGTTCTCTCCGTTTACCTCCGGGCCGGGAAAAGAGCCGATATGCCAGTCCGCCGTATGCAAAACCTTGATTGTCATAGCTGCGCCCTCTCTCTTTCTTCCTCGCGCTGGTGGTCCATGCACAGCGGGATATTAAACTTTTCGATTGAGTAGCTTGAAACGCCCTTTGTGAGCTGCTTGCCGCAAACAACGCACTTGTCGGGGTCTACCTCTTTTGCGTGTCCAGCCTGTTCGTTCTGCTGCGCGCGAGGGGCGGCGGCCGGTGCGGGTTCCGGCTCCGGCGCGGCGTAGGGCTGGCCGATGGGTTCGTCGTGGGCCTCGTGGCCGTCTCCGTCGTCGTAGTCGTCGTCAACATAGATTGTCTTGCGGGTCTTATGGCTGCCGTAGATGTCGTCGGCTGCTCCGAACATTGCCTTTACCGCCTCCGCTTTGACGTCCGGGTTGTCGAGGTTCGGAACGAGGTATGCTACGACAAACGGCTTTTTGAACTCCTCAATGAGGTAGGTCCCCTTGATTTGCATGGCCGTCCGCAGCGCGCGGTTCAGGGCCTTGCTCTCGCACATTTCATTTCGGAACTTGAGGAACTCGGCGCGTTGTTTGTCGCTCATGCCCTCCACAACGTCGTCCACGAGGATTTCCTTGTGCGCTACGACCTCCATATCCTCTCCGGTGAGCTGCGGTACGCTGATACGGACCTCGTATTTTACGTCCTTATTCGGGCAGGCCCCGCAGCGGACCGGCTTTCCGATGGCCGCGTTCATATTGGCGCATTTCTGACAGGTGGACGGGATAACCGGACGAGAGGAAAGGATTTTAATGCCTGCGGCTCGCATGAGTTTTGTGAGCCCTTTTTTGGTGATGGAATAGCGCGCCGGGACGGCAGGGTGCGAATAGCCGTCTCGGTCCGTCCAAGCCTTTTTGGCTTTTTCCTGCTCGTAAATCTCCTTGTCATTGAGGTCCGTTGAAATCTGTACCACGTTCATAACCGGCTTTTGAATGTCCGCAATCTCCGTCACCGTCTGCATGGGGACGAGGAGATTGTACTGGCTAACCGGGTATTGCTGCGTAATAGCGAGTGAATTGCTCATTGCTGCACCTCCGTCTTGACTTTTGCTCTGGCGTGAGGTAAAATAATGGTGCTGATATGAGGGGCCGTTTCCGTAATGGGACGGTCTTTTCTCATGCCACATTTCCCGCACGCTTGACATATTGGATTTTCCGCAACCTGCTTTTCGATTTCCCGCTGCAACGATAAGGCGAGCGTGTAATCTGAAAAGCGGTCACTTTGTACGATTTCCGAAACGAGTATTGCAAGGTACTCGCCGCCGTGGTCCGTACCCTCGCGGCTGTTTATTCTCTCGAGCTTACGGCGGGCGTAGGGCTCTGCGCGCTCGAACTCCTCCGGCGAGATGGGCCCGCCGAGGTAATGCTCGGCCCGCGCCCGCAGGTCAAGCAATAGCCCCTCTGGCCGCGAGCGCCGCCTCGATGGCCGCCGCCTCGTCTTTTTGGCCCAAATGGTAGAACCCGTAGCGGCCGTCTCCGATGGACGCTCTCACGCCGTCATAGATACCGCTGCTGTCCCGGTAGATAATGAGCGCGGTGTTCGGGTCTGTGCCAAGCTGCCCGGCCGCCTCTGCGACAACGGCCTCGATATTGTTGGTGACGCTCATGCCGCCTGCGTCGAGGTCCTCGATAACGATGATGTTCCGGCCGTCAACAGTCCGCAGGTGAAAATCGAAATCCGAGCGCCCGGCGGTCGTGTGTTTCTCTCTCCCGGCGTCGCCCTTTGGCGCGCGGGGCTTTCTTTTTCCGGGGAGGCTGTTGCCGAATGTCTTGCGGTAGCAAACTGCTCCATAGCCAGCCTCGACGGCCTGCGGGTTTTTGAGTACGCGGTGGCAACGTCCGCAGCGGCTCCCTCCGGTGGTAGTGGTGTTCGTCATGGTAAATCCTCCTTTTTCTGCGGCTCCTCAAGCTGTTTGAAAAGCCAGTTATGGTAGATGTGGTATGCAATCGCGGCGACGGCTAAAATCAAAAACCACTCGCCGCCGACGGCGTTATATCCTCTCTCCCGGTAAGCTGCCGGGAGCGCCCAAAGCGAAACGGCAAAACCGGCTCCGGCCGCAACAAGAACCTCCGAGAGGAAAAGAATTGCGATAGCTGCGTATCTTTCGAGCGCCCTGCGGGGTGCTCTTTTTTTGCGCAATCCGGGCGCGGTCGCCTGCCTAACGTCATTCATCGGGGAACTCCTTTCTCTCAAGCTCGTCTATCCTCGCTATGACGCGCCGGGAATATTCCGTCTGATAGACGCCTTTTTCCCATTGCTGCTGCGCGCCGTACTCGCCCATGTTATAGGCCATGAGAACCATGTTCGGGTCCTCGTACTTTTCAAAGTAGCCAGAAAGGATATAGAGCCCTGCGGTGATGTTGTCCTCCGGGTCGAGAAAGTCCTCGACGCCGAGCTCCTCCTCGAGCCACTCGTGATTGCAGGTGTTTATCTGCATGAGGCCGTAGTCGTTGGTCTTGCTGATAACCTCCGGCCGGTAGCCGCTCTCATTTCCAATGAGCGCAAGAGCAAGCTCAAACGGTACGCCGGTTTCCTCGCAGGCCTCGTATAGATAACCTTGCAGCTCGTCCGACATCGGGACGTCATAGAGCGGCGGCTTGTCCACTGGCTTTGTTTCCTCCGCCACAGGTTTCGGCTCCGCTGCCGGTGACGGCCGCGCCTCTGCCGTGGCTGCTGGCAGGCTTGTCCAATCATGTTCCGAAATAACGGCCGCCTCCGGCCCTGTGGCGCTCGTCAGCGCGAGCGCGTTCCCTGCGATAAACACAAGGGAGGCGAGCAAGAGAACGGTTGCCGTTATCTCAAATCTACGTTTCAATCGGTGCATGGCGTTGTAGCCGTAGCTGCGGAAAATTGTTCGAGTGCCCGGCGGGCTATCCGCTGCAAAATCTGCTCAACGTCCTCTCGCGTCCTGTCGCGGCAGTAATCGTCGCATATCTTGACGCGGGTGTTCCCGATGGAAAACTCGGAGACAATATTGCCTGTCTCCGCACCTGCGGCCATAAAAACACCTCCTTTTCCAGTTTATTTCGGCCCTAATTTGTCCTATTACCAAATTGTTTGCGGTAGTAGAGTTTTAGGGCCTCTATGCTTGCGGCCGTGTCGTCCAGCCGCTTGAGAATGTCCTCCATCTGCGGCTTTTCTTGTTCGCTGATTACGCCATCGGCGCAGATGTTGATAAGGCTATCCTTGAGGGCGGGTATGCTTTGCAGCGCAGAAAGAAGCTGCAACGTGGACCGCTCGAGCTCTTGGAGTTGTACTGGCCGGACCGTGTGAACACCGAGCGGACACATGTGCGAGCAGAAATGATTGAGCAGCTCCGGCGCATTGTAGGCATCCGCAAGGATAAGGACCTCCTCTGGGTGTGGGTTGATGGTCCCGAGCTCTATGTAGGCGAGCCGCGTCCGGTCGAGGCCGGTAATTTCTGCGGCTCCCTCACGGCTGTTGAGCTTGTCGTTCCACGTTGCCGCTGCCATTCGTGCCTCATAAAAGACGTTGCCCGCCGCTTTCGTCGCCATCTTGGGCATATATTTTCGCCTCCTTTCGACCTAAAATGTAGACAAGGCAAGAGAGGGGGAAAGACGCGAAAAGAGCCAAATAATCACTCTGCGCGACGCGAAACGGGGCTTTTGTGGGTAAAAAAAATGTCGTCCCTGTCATAGCCGAGCTTGCGCTTGATTTTCAGGCTCACTTTCAGAGAGGGGTCCTTTTCGCCAGTCTCGATTTGCGAGTAATGGCTGCGGGAAATCCCAATCGCCTTTGAGAATGTCTCCTGCGTGTAACCGGCCGCTTCACGCAGCTTCACGAGCTTTTCCCTCACGTTTTTCACCTCCTTTGCTGCCCCTTATCGGGGTATCTAACGACATTATAGCTCCTAAAAGGGGCGAAGTCAATCTTTTTTCAAAAATATTTTTCAAAATGCCGATTATCGGGTCAAAGTGTTCCTTAAAGGGGCAAACTATGTTATGATATATTTTTAAGAGAGGCGGTGCCAAAATGAAACGATTTTCCGATAGAATTATATCTCTCCGAAATGAGCGGAGAATAACGCAGACGGATTTGGCGAATGTCATAAACAAGCAGCGTTCTACTGTGTCCGGCTACGAAACGGGAGGAAAAGAGCCGGATTATGATACCCTGTGCAGGCTGGCCGAATATTTCGATGTAACGGTTGATTATCTCCTCGGCCGCGACGAGGAGCGCAAGCACGCGGACGTGGTGTTCCGCAACGACAACACCAATTTCAAGAAGCATTACGACGCGCTGCCGCCGGAGCTCAAACCGGTCGTAACAGAGATATTCGACGACTTCTATGTGCTGCTGAACCGTGATATGCGGCAAGGTCGGGCGGAGCGCCTGCGCCTTTACCGCGAGCTTATACACAAGTTGCAAGCCTCCCGCGCAGAGATAAAGAACTATATCGAAAGCAACGGAGGCAATATGGAGCCGCTCTTTTTATCCGAGCTTATGGAGCTGCAAAACGCCTTTAAGAACGAGGTGTGCGCTATCCTCGACCAAATTATGCAGGCGGACCTCGATTATGTGCTCAATGTTAAAAAGGGTTCGAGCGATACATTGTCAAGAAAGAGCGCAACATAATCTATGTTGATTTTAGAGAGAAGCGGTAGCCGGTTATGCGTTCTCACGCTTCCCTCCGCTCTCTCAACGGGAGGAGGTGCTTTATGTGCTCCCTTTCTCTGACGAGTATTGCATGTACTTGAGAAAATCGCGGGCCGACGCCGAGGCGGAGGCGCGCGGTGAGGGCGAAACGCTCGCCAGACACGAAAAGGCGCTGCTTGAGCTCGCGCGGCGGCAGCGCCTTAATGTTACTCAAATCTATCGGGAGGTCGTCTCCGGCGAGACGATAGCCGCCCGTCCGGTCATGCAGCAGGTCCTCGATGAGGTAAGTCAAGGCCGGTGGAAAGGCGTGCTCGTGATGGAGGTTGAGCGCCTCGCTCGCGGCGATACAATGGACCAAGGGCTTGTAGCGCAGACGTTCAAGTTTTCTGATACTCGGATAGTTACCCCGATGAAAACCTATGACCCAGCCAACGAGTTTGACGAGGAGTATTTCGAGTTTGGCTTGTTCATGTCGCGCCGGGAATACAAGGTTATAAACCGGCGCTTGCAGCGCGGCCGTGTTGCCTCTGTCAAAGAGGGGAAGTACGTCGCAAATCAACCGCCATACGGCTATCTCCGAAAAAAGCTCGAGCACGAAAAAGGATTTACCCTTGAGCCGCACCCGGAGCAGGCCGATGTAGTCCGCATGATATTCGAGCTCTACACGCTCGGCGAAAAGCAGGAGGACGGAACCTATAAGCGGCTCGGCGTCTCGTTGATTGTGCGCCGCCTGAACGCGCTGAAAATCCCGCCTCAAAAGGGCGGGAAATGGGTGACGGCCAGCGTGCGGGATATTCTCATCAACCCCGTGTATATCGGCAAGGTACGCTGGAATTGGCGGCCTGCGGTGAAAAAAATGGTTGATGGGCAGGTGGTAATTGAGCGGCCCCGGTCAAGCATAGAGGAGTGTGTAATTGTGGACGGCCTGCATGATGGTATAATAGACCCGGACGTATTCGCTGCCGCGCAGGAGAACATCAAGAAAAATCCGCCGCGCCCGGTGGGCGAACGAAACGTCGTAAAGAACCCGCTGGCCGGGCTCATCGTCTGTGGGAAGTGCGGCCGTCGAATGGTCCGCCGCCCCTATGGTAGCAAAAACAAGGTAGATACCCTCATGTGCGCTGCGACGTCTTGCGATAATGTCTCCGTGGCTCTGCATTTCGTGGAGGAGCGGATTTTGGAGGCGCTGCGTGAATGGCTGAACGACTATCGGCTTCAATGGGAGCTCGGCGTCGCGCCCCGGAAAAGCTCCCTCGTGCAGCTCAAGCGTAAGGCCCTCAAAAAGCTGGACGCGGAAATAGAGACGCTCGAGGTCCAGCGCGGCAATGTGCATGACCTCCTCGAGCAGGGCGTGTATGATACCGAAACATTCCTTGACCGCGTGCGGGAAATCGGGGAGCGAATGCGCCGGGCGCAAGAGGACCGGGCTGCCGTCGAGGCTGACTTGCAGCTTGAGGAGGTCCGGGAGGAAAGCCGCCGCGAGATTATTCCAAAGGTGCAGCGCCTCCTCGATGTCTACCAAGAGCTCCCGACACCGAAAGCAAAAAACGACCTCCTCAAGGAAGTCCTCGAAAAGGTCGTCTACGTCAAGGAAAACAATGGCCGGTGGCATAGCCCGCCGGACGATTTTGAGATTACATTGTACCCCAAATTGCCTCAAGCATGGGAGAAATGACTGATAACCTGCGTGTGCAGACGAACTGGCTCACCTGGAAATGGTCAGCACGATCGTGTATCAGCTAACCCGCAATTTGTCCACAGAAGACATTAAAAAGGCCGGATTTGATACGTATTTTGTAGACCACACCACCGCGGTATATCCGCAAGCCGCAAGCGGAGAACCGTTCAGCGCCAATATGTTTGCCGTTACCGGCGATCTGCTCGCAGATTTGCATGAAGACTTGTCCGCTGAACAAAAAGCCCGCCTGACGTATGATAATATCCTTCGTTACGCAGATGATCCTGATGTACGCGATCCAATCAAGTTCCTGCGCGCACGCGAAGTTGTGCATTACCAACGTTTTGGTGAAGCGCTACGAATTGCAACAGATAATTTGAACTCTAAAAACTTCTACGCGTTCAACCCAGAGTTTGATAGATAAAAAGCTTCTTAGTTGATTAATGATGATCCCAAATTGAAAAGCAAAGGATAACGTTATAAAGGTCTAATCTTTACAGTGAGCTTTACTATTGAAAATGATACTCACTAAAATGCCCTTCGGATATTCTGAGTATTTCAACCCACAGGTCCGCACGGAGCCTGACAGGTTATGTGCAATCGAAAGAGCAAATGTAACCCATTTAACCCATGAGTTCTCAGAAAACATGAATACAAAGGCCTCGCCATATGACGTGGCCTTTGTATTTTAACCATGGGCTCGCACGGAGCCTGACCATTCGCAAATATATAAAAAAGGGAGAGTTTGGAGATTTCAACCCACAGGCTCGCACGGAGCCTGACAGAGAGCCTTATTCCAATACCGGTAAACGAATAAATTTCAACCCACAGGCTCGCACGGAGCCTGACTTTGTGAAGATTGGGCCTCTCTTGAACTGAACGAATTTCAACCCACAGGCTCGCACGGAGCCTGACTTCCCTCTCTTTTGATCTGTCTATATTATACATTATTTCAACCCACAGGCTCGCACGGAGCCTGACAATGGTATATTCTCCATATTAAGCTGAACGTCAAGATTTCAACCCACAGGCTCGCACGGAGCCTGACCCGCAGTAACCGTCAAAAAGCCGGCTTAAAAATGTAATTTCAACCCACAGGCTCGCACGGAGCCTGACAGCAAAAGTATCTAACTATCACCTTCTTTAATAATGCAACTTATACATATATCCAATTTGTCTCTACTCTTTCAGCAAATTGAAACTTCCCATCTCGCCCGTAATTTTCTAGTACAGACTCAAAATTCATTTTTATCAGTGCGAATCTCCCTGCATTTTTATGTTAGCTTCCGATTCGCACCGGCTGTTCTCACACAATTAAAGGTTCCGTGACATCAAAAGATGGTTTTGCCCCAACATGTTCTACTTTTGTTTTATAGTTGTTTCCCAAATAATAAAACCGGAGGCTATCAGTTTTTGGGTCGATCAGAATTTCCAGTTTATGCTGTACCTCCTTGCATTTGGCCGCATCCAGTATGCACTCAAAAACAGAGTTTTGCACTCTTTGTCCATAGTTGACGCATTGTTTTGCTACTTTGCGCAAACGTTTTTTTCCTGCCGGTGTTTCCGTGTTGACATCATATGTGATCAGTACCAACATTTCCCTTCACCTACTTCCACAAGAACGGCGGATATGCGTCTAAATCTCCGCGCAGATAACGTGCCAACAGCATTGCCTGTACATGGGGAACTAAACCCCATTGAATTTTCTCATTTAAATATGGATGCGAAATTGTTTCCTGCTTTTTGGTCTGCCACTTTGTCAATATGGTTCTTCGGACGTCGTCTTCCATCAAAACCGCGCCATTTTCCTTCTGCACAAAATCTGACGGCTTGACTTCCTTCTTGTTAATCAAGGATAATACAAAACGATCCGCCATCACAGGACGCAATTCTTCCATCAGATCCAGTGCCAACGATACCCTGCCCGGGTGATCTCTGTGGACAAACCCCACATAAGGGTCCAAACCAACCGCCTGTAAAGCAGCTGCGGTATCATGCGTCAGGAGTGTATATACAAATGAAAGCAACGCATTTACAGAATCCAGCGGCGGACGACGATTTCTGCCGTGGAAATAGAAGCTTTCCTTCTGCTGTAAAATCAAATCGTCAAATACGCTGAAATACCGCGTTGCCGCCTCTCCCTCATAGCCCCGCAACTCGTCCAAATTTCCTGCCTGCTGTACCTGTTCTATAGATGTTTTCAAAAACTGCACCACACGCTTCATTTTCTCTACGTCAAGACGAAGCGCATGGTCCCGCATGGCACGCTCTAAAACCCACCGGGAATTATACAGCTTTCCGATTATAAAATGACTTCCGATCTCCGTACTTGCCACAACACTGTCTGATAAACGGTACTGCGTTTTTCTCAACAGAACATTACCGTATTCTTCCCCTGTAATACGAGCTAAAAATCGCCCGTGAGGCGTCATGAAGCTGAGCGCGATGTTTCGTTTTGCACAAGCTCCCATCAGAGCAGGGCTGGCTCCTGTATAACCAAACGCAACAATTCCCTCCAGATTATGGAGTGGAACACGTTTTAACTCTACAGAGTCCTTTCGTATTACAATGTTTTCACCGTCCAGTGCCAAATAGGTTTCCGGAGTGGTTACAAAAAGTGTATTTCCCAGTTTTTTCATACGGTGTCCTCCCGCAGCTTTTTATCCAGATAGGCCGCAACGGTCGTCTGTTTCATCATTTTGGGCAAACACAAATCCGCCAGCGAACATGCTTTGCAGTTTGCACCGGGTTTTACCTTCGGCGTATGTCCCCGGTTATAAAGCGCGTGCATTTCCAACAGCATTGCCTGTACCTTGTCACGCAGTTCCTGGTTTAGGGGCACCTTGTTTCTCCGATTCGTTTCTCCGTAGAACAGCGACGCTTCCGGAATATCGCAGCCCAGCATTTCTTCCAGGCACATCGCCTGACAGCATAGCTGCAGACGATCCGCATCGTTTTCCTTTGGTTTTCCCCTTTTGTACTCCACCGGCATGGGACGCCATTTCCCATCCCTTCCAAAGATGGGAATTCCGTCGGGAGAGGCATGCAGTTCTACTACATCGCAAATGCCATTGACGCCCAGCGTCCCGGAGAACACCGCCATCCCACGGGAAATTAACACGTCTCCGCGCTTTTCGGTAAACAGCGCGTCATGCGCCCTCTCATGCATAATGCTGCCTTCTATCGTCCAGATATTTTCCTGCCACTGCTGTTCAATATAGATCAACGCCCATTGCCTGCGGCAATAGGAAAAATGCTGAATTCCCGCAATACTTAGAAACTCTTCCTCCCGATACGCCATATTACACCATCCTGACGCAGCTGACTCCTTCCGGTAATGCCGCCGCATCCACTGCAATCTTATAATCCTGATACTGCCTGGCGATCTGTGTGCTCTCTTTCCGCTTAACGGATACCGTATCAAACAGCTTATATGACGGAGCGTTGCCCAGCTCGCTCTCATGGCGGAAAACAATCAATTCTCGCACGGTCATTTTTCCACGGGCCGCGGCATGGTCGTGCTCAAACATGTTGACGACTGCATCCCAGAACAGCTTTAAGTCTTCCTCGGAGAAACCGGTGACTTTTCTGGCCAGATTGGCAGAAATGAATCCTTCCGCACGATAAAGTGCATAGGGAATCACGTACTTTCTTCCCATCTCCGTTCCCTTTTTCTCCGCGTCCTCTTTGGTTGTGATTGCCACACGGGTAATGGTAACTTCCTGCTGTACTACCGGATCGATGCTTCTAGCAAAGGTCAGCTGCACCGGACCGCGAACCTGGCCGCAGTTCAGTTTTGCTTTGACAAAAGTAGTCATGACAGCGCCAAAGGTTCGTATATCAAAAAAGTTTTTGCACATAAAATCTCGGATTTCCAAATCCAGATTTTCACGGTTCTTTTTAATTTCCTTCATATTTTTGGGATCAATTTGCAACATTTCAAACGCAGTTTCATCACTGGCATTCAGCGGCACATTGTCCTTAATATAAATTCTATAGCCCGGTTCATCTTCCTTGACGGTTTCTATGTAGTTGCGGATCTTGCGCTTCAGGCATACGTCCGTCACGATACCATGACCGGTTTCCGGATCAATGCGCGGCATATTTCCCGCATCGGGGTCGCCATTGGGATTTCCATTTTCTACATCAAACAGGATTACAAATTCATAGCGGTTGCGGATCGGTTCACTCATTTTCAGTTCCCTCTTTCTTTTTATAATTTGCATTTTTCTGATGATAGTATCCCAGAATGAACACGCCCTGTTCGTTCAAAGACAAGTGAACAGGAATCGGGTCATTTTCCACATCCAGTTTTTGCAAAAGCTGCTCAATGCGCCTGTCGCTGACACCGCCATACGCTGCCTTGGCGATATGATGCTGGGAAAGCCGCAAAAGCACTGGGAACACTGCGCCCGGCGTTGCACAGGCAGAGGTAAAATAGCGGTCCCGGATGGTTGCGTTGATCCCAGGATTCGCATCCTGCTGCACTTTTTCCAAAACAGCAAACAGCCGTCCTAACACATATGCTTTGTTATTACTTTCTTCGTTTAACGCCACTTTACATTCCTCCTGATACGCTTTGAAATTTTTTAATAAATACGCTTTTACGGTCGCCGTTTTTTTGTAGCTCACCTCATGCTCTGCACGAATCCGCAGCATAACGGCATTCATCAACAGTGCAGGATAATCCTGCCCCAATAAAATTGCGCGGGAAACTGCTCCTGCCAAAAGAGGGGAAGCACTTTTATCCGTCGCATTTTCCGATACGGTTTCCTCCAGCATTTCTTTAATGGAAATAATCTCTCTTTCATATGCCGCATGTTCCAGTTCCAGACGCTTGTAGTGCTGCTGCATATTCTCGATAAAGCCGCCGAAAGTATTATGCAGGAAAAAACGGATGGAAAGGCGCGACGCGTTAGGGGCAAGGCCTAAGATATAAAAATCCGTCTTAGAGTCCAAAACATCCGAAAAATCAGCAATATTTTGGCCGCGCATCAATTTTTCCACTACACTTCCAACCAAAAACTCTGCACCTTTACTCTGACCCTGCTTCTCCTCTATTGATGTTGGGCTGGGAGAAAAAAAGCCACAGAAAACATCCCGATAGATCGGCTGGGGGCTTTCCGCCCAATACAGAATGGTGGTATCTCCCAGAACCATCCGATGCTTCTCATCGGCTAAGAGATAGTTTAACATCGTGGTATAGGCAAAGGCCGCATACTGGCTGACCGGTGCGTTCAATCCTTGATCTTTTTCCCGGCCATACGACTCATATGCTAAGTCATTAAAGGACACAATGGATGCCCCCGTGGACTGCGCGCCCTTTACACCTTTAATGCTGGGATGCAGCCTTGCAATGGGAAGCTGCCTGCCAGTGACCAGGCATTGCATCTGCACATTGTCTGTCCCTACATTCTTGTCTGCTTCCCACGCGCGCTGGATTGCCGGAACCTGATGCAGATATGCGCCTCCATCCAGCTTAAAGATCAGAAACGCGCCCGAAAGCAGTTCATCCATATATGGTTCGAGCACTGGTGTTTGTGTTGCCTGCTCCGGGTTCCAGTTCTCAATAAACTGCAGCAAAGCTTTCGCTTCTAAGCAATTGACGTTCTGCAGAATTTCCCGGTGTCGTTTTTGAAACTCCTGAAAACACTTCCGGGCGCGTTCCGGCTTTCCCTTGCTGTCAATTCCAAAAATGTAGGCGACGTTCTCGCATAAAAAATTGGACTTAACGCCAACCGTCTTCTTCTCCTGTTCCGGTACTTTCATCGGTTTCGGAATTTCCACAGTCTTTTTTCCACGCAAAACGGTCTTTTTTAAGGGAATCAGTCCCAATAGCTCTCCCTGAGCGGATAGATTGACTGCAAAAGACACTTTCGCCATAGAATATCCCGGGCTGGCAATGTCGCACTCGTCGTCCTCCGCCAAAATTTCATAGTAACGCACCAACGACTGTAAAATCATCGTACCACCTCACAGTCCCGCAGATCAATCACGCCGTTTTCCATCCTGGCACGGAAAAAGACCGGCTGGATGTCCTGAGGATTGCTGTAGTCCATGTCATACAGCATATACCCCAAATCCCGGCTTTCCGCGATACCCGGCGGCTCCGGCTCGTCCTCTTCCACCAGACGAAAATGTGCAGGAAATTCCCTGCAGCCGAAGCATGGCATATGATAGCACTGTCCATTTCGCATCCGGCGTGCCGCAATTGCATAATGCTTTTCCGGCGTATCGCGCGCTCCCGCCTGCTGTGTCATTTCAAAATGTGCTTCGATGATATAGCAGACGTCCTGTAGCAACAGGGAAGCCCGCTGTTGGATTTTCGATGCAGTATCAATATATAAAGGTTTTTTTGCACCATCCATAACCGATCGAACATTTCGAGCCGATATTTTACATCCTACCTCGTTTCTTCGCACATTGGTAAACGAGATTTTTTTACACACCTGAATCCGGTCGATCTTCCATCGGATCGCCGGTTTCCAGTAAATTGCCTCTATGATCCCCCTTGCGGCGGAAGGAGTCATCACATCGTAACTGACGCGCTCCACCTTCATTTCGGGACGGGTAAAAAGTGCATATTTGCCCCAGACCTTCAGTTTAATGCCATATCCCAAATCAATTCCCCCTTTATATGATAATCCCAATTCCACTGGACGCTAGGGCGTCCAACCCAATTTTCTCGCTGTACCTTTCATCGTCCAGTAAGACTGCGGTTTCTCCACAAACATATGTAATCGCTCCGGCGTCGCGCAAGCGGTCAAATTCCTGCGGATAGGTCGTCGCGGCGTAAGGCTGCAAACGGCGCAGCAAATCGCGGTTTGGCCCCTTTGCAAGTTCTTGAACCCACTGCTTCACACAATCTTCTTTGGCAATAACCACTGGCTTTGTCTTTTGATCAATGAACTCAAATTTTTCCGCAATTTCTGAAAAGTCGCAAAAAAATCCAAATTCCTGCAGGCTGGACTCCAATTTATCTACAATTTGGGGCATGTCCAAGCCCTCCGGCCCCTCTACATTATACAGTTCAGTAAAATAGGCATGAATTGCTTCCGGAGACAGCAGGTCTTTATAATGGCGCATCACAAATTGCGCCGCTTTCAACGGCCTTCCCTGTGCATGCGGCCGATTGGCATATTGTTCTTCCGGATTAAATACAAACACATCGCTGACTTCTCTTTTTCCCTCGCGGTTGCAGCGGCCTGCCGCCTGCACCAGAGAATCCAGCCCTGCCATCGCGCGGTATACTACCGGAAAGTCCACATCCACGCCCGCCTCAATCAGACGAGTCGCGACCACCTTACAAGGTTTCTCACTTTTTAAACGCACTTTTATTTCCGCAATCACTCTTTTGCGGTGCGCCGGATACATCAAAGTGGATAGATGATAGCATCCCTCCCCTTCCAATAACTGATATAAATCCCTCGCCTGTCTCCGGTTGTCTACAATGCAAAGCGCCTGCTGTGCTTGTCCCATCTCCTCCGCCAGCATTTGATTGTCCATCGCTCCCCGGTAAACCAGACGCGTACGCCGGAAAAAGTCGTACAGTTCCCGGGTATTCTCACAAATTTCACGTATTGGCATATTCGGTGGAAAGAAGGGCTGCAACGCCGGTTGTGTGGCACTGCATAAAACTGCCGTGCACCGATAATTCGCCACCAATTCCGCAATAGCTCTTACACAGGGCAATAAATATTCCGTCGGCAGCATCTGCGCCTCATCAAATATCACCACACTGTTGGCTATATTGTGCAGCTTCCGGCATCTGGATGATTTACAGGCAAATAAGGATTCAAAAAACTGCACATTCGTTGTGACGATAACGGGCATATCCCAATTTTCCGTCGCCAGCTTTTGTACCTTCAACACATCATCTTCTCGGTCTTCGTCAAAGTCGAAGTTGGAATGGTGTTCCAAAACATTTTCTTTTCCCAGAACGGATTTAAATTCCCCAGCATTCTGTTCAATGATGCTGGTATAGGGAATCACATAAATTACGCGATCCATCCCGTTATGTATTGCATGCCGCAGAGCAAAAGCAAGGGACGACCATGTCTTTCCCCCGCCAGTCGGGACCGTAAGTGAAAATAAGCCCCTGTCTGAAGCAGCGGCGCCCAGACAGCTTTGTAAAATTTCGTTTCTTTTTATATGGATGGGCTTCGTCGCTCCCGCAAAGGTCTCCAGCTTCTGATCCAGCTTATCCTTCAGGTATTCCAGAGCAGCCTGATTCTGGGCACGGCCTGTACAGCCACCTTTCATAAAGGTTTCCGTATCCAGATAGTCCGCGTCCACCAGACAGGAATACAGCATACGGATAAAAAATGATATGGAAAAGCCTGCTTTATAGAGCGGTTGGAACGGCTGCTTTTGAGGCAACGGAGGCAGCGTATTATCATCGTAGAAAGCGCTGTAATCTTCCACATGACGTTTCAATCGGCCGCTCAAAGTCACTTCTGCCTGCGTATCCATGGGACTGCCGCCGTTCGGCAGCCCTCCATGGTGGCCTGCAATACAATAGGCCAACCACATTCCGATACCCGGTATCATCTTATCCACAATTTGCGCACCGGCGGTGGAATGGTCCACATGGATATTGGCGCCATGAATTCGTTTTTGAAATGCTTCGGTATACTTTCCCACATCATGCAGCCATGCACAGATTCTTCCGTATTCTCCGTCGCCAAAACGATCCGCAAATCGCTCCGCCAACTCTACCGTCCCTTGCTGATGCTGCAAAATACTTTGCTCTGTTCCATCGTCTGGATTCTTATGGGCTATATACATGATTTCACCCCCTGATCTTAGGAATATTCTGGTACAAGTATACCATATTCACCTGATTAATGACAGAATAATATTTTATTCCGCAATTTTCACAATTCTGAACCTAAAATTTTTACCAACTAAAAAGCATATGAAGCATTCTGGGCCGCACCTTATATCTTGCAAGATACAGCCATCTGCACAAAGAAAACCCTGACGATAAAACAGTCCTATCACTGCTGCATCGTCAGGGTTTTTCATCATAGAATTGCCAATTTACTTTTTTGTGAGGTACTCTTCCGTCATATGCGCGGCTACCGCGCCGTCGGAAACGGCCGTTACCACCTGGCGCAAAACCTTTTGACGTACGTCGCCAGCGGCAAATACACCCGGTAAATTTGTTTCTGTACTTTCTCCCGCGTCAATATATCCTGCCGGGGTCAATTGGAGTGATTCTTTAACAAGTCCCGTATTCGGAATATTTCCCACCGCGACAAAGACGCCATCACAGGTCAGTTCCTTTTGCTCTTCCGTCTTGACATTTTTCACGCGGATACCGGTTACTTTTCCGTTTTCTAAAATTTCTTCTACAACAGAATCCCACACAAACTCTACATTTTCACATTTTTCCAGCGGCTTCAGGTACGCCTTCGAAGCTCTGAGTGTATCGCGCCGATGCACCAAATAGATCTTTTCGCATATCTTGGATAGAAAAACTGTATCCGCAGCCGCGGTATCTCCACCGCCAATGACAGCAACGGTCTTTCCTTTATAAAACATTCCGTCACAGGTCGCGCAATAGGAAACGCCTTTTCCACGCAGGCTCTTTTCGTTCGGCAATCCCAGCTCACGCGGAGAAGCGCCAAGCGCTAGAATCACAGCGCTGCTTTCATACTCCTCCCCATCTTCCGTGCAAATTTTTTTGACTGGAGCGTCTAAATGCAACGAGGAAACCTGTGCAAAAACGCTGACCGCGCCGAAACGCTCCGCCTGTTTCTGCATCTCCATAGCCAACTCAAATCCATTTACGCCGTCTGCAAACCCCGGATAATTGTCAATTTGATCAGTAGTACCCATCTGTCCACCCGGCGCCATCGCTTCTATAATTAAAGTGGAAAGCGCCGCGCGGGCACAGTACAGAGCCGCCGTATATCCAGCCGGCCCTCCGCCGACAACGATGACATCGTATTGATTCATACCGAATCCTCCTTCACACAGTCTATTTCAGTTTGGCCGCTTTTCCTATCCTTATTATACACAACTTGTACACAAAATAGAAGAAAAAGGAAAACATAAAAACAGAAGCTCCGGTAACATTAATTACCAGAGCTTCCTTATTCAGAGCTATCGAACAAATTATGATCCTCTTACTATCTAAACACCTTTTCAGGTCTTTGGAATTTTAGTACATGGGAACCATTGGAATCATTCCTCATTTTCCCACGATTCTGGAATCTTTACGCGTGTTTGAAACTATATTTTAGAGTTACCCAAATAATTCTTCATGTTCATACTGAACTACTTTTTAATAAAAGTTAACCGGGTTTTAAAGTATAGATCACGCTATTCCGAATAAAGGAGTTTGTTTGTGCAAACCATTGGTTGATTCTTAATACAGATCGTATCCTTTCTCAATTCATGGCCAGCTAAAAATTCAATTGCCCTTTGGACTCATCCCTTTTCGCGTTATTTTTATAAAAACGAGATAATGAATGATACCGTTCTTTTGCAAAATCAGTTTGTGAATAAATCAAATTTCCCGCGCGGGTCCTTTTTTACTCTCTGATCTTTGCCAGAAACGATCGCCTTCAGAAAATTCTGCATCATCAGTTCTCTCTTCAACTTACGATTTATTCCAATCTTTTCGCTTTCAAAAACTATATGCAGGTTTCTTCCGGCATTCAACCTAAACAAGTACTTCACGCTACCAGTGATACAGGCTTCTAGGCTTTCTGGTTACAAATTCCCTGTTGATCCAATTGGACCGCTCACTTTCATTCTGCTTTTGTCCTGTACCTTTTCAAAAGAAATCCAGCTTACAGGCATTATCAGTTTTCCAATTACAGCTTTCTTTTTGGATTGGTTGGCTGTTTCCTTCCTCCTGCTTTCGCTCCGGTCTTTTCAGAATCCGGCATTACAGGCTCTCCGTTCTCCAGTTACAACCCTTCTAAAAATTAAATGCTGACTGTAGACCTCATCCTGTCTTTCGTTCTGTCCTTTTTCAAAGATTTCCAGTTTTACAGACCATTTGAGTTTTGCGATGCAATTTTCTCCGGAATACTGACCGATTGCTCTATCCTGCTTTCAGTTACCGGTGTCTGTGGTTGCTTATTTGGATTCTCCAGCTTTCCTTCCATGCGATAAACACTGTATTTTCCAACTTGTTTATACTTTGCATTTCTGTAACAGCTGGTATCTCATTGGTTGCAAATTAATAAAATTGATTATTTAGGATAGACTAATCAATTTTCAGGAATACAGCTTCCACTGTTGGGGATCTTATTGTTCAGAAGTGCAAGCCCGACAGACTGCACTTCGAAACTGTATGCTTTCGTTGTCCATGGGACTCACCCTTTCTCTTAAAAGCTACGTTTACATGAAAGAGACCTTTTCAATAACCGATGCCCTTTCCTAACTGCTTCTCATGGTACCATTTTTGTAATACCACCAAAGCTCTTTACTTATTTGGCATCTTACTTCTTTTTCTCTCCCCTGTTTCTGTCTATATTATAATCTCCGTTTTTGTGAATGTCAATACTTTTTTTAAACTTTTTATCGTTTATCTATAGATAATTTTATAACAAAAGATTTCTGTTGACTTAGCGTTCCTGGAAAGGTAAAATAAATAACAAAGATCAATCTGTAAAGGAGATGACCCCCATGAACGAAGAATTCGGCGCTGATCTGATTACATTGATCGATGACGAGGGTGAAGAACATGAGTTTGAAATCCTCGATGTAATTGATAATGATGAAGGCTGTTTCTACGCGTTGCTTCCTACCTTTGACGATCCGCAGGATGAGCTGGAATCCGAAGGCACCTATTACATCTTCGAGGCGATCGAAGAAGACGGCGAACAGCAGCTTGCGGAAGTGGAAGACGAAGAACTGCTGGACCGCCTTGCGGAAATTTTTGAAAAGCACTTTGAAGAACTCTACGAGGAAGAATCCGAAGGTTAAATGTTCCCCCTGCCTGGTGCGTGGACTTGTGTATAAATAACCCTACACTTTTAAATCGGGAGCTTAGCTCCGGCGGCGGACCGCAGACCTCCCGGCCTTGTGCTGGAAGAAGGGAGTGGAAAACCGTTGGGCGGGCACCCACCTGTCTTTCGTAGGCAGGTTATTTCGCACATTACGGCCAGGCGGGACTCATTTAAAAATCAGGCTCCTGTTTTTGACAGGAGCCTTTTGTTTTATTTATACAGCTTTCCAGTCTTTGACAGATGTTTGGGGATCGGATATAATATTGGATAATCCATTTATGGACATATGACCCGGGACGGAAGTTGTTGCTACGGATAAAAGGAGCTGAATTTATGAGCGGCTATCAAATCATT
The DNA here is from genome assembly GCF_015667585.1 of Clostridium sp. D33t1_170424_F3. Lineage (GTDB taxonomy): Bacteria > Bacillota > Clostridia > Oscillospirales > Acutalibacteraceae > Anaeromassilibacillus. The sequence continues at coordinate 39,723 of NZ_JADPEG010000011.1, read as the reverse complement.
ACCGATTCCAATACGGACCTTACCCCCGCGCTGGTGGAGGAGCTGAACGTGCATGTAATCCCTATGGAGTACACGCTGGGCGGAACTACCTATCTGCAGTACCCCGACGAGCGCGAGCTGCCTACCAAAGAGGTATACGAACGCCTGTCCGCCGGAGAGGTCGCCACTACCAACCAGATCAATTCCCTGACTTTTACAGAGACATTTGAGCCATACCTGCAAAAGGGCTTGGACATCCTATATATTGGGTTCTCTTCCGGGCTTTCCGGAACATATAACTGCTCCCGCCTGGTGGCGCAGGAGCTTGCGGAAAAATATCCGGACCGCAAAATCCTGGTTGCGGATTCTCTCGCGGCGTCCATGGGAGAAGGCCTGCTGGTATACAACGCGGTGCAGCGAAAAAATGCCGGGCTTTCCATTGATGAACTGTATCAATGGGTCATGGACAACCGCAACCGGCTGGCACACTGGTTCACAGTGGATGATCTGAACTTTCTCAAGCGTGGCGGACGCGTCTCCGGCGCGGCGGCCATGTTCGGCACAATGCTGGGCATCAAGCCCGTGCTGCATGTGGACGACGAGGGCCATTTGATTCCGGTGGAAAAAATCCGCGGCCGGCGGCAATCTCTGAACGCACTTGTGGACCACATGGCAAAAACGGTGGAACGTCCGGAAGAACAGACTGTTTTCATCAGCCATGGAAACGCGTTGGAAGATGCGGAATATGTTGCGGAACAAGTAAAATCGCGCTTTCATGTAAAGAATATCTATATCAACTATATTGGGCCGGTCATTGGTTCGCATTCCGGGCCCGGTACCATCGCTTTGTTTTTCCTTGGAAAGAGTAAAGACTGAGCAGCTTTTCGCTGCCGCCCAAAGGAAAGGAAACGATCTTTATGAACGACTATCAAATCATCACGGATGCCTGTGCGGATCTGACGCCAAAGCTGGTGGAAGAGCTGGGAGTCGACGTCATCCCCATGGGCTTTCAGATGGGTGATACAAGCTATACGCATTATTCCGACGAGCGGGAACTCACTGCAAAGGCCTTTTTTGATCGCCTGCGCAAGGGAGAAATGGCCACTACCAACCAGATCAACCAGGCTATTTTCACGGAAGTTTTTGAATCATACCTGCAAAATGGACAGGATGTTCTGTATATCGGCTTTTCCTCCGCGCTTTCCGGAACGTTTCACAATTCTGTTCTGGTTGCCGAGGAGCTGTCGCAAAAATACCCGGAACGTAAAATTCATGTCTGCGATTCCCTGACCGCCACATTTGGAACCGGATTGCTGGTCTATTATGCTGTGCAGAAAAAGAATGAGGGCATGGACATCGACCAGCTCAGCCAGTGGCTGCAAAGCGAACGTTTTCTGGTGTCCGGCTGGTTTACGGTGGACGACCTGAATTTCCTCAAGCGCGGCGGACGGCTTTCCGGCGCGGCGGCACTGGTTGGCACGATGCTGGGCATTAAACCGATTCTGCGCATCACGGAAGAGGGCAAGCTGGTCCCAATGGAAAAGGTTCGCGGGCGCAGGCCGTCCCTGAACACGCTGTTGGGCCACATGGAAAAGACCTTTCGTGACAACGGAGACCAGGTGGTTTTTATCATTCACGGCGATTGTCCAGACGACGCGTCCTATCTGAAAAAAGAGATCAAAAGCCGATACAAGACCAGGCATATCTATACCAACAATATCGGCCCGATCATCGGCGCACACACCGGCCCGGGCGCGATTGCAATCTTTTATATCGGCAAAGGCCGCAATTGACAGAACCATTGAAGAGAGCCTCCGAGCAGAGGCTCTCTTTTTTATACCAAAGAGGGGGATGCCTGAAAAGGCATCCCCCTCTTTAAACTGTACTCTTTTAACAAACAAAATCAGTTGATGGTGACTGTGCAGTGCTTGACCGGATTCTGACCCGGCAGCTGCGTGTACACGCCGGTGCTTTGGCCCGGTGCGCCGATTGCCCAGACCCTGAAATAGCAATCGTTTCCGATCTGTGCTACAAACTGCGTCTTAAATACGGTTCCATTGCCCACGGTAAAGGCCGGCACGGTACCGGCGGTTCCATTGACAACCGTCATCTTAAAGCAGTACGCCTGTCCTCTGCGGACCGCAAACGGAAGCGTCGTGTCGGAACGGACGTATGCGCTCTGCGCCGCCGCGCCGCCTGTGACAAGTGCCGTACCATCTGCGCCGTATGCATTTCCGGCCGGTACCGAACTGGAAGAGGCCTTTCCGGAACTGCTGGTCTTCTTTTCCAGCTCTTTGACGGTGGTTTCCAGATTCTCCGCAAGCTGATCCACATATGCCTGATCGTCTTCGCTCAGGGCATTGTCCGCCATTGCGGCTTCCGCCGCTGCGATCGCCTGGCGAACGGCTGCCGCAGTCTTTGCCGTATATTTGGACAGATCGATTTGTTTTGCGGATTTCAGCAGTTCTTCCAGATTTGTTTTATTGGCTTTCAACCGCAGCTCCAGAATCGAATCCATCAGCTTCTCCGTCGCCGCTTCAATCTCCTGCCGGGTTACATACTCATCCGCATAGACGTCCTGCGCTTCCTGCAAAGCCGCAATAAACGCTTCTTTGCCGGTTTCTACATATTGTTCCAGATTATAGTGCTCTGCCTCTGCAATGGCCTCTGCCAGCAGGGATTTGTCGCCCGCCTCGATGCCCAGGGCATGGATCCATTTAACCAGATTGGTCCAGCCCTCCAGCACCTCTTCTCTGGTCGCATCCGCATTGTCCCTTACCTGTTTCGCCTCTGCCAGCGCTTTTTCAAATCCCTCTTTGACATCCGCATGAACCTTGTCATACGCTTCAGAATCCATCTGTTCTTCTGCATAGCCAATGACCTTGTTCAGCAAAGTTTTATCCGCTTCCGGAGCGTCTATATTTTCTTTAACGACAAGCGTATACGGTACAATGCTGGTGACCGGGTTGCCTGCAAAGGTCTGCGTATCCAGTTCTACATAAAGGTTGTATGTGCCCGCTGTTCCCATCGCCGGCGTACCGCCGATGGTTCCGATAAAGTTCTTTTCCGTCAGGCTGAGGCCCTCCGGCAGCGCGTCGCTGTTCGCCGCAAGCTTGTAGGTATAGTCCGTACTGAACGGCCCGTTCAACGCCTTGATTTCCTGAGAGAACGCCTTGCCCTCTTCTGCTGTGAATACGCTGAAGGGCATCGGGTCGGAGTCAAGGCGGCCCTTGACAAACAGCTGGAAGGTTTTTGTCACAGACGCCACGCCGTCTTCCGCCCGTATGACAATCTGATAAACGCCGGAGGAATCGGAGGCCAGCGTGCCTTCCAGCTTTCCGTCCTCGGACAGTTCCAAGCCGTTGGGCAGCGGGTCGCTGGACGCATCGACGGAGAATTTCACATCGCCCTGCGCGTTTGCGGCTTTCAACTGCACGGTGGGATAGGTTTCGTTCGCATTGCCCATTTCCAGGCTGCCGGTGACAATCTGCAGCTCCTGGCTGTCGGACGGATCTCCGACGACGAGCGGAACCACTCTGGTGCTGCTCTCACCCAGAGCGTCGGTGACAATCAGGGTGATTTCATATCTGCCTTCCGCAGATTCCGGCACAACGCCGGGGATAAAGAACAGGCCGAACATCAGGTTGCCGCTCTTGATGCTGCTGCCGGACAGAGCAAATCCGGACGGGAGGTCTTTTACTTTCCAGGTGTACGGAGCCAGTCCGCCCTCCGCCTGCAGATCGCAGGTGTAGTTTGCGTTCAGTTCTGCATGGCTCAGCTCTTCCAGGCTGACCTCTACCGACTTCACAATGGTATGCAGGGTATAATGTGCGGTTCCATTTTTGCCGTCCGGAGCGGTTACCTGCACATCGATATCAAACTGCTTCGGCTCCGCCTCCTGAGAACTGCCGCTGAGCACGCCGTCCTCAGAAAGTGTGATGCCGTTGGGCAGCGGGTCTTCCGTGCGATAGGTTGCGCCTTCCACCGGGTTGCCGTCCGCATCCTTCGCTTCCAGCTCCACACGGTACTCCTGGTTCTGACGGGAGATCGGCAGCGCTTCCGGCGCGATTTCCAGCTCGCCTTCCACTGTCAGCTGTAATTTCTTCACGGCGACGGCGCCCTCGTTGTCTGTTACCTGGAAGGTAATAGCATAGACGCCCTGCTGGCCTTCCGCCGCTTTGCCGGTGATCCGGCCGTTGGGCAGCAGCGCCAAGCCCTCGGGGAGCTGATCCTTGCTGTCCTGCGCTACGGAGAAGGAATAGGAGGTTCCCTCGCCGCCGGCTGCGATCAGCGGATTGACTTTTCTCTCCGCGTATTCGCGGTTGACCTTTGCAAGCGGAAGCTCCGTCGTGCGGATTTCCAGTGTCTCCGCATACTGGTGCTTATCCTCCATGGTGGAAAGCGCGCTCTGCTCGATGGCACGCAGGAAATGGTAGGCGTTGCGCTGCAGGTCCTCAATGGTGACGGTCCCCTTTTCGCCAAGTCCTTCCACAATCTTGTCCGGAATGCGGTACATGACGTGTTTGCCGGACATGATGACGTCATTGCCGCCCGCCATTTCCAGATCCGGGTCCGCGATCGTGTCCAGATCGCCCCAGTCGGTGACGACGAATCCGTCAAAGCCCCATTCGCCGCGGAGGATGTCGATCAGCAGCTCTTCGCTGGCGGCGCAATACTGCCCATTAATCTTATTAAAGGCGGACATGACGTTGGTCACCGCGCCGGTTTTCACCGCCATTTCAAACGGTTTGAGCGTCACTTCACGCAGGGCGCGCTCGGTGCTGATAACATTCATCGCATCAAGGCTGGTGCCTTTTTCCAAAGTCGTTTCATTTTGCAGGCCGCGGCGGTACCACTCCTGGTCGTTGCCGGCGTAGTGCTTCAGGCAGACTGTGACGCCGCTTTCGTTGACGCCCGTCGCCACGGTGGCAGCGGTGATGCCGCTCAGAATCGGGTCCTCGGAATAGTATTCGTTGTTGCGCCCGTTGAGCGGGTTGCGGTGCAAATTGATGCTGGGCGCAAGCCAGATGTCCACATTGATGGCGATCATTTCTTCGCCGACAGCCTCTCCGAATTCTTTCAGCAGGTCTTTATTCCAGATGCAGGCCACTGCCGCCGCACGGGGCCAGCCGACATTCTTATCCAATCCAAGGGATTCGGACGCATTGTAGGAAATGCCTGCGGAACCGTCCGCATAGATCACGGATGGAATGGCCAAACGCTCAACCGTACGGGACTGCCCCGCGCCGCTGGTTCCAATATTCGCTTTTGTCCCGACATTGTCGATGCGGATACCGGAATCATCGGCGTAATACGTCTCGATTCCTGCTGTCGCACCACCGGAGCAGAACATGACCAGTTCGTCCTGCGTCATCTGGGAGACAAATTCCGGCAGGCTGACCGTGCCGTCCACTACGGCGCTGTATTTATAGACCGGCGCATCCTCCGGCAGCTCCTCCACAACGGTTTCTTCCAGCTGCGGGGCCTGCGTCTTTGCGTCGATATTGGAAGCGTCCACGGTTACGGCAGCTCCCCGCGCTGCGGCCAGTTCCTCTTCCTCACCCTCATAGGTGATGGGCTTGGCATTTTTGGTGGTCAGGGCTTTTTCTTCAAACAGCGCTGCGGCGTCCTCAGACATCACCAGTTCGTTGGAGAGCTGTTCCACCAGCAGTTCCTCTTCCACCCGGAAGCAGCCCGCCACATGTGTGTCGCGGGAGGAACCGCCCACGCGGATATAATAGTCGCCCGGCTCCAAAACGTAAGCCGCCTGTTCCTCGTCGTAGGAAGCGAAATCGGCAAGCGGGATGTTGAAAGTGATTTCCTGCGATTCACCGCTCTCCAGCAGCTCTGTTTTCTCATAATCAATCAGCTTTTGATAGGGCTGCTCCAGATTGCCTTCCGGCGCGCTGACATATACTTCCGCGACCTCCTTGCCGGGGACGGCCTCCGGGTCCTCTGTCACATTCGCAACGGTGACTTCGACGGTCAGTTCCTTCGCCCCTTCCTCTACGGAAACGCGCATGTCCTCAAACGCAAATTCGGAATAGGACAAGCCGCTGCCGAAGGGATACAGGACGTCTTTCCCAAAGGTATCAAAATAACGGTGCCCCTCAAAGATTCCCGTGGTATACAGGGAAACCGGGTCCTGTGGGCCAAACGCGGATTGATTCTTTGCAAAATCGAGCCCGGCGTCCGCATAGGAGGTATAGCCGAAGCTGTCCACAGTAGGATGTTCTTCATAAGTTTCCGTAATGGTGTCCGCCAGCTTTCCGCTGGGATTGGCGTAACCGAACGCAAGCTCCGCCAGCGCGTAGCCGTTCTGGGAACCGCCCGCATAGGAGATCATCACGCCGTCCACGCCGTACTCCCTGACCCAGGACATATCCATGGAGCCGTTGACGCTCATGATGACCGCCACTTTGTCAAATTTATCGCTGACCTGCTCCAGCAGGACTTTCTCAGAATGGTTCAAATACCAGTCGCCCGGCTGCTGGATGCGGTCCATCTCCTCGGAACCGGTGGTCCGGGTCAGAAACACGACCGCTGTATCGCAGGCTTCCGCCGCGCGGGCCACCAGGCCGTCGTCCTTTACTTCGCCGTCATCCAGCTTGACTTCCGGCGTCGCCACGCCCGCCGTCATGCTGAAGCCTGTGCCGGAATAGACCGGGGTTCCCCATTCGTCCGGCGCTTCCTTCGCGGTATCCCAGCCGTGGGTCACATTGCCGGACTGGCTCACATGCGCTTCGTAATATGCGCGCAGTTCCGGATACGCCTCCATGCCCAGCTTGTCCATACCGTCCAGGAAGTTTGTTGTGTACGCGCCGTTCGCCGCGCCGGAGCCGCTGCCGCCGGTGGACGGTTTGATCTGCCCGTTGCCGAATACCGCCACGGGCTTGTCTGTACGCAGCGGGAAAACGCTGTTTTCATTTTGCGCCAGAACGATGCTTTCCAGCTCCATCTGTTTGGCCAGCTTCGTATTGGCAACGCTCATGTCCGTCGTGCCGACCGGGCCGGTCGTCGCGTTTGCTACGGCGCCGCCTGCCGCCAGCATGCACGCCAGCATCAGGGATACGGTTCTTTTCCAAAGATGCCTCATTTTCGTCTCTCCTTTTTCTTTTCCAGTTGTTCAGCGTGTCTCTTTGTTCCACAACCGTTTCCCGTTCCAGTCTTACCGCCGGCTTGCCTTCCATTGATCCAGCTGGCGCTGCGTCTCCGCAACCAGCTTGTCCGCACCGGCAGCTTTGCACTTCTCCAAAAGCGCCGGCAGTGCCTGGTCGACGTCCAACACGCCAAAGCCCAGGCCGCGCCTGTACGGGGCCGCCGCGGCTTCCAGTTCGTCCAGATCTACGCCGCGCAGCTGATCCTCGTCAAACTGGAATCCATAGGCAGGGGATACGATTGCCGAACGATTAAATCGTTCCATTTGATCTGCAATATCCAAAGGGGTTCCGGTCCACGGGTTTGCCAGCGAACCGTTAAAAAGCCATTTGCCCAGATAGGTATAGGTTACGTTGTCTTTGTTGACGCCGGGCGGATAATCAAAATGCCCGTCGCCGGTTTTCACATAATGCCGCCCTTCCAATCCATAACATAGCAGATTGGTCAGGTCGCTGTCGCTATACATCAGGTTCAGCACCTTGACCGCTTCCTGCGGATGCGCCGAACGCGCATTGACGCACCAGAGATACATGCAGTCGCTCAGGGTGTTCCGATGCGGCCGGTCGCCAAAGGAAATAAACTCCATGGTATCGCCATAAATTGCCTTTGCATAGTGGACCTCGTCCGGGCGGATGACAAACTGCGTACAGAACGCGTTGCCTGCCGCCACCTGGTCCACGCCGGTCTCCATATTGGTCACAACGTCCTGCTGCAGGTAGCCCTTTTGGTACCACCGGCGCAGCAATCGCGCCCGCGCTTCGTACTCCGGCGTTTCATACAAATTGACCGCCTGCAGGGAATCGTCGTCATAGTACACCATCGCCATCCCGCCTGCCAGCACGTCGCCGATGACACACCGCGCGTCCACCGGAGAGGTGGGAACGTTCGCCACGTAGGGGATCAGGTCGGGTTCCTGCTTCCGGATGATGGAAAACACGCCCTCCAGGTCTTCAAATCGTTTGACCTGCGAAACATCGATCGCATATTGATCCAGATACTTTTTTGCAAACATGATGCCGTCGCACTCAATATCGCCCATCGGCTTGGGAACGCCATACAGTACGCCATCCCGCCGGGCGAGCTCCAGTTTTTGTTTTCCCATCACCTCCACAATGCCCTGTCCGCAGTCTTCCAGCGCTCTGTCCAGCGGCGCCAGGTATCCCTTGGACGCGTACTCCTTGTAGCTGCCGTAGCTGCAATAAATCAAATCCGTCGGCTCGCTGTTGCTCAAATAAAAGCTGCCGCCGGCGTCCGTATTTGCCACCAGCTCAATATGTACGCCCGCCTTTTCCACGCCGATCCGGTCCGCCTCCGCGCTGACCAGCGCGTACGCTTCCGGCTCCGCGACCGCTGCAATCTGCACGCGGACAATTGGCAATTCCGCTTCCGGTTCCGCCGTCTGCTCCGGTTCCGCTCCGCTGCATCCTGACAGGAACAGAACCGACGCGAGGATTGCCGCCAAACAAATTCGCTTCATAAAAACTCTCCTTCCAACTGGAGGAAAAGCTTTCTGTGGGTTTATAATACCGCTTTTCCCCTGTGTTTTCTGCCTCTATCCCGACCTAGATTGTTGTTATTCCGACTTTCGTATTCGGATTACTTAGTTTATTGAAAAAAGCTTTATTCCCTTATGCTTTTGACTTTTTTATCATAATAGTCTAAAATAAGCCAAGATGCAAATGCAAATTTAGATGAAAGAGGGAGACGGAACGTGACAGGATGCAAACGGATATTTCGCTCTATGCGCAGTCAGATCACCGCTATTTTTCTCCTGTGCGTGGTGCCAGTGCTCCTGATCGCACTGGCCAGCAGCCTGCACGCGATCCGCGTCGTGCGTGATCAGGCGTTTCAATCCAACCGGAATACGCTGGCGCTCCGGATGGAATCGATCGACCGGGATTTGGAAAACACCTCTTCCTTTCTTTCCTCTTTTCTGCTGGACACCTCCACCTATTCCAAAATATCCGCGCCGCGGGACAGTTTGGCGCGGCTGAATGCGCTGACTTCCGTGCAAAGCGCGTTTTCCAAGTATCTGCATGCGTATCAAAACACGGACGGACTGTTTTTCTACTACCACACCACGCGGGATTATATCGCCGCCAGCCTGAAGAACGAAACCATAGTGGAACGGAATGCCATTCGTAAATTCCTGTTGAAAAACCTGACGGATTCCGCCTTTGCAGATCAATGGGAAGCGGGCTGGTTTCCGCAGGAGATCGACGGGCAGTATTACCTCCTGCGCATTACAAAACTGAATGGCGTCTATGCCGGTTCCTGGATCTGCGCGGACAATCTGGCGCTCCCCACGAAAAAAGTGGCGGATAACACCGGCGGGCTGGTCCTGCTTTCCACTGCCGACCGGCAGCCAATGACTGACCAGACGCTTTTGAAGGAAAAGAACATCATCCTTTCGGATGAATTACAGACCGGGGGGCAATTTTTCCCCCGGCCGGACTATCTCATTGCGGATGTCTCCTCCGCAACCGGTTCCTTCCATCTCCTGTTTTTGATTCCGGACCGAACCCTGCTGGAAGGACTGGACCTGTCCAACATTCTGTTGATTCTGCTCTCCGTTGTCTCCATAGCCGGTATCCCCATTTTAATGGTTTTGCTGTGGCGAAATATTTTTGTTCCGCTGCGCAGCGTCACGGACGGCATGCACGCGGTGCGCAACGGCAATTTTGATGTAAACCTTCCCGATTTGCCCCGAACCACTGAGCTGGCCGCCGTGACGGATGCGTTCAACGAGATGACGCGGGAAATCCACACCCTGAAAATCGACGTGTACGAGGAGCAGCTCAAGCGGAACCGGGCGCAATTGCAATATTTGAATCTACAGATCAAACCGCACTTTTTCCTGAATTCCCTTAACGTCATTTACAGCCTTGCTCTGGTCAAAGACTACCGCCTGATTCTGGAAATGACCACCTGTTTAATGAAGCATTTCCGCTATATGTTTAAAAGCCCGGACACACTGGTGACCATACAGGAAGAGCTGGTGCATGTGCAAAACTACCTCCGCATTCAGGAGCTGCGGTTTGACGCCCAGTTCCGTCCCTTCGTGGAATTGGAACCCGCTCTGTATGACGCCTGTATTCCCACACTGGTTTTGCACACCTTTGTGGAGAACATTGTAAAACATGCGTATTCCAATGAGAAAGAAACACAGATTCATATCTCTATGAAAGAAGAAGGAGAAGCGCTGGATATAAAGATTTCCGACAACGGCTCCGGCTATCCGGAAGGTTTACTGCCCGAATTGAACCTCCCGGAGCTTCCCGACGAGGACCGGGAAACACATATCGGCATCTACAACATCAGGCAGCGGCTGAAACTGATTTACGGGCAGCAGGCCGTTCTTCATTTCGACAATCTATCATCCGGCGGGGCCGCCGTCCACCTGCGGCTGCCTCTTGTCCGGAAGGAAGGAGGGCCCGGCCATGAAGCTTCTTTTGGTGGATGACGAAGTTATCGCGGCAAACGCGCTCCGGCAGGCTTTTGACTGGGAAACCTGGGGCGTTGACAGCGTTTTTGTTGCGAACAGCAGCAAACAGGCCAGGCAGATTTTGCAGGATAACTGTATTGACATTCTGCTTTGCGACATTGAGATGCCCGGAGAAAGCGGACTGGAGCTGGTGGCCTGGCTGCAAACCACTTTTCCGGAGATTGTCTGTATCCTTCTGACCTGCCATGCAGATTTTTCCTATGCAACGCAGGCCATCCGGAACGGCGTTTCCGATTACCTGCTCAAGCCGGTGGATTTCTCAGAGCTGGGCCGCGCATTGCAAAAAGCCGCCGCACAGATTGCACGGCAGCAGGAGGAACGGGAGCGGCAGCAGGGCCGGCAGTATTGGGAAAGCAATAAGAACCTGGTGGCGGAACGCTTCTGGTACGATATTTTGTCGGGTGCTTATCAGGGAATCGATTACCGATACATCGAAAAGGACGCCCGCCTGCGCGCCGCCGAATTCGATGCGGACGCGCTCTACATCCCCGTGCTGCTGCACGCGAAAGCCGCCGGTTCCGCCATTGCAGAACGGAACCTGTTTGCCTATGCCTTTAAAAATATTGCCGCCGAAATCCTTCTGGAGGGCTTTCCGCAGATTCCGATTGTTTCCATGGAGGAATCCATCTTTGCGGTGCTTTTGCCCGTATGCAGCCCCGCGGAAATCACGGCCCGATGCAGGCGGCTTGCCGCCGTCTGCCGGATGCACTTGCGCGCCGGGGTGCGGTATTCTCAGGCAGATCCCTGTCCGGTTCACGCCCTGTACACAGCCGTACAAACGCTTGCCAAGGAAGGACGCCCGCATACGGAACCGCAAGAAAAGAGCCTGCCGTCCGACTCCGTGGTCGATCGGGTCAAGCGCAGTATTTCACAGCGCCTCGGCGAACCGCTGACGCGCGAGGGACTTGCGGGCGAGGTTTTCCTGAACCCCGACTATCTGGGACGCCTGTTCAAAAAAGAAACGGGGACTTCCATCAACGATTATCTGGTGAGCGCGCGGTTACAGGAAGCCAAACGGCTGCTGCGGCAGACGGAATACAGCATTGGGGAGATTGCTTCCCGCGTCGGCTATTCAAACTTTTCGTATTTTTCGAAACTGTTTAAAGCAGAAACCGGCTGCACACCGAACGAATACCGGCTGCAACGCCAGCCATAGCGCGATACAAACGGCAAATTGTCTGCCTTTTGGGTGCAACTCCGTGCAGGCCACGCCGGTGGTTTCTGCGTCCCGGTTCTTTCCGTATGACATGCAGTAAAATGCTGGATGTTCTTTCCTGTTGGTATGGCGGGCGGCTTTTCTCCATATGATATGGTAAAGAACGGGGGGATCTACATGAAAATCAAGTGGAAACCGCTGATTATCAGCCTGTTAATCAGCATGGGTGTCGCCGGTATATCCGCACTCGCCACAATGAACAGCATGGAGCTGTACGAGGGATTGACCAAACCGCCGCTTTCCCCGCCCGGCTGGGTATTCGGCGTCGTGTGGACGATTCTGTTTTTGCTGATGGGTATCTCATCCTATCTGATTTATGTCTCGGACTCCGAAAACAAAAAAGCCGCTCTGTGGGTTTACGCCGTGCAATTGGCGGTCAATTTCCTCTGGTCAATCATCTTCTTTAACCTGCAGCTGTATTGGTTCGCCTTTGGATGGCTGATCCTGCTCTGGGGCCTGATCCTGGCCATGCTGATTCTGTTTTCCAAAATCAGCAAACCCGCCGCCTGGCTGCAGGTCCCTTACTTGCTCTGGGTGACGTTTGCCGGGTATCTGACTTTATTTGTCGCCATGCTCAATTGAGCGCGAACGCATAAAAATCGGCAGAATCAGAGAGCCCCCTCGCCTTCGGCGAGGGGGCTCTCTGATTCTGCCGGTATCTTGTGTAAACCGCACACGTGATACAGGCCTGTCTATCTTTATCAGTATTTGCCGATGTCCCTGCGGTAGTGCGCACCGTCAAAGTGGATCTTCTCCACCGCCGCATAAGCCTTTTGCAGCGCTTCTTCCAGCGTCGCGCCGGTTGCGGTGACGCCCAGCACGCGGCCGCCGCTGGTATAGAATTTACCGTTCTCCAGTTTGGTTCCCGCGTGATAGACCGTCGCGCCGTCCACCTGGCCGTTTTCGTCCAGGCCGGTGATTTCCAGGCCCTTCGGATAGGAACCGGGATAGCCGCCGGACGCCATGACCACACAGGCCGCCGCGCCGTCGTTCCATTCGATCGGCTGCTCTTCCAGACGTTCCTCACGGACCGCCAGCAGGATATCCACCAGGTCGGTCTTGAGGCGCGGCAGAACAACCTGCGCCTCCGGGTCTCCAAAGCGGGCGTTGTACTCGATTACCTTCGGGCCGTTCGGCGTCAGCATCAGGCCAAAATAGAGGCAGCCCTTGAAAGGGCGGCCTTCCTGCTGCAAAGCGCGGATCGTCGGCAGGAAGATCGTATCCATGCAGGTCTGCGCCAGCTCATCGGTGTAGAACGGATTGGGGCTGATGGTCCCCATGCCGCCCGTGTTCAGGCCCTTGTCGCCATCCAGTGCACGCTTGTGGTCCTTGCTGGAAACCATCGGCTTGACGCATTTGCCGTCCGTGAACGCCAAAACAGAAACCTCCGGGCCGGTGAGGAATTCCTCGATGACCACCTGATTGCCGGACGCGCCGAACGCCTTGTCCTCCATGATCTTCTTAACCGCGTCCTTAGCCTCCTGCAAGTCCGCTGCGATGATGACGCCCTTGCCGAGCGCAAGGCCGTCCGCCTTGACGACAATGGGGAAACGGTTGTTTTTCTCCATATACGCCACCGCATCCTGCGGATTGCTGAACACCTCATAGCCCGCTGTGGGAATATGGTACTTTTTCATCAGGTCTTTGGAGAACACCTTGCTGCTCTCAATTTCCGCCGCAAGCGCGTTCGGACCAAACGCGGGAATGCCCGCGGCCTCCAGCCGGTCCACCATGCCCGCCGCGAGCGGGTCGTCCGGCGCGACAAACACCAGATCGATCTGATTTTCTTTTGCAAAAGCTACCGCGCCGTCCAGGTCCATCGCGGAGATCGCGACGCATTCCGCATCTTTTGCAATACCGCCGTTGCCCGGCGCACAGTACAGCTTCTCAACCTTGGGGCTTTCTTTCAGCTTGCGGACGATGGTGTGCTCTCGTCCGCCGCCGCCGATTACCAGTATTTTCACTTTTATGCCCTCCCGCCGATCAATGGTGGAACAGGCGCATGCCGGTAAAGGCCATGGCGATACCGTACTTATTACAGGTGGCAATCACGTGGTCGTCGCGGATCGAGCCGCCCGGCTCCGCGATATACTGCACGCCCGTCTTATGCGCGCGCTCGATGTTATCGCCAAACGGGAAGAATGCGTCGGAACCGAGGGAAACGCCGGTGAGCGTATCCAGCCAAGCACGCTTCTCTTCGCCGGTGAGCGGTTCCGGCTTTTCAGCAAACAGATTTTCCCATGCACCGTCCGCCAGCACATCCATATACTCATCGGAGATATAGACGTCGATGGTATTGTCGCGGTCCGGACGGCGGATGCCCTCTTTAAATTTGAGGCCAAGCACCTTCGGATGCTGGCGCAGGAACCAGACGTCCGCCTTGTTGCCCGCCAGACGCGTGCAATGGATGCGGGACTGCTGGCCGGCGCCAACGCCGATCACCTGCCCGCCCTTGGCGTAGCAGACGGAGTTGGACTGCGTATATTTCAGCGTAATCAGGGAAATCAGCAGGTCGCGCTTTGCGTCCTCCGGAAGTTCCTTGTTGTCCGTTACGATGTTTTCCAGCAGGCTGTTGTCAATTTTGAACTCGTTGCGACCCTGCTCAAAGGTCACGCCGTAGACGTCCTTATGCTCAATCGGCGCGGGCTTGTACGCTGGGTCGATCTTGACCACGTTGTAGTTGCCCTTGCGCTTGGTTTTTAAAATTTCCAGCGCCTCGTCGGTGTAGCCGGGCGCAATGATACCGTCGGACACCTCGCGGGCCAGCAGGGTCGCCGTCTCTTTATCGCAGACGTCGGAGAGCGCCGCCCAGTCACCATAGGAGGACATGCGGTCCGCGCCGCGGGCGCGCGCATAGGCGCAGGCGATCGGAGAAAGCTCCAGATCGTCTACAAAATAGATCTTCTGCTCCGTCTCCGTCAGCGGCAGGCCCACGGCCGCGCCGGCGGGGCTGACGTGCTTAAAGGAAGCGGCGGACGGAAGTCCGGTGGCCTCCTTCATTTCCTTAACCAGCTGCCAGCTGTTGAACGCATCGAGGAAATTGATAAAACCGGGCTTGCCGTTGAGAACCTCGATCGGCAGGTCGCCGCCGTCCTGCATGAAAATGCGGGACGGCTTCTGGTTCGGGTTGCATCCATATTTCAATAAAAGCTCGTTTGCCATTGGTAACTCCCCCATTACTGATTTTTATTGACGATTCTGCTTTCCGCCTCACCGGTCGCCAGATCGATGTACCGGACAAACAGGGAAACCTTGTTGTCCGCATTCAGCGCGTTCCACACCAGATCGGTAAACGCGTCGATGCCGCCTTCCAGCTTGACCTGGGTCGGCTCTCCTTCAAAGGACGGCAGCGGGTCGCCGTCTCCCTCATAGGTGTGGATAAAGTGGCCTTCGCCCGCGCGCGGCGCGTCATAATCAAAGAAATAGCGGCGCGCGGAGGACTCGTCCCCGCAGGCGCTCTTCAGGATGGAAATCTTGTAGCAGTTGTTTTCCAGCTCGACCACACCGGAAATACGCGGGGTAAAGTTCGGGCCGTCCGGCTCGAAGGTGCGCGTGCGCAGCGCATCCTCAAAGCTCTTGCCCTGCTGCAAAAAATCGTAGACGGTGTCCGTCTGGTCGCCGTTGGTCACAACCGTGGTTTTTCCCAGCACACGCACCGGGGAATAGATGATGAGGGACGGGTCCACCATTTTGCTCTCGTCAAACGCCTTGGTTTTGATGCCCGCGCCGTCCTCTACGAATACGCGGTTGCGGCTGTTTTCACTGCGGCCCATGATGAAATAGGCGATGACCGCCTGTTTCCCGTCCGCGCTTCTGCCCAGGACAATACCGCGCCCCGGATAGGAATTAGAAGCCAGTTCCTCAGCAAGATTTTTTGTCACCATTTCCATTACGCCCTTTCCCTGTTTCCGATCAGTCTTTTATGATGGTTCTGCCGTTTTCCACAGCGATTTTTCCCGCGCAAAACAGCGAGACCGCTTCCGGCAGCAATTTCCATTCCGCCTGTTCCATAATCCGCCGCTGCAGCGTCTCCGGCGTATCGTCCTGACAGACCTCCACCGCCTTTTGCAGGATGATCGGTCCGCCGTCGCACACCTCGTTGACAAAGTGGACGGTCGCGCCGCTCACCTTGACGCCCTTTTCCAGCGCCGCCTCGTGCACGTGCAGGCCGTAGAAGCCCGGACCGCAAAAGGACGGGATCAGCGCGGGATGCACGTTGATGATTTTATTCTCATATTCGCGGATCACTGTTTCGCTGATGATGGTCATAAAGCCGGCCAGCACCACCAGGTCGATTCGGTAGTCTGCCAGCAGCGCCAGCAGCGCCGCGTCGTAATCCGCCTGCCGGGCAAACTCCCGGCGCAGCAGCACGCGCGTGGAAATCCCCGCCTGTCTGGCGCGTTCCAGCGCATACGCGTCCGCCTTGCTGGAAATCACCAGAGACAGCGCGCCGTTTTCGATCTGCCCGGCGTTCTGCGCGTCGATCAGCGCCTGTAAATTGGTGCCGCCGCCGGAAACCAGAACGGCTATGTTCAGCATAGAACGACGCCCTCCCCGCCGGAGACCACCTCGCCCATGACAAACGCGTCCGCGCCCGCGGCCTTCAGCGCTTCCACAGCCGCCTGCGCCTGCTCCTTCGCAACGGCGACGCACATGCCGACGCCCATATTAAAGGTATTGTACATCTCGCGCTTCGGAATCTCCCCTTCCTTCTGCAGAAGGTCGAAGATTGGAAGCTTCGGGATCGCAGCCGTATCGATCTTCGCGGTCAGACCGTCCTTCAGCATGCGCGGGATGTTCTCAAAGAAGCCGCCCCCTGTGATATGGGAAACCGCCTTGATTTCGCACTGTTCCATCAAAGCCAGGATCGGCTTCACATAGAGCCTGGTCGGGGTGAGCAGGCATTCGCCCAGCGTCATGCCCAGCTCGTCCACATAGCGGTTGACGTTTTCCTCGTTGATGTCAAAAACCTTGCGCACCAAAGAGAAACCATTGGAATGCACGCCGGAGGAGGCCAGGCCGACCAGCGCGTCGCCCTCCGCCAGCTTGCTGCCGTCGATGATCTTTTTGCGGTCCACCATGCCCACGCAGAAGCCCGCGAGGTCGTATTCGTCCACCGGGTAGAAGCCGGGCATTTCCGCGGTCTCGCCGCCAATCAGCGCGCAGCCGGACTGCACGCAGCCCTCCGCGACGCCGGAGACGATCGCCGCGACCTTCTCCGGGACGTTCTTGCCGACCGCCACATAGTCCAGAAAGAAGAGCGGCTTTGCGCCGCAGCAGACCACGTCGTTCGCACACATCGCCACACAGTCGATGCCGACCGTGTCGTGCTTGTCCATCAAAAACGCAAGCTTGAGCTTGGTGCCGACGCCATCCGTGCCGCTGACAAGCACCGGCTCCTCCATGCCGCCCAGGTCCGGCTGAAACAATCCGCCGAAGCCGCCGATGCCGGAAACCACGCCCGGAATTTTGGTGCGCGCGACATGGTTTTTCATCAATTCCACCGCTTTGTAGCCGGCGGTCACATCCACGCCCGCCTCTTTATACCGATCGCTAAAACTGTTCATTGTTATCTCCTCCCCGGGCCAGCCGGTTTCAAGTATTAAAGATTAAAGCTCTGCCACCTTTTCCTGAATCGCCGCGTCCTTTTTGGCAACGCCGTCCGCCATCTGCTGCTTCATCTCCACGAGCTTCGCCGCGAGGCCCTCGTCGGAGAGCGCCAGCATCTGGGCCGCCAGGATCGCCGCGTTGTCCGCGCCGTCGATGGCGACGGTCGCCACCGGGATGCCGCTGGGCATCTGCACCGTTGCGAGCAGCGCGTCCAGACCGTCCAGCGTGGAGGACTTGACCGGGATACCGATGACCGGAAGCGTGGTGTGCGCCGCCAGAACGCCGCCCAGATGCGCCGCCTTGCCCGCCGCCGCGATAATCACGCCAAAGCCGTTTTTCACTGCGTCGCCCGCAAAAGCCGCCGCCGCGTGGGGCGTGCGGTGCGCGGACATCACATGTACTTCCACCGGGATTTCAAACGCTTTCAGGCGCTTGATTGCCGCGGAAACGGTGGGAAAATCGCTGTCGCTGCCCATGATGACTGCTACCTTTTTTACTGCCATAGCTGTACACTCTCCTGTTTCTTTCATTTGGGAAGGGGGATTCTTTCCAGCAATCTTCTTTCAAGAAATAAAAAACAGGCTGCGACGGCAATACGACGCAGCCTTGATTTTATAAAGAAAGATAGACGAAGCCCATTGTGCAGAAAGACCAAATCCGAACGGTAAACCCCTTCATCGCGCATACCTCCGCTGTTGTTTTTCTGCCTCCGGCCTTTTCCGGATGCCAACCGCCGGTATGGCATTCACTTCCTTTATTTTAGGATATTTCGACATTAAAAGCAAGCGATTTCCAGCAAAATTCCTTTTTCGTCCAGATATGGAGAGGTTCTTGCTTTATCCCCATGTATTTTGTGTATTCTGCCGCAAGTTGTTTCAAAAGCGCTTTATTTGGCCAGCTTATCCTCAGACATAAATTCTTTTAAGGACGTAGCCAGGCCGGCCATGGATTGAATGTTGGACGGGATAATAATCTTGGTCGCCTTGCCGTCCGCCGCCTTTTGGAAGGCCTCCAGGCTCTTGATGGCGATAACGCCCTCGCCCGGGTTCGCCTCGTTCAGCATTTTGATACTGTCCGCCAACGCTCTCTGCACGGAGAGGATGGCCTCCGCCTCGCCCTGCGCCTCGCGGATTTTGGATTCCTTTATTGCCTCCGCATGCAGGATGGCGGATTCCTTATCGCCTTCCGCAATCAGGACGGCGCTGCGCTTCTGGCCTTCCGCGTCCAGAATTCTGGCGCGGCGCTCGCGCTCCGCTTTCATCTGCTTCTCCATGGAATCCTGGATTTCAGACGGAGGCAGGATGTTTTTCAGCTCCACACGGTTGACCTTGATGCCCCATGCGTCGGTCGCCTCATCCAGAATCAACCGAATTTTGGTGTTAATCACGTCGCGGGAAGTTAAGGTGTGGTCCAGCTCCAGGTCGCCGATGATATTGCGCAGGGTGGTCGCCGTCAGGTTCTCAATCGCGGAAATCGGGTTCTCCACGCCGTAGGCGTACAGCTTCGCGTCCGTGATCTGGAAGTACACGACGGTATCGATCTGCATGGTGACGTTGTCCTTGGTAATCACGGGCTGGGGCGGGAAATCGATGACCTGCTCTTTCAGGGAAACTTTTTTGGAAATCCGATCCATAAACGGCACCTTGACATGCAGGCCGGTTTCCCATGTGACATGGTACGCGCCCAGGCGCTCCATGACGAACGCGTGCGCCTGCGGCACGATTTTGATATTGGAAATAATGACAATGATGATCAAAAGAATCAGAACTAACAACAGATACGGCATAAAAACAGCCTCCTTTATTTTTCTTCAATACAGCCGGCGCTGTGCGCCGGTTCCACAATCAGCTTTACGCCCTCAATCGCCTTGATGCGTACTTTCTCGCCTTCCGGCAGAATGGAACCGTCCGCGGAACGCGCGGTCCAGACGTTGCCGAGCACGGTCACCTGACCGGCACATTGGACATTGTTGATCTGCGAGAGGACGACGCCCTCTTTGCCGATACATCGCCCCGCATTGGTATCTTCCTTTTGAAAGCGCATGGCCTTCTTTACCAACGGGCGGGTAATTGCCAGCGTGATCGCGGTCACGGCCACAAAGACGGTAAACTGCAGCCAGAACGGCGCCCCGCAGATATCCGCGATCAGCGCGCCGATGCCGCCGACCACCAGCCAGATCGAAACCAACTGCGTCGTAACCCCCTCTGCGATTGCAGCGATGACAATCACTGCGAGCCATAAATAGGAACTGGGTTCCATTGTCACACCTCCTCTCCGGTGATGCATTTATCTTACCATAACCGAAATTTTTGCACAAACCGCGCAGGAGGACGGAGAAGGCGGATTTCCGCCCTTTTTGTAAAGCTACTCTCCCCCGCGAACCGGGTCGCTTCGGGGCGAATCCAGGCGGGCCCAATCGTGAAAAAGCCCGGTTTTACGGGATTCTTTACAAAAGTGTAATGATTTCCATCCCCCTTCACTGTATTGCCAAAGGGAGGTAAATATCCCTGAATCTTCCAAATAAATGAAAAAGCCGCCGGCGGGGATATGTTCCCAGCGCACCGGCAGCCCGTTTATATAGTCTTTCCCGTATCGTTTAAAATAAAAACACTTTATGTGAAAGTCGCTTGCAACCATTCCATTCTGTTTTTAACTGTCATAATAGAGTTTTATTAAAATTTTAAGTAAAATTTCATCACCATTAAAATTCACAAAAGAGATTTTAATTAAGTTTTTAAATAATTATTTTATCTATGAGTTAAATTTGCTGACATTCAGAAAACTATATTCATTTTATAGAATTAATGTGTGATTTGCAAAAACAACATATAAAAGTATAATGACAATAAGTGAGGTGATGCATACATCGTGGATAAAAAGAAAATGGGCCGTCCAACCGACAATCCCAAACCCATTAAAATGCAGCTCCGGCTGGATGAAGAGACGAACGAAAAGCTATCCGGCTGCTGCAAGGCGTTGGGCCTCAACAAGTCCGAAGTCCTGCGTATGGGAGTTCATCAGATTTACGACGGCCTGGAGAAAAAATAGAGGAAGCGGCGTCCATCACAAACAGTCACCGCTTCCCCCATCATGCCGCAGCCGCTCACAGGAGCGGCCCGCACAAATAGTATACACTGTGCGGCTCATTCCTGCAAGCGCTGCGGCAACAGAAAAGGGAAAGGAAGTATTTAAATGGAACTGAATTATGAATACCCGGGCTTTGCAGAAAACTTCCAGTATTGCTGCGCGGAATCCTATGGCCGTCTCTCCTACGAACAAACGCGGAACCATCCGGAGTACCAGCGCGCGTCCGACACCTGCTCCGAGCTGTACCAAAAGATACAGGAGCAGCTGGGCGAAAACGACGAATGGATCGATCAATTCGATGCCGCGAAAAACTGGGTGCATACTATCGAAAGCCCCTTCATCTACCAGCAGGGCTTTCAGGACTGCATCTACCTGCTTCGCTGGTTGGGAATGCTTTGACGCAAAAAGGCCCCGGCTCCATGCGGAGCCGGGGAAAAACGCACACGGCAACATAAATGATTCGTAAACAACTCTATCACTCGTTCCCACTGACCTCCGGTCGGGAGGTTCGCCAGAGGCTAAAACCTTGCTCGACACTCTAAATGACTATCGCCGCTTTTCAGAAACGTAGAAAGACATATGTTAACAATTACCACAAGATGAAAATGATCCTCGCCGTAGGCGCGTCCTGACCGGAGGTCCGCGAAAGACGTTGTACGTTCCGTTCTCTGCGGAGAACGGCAAAGGGCCCTGCCCTTTGATCCCGCTGCTTTTCAGAAAAGCAGGAAAACGCATTTTAATCATTACCGGTCAGGTAAAAACAATCCTCGCCGTAAACGCAGGCTGACCGCAGATCCCGCCTTTTAAAGAAACGGAAAATATATTTTACCTTTCGATAAACACCACAAACAAAAAGAGGCTGTCTTGCAACAGCCTCTTTCTTTTTATTTACTTGTTGAGATTAATACATGCCGCCCATGCCCGGATCCGTCGGCATCGGAGGCGGAACCGGCTCCTTCTTATCAGCAACCAGGCTCTCGGTGGTGAGAACCATCTGCGCAACGGAAGCCGCGTTCTGCAGTGCGGAACGGGTGACCTTGGTCGGGTCCACAATGCCGAAGCCGATCATATCGCCGTATTCCTCGGTCAGTGCGTTGTAGCCGTAGCCGACCTTGCCGGCCTTCTTCAGGTTCTCCACAATGACGGAACCCTCTACGCCCGCATTGACCGCGATCTGGCGAACCGGCTCCTCCAGCGCTTTCAGGACGATCTGCACGCCGGTCTTCTCGTCGCCGTCAGTGCTGTCAAGCAGCTTGGTGACCGCCGGGATCGCGTCGATCAGCGCAACGCCGCCGCCGGATACGATGCCCTCTTCCACAGCCGCCTTGGTGGCCGCCAGCGCATCCTCCACGCGGAGCTTCTTTTCCTTCATTTCGATCTCGGTCGCCGCGCCGACATGGATGACCGCTACTCCGCCCGCCATCTTCGCAAGGCGCTCCTGGAGCTTCTCGCGGTCGAAGTCGGAGGTGGTGGCGTCGATCTGGGTGCGGATCTGGTGAACTCTGGCTTTGATCTCGTCCGGGTTGCCCGCGCCGTCGACGATGATGGTGTTTTCTTTGTCAACCTTGACCTGACGCGCATGGCCCAGCTGAGACAGCTCAGTATCCTTCAGCTCAAGGCCCAGCTCGGAGGAGATGACCTGGCCGCCGGTCAGGGTGGCAATATCCTGCAGCATTTCCTTGCGGCGGTCACCGAAGCCCGGGGCCTTGACCGCCACGCAGTTAAAGGTGCCGCGCAGTTTGTTCAGGATCAGGGTGGTCAGCGCTTCGCCTTCCACGTCCTCCGCGATGATGACCAGCTTCTTGCCGGACTGCACAATCTTCTCGAGGAGCGGCAGAACTTCCTGAATGTTGGAAATCTTCTTATCGGTAATCAGGATGTAAGCGTCGTCGAGGACGGCTTCCATCTTATCGGTATCGGTCGCCATATACGGGCTGATATAGCCGCGGTCAAACATCATGCCTTCCACAACGTCGCAGTCGGTCATCGCGGTCTTGCTCTCTTCCACGGTGATGACGCCGTCGGCGGAAACCTTCTCCATTGCGTCCGCGATCAACTGGCCGATCTCCTCGTTTGCGGAAGAAACGGTCGCGACGCGCGCGATGTCCTTGGAGCCGTCGACCTTCTTGGAATGCTCTTTCAGCGCTTCCACCGCGGTGTCGACCGCCTTCTGTAGGCCCTTGCGCAGGACCATCGGGTTTGCGCCCGCGGTAACGTTCTTCATGCCCTCGCGGATGAGCGCCTGTGCCAGCAGGGTCGCGGTGGTGGTGCCGTCGCCCGCAACGTCGTTGGTCTTGGTTGCGACTTCCTTGACAAGCTGCGCGCCCATGTTCTCAAACGGATCGTCCAGCTCGACTTCCTTCGCGATGGTCACGCCGTCGTTGGTGATCAGCGGCGCGCCGAACTTCTTATCGAGAACCACATTGCGGCCCTTCGGGCCAAGGGTGATTTTCACGGTATCTGCCAGCTGGTTTACGCCGCTGGAAAGCGCTTTTCTTGCTTCTTCGCCATAGATGATCTGCTTTGCCATATCGTTATTCCTCCAAACATATCATGTGTATTTCCGGGAACCGGTCAAATTACTCTACAACCGCGAGAATGTCGCTCTGGCGGACGATGGTGTATTCCTCACCGTCCATCTTGATCTCTGTGCCGGCATACTTGCTGGTGATGACCTTATCGCCAACCTTGACGGCCATGGTAACTTCCTTGCCGTCCACAAGGCCGCCCGGGCCAACCGCGATGACGTTTGCCACCTGCGGCTTTTCTTTTGCGGAGCCCGCGAGGATGATCCCGCTCTTCGTGGTTTCCTCCGCTTCTTCCATCTTGATCAATACTCTGTCTGCCAAAGGTTTGACTGTCATTTAAAGTTCCTCCTTCAAGAAATGATCTTACTAAACTTTTACTATATAAAAAATACACTTTCAAACTGCGCGGCTCATTTTCTGCGCCGCTTGAAAGGTTATTTTTGTTTAGCACTCCATATCTTTGAGTGCTAAACCTATTTTAGCCACTCGTTTATAAAAAATCAAGGGGTTTTTCCCGAAAAATTACAATTTCATAAATTATTTACAATTCCGCCCAAAACAGAGAAAAAGGGCCGGGCATCCGCCCGGTCCTGTTAAGACTTGTAATACATGTATATTTGGCACTTAATCATCCCGTTATACAGCTTGCGGCGGCGGTCGGCTTTGCGGCCGTAGCAGTCCTCAAAAGTCTCGTCCGGGCTGATGATCGTGTAGCTCCACTTTTGCTTCGGCGCAAAGACGGTCCCCATCGTGCGATAGATGTCTTCCGCCTCTTTCAGGTCCAGCAGCCGTTCCCCATACGGCGGGTTGCAGATCACATTGCCGCGCTCGCCCGCGGGCCGGAACGCGGCAATATCCCGCTTTTCCGCACGCAGGCAGGAGATGACGCCCGCCTTCTTTGCATTTTCCAGCGTGAGGGAAATCGCCGCGCCGTCGATGTCATAGCCGTAGCAGGCAAAGCCCGTATCGCGCCGGACCAGGTCCTGCGCGCGTTCCTTTTCCCTCTGCCAGATTTCCGGACCCATGCCCTCCCAGCGCTCCGCCGCAAAGTGGCGCCGCAGGCCGGGCGCGATATTCATCGCATACAGCGCGGATTCGATCAGGATGGTGCCGGAGCCGCAGAAGGGATCGATCACCACGCCGTCGCTGCGCACGCGGGACAGGTACGCCATCGCCGCGGCAAGCGTCTCCTTGATCGGCGCGTCCGTCGCGTTGGCACGGTAGCCGCGCTTGTGCAGGCCCGCGCCGGAGGTGTCGATCATGATGCTGACCACGTCCTTCATGATAAGGAACTGCACCTGGTACAGCGCGCCCGTCTCCTCAAACCAGTTGACGTGGTATTTCTGTTTGAGCCGCTCCACAATCGCCTTCTTAATAATCGACTGGCAGTCCGGTACGCTGGCCAGCTTGGAATTCAATGAGCTTCCCTTGACCGGGAACGCGTCGTTTTTGCCGATCCAACGCTCCCACGGCAGGGCTTTCACGCCCTGGAACAGTTCCTCAAAGCTGAGCGCCCGAAAGCTCCCCAGCTGAACCAGTACGCGTTCCCCGTAGCGGGAACAGAGGTTGGCGCGGGCCAGCATGGCGGCGTCTCCGTCAAACAGCACGCGGCCGTTCTGCGGCTCCACATTCTGCGCGTCCATATGGCGCAGTTCGTCGCCCACAAGGCCCTCCACGCCCAGCAGACAGGGCACCACCAGTTTAAACGTATCTTCCATTTTTACTCCAATCCGGTGGGACCCTCTGCCCACGCATATCCTGATGACAGGTATTTTTCAACGTCTTTAGTAGATAAGTATACCACAAAACCGGCCTAAAATGAACCATAAAATCTTCTTACGCCTTGCTGTTTCCGGAAAAGAACGGTATAATAGGGAAACTGCTTGTGCAAAAAATTTACATCAGGAGGTCTTTATAGATGAAAAATCCCATCGTTACCATCGAAACCAACAACGGCACGATTCAGGCGGAGCTGTACCCGGAGGTCGCGCCGAACACGGTCAACAACTTCATTTCCCTGGTCAAAAAGGGCTTTTACAACGGAACGATCTTTCACCGCGTCATTCCGGGCTTTATGATCCAGGGCGGCGATCCGGAGGGCACCGGCATGGGCGGCCCCGGCTACGGCATCAAGGGCGAGTTCGCCATGAACCGCTTCCCGAATGAATTGAAGCATTCCCGCGGCGTTCTCTCCATGGCGCGCGCCATGAATCCGGACTCCGCAGGCTCCCAGTTCTTCATCATGGTAGCGGACGCGCCGCATCTGGACGGCCAGTACGCCGCGTTTGGCAAGGTGATCTCCGGCATGGAGGAAGCGGACCGCATCGTGGGCGCTGCGCGCGATTACAGCGACCGCCCGCGCGAGGATCAGATCATGAAAACCGTCACCGTGGAAACATTTGGCGAGGAATACCCGGAACCGGAAACGCTCTGAGCATCCCCCGTTTGTGCCCGGTGACATGCAGTTAGAGGAGGGCACATGTCTGTCTTAAAGAAGTTCATTCAATATTACAAACCGTACCGCGTGGTCTTCTGGCTGGATATGTTCTGCGCGCTGGTCGTCAGCCTGATCGACCTGGCATTTCCCCAGATTCTGAACTGGCTCACCAAGGACCTGTTCGCACGCGGCGCACAGGTTATTTTGCAGGCGCTTCCGTGGTTGGCAATCGGCCTGCTGGTCATGTATCTGGTCCGCTTCCTGGGCCGGTATTACATCACCTACCAGGGCCATGTGATGGGCGCGCGCATGGAAAGCGACATGCGGCAGGACCTGTTCAACCACTTCCAGCGCCTTTCGTTTTCCTATTACGACCGCAACAATACCGGAGAAATGATGAGCAAGCTTATTTCCGATCTGTTCGACATTTCGGAGCTTGCGCACCACGGGCCGGAAAATATCTTTATCTCCGTATTGAAAATCTTCGGCTCGTTTGCCTTGCTGCTCTGGATTAACGTGCCCATGACGCTGATTCTGGCGGCGGTCACTCTGATCATGCTGGTGTTCAGCGTCCAGCAGAACAAAAAGATGCGCGCGGTCTTTATGGACAACCGCAAAAAAATCGCGGGCGTCAACTCCCGTGTACAGGACAGCCTTTCCGGCATCCGTGTGGTCAAGTCCTTTGCGAACGAGGATTTGGAACGTGAAAAGTTTTCGGACAGCAACCTGCAATTCCTGGAGTCCAAGGAGCGCAACTACCGCCGCATGGGCAGTTTCCACGCGGGCAACAATTTCTTTCAGGGCATCCTGTTTACCACGGTGCTGGTCAGCGGCGGATACTTTGTCTCACAGGGTGCGATCCAGCTCTCCGATCTGGCGGTTTACGCATTGTATATCAATATTTTTATCAATCCGATCGATGTGCTGATTGAGTTCACAGAGCTGTTTCAAAAGGGTTATTCCGGCTTCAAGCGCTTCTTGGAGGTTGTGGAAACGGAGCCGGAAATTGTGGATGCCCCCGACGCCAAAGAACTGAAGGACGTGAAGGGCACAATCGACTATCAGGACGTCTCGTTCAGCTATGACAACGCGAACACCATCCTGAACCACATCAACATTCACATCGACGCGGGCAAGACGGTGGCGCTGGTCGGCCCGTCCGGCGGCGGCAAAACGACGCTCTGCTCCCTGCTCCCCCGCTTTTACGACGTCACAAACGGCGCCGTCGCCATCGACGGGCAGGACGTGCGCGGTCTGACGCTGAAAAGCCTGCGCAGTTCCATCGGCATCGTGCAACAGGACGTCTACATGTTTGCCGGCAGCATCAGGGAAAACATCTCCTACGGCAAGCCGGACGCCACCATGGAGGAAATCATCGAAGCGGCGAAAAACGCCAACATCCACGATTTCATCTCCGGACTGGAGGACGGTTACGACACCTACGTGGGCGAGCGCGGCACACGGCTCTCCGGCGGACAGAAGCAGCGTCTTGCCATCGCGCGGGTGTTCCTGAAAAATCCCAAAATTTTAATTTTGGACGAGGCCACCTCCGCGCTGGACAATGAGAGCGAACAGCACATCCAGCACAGCCTGGAACAGCTCTCCAGAAACCGCACCACAATTGTGATTGCGCACCGGCTGTCCACCATCCGCAATGCCGACGAAATCATTGTCCTAGACGACGACGGCATTCAGGAACGCGGCAGCCACAAATCCCTTTTACAAAAAAACGGCATCTATGCCAAATATTACAACATGCAGTTTGAAGGCCTGGAGGCATAAAAAAATCCCAGCCCGGTTTTTCCGGACTGGGATTTTTGCTTGCCTGTTTAAATTTTTACAATGCCAAGCGCATTCAGAACCGAGCTGACCAGAATGGCGACAATGCAGATCGGCGCTACATATTTAATCATCACGACAAAGAGCTTTTCACGCCGGAACTTGGAGGAAAGCTTGACCTCGTCCACCACTGCCTTTGTTTTGATGATATAACCGACAAAGATGCAGGTCAGGAACGCCACAATCGGCATCAGCACGCTGTTGCTGATAAAGTCGAAGAAATCCAGGATGGACATGCCGAGCGGCTGGATGAAGTCCCACACGCCGAAGCCGAGCGAGGACGGGACACCGATCACCAGCATTCCAATCATCACAATCAGGCAGGTCGCCCTGCGGTTCCAGTGGAATTTGTCCTGGAAAATGGAGACGACCGTCTCCATCAGGGAAATGGAGGAGGTCAGCGCCGCAAACAGTACCAACAGGAAAAACACCGTCCCGATAAAGCCGCCCATCGGCATGCTGGCAAATACCTTCGGCAGGGTGACAAACATCAGGCCGGGGCCCGCGCCCAGGGCGGATTCGTCGCCGCCGGAGAAGGCAAAGACCGCGGGGATAATCATCATACCCGCGATAAAGGCAATGCCCGTGTCAAACAGCTCGATCTGGCCGACTGAGCTTTCCAGATTGGCGTCCTTCTTCATGTACGAGCCATAGGTAATCATGATGCCCATGGCGAGGGACATGGAATAGAAAAGCTGTCCCAACGCCGCCAGAACCGTTGTGATGGAAAACTTGCTGAAGTCCGGCAGCAGATAGTATTTGACGCCTTCCAGCGCGCCGGGCATCGTCATGGAGTAAATACAGACGATGATGGACAGCACGATCAGAACCGGCATCAGGATTTTGCTGACCTTTTCAATCCCCTTTTCCACACCCAGCAGCACGACAAAGGCCGTCGCCGCCACATACAGGCAGAACCAGAACAGGGGTTGTCCCGTCTGTGAAATGAATCCGTTAAAATAGTCGTTTCCCGCGGCGGCCTGCACCTGCCCGGAGATAAACGCCGCAAAATATTTGATGACCCATCCGCCGATGACACAGTAGTACGGCAGGATGATCATCGGCACCAGCGACGTCAGCCACCCCATAAAGCCGCACTTTTTATTCAGCGCGCCGTACGCGCCAACAGCGCTCAGTCCCGTTTTACGGCCGATCGCAATTTCCGCGATCATCAGAGAAAAACCAAACGTCACCGCAAGGATGATATAGACCAGAAGAAAAATTCCGCCGCCGTATTTTGCCGCCAGATAGGGAAACCTCCAAATGTTTCCCAACCCGACCGCCGATCCGGCCGCCGCCAATACAAAACCAATTTTACTGGAAAAGCTGCTTCTTTCCTTTCCCACTGAATCCCCTCCTATATTTTTTGCTGTTCAAAGACAACAGCATGCGCAGGTTTTTATTATGCCATAGGTTGCACAATTTTTCAACCAAAAGCTGTCCTTTTCTTGTATTTTTTTCGTTTCTCAGGCGATTTTTGTATCGTTCTATCCAAATATGATTCCCTTTTCAGGCCCCTTCTTCAAATATTGAAAGAACAATACAAAACATTCCGGTCAGAATGCAATACCTTTCCCCTTTGCCGTATAACAAAAAATCGGCTCTGCATCACTGCAAAGCCGATTTTTTATATTAGTCTTAAAAAAGGACCCTCTTACTTTTTAATATAGGCAATGAAATGCGCACCGGGGCCGGTATGTGTGCCAATGACACATCCAACGGGGCTGGTATAAATGCGCACGCCGGTCAGCTTTTCCTCAATGAATTTCTGGAACGGCGCCATGGTTTCTGCGCTGCCGGCATAACCGATGTAAACCGGATGCTGCTGGTCGACGCCGCCGTTTTTCTCCACCAGACCGAGCAAATCCTCAAACGCCTTCTGCATGCCGCGCGGCTTGCCCTGCACGGCCACCACGCCGTCCTCCAGACCGATCAGCGGCTTAATCCCCATCAGGGTTCCGGCGAACGCCGCCGTTTTGGTCAGACGGCCGCCTTTTTTCAGGTACTCCAGCGTGTCCGCCGCGATGTGCAGGCAAACCCTGTTTTTTGCCGCTTCCACCGCTTCCACAATCTCCTGCGCGGACTTGCCCGCATCGCGCATGGAAACGGCGATGTCGATCAGAAGATGCATACCGATCGTCGCATTCAGGCTATCGATAATATAGACTTCCGGATAACCGCAGGCTTCTTTGGCAATATTGGCGCTCTGCACCGTTCCGCTTAGCTTGCTGGAAATAAAAATTCCCACAACGCTGTCGCCCGCCGCCTGCGCTTCTTTAAAATATTTTTTAAACGCATCCGGCGACGGCTGACTGGTGGAAGGCAGCTCTTTGCACTCCGTCAGCTTTTGATAAAACCCTTCTGTCTGCAGGGTTACGCCGTCCAGATACTCGCCGTCCTCAAAGACAACCTTCAGAGGAACGATGGTCAAGCCCATTTTCTGCGCCTGCTCCTGCGTGATGTCCGACGTGGAATCTGTAAGAATTCTGATTGCCATGGTTGTACCACCCTTTTTATTAAAATTCAATCTATGAAACAAAACAGACCGTTTCCTGCTGGAAATTCACTGTTTTGGTTTTCTACATCAGCTCTTTTGACATAATGGTCAGCATCCGCTCAAACTGTCTGGCCTCTTCTTCGGTAAATCGTTCGCGGATACGGCCCATCACCTCTTTAATATAGGTATCGTTGACCTGATAATAATCCCGAAATTTTGCCGTCACTTCCAAATGATACTCGCGCTTGTCCGATGTGGAATTCACTTTGTTGACGTACCCTTTCTTGACCAGGGAATTGACCTTATAAGTGGCGTTCGGCTGCGAGATGTGGATAAAATCGGCAAATTCCCGGATAGTGGGACGCCCCAGTGCATAAATCACCTCAACGGAGAAAACCTCCGTCGCGCTCAGCGACAGCTTGCGCTCTCCAACCCGCCGGAAAACACTCTTATAAAAATTCAGCTTGAACTTCATGTAGATCTCATTAAAAACGGCTTCCAGCATGGCTACGCCCCTATATCCAATAATTAAAAAATTTTAAGTATTATTTTACCACAGATCATTATTTTGTCAACACCCCGCCTTCCGCGTTCACGCCTTTTTATGCCCGCCAAAAGCCGTCGATTGGCTCGTTTCCCCGCAATATGGACATTGGATCGTTTTCATTTTACATGATGCAGCTGTTGGACATGCTCCTTTTTTGTCAAACTGTAACAGAAATTATTTTTCTGATCAATTTGCTGATAAAAGGCCATACTCTTAACTTTTGCCGAGGACGCGGTCCTTTTCTTGCGTATATCTCATTGTATCTATGTAAGCTATTTCATAACCAGTAGCTGCACGATACCTTTCGCCCCAAAATAAACCGCGCAGGCCTTGATCTTTTACAATCTTCTGCTTATGATAAATCAAAGGCAGATCTGTTTCCAGGGAATTGAAAAACGATCGCGCGCATGGGTTTTCGCTTTGGGCTTTTTACACATGCCACCCGTCAAAACGATACCGGAACGGCACATCATCCGTCGCTTCCGCATAGCCGCTGTCCGGAAGGGTAAAATTGGTGATGTAACGTTATTCCATCTTTTGCCGCTGAAATAAAAATTTTCACTAAACAGGAGGCACTTTTTATGGACGAACAAGAACTGGCTTTTCAAAAAGCCGCGCAATATTACCAATCGGCGCTCACCCCCGGCGACCAGCAGACTCTGATCGCCTTTCTGCGGGAAACACAGGAAATCTATGGAGCTATTTCAAAGGAAAAGCAGGAGGAAATTGCAGCGCTTGCCGGGACGCCGCTTTCTCTGACCGCCGCGCTGGTCCGGCGGATCCCGGGGTTGAAGGAATCCGCCGCCCGGCATGAAATCGTCGTATGCACCGGTCCGCGCTGTGCCGCCAAAAACGGTGCGCGTGTCTTACAGGCTTTTGAAGATGCGCTTCACATCCACTCCGGCGAGACAACGGTGGACGGGCGATTCCTTCTGCGTACGCAAAACTGCCTGAAAAAGTGCGGCACCGCGCCCAATGCCATCATTGACGGCGAATTATATCCGGGGATTCGTCCTGCGGATATTCCAGGCATTTTAAAAAAGTATTCCTGATCGCTCCGTCCAGGTGAATTTTCTCTGCTTTTTTGTGTGACTGCAGCGCGCCTGTAGTATAATCAAAACGCAAGAAATGGAGAAAGTTGGTAGTTCAAGATATGGTTGCAAAAGTATACAGTATGGGTTTGTACGGGATGGACGCCTTTGTGGTGGAAGCGGAAGCGGACCTTTCCTCCGGCCTGCCCGCGTTTGAGATTGTCGGTCTGCCGGACGCCGCCGTGCGGGAGGCACGCGACCGGGTCCGCGCCGCTCTGAAAAACATGGGGTTCCGGTTTCCCGTCAGCCGCATTACCGTCAATCTGGCCCCCGCGGATAAGCGGAAGGAAGGGACGCTCTACGACCTGCCGCTGATGATCGCCCTGCTGCGCGCCTCCGGCCAGCTGGATGCCAACGTGGAAGACAGCGCATTCATCGGCGAGCTGTCTCTCTCGGGCGAGGTGCGTCCTGTAAAGGGCATCCTTCCGATGGCAATTCAAGCGCAGGAAGCCGGATTCCGCCGATTCTACGTTCCGGAAAAGAACGCCGCAGAGGGCGCAGTGGTTCAGGGGTTGGAGGTTTATCCCGTCCGCGATCTTTCTTCCCTGCTTTCTCATCTAACAGGACAAATACAGCTGATTCCCGCACGCCCACAGCAAACTTTGACCGAAAGCGCCTTTGCCCGTCCGGACTTTGCAGACGTTCGCGGACAGGAGGACGCCAAGCGCGCGCTGGAAATTGCCGCGGCCGGCATGCATAACGCCATTTTAATCGGCCCTCCCGGCTCCGGTAAAAGTATGCTCGCCAAACGCCTCCCCTCCATCCTGCCGGATATGACCTTTGACGAGTACATTGAAACGACTAAAATCCACTCCATCGCCGGCGTCCTGCCCGGCGGCTCTTCCATGGTACAGGCGCGCCCGTTCCGCTCGCCGCACCACACGGTTTCTCCCGCCGGACTCTCCGGCGGCGGGCGCATCCCCCGTCCAGGCGAACTTTCTTTGGCGCATAACGGCGTTCTGTTTCTGGACGAGCTGCCGGAGTTCTCCCGGAGTGCAATGGAAGTTCTGCGGCAGCCCATAGAAGACGGCCGGGTTTCCATTTCACGTGCCACAGGCTCCGTATCCTACCCATGCAGCGTGATGCTGATCGCCGCGATGAATCCCTGCCCCTGCGGATACTTCGGCCATCCCTCCAAACCATGCATCTGCAATTCAGGCGCTGTTTCACGCTATCTTTCGCGGATCAGCGGGCCTTTGCTGGACCGGCTGGATTTACATATTGAGGTCCCCGCCGTGGAGTTTGACGCGTTGGATTCCAACGAAAGAGCAGAACCCTCCTCTGCCATTCAGGCGCGCGTCAACGCGGCGCGCCAAATTCAAAACGAGCGCTTTCAGGGAACCGGCATCGCCTGCAACGCCCGAATCACCCCGGATCTCCTGCACACCTTCTGCCCGTTGAGCGACGCCGCCCGGCGGCTCCTGAAAAAGGCGTTTGACACCATGGGGCTTTCCGCCCGCGCCTACGACCGTGTGCTCAAAGTGGCGCGTACCATCGCAGACCTGGACCACAGCGAGGTGATCGACGTCATCCACGCGGCGGAAGCCGTCCAGTACCGCAGCCTGGACCGAAAATACTGGATGCGCGAATTGTAAAACCGGTGCAGCGTACTATCGCCGTTTAACAGGAAAAGGGATACACGGTAAATTGAATTTCCTAGAAAGCAGCTATTCAAAAAACAGGCTTATTCCCCATGAAAAGTCGGGGGAATAAGCCTGAAGTTTTTGTTAAAACATATTTTACTGTACATCCAGATACGCAAGCGCCGACGGATACGTATATCCATGTGAATTGACGCGGGACGCACTGTAATCGTTATAATTGTAGACGTTCGCCTCACCTAAACGCCGGTACAGCAGGCCTGCGTAACTCTTGCCGCCCGCCTGGTTCCAACGCAGCATATCCGTGCCAAACGCGTAGGCGTTGGTATAGTTCAGATCGTGCACCAAACTTGGGCTGTTTAACGTCACATAAGCAGAATTAATCCAGCCGGTTGTCCCATCCGTCAGATTTACCATATACCAGCCGTCCTTTGGATTGGCAAAATTTGCGGAGAGCGCCGTCAGCACCGTGCCCTTTGCAACCTCGCATGTTTGGACGGCGGAATTGTTCGGCTCGCTGCGCACTGCCGTCGCCTTGCTGACCGTACCGGAGATGCCAGAACCAAAGTCCGGGGGAACCACCGCATTCAAAATGATGCGGCGCAGGTCGATCTCCGAACTGCTGTTGTTCCAGTAAGCGGCGCCCACATTATAGCCAAAGCTGACCAGGCTGTCAAACTGGTTTTGATTCATCCGCAGGTTATTGTTTTTGATGAACTTGTTTACTTCCGTCGTGTAAGAGGCATTGTTCACCGTATTGACCAGCAGGGACCATGCTTCCGTTTTGGTCAGGTTGTTATAGAAGGTATCTCCCTCTTTAAAGGTAAAACCGTAACCGACGGTCGGCACACTGGTGGAACTGAGCTTGTCCGCATAAACAGTGGAAGCATAGCCCTCCCAGTTGGCAATCAGGTTCAACATTTGATCGCTGACACGCCGCTCTTCATTCGTTGTCACCGTGAAATCCTGCGAGGAAACCACATAGGCGCTGGTGCTAAATCCGGTGGCGCTGTATACGCCTCCCTGCGCAGCATTTGCTGTGATCTTATAGGTTCCCGGATCGGAAAGGCTCATTGTCGCCTTCCAGACCTTGGTGTAGGTCTGCTCCACCGACTCCGAGGTGCTGCTGCTGGCGTAAACCGTCTGCGCCGCGCCGTTTGGTCCCTGTACGGTAAACCGCACGGCGTCGCGGCTGGTATCCGTTACCGCGACGAATGTCACGGCGGATCCGACGCCCGCCAGGTTGGGGGTGGCATATGCTGTTTTGACCGCTTCCGCCGCCGTCACCGTGACGGTGCAGGTCTTGGACTGAGAACCGGAAGAAGCGGTGATCACCGCCGTGCCCGGGGAAACCGCGTAAATATATCCGTTGCTGACTGTGGCAACGGCTGTATTGCCGCTGCTCCAGGTCACGGTTGCCGTGCTGGGATTCGGCGTCGCTTTGATGTAGAGCGTTCTTCCTGCGGAGACGGTCCCCGTCGCACGGGAAATCGTCAGCCCGTTGGCCGGAACATTGGTATTGCCATTATATTGAAACTGTATGTACTCTGTACTGACATATCCACTCTGGCTGCCGGTCTGCACCTTTGTCCATTCCGCGTTGGAGGTATCCAGGACCGTCAAAGAAGTGCCCTTCATCAGTGTGGTAACAATCTCATAAGTGGTGCCGGGGCCGCTTCGCATCCGCAAAGCATCCGCCGTGACTGTCGCGCCCGTGATGGTCTGCGCACTGCCGCCGCTGGGAGGCATCTCGTTTGCACCTTCCTCCCGGATCTCCAGAAATTCCTTCATACAGCAGCCCTCTGTTCCATCGGCGGTTTTGACCTTGGCCCAGGTGGCATGCGTATTGTCCGTAATGGTGAGCTGTTCTTCCGGCATTAACACGCGGATTACATCATAACTGGTGCCCGCACCCTTGCGCAGCGCCAGGCTTTCTTTCACAATACCGATATAGGTCTTGCCGTCTCCCGGTGTACTGGCTGCCGGAGGCGTTGTTTGTGCAGGCGGCGCGGCGGGCGTCTGGATATTCAGAAATTCTTTGACGCAGCAGCCGACGGTGCCGTCCGCCAGGCGGACTTTGGCCCACGTGGCATGTGAATTATCTATGACCGTAAGAACCGTACCCTTCGGCAGGGTTCGCATAATGGCGTAGCTGGGGCCCGCCCCTTTACGCAGATTCAGGTTCTCCGTTACGGTTGCCGTGATTTCGGAACCGGTTCCAGACGGCGGGGCTGTGGTTCCGGAAGAGGTCCCTTCCGAAGATGTTCCGCCGGACGACGCACCGCCAGAAATCTCCAGATATTCCCGGCTGCAATAGCCCTCTACGCCGGAGCTGGTGCGGATTTTCACCCACTCCGCATTGGAATGATCC
This sequence comes from Clostridium sp. D33t1_170424_F3, assembly GCF_015667585.1. Lineage (GTDB taxonomy): Bacteria > Bacillota > Clostridia > Oscillospirales > Acutalibacteraceae > Anaeromassilibacillus. The sequence continues at coordinate 4,257 of NZ_JADPEG010000011.1, read as the reverse complement.
GTCACGGTCACGGTCACGCCGGCCGCCAGCGTCATCAGGCGGTCGTAAGTAGTGCCCGGCCCCTTGCGCACATTCAGGTAATCCTTGGTTACCGCCGTGTTCCCCGTCTGCGCCGCGCCGGAATTCGCCGTGCCGCCATCACTGAATTGTAAATACTCTTTTAAACAATAGCCTTCCTGTCCGGAGGCCGTGCGGATCTTTGCCCAAGTGGCATGGGAGTTGTCCAGAATGGTTACGGTCGCTCCCTGTGCCAATGTGGTTACGATCTCATAGCTGGTGCCGATGCCCGTGCGCACATTCAGGTTCCCGGTTGTAACCGCTGTGTTGCCGGCAGCCGCATGGGTATTGGTGGTGAGGCCGCGATCCGCCAGATACGTTTTACTGCAGTAGCCCACCTGGCCGGAAGAGGTCTTCACCTGCACCCACTCCTCCCGGGAATCATCCAGGATGGTGAGTTCCGTTCCCGCAGGCATTGTTATAATCACCGGATATGCCGCGCCCGCGCCGGTGCGCAGATTCAGATAGTCCGTGGTCTTCGCCGTACGCGCCGCGTACGCCGTCCCCGGCAGCATCGTCACCGCCAGAGAGGCAGAGCAAAGCAGGGCAACCGCCGCGGACCAGATTCGCCGATGCTGATCTTTCAAAATGATTCACTCCAATTTCAATCTCCAGCCAACCTGCCGGATGTAAAAAAGCGCCCCAAAAGCAGCCAATTTTTTTAAAATATGGTTCGATTATACCCTAAAAACAGAGATTCCGCAAGGTAATGCGGCAATTATGTTGACATAATCTTTGCATTTATTTCTGCTTCTTCAAATTGAAAAACGGCATAAAAAAAGCCCATGCATTGCATGAGTCCGTTTGGTCTGTCCCGTCTATCGAGCTGGTATTCCATCCACTCGATAGACTTCAACAGCAGTACATATTTAAAAATTTATCATTCTTGGTGATTTTCTCACGGTTTCTTCTATCATCTCCTTTGTTTTCGATGATCTTAGTATACCGGCGGAATGTGACGGTTTGCTGACGCAGCTTTGAAAGATTTGGAAACATTTTTTGAAAAAGCCGCAAAAGTTCCGCCATCCAATCCCTTCATTTTTATGCAAAAAAGCGCCGCGCATGCCAGTCCCGGCAAAATATTGCCGTCCCGCGCCCGGGATGTCTTGTCTTTCATACGATAACAGGATAAAATAAAAAGAAAAGGAGTTGAGCTTTATGGATAAAAAAATCGGGTTTATCGGCTGCGGCAATATGGGCCAGGCCATGATCGGCGGGATCATCCGGTCCGGGCTGGTCCGCCCGGAGCAGGTTTACGTTTCGGATCCTTCCGCAAAGAACCTTGAGATCGTACACAATACATATGGTATTCACATCACACAGGACAACTGCATCCCCGCCAAAATGAGCGACATCCTCGTGCTTTCCGTCAAGCCGTACCTGTACGCCGACGTGATTGAAGAGATTAAAGAAATGGTAAAGCCGGGCGCCGTCATTGTAATGATCGCCGCGGGACAAACCATCGCCGCGAACGAAGCGCGGTTTGGCCGCGAGATCAAAATCGTCCGGGCAATGCCGAACACCCCCGCACTTGTCGGGGAAGGCATGGCGGCACTGTGCTGCAACAGTCTGGTCGGAGAAGCGGAAAAGGAAGAAATCCGTGAAATTTTCGAGAGCTTCGGCAAAGCGGAATTTGTCGGCGAATCAATGATGGACGTGGTCGCGGGCGTAAGCGGCTCCTCCCCCGCCTATGTATATATGTTCATTGAGGCGTTGGCCGACGGCGCCGTGCTGCACGGTATGCCGCGCCAGCAGGCGTATACATTTGCGGCGCAGGCGGTGCTCGGTTCCGCCCGTATGGTGCTGGAAACCAGCAAGCATCCTGGGGAACTGAAAGATATGGTCTGCTCTCCCGGCGGAACCACCATTGAATCGGTTGCCAGTCTGGAGCGGGACGGCATGCGCGCGGCGGTGATCCGGGCCGTAGACGTATGCACCAAAAAATCCAACGCGATGAGCAAATAATAAAATCAGAGCTGTCCTCCATTGGCTGAAGACACAAAAAAGCGCTTCTTCCTCCGTTGCAAGCGAAGGGAGAAGCGCTTTTATCCTGCAAAACGTGCATTGCGATACAACTATCTTTTTAACGAACCATACAGAACTGTTTTAACGCAAAATGCTTTTGCATGGTGCTGAACAGACGGAACCCATAGTGTTCATACATGCGCACGTTTTTTACATTGTGCGTTTCCAGCGAGGTCATCAGGCCGTGGTCATCGGCGTAATGCAGCACCGCTTTCATCAGCCTGCTTGCAACGCCTCTGCCCCGCATCGACGGACGCACGGCAAAATAGACGATGTGAATCCGTTCTTCCTGATGGAGATCCTCCACCCATTCTTCATTCAGGTATTCCCTGCCTTTGATGAAATTGCTCAGGGTCTGCAGGGACCAGTCTTCCCTGACAAGGCACAGCAGCGTTTTCAACGTGTAAAAGCACTGGGAAACCGCATAGCGCAGCGGATTGTAGGGTTCCGTCTCATCTGAAACTACAATGATGCCATTGACATCTTCGCTGTCCGCGTACACCTCGCAATTTTCAAACATTTCATCCAAGTCACAGCTGAAAATTTCCGGCAATAATTTGTTTCGTTTGTCTTTCTGCGGAATCAGCTCACAGTACAGCGGATCCTGTTGAAAGCATTCCGTCAGCAGAAGAGAAAGTTTTTCCGAGTCATTTTTAGTAAGCCTGTACAGGCTCTTGGTATTCACGATTTCACTCACCTTTTATCCGTTTTCAAAAAGAACTTCAAACCGTTGATTCAGGCAAGCATTGCTATGGCATAATCCCACCCCTATTGTGTCCGGCCGGGATCTGCTGTGTTTTGGATGCTTCTATTATACGCGGGAAAACGTATTTGAGGCAAGCCGCGGCTTCCCGCATAAAGCGCCGCGAGGGAATCCATTTTTGTTTTCCCACAATCAGGCGCGACATACTCTTTTATTATCTCCTGTTTTCTCCGTTTATCTCTCGCAATCACAAATATGATAAAAACGGTATAATCGTTTTTCCCATGTAAACACTAAACACATCTGCGGAACGCACGCAATATATTTTGCGTTCCAATGGAATTTCAAACAGCATAGAAGGATGTGTTACCATGGCAAAGGATATGAAAAAGCAGATTATTGCAGAATTGGATCGCCGCATGAATTTGCTGCGCGAACACCAGAACGATCAGATCGTTATCACTGGCAACCAGTATTCCGAGCTGAACCAGGCGCTTTCCAAGGTGATCGGTGCGCCGCTGCTGGAGGAATTGGGAGACGTAAAGGATTTTGTACAAAGCCTGTAAGAAACCCACGTAAAAACGGAAAAGGAGCCTTCCATCCGCACGGATGGAAGGCTCCTTTTTACAATATCATCAGGCGATCGCAACGGTGCAGTGCCTGACGGCTTCCCTGCCGTTCAGAGAGGTATACACGCCCGCGCTTGTGCCCGGCGCGCCAATTGCCCACACTCTGAAGTAGTAGTCATTGCCGATCTGCGCCACAAACTGCGTCTTCAGCACGCTGCCGTCGCCAACTGTGAAGTTAGGCGCCAAACCGCTGCCGTTGACTACCGTCATCTTGAAGCAGTACGCCTGCCCTCTCTTCAGAGCAAAGTTCACCGTCGTATCCGAGCGTACATACGCCGCCGTGTTCTGCGCGCCGGCAACCGCCGTACCCGCGGAACCGTAGCTGTTGTCCACCACTCTGGTGTTGCTGCCGGAGCCCGTCTTGCCGCTCTCCTGCTTCTTCGTCAGCTTCTCCTGTGCGTCCACCAGCTCGTCAAACGCCTTTGTGATCTCTTCCTGCGTTTCCGCATGCTCGTACGCATTCTTCGCCGCCGTAAGCTTCTGGTCCAGAAGCATCAGGCTGGATGCTGTGTACAGGCTGCGGTCGATGCTCTCCGCCGCGTTGATCTGCTCCTTCAGCGCTTCTCTGGTCGGGATCAGGCGCAGACCCGAAATGGCTTTCACCAGACGCATTGCCGCCGCGTTGACTGCCGCCTGGTCCGCGTCCGCCGGCAGCTCTCTTGCCGCCTGCAGCGCCGCCTTGAACTCTTCCTGGCCAACCGGCAGGTAATCGGACTCCAGGATACCTTCGATTCTTGTGCCTTCCGCGATGAACGCATCCAGCTCCGTGCGGTCTACCTTATCCACCAGGGCCATAATCGCGTTGTACAGCGCATCCCGCGCCTTCGTAATATCGCCCTGCAG
>NZ_JADPEG010000010.1 GCF_015667585.1 Clostridium sp. D33t1_170424_F3 | reverse complement strand
AAAAAGTAATGCCCCTTTAGGGGCCCGCCATGAGTCAGCAATGCAGTTGGCCAACCCATTCGTGGCCCCTTCAGGGGCGTTGTCTGTATCATGCCCTTCTAGGGCTTTCCCAAGCCCCCGGCTTTGCCGGGGGTCCTGACTTTCAATGATTTTTAATACAGATACAGGGCGGAGGCAATAATTGCCAGGATCCAGTTGGCAGCCGATATAACAGTACCGATGATACCGAGGACAAACCCAGCGGTTGCCAGGCTTTTAGCGGTACTTTTCCGACCGACATTGCCTGTGGTGATGCCAATAATGCCGGTGATCAGACCGACGATTGGAATAAACAGGCCGGTGATGATACTGACAATACCGAGTATAAGGGAAGTGGTCGCTTTGTTGGTGGGATTATGTACAGCAACCGGAACAGTTACCGGCTGGACAGGCGTCGGTGCCGGATTTTTTGTAAAATCGTCGGGCTGTATTTCTCCGGGCGCAGCGTTTGTCTGTGGAATCGCAACATTCTGCGTCAGCAGATTAATGAGCGTATGCACGCGGCCGTTCAGCTCGCTTTTAGGGATTGCGCCGTAAAAACCGTCCAGACCGTGCTCGCCAAAGGATTTAATCCATGCTTCAATATGGATATTTCCCTGCCCATATTGCAGTTTGATGTACTGAGGAGCCGTCACAAAGCCGGTCCCTTTTTTCCAAACGCTTTCCCCTTTATATACGGCGGGATGGAAGCCCTCTTTTGCAAAAAAGTCTTCTGAAACAAATTTAATAAAATCGTCCGGCTTGTCAATTCGATAGTCTACTGCGAATCTTGACATGTAAATCCCCCTCATGTTTAGAATATTTGTATTATACTATAAGGCGGTTCCTTCTGTCAAACTATGATTTGTCTGTTTTGCCCATTCTGTTTTGCAATGTATAAATCAAAATTTTTGGGACAATACTCTCGACATCAAAAGGAAACAGAAAGAATGTGACGATATGAAATGGAATTTATTTGAAAAAAGCCTGTGTCTGGCGTTGATCCTGTCGGTATTGTGTTCTTTTACCGGCTTTGCGGCGCAATGTGAGAACATCCCGGACCGGGTCCTGCGGCTGCACGTATTGGCGAATTCGGATTCCGATGCGGATCAGTCCCTGAAGCTCAAGGTGCGCGACCGGATTTTGCAGGAAAGCGCGCATATGCTGGACAATGTTTCCGGCAAAGCCGAGGCGGAACAGAAAGTTCGGAATATGCTGCCGGAATTACAGGCGGCGGCAGCGGATGAAATCGCCCGTCAGGGGTATACATATCCCGTTCGGGTAGAACTGGAGACGACCTATTTTACAACGCGGGAATATGAGCAGGTGACGCTGCCGGCGGGCTCCTACGACGCGCTGCGCGTTTCCATCGGCGAGGCAGCCGGACACAATTGGTGGTGCGTCATTTTTCCGCCCATGTGCCTTCCCGCGGCGGAGGAACCGCAGGAGCTGGAGGATGTACTAAACGCGGAGCAGCTCCAGATTGTGGAGGGGAAAAATCGCTATGTCATTAAATTTAAAACACTGGAATACTATGAACAGCTGAAAAACTGGATACAGAGCTTTTAAGGGAAACGGATCTCCACAGGGAGGTCCGTTTTTGCTTTGTTTTCAAAGAGAAAAAAGAATAGAAAATGGAACCGTATAATGGGGTAGAAGTTCATTGGGAACCGGAGGAGCCTATGCTGCATTTATTGCTTGGCCGCGCGGGAAGCGGAAAAACGACGAAAATAAGAGAGATTTTAAAAGAGACGCCCCCGGAGCAAACGCCGGTTTTGCTGGTTCCGGAGCAGAGCTCTTTTCAAAATGAGCGCGCAATGCTGCGCCTGCTGGGAGCGAAGGACGCGCAGCGCGTACAGGTGCTCAGCTTTACCCGTTTGGCGGACCGGGCGTTCCGCAGATACGGCGGTGCGGCGGGAAGACGGCTGGACGACGGCGGACGGAACGCCTTTATGAGCCTGGCGCTGGAGCAGGTAAAGGATCAAATGGATTTTTACCGAAAAAATGCGGACAGTGTGGAATTGATTTCCCTGCTTCTTTCTGTGGAAGCAGAACTCAAAATGTGCGGCGTTACGCCCCGTGACTTGTTGCAAACGGCTGTAGACGGTCAATCGCGGTTATCCGGTACCTTGCAGCAGAAGGCCAGGGAGCTTTCTCTGATTTTGGAAGCGTATGAGGCGTTGGTCGCGCAGAGCTTTATCGACCCGCTGGACGACTTGACGCGCCTGAAATTGTTGTTAGAGCGGCATGCATATTTTAAAGGGTGCGTGGTGGCGGTCGATGCATTCCAAAGCTTTACCGTTCAGGAATATCAAATTCTTTCCCTGATACTGGAGCAGGCGGACGAAGTCTATCTGTCATTATGTACGGATACGCTGGACGATCCGGAAAAAGGGATGGGGTTATTCTCTTTGGTGCGGCGAACGGGGAACAGCCTGATCCGCCTGGCGAAGGAACGGAACGTTCGGGTTGCCGCGCCGGTTGCGCTGGATGCGGGAAAACGCTTCCGTGCAAAGGGAATCGCAGCGCTTGAAGAGGGCGCTTTTCGGACGGTTCGCGGGGATAAAAAGCCCGCAGAAGGCGTCGTCCTGTACGAAGCGGGAGACCTGTATGACGAATCCGAATTTACGGCCGCGGCGATCCGCGAGCTGGTGATAAACGCCGGTTACCGGTACCGCGATTTTTCGGTGATTGTCCGGTCGCCGGACGATTACCGGGAGATTCTCGACGCGGCGCTGGAACGCCGGGAGATTCCCTATTTTATGGATCAACCGCAGCGGATCGATGCGGAACCGTTGATGCGTTTGGTTCTCTCGGCCTTTCAGGTCATCCGTTCCGGTTTTACTTCCTCAGACGTGTTTTCTTATTTAAAAACGGGTTTGACGGGCCTGACAATCGAGGAGATTTCGTCTCTGGAGAACTATACTTTTCTTTGGAGCTTGTCGGGAAAAAAGTGGCGGGAACAATGGACGGAGCATCCCAGAGGCTTTGTAGAGGAGTGGACGGAAAAAGACAGGGATGCGCTTGCAGCCTTAAATGCAAGCCGTGCGGCGGTGGTAGAACCGTTGCTGCGCTTCGCGGCGCGTATTGCGGACGCGGACGGGGAAAAAATGGCGGCAGCGGTTTATCAGATGTTGGAAGAAATCGGCGTATCAGAGCATTTAAAGGGACTGGCCGCACGGCTGGCGGATGCGGGAAAAACGGAACTGGCGGAACGGCAGCTCCGCCTCTGGGATATTCTGATGCAGATATTGGACCAAAGCGCGCTGGTGCTGGGGGATGCCGTCCTGCGCCATACGCGCTACGCGGAATTGCTCCGGCTGATGATCTTGGCGAACGATGTGGCGAGCATCCCGGAGGAACTGGACGCGGTTACCGTCGGCGCGGCGGACCGCATCCGGACGCATGAGCCGAAAGTGGTCTTTTTGCTGGGCGCATCGCAGGGAGATTTTCCGTTGACGCCCGGTTCCGGCGGCGTTTTCAGCGACAGCGAACGCCGGGAATTGATCGCCTTGGGGCTGCCCCTCAACGATACGCTGGAGGGCGTCGCCGTGCAGGAGCGTTTCCTGGCGTATGCGGCGGTAAGCGCCGCATCGGAGCGATTGTTTATCAGCTTCCCCGCGTCCGGGCCGGAGGGGGAGGCGAAGCGTGCGTCGGTCATCGTAACGGAGGCGCAGTCCCTCCTCAAAGATCTCCCGATTCATACGCGATACAGCCTGCCGCTGTTGTATTTTGCCAACGCGGAGCAGCCTGCGTTGGCCTTGGCGGCGCAGCGATGGCGCGAACAAACGTCTGCCGCCGCGTCTTTGAAACAGCTTTTTGCAGAAAGGGAAGACTATGCGCCGCGCATTGCCGCGCTGGAGCGCGCTTCCCGGAAGCGTCCTGCTGCATTTGAGGATGAGCAAAAGGCGTTTGATTTGTTTGGTGCGAGCATGCATGTTTCTGCAACGCAAGTTGAAAAATTTTATCTCTGCCGGTTCCAATATTTCTGCCGGTTTGGCCTGCACGCAAAGGAGCGGCGCGCGGCGGAGCTGGACGCACTGGAATACGGCAGCCTGATGCACTATCTGCTGGAACATCTGTTTCGGGATCTGGGGGCGGAGCGGCTCCATCAGATGAGTGCGCCGGATTTGAAAAAGGAGATTGACCGTCTGCTGAACCGATATGCGGAGACGAAAATGGGTGGGTTGCAGAGCAAAACGCCGCGCTTCTCATATTTGGTGGCGCGCCTTTCTGAATCCGCGGCGGTGATCGTCCGGCATATCGCGGAGGAGCTTTGCCAGAGCGAATTCCAGCCGGTGGATTTTGAATTGCCCATCGGGACGGAGGAGGTACCGCCGCTGGCGGTTTCTTTGCCGGACGGCGGGGAGGTGCGCGTGGACGGCAAAGTGGACCGCGTGGATTTGTACCGAAAAAAGGGCGTGCAGTACCTGCGTGTGATCGATTACAAGACAGGGAAAAAGGAATTTAAGCTTTCCGACGTCATTTATGGCGTCAACATGCAGATGCTGATCTATCTGGCGGCGCTCTGTGAAAATGCGGGGCCCCGCTACGGGCTACAGCCCGGCCCGGCGGGAATCCTCTACATGCCGGCGTCTCGGCCCAGCCTTTCCACCGCGCGCGGCGTTTCTCCGGACAAGGTGGCGATGGAGGAAGCAAAAAAGCTGCGTATGAACGGTTTGCTGGTCGACGACGCCTCTGTCATTGAAGCGATGGAGCAAAAGGCGGAGGGGAAATACATTCCGGTCGCCCTGAAAAACGGCGCGCCTGCCAAGCGGGACAGCGTCGTATCGCCCAAAGAGATGAACGCCATCATGCGGCACGCAAAGGAGCTTGTAGCCCAGATGGCGTTGGAACTGCACAAGGGGAAAATTGCGGCAATACCCTTAAATGGAGACACGGACGCCTGCGAGTGGTGCCCGTATTTTGCCGTCTGTGGACATGAACAGGAGGACGCCGCCCGTCCAATGGCAAAATGGGACCGCGACGCGGCGGTGGCGGAGCTGACACAGGATGCGAAAGGAGGGGACGGCGATGGGAACGCGTAATTGGACCCCCAGCCAGCGCGACGCAATTGAGGCGCGGAACGGCACGCTGCTGGTTTCCGCGGCGGCAGGGTCTGGGAAAACAGCGGTGCTGGTGCAGCGCGTGATCGAACGGCTGACCGACGAACGGACGCCAACGGATGCGGACCGCCTGCTGGTGGTGACGTTTACCAAAGCCGCCGCCGCGGAGATGCGGGACCGGATCGGCGCGCAGATTTCCCTTTTGCTGGAACAGGACCCGTATAATGTGCGGCTGCAGCGCCAGCAGCTTTTGTTGTCCCGCGCGCATATCAGTACCATCCACAGCTTTTGCAGTGAATTGATCCGGGAAAATTTTTATAAACTGGGGATTTCCCCGGATTTTCGCATCCTGGACGAGGCGGAGATGACCCTGCTGCGCAGCGACGCCATTACGCAGGTGCTGGAGGAATTCTATGCGGCGGGCGACCCTGCGTTCTTCCATCTGGTGGATGCGTTTTCCGCCGGAAGGGACGACAGCAAGCTGATTTCCATCGTGCAGACGCTGTACGATTTTGTCCGTTCCCATCCCTTTCCGGAACGCTGGCTCAAGGAAAAGGCGGCGATGTATCACCCGGCGGGCCCGGCGTCTCAAAGCGTGTGGGGAAAGACCGCGCTGGCGTTTGCGGAGGACGCGGCGACGTATGCAATCTCCCTGACACAAAACGCGCTTTCTCTGATGCAGCAGGACGAAACGATTGCCAAGGTTTATCGCGATGCGTATACCGCCGATTTGGCGGGACTGATGGATCTGCGGGAAAAAGCGCGGAGGGCGGACTGGGACGCGTTGGCGGTTGCCTGCTGCAACTTTTCCTACACCAAGCTGAAACCGCTGCGTGGATATGCGGACGACCCGTTAAAAAATAAACTGGCGTCGTCCCGCAAGGAAGTGAAGGCGACTGTTGAGAAGCTGGCGGGGATTTTTTCCGCGACGGAGGCGGACTGTGCGGATGACATTGCGCGGCTGGCGCCTCTGGTGGAATCTCTTTTTGCCCTGACGTCGTCCTTTGCAAAACGTTTGGATCAGTTAAAGGCGGAACGCCGCGCCGCCGATTTTGGCGATCTGGAGCATTGGGCGTTAAAGCTTTTGGTGCGGGATACGCCGGAGGGATCTGCGCGGACGCAGGAGGCGGAAGAGCTGGCTTCCCGGTTTGACGAGATTATGGTGGATGAATACCAGGATACGAACGAAGCGCAGGATATGATTTTTCGCGCGGTATCCCGGGAGGAAAGTAACCTGTTTTTTGTCGGCGACGTCAAACAGAGCATTTACAGCTTCCGGCAGGCGATGCCGCAGATTTTTCTGCGCCGCCGCGCGTTGTACCCGGCCTATGACCGGGAGAGGGATCAATACCCCGCCAGCATTGCGCTGGACCGCAACTTCCGCAGCCGGGAGGGCGTGACAGGCGCGGTGAATTTTGTGTTTCATCAGCTTATGAGCGTACAGACCGGCGATCTCGACTACGACGAGCGGGAAGAACTGGTGCCGGGCGCTTCGTTCCCGCCGGGTACGACTCCGGACACCAGTCTGGACATCATCGACCTGTCAAAAGGCGATGAAAAGGAAGCGGTTCTGGCGGAGAGCCTTCATATTGCCCAACGGATCCGCCAAATGCGGTCGTCGGGTGAAACCGTTACGGAAAACGGCGCGCAGCGGCCTGTGGAATACCGGGATATTTGTATCCTGCTGCGCAGCGCCAACCGCTATGCCAAGCAATATGCGCAGGAGCTGCAGCGGCTGGGGATTCCCGCGTGGGCCGATACAACCGGCGGCTTCTTTTCCGCGCCGGAAATTGCGGTCGTCCTGTCCCTTTTGCGCGTAATCGACAACCCCATGCAGGACATTCCGCTGCTCGCTGTGCTGATGAGCCCAATTTACGGCTTTACGCCGGATGAACTGGCGGACGTGCGCATGGGGGAGCGCAGGGAATTGCTGTACCTTGCGGTGACAAAATCCGCGGAGGACGGCAATGCGCGTACGGCGGCGTTCCTCAAGGATCTGGAGGAATACCGGGTGCTTGCGGCGACCATGTCGTCCGACCGCCTGATGCGTACCATTTATGAAAAAACAGGCTATCCCGACTTGGTGCAAGCGCAGCCGAACGGCGCGCTGCGGCTGGCCAATCTGCGGCTTCTGCTGGAATACGCCAGAAAATATGAAGGAGCGGGTTTCAACGGTTTATCCGGCTTTATCCGCATGATCGACCGTCTGGAAAAACAGGACTCCGACCTGGCCTCCGCGTCCACGGTGAACGAAGCGGCCAATGTGGTAAAAATCATGAGCGTGCACCGCAGCAAGGGGCTGGAATTTCCGGTATGCATTCTGGCGGGCTGTTCCCGGCGTTTCAACAAAGAGCGGGGCGACGTGCTGCTGCATCCGGAGCTTGGGTTCGGCGTAAAACTGCGCGACCCGGAAACCGGTGCGCGGCTGGATACGCTTCCGCGCACGGCGGCGGCGCTGGAAATCGACCGCGGGGAGATGAGCGAAGAGCTGCGCATCCTGTATGTGGCAATGACGCGCGCAAAAGAAAAACTGCTTCTCCTGACGGCGGTGAAAGACGCGGCGAAAACGCTGGGCAAGCTCGCCTCCCGTTTGACAGAGGAACCGCGCGTTCCTCCCTATGTGGTGCGCGGCGTTTCCTGTATTTCGGACTGGCTTCTGCTCTGCGCGCTGCGCCATCCGGATGGGGGAAAGCTGTGTGAAATGGCGGACGCCTTGCCGGGCGTCACCGTTCCCTGCGAAACAAGGTGGGAAATCCAGCTTGTTTATCCGGAAAGGGAAGCGGAGCAGGAGACGCAGGAACCGGAAAAAGAGGCGGCCCCGGACCCGGTTCTGTTGCAGAAGCTGCAGGAGAAGATTGCATTCCAGTATCCGTATGCAGCGCTGAAAGGCGTGCCCGCAAAAGTGGCCGCCAGTGAGCTGGCGGCCAAAAAGGTTTCCTTCCAGTATGCAGCGTCGTCGCGTCCGGCGTTTCTTGAAAAGAAGGGGCTGACGCCGGCAGAGCGGGGGACTGCGCTGCATGCGTTTATGCAGTTTGCAAAATATGCGGATGCGGCGCAGAATCCGGAGATAGAACTCAAGCGGCTGGTACAGCAGAAGTTTCTGACAAAGGAACAGGCGGACGCGGTGGAACTGGACAGAGTCCGGGCGTTTTTCTCTTCCGAACTGGCAAAGCGGATTTTAGCGTCTGAACAGGTATGGAGGGAATACCAGTTTACGGTGGAGATTCCCGCGGGCGAAGTGCAGCCGGATTTACCGGAAGCGCTTGCAGAGGAAGCGGTGGTTTTGCAGGGAGCGGTGGATTGTGCGTTTGTGGAGGATGGCCGGCTTGTCATTGTGGATTATAAGACGGACCGCACGGTAAACGCCGCCGCTTTGTGGGAACGGTACGCGCCGCAGTTGAAGCTGTACCGGCGGGCTTTGGAGCAATGCACCGGGCTGCCGGTCAAGGAGTGCCTGTTATATTCATTCTATATGAACCGGAGCATTCAAGGGGGATCGCTATGAATTTAAAAATACTGGATGGAAGCTTTTGCGTTTGTAAGGTGCAAAGCGTATTCGACATTCCCTGGGAGGAAACGGATGTATTTGCAGCAAGGACTGAAACGGAGTGTTCTCTTGTCTGCCGGGAATCCGTTGCGCCGGACCACTGCCTGGAAAAGGAGACCGGCTGGCGCTGTTTTCGGGTTGAGGGTCCGCTGGATTTTTCCCTGGTGGGGATTTTAGCCGGAATTTCAGGTGTTTTAGCAAAGGCGCAGATTCCGCTGTTCGCAGTGTCTACGTTTGATACGGATTATATCCTGGTGCGTTCAGAAGGCTTTGCCGAGGCGAAAATGGTATTGCAGGAAAACGGCTATCGTTTTGTGTGACAGTCGTCCTGTATGCCGCCGGCCGATAAAAGTTTAAATACCGTGTAGGTGTAAGGGAATGGAATCTATGAGAAATATAAAAAGAATTGGTTGGTTTGTGCTCACCACAGGCACACTGCTGCTGCTTCTCCATTGGTGGTTTTTGCCGCTGCTGGATTGGGTGGTTCGCGTTACAGGCGTCCTGACGCTTGCAGCGCTGTGTCTGGTGGTGTTCTGCACGGTGAAGACGCAAAAAAAGCGATAACAACTCCATACAGAAAAAGCGCAGCCCGAAGGCTGCGCCGGAAAGCGGATATTATCTGAATTTAACCGCCGTCCCATAGGCGATGACCTCTGCCGCGCCCTGCATGACTGCGGCGGAGGCATAGCGGATGTTGATGACCGCGTCGGCGTCCAATGATTCCGCCTCTTCCACCATGCGTTTGGTGGCCAGCGCACGGGCGTCGTTCATCATCTCCGTGTAGGCTTTCAGCTCGCCGCCCACAATGGTCTTAAAGCTCTGTGTAATGTCGCGGCCAATGTTTTTGGATTGTATCGTGCTTCCTTTTACCATGCCGAGCATTTCCAGCTCCTTGCCGGTGATGTAATCAGTATTTACCAAGATCATCTTCTTCTCCGCTCCTTATCTCTTTGATTCGCTGCACCAGAACGTACACGGAAACGCCGATCAAAGAAGCAAACAGCAGGCTTCCCAGCAGTTTGCCCCAAAGTACAATTGGAAGCAGCACACAGGCGGTCAGCCAGACGCCAAACCAAAGGACCAAAAAGATCGTGATGATGACAGGTGCAAGTGCTTTTTTCCACATAGCGTTCCATCCTTTCCCGCCAACAGTAGCACAGGCGGCGCGAGGATTGATTCTGTTTAGAGAATTTACAGGATGGAATTTACAGGGAACGGATAAAGCTTTTGAAAAACAGAAAATATCGCTTGACAAACCGTATCGGTGATGGTAAAGTAAATAAGTAAAAAACAAAGCGGGGCAATGCCCTCACCTATGAGGTTTCGTCTGTCATGGGTCAATACGAATGTTGTATTGATGCGCGGACAGGTGAATTCTGTCCGCGTTTTGTTATGCAGCAGATAACGTGATTTGGAGGTGCTTAACAATTAGCAGCAAGGAACTACAGATTAATGAGGAAATTCGTGAAAAAGAAGTGCGTGTCATTGCTGCGGACGGTTCCCAGCTTGGCGTTTTGGCAACAGCCAAGGCGCTGGAAATGGCGTTCGCTCAAAATCTGGATCTTGTAAAAATCGCGCCGCAGGCAACGCCGCCTGTGTGCAAGATTATTGACTATGGGAAATTCCGGTTTGAACAGACAAAGCGTGAAAAAGAAGCGAAAAAAAATCAGCGTGTTGTTGAAATCAAAGAAATTCGCCTTTCCCTCAACATTGACACACACGACTTTGAGACGAAGGTCGGTCATGCGACCCGGTTCCTGAATGAAGGCAACAAAGTCAAGGTTTCCATCCGCTTCCGCGGCCGTGAGATGGGGCATCCGGAACAGGGCCACGAGATTATGAGACGTTTTGCAGAGGCACTCAGCGAGATCGCCAATGTGGAGAAGGCGTCGAAGCTGGAAGGACGCAATATGCTGATGTTCCTTGTATCCAAACCCGTCAAATAATCAAAATTAAGGAGGAGCAAATCATGCCCAAGATTAAAACACACAGCGGCGCTAAAAAGCGCTTCAAGCTTTCTAAAAATGGAAAGGTCATCCGCGCGCATGCCAATAAGTCCCACATCCTGAACAAAAAGACCAGAAAGCGCAAGAGAGGCCTCAGACAGACCGTCGTTGCCGATCAGACGAATGTGAATCAGGTGAAGCGCCTGATCCCGTACAAATAAGCCGTTCTGCGTATTTGATAAAATAACAACCATTACTGGAGGTATATAAAATGGCACGTGTAAAAGGCGCGTTGATGACACGCAAAAGAAGGAAAAAGACGTTAAAGCTGGCGAAGGGATACTTTGGTGCAAAGAGCAAACACTTTAAGATGGCCAAACAGGCCGTTATGAAGTCCGGCAACTATGCATACATCGGCCGTAAGCAGAGGAAGAGAGACTTCCGCCGCCTGTGGATCACCCGTATTTCCGCAGCTTGCCGCATGAACGATATCAGCTACTCCGTATTCATGAACGGTTTGAAAAAGGCGAATATCACGCTGAACCGCAAGATGCTTTCTGAGATTGCAATCAGCGACGAGGCCGCGTTCAAGGCGCTTGTGGAAAAAGCGAAGGCAGCCGTATAAAAAGCTGGAATTGCGCCCGGATTGAACCCGGGCGCATCTTTTGTTATAGGTGAAAACAATGCCCGAAATGATTTCAAGCAGAAAAAGTACAACCGTGCGGCATGCCGCAAAGCTCGCCTCCTCCGTCGAATTCCGCCGGAGAGAGGGCCTTTTTATGCTGGAGGGTGCGCGCCTCTGCCGGGACGCGGCGGAGAGCGGCGTTCCGGTACAGACGTTGTTTTATACGGAACAGGCGGAGCAAAAATATGCATGGTATCTGGAACCGATAGCCGCCGCCGCGTGTCAGGTCTATTTGATCGAACCCCACGTGGCGGAGCTTTTGTCGGAGACAAAGAACACACAGGGGATTTTCTGTGTCTGCAGCATACGGGAGGCTTTGACCGCCTCGTCCGGGATGACGGCGGACCGGCAGTACCTCGCTTTGGAAAACATACAGGATCCGGGCAATCTGGGCGCGGTGCTGCGTACGGCGGAAGCGCTGGGAATCGGCGGCGTGCTGTTGGCGGGAAGCTGCTGCGACGTCTACAGCCCCAAAGTGCTGCGCGCGAGTATGGGCGCGGTTTTCCGCCTGCCGTTTTTCTTTGCGGCCAGCATGGCGGAAGCGGCAGGGCAATTGCACGGACAAGGCCTGAAAACCTATGCCGCGGTTCCGGACCATACGGCTGCCGACGTCACCAAAATCCGGTTTTCCCCGGGGTCCGTCGTGGTGGTGGGCAATGAAGGAAACGGCCTGGAACCGGCGACGATTGAAGCGTGCGGCGCGTCTGTGACGATCCCGATGAAGGGGCGTGCGGAATCGCTCAATGCGGCATCGTCATCCGCCATTTTAATGTGGGAATTAATGCGCTGCATTTAGGGAGGGAAATCAGATGAATGTTGACCATCGGGCCTACTGGGTCTGGCTGCAGCATGCCTTAAATTCCGGCAGCAGCAAGCCGCGTCATATTCTGTCTGTTTATCCAAGCCTGCGGGCGTTTTATGAAGCCGGCGAAATGGAGTGGCGAATGGCCGGCATTTTCACGCAGCGGGAGATTTCCGCCATGCGCTCTTATTCGCCGGAGCATGCGGCGTCCCTGATTGTATATTGTGAACGGCTGGGACAGACGGTTGTCACGCCGGAGGACGAAGCATATCCGCGTCCGCTACTCGAAATTCACAGTCCGCCCTGTGCGCTCTATGTCAAAGGGACAGTGCCGGACTTTGTGAAAACGCCGTCCCTTTCCATCGTCGGAGCCCGGAAGGCGACTCAATCCGGAAAGCTTGCCGCAAGCAGTCTGGCTTATTCCCTTGCAAAAGCGGGGATGGTCATTGTCAGCGGCGGCGCCTTGGGAATCGATACGGAGGCGCATAAAGGGGCGCTCTTGGCAAATGGCAAAACCGTATGTGTGCTTGGCTGCGGCATAGGCGTCAATTATCTGATGGAAAACGCCTCGATGCGGGAAGCCATTTCCCGTTCCGGCGCGGTTATTTCGGAGTATCCGCCCGATACACCGGTCAACGGGCGCAATTTTCCGATTCGGAATCGGATTATTTCCGGCCTGACACTGGGAACGCTGGTGGTGGAAGCCGCGGCAAAAAGCGGTTCCCTGATTACCGCAGGTTACGCCCTGGAACAGAACAGGGACGTCTTTGCGCTGCCGGGCAGCATCGGCAGCCGGGTGGCCCACGGCGCCAACGATCTTTTAAAGGACGGCGCAAAGCTGGTGAGCTGCGCGAACGATATTTTGGTGGAGTATCTGTCCCGGTTTCCCGGCCAGATTCGTTTGGAGGAATCCGAAGGCGATGTGGTCCGACTGGTGGAGCAGCCGAAACCGGAGGAGACAGAGGAGCCGGAGGAAGAACCGCCGCAGAACGTTTCTCCCGAGGCACAGGCGCTCTATCGCATATTGACAAGCCAGCCGTGCGCGGCTGCGGAGCTTTCCGCGCAGGCAGGAATTCCGATTTCACGCTTTCTGGCCGCGACGACGGAGCTGGAAATCTGTGGGAAAATCCGATCGTATTCCGGGAAGCGGTATTCTCGCTGATGGAGTACAACCTTAGGCTTTGTGAAAGCCTGCTGTAGTATGTATAGCAGGCTTTCACAAGGCTTAAACGCTTTGTAAGTTTGAATCTTGTGATAAATATAGGATTGCGATATGGAAAATATAGTGTAAGATAAGTACTTGAGGATTCGTGAGGAATCCGCCAGAATTTGAAAGAGGTGCTTGGCAGTATGTCCAAACTTGTAATAGTAGAGTCGCCTGCAAAGGCGAAAACCATAAAGAAATACCTTGGTCCGGGCTACGATGTGATCGCATCCATGGGACATGTGCGCGACCTGCAGGAAAACCGGTTGAGCGTTGATATTAAAAAGCATTTTAAACCGAAATATGAGGTCATCAAGGGCAAGGAAAAGCTGGTCGACGAACTGAAAGAAAAGGCTGAAAAAAGCGACTTTGTGTTTCTGGCGACGGACCCCGACCGCGAGGGAGAAGCGATTTCCTGGCATCTGGCCTATCTGTTGGATTTAAATACGGAGGATCAGAACCGCGTCACATTTAATGAAATTACCAAGACAGGCGTATCCAGCGGAATGGAGCACCCGCGCAGCATTGACATTGATCTGGTCAATGCGCAGCAGGCGCGGCGTATTCTGGACCGGCTGGTGGGTTACAAACTCAGCCCCTTCCTTTCCCAGAAGATTCGCCGCGGCCTTTCCGCGGGACGCGTGCAGTCGGTGGCGGTCCGTCTGGTGGTGGACCGGGAAGAGGAAATCCGCGCGTTTGTGCCGGAGGAATACTGGAGCATCGACGCAAAGCTGATCCCCAAGGGGTCCCGCAAAGCGTTTCCGGCGTCTTTTTACGGGGACGCAAACGGTAAAATTAAAATTGAAAACAAAGAACAGGCGGATCAGATCCTGGCGGCTCTGGAAGACGCTGAATACCGGATTACCAACCTGAAAAAGGGAACCCGCCGCAAGTCTCCTGCGCCGCCCTTTATCACTTCCACCCTGCAGCAGGAGGCGTCCCGCCGGCTGGGTTTCCAGGCGCGCCGTACCATGAAAGCCGCGCAGGAGCTGTATGAAGGCGTGGAAATCGAAGGGATGGGCGCTGTCGGTTTAATCACCTATATGAGAACCGACTCCCTGCGTCTGTCGGAAGACGCAATCAAGGACGCGTCCGAGTATATCCTGGAGCGCTGGGGCAAAAAGTATCTGCCGGATACGCCCCGACACTTTAAAACCAAAAAGAACGCGCAGGACGGCCATGAGGCGATCCGTCCAACCATGCCGAGTCTGTCTCCGGATCAGGTGAAGGACAGCCTGAGCGCGGATCAATATAAGCTGTATAAGCTGATCTGGGAGCGTTTTATTGCCTGCCAGATGTCAAACTGCCTGCAGAGTACGACGCAGGCGGAAATCACTGCAAACGATTACATTTTCAAGGCGTCCGGTTACACCGTCACATTTGACGGTTTTACCGTTTTATACGAAGAGAAGAAGGACGAAGAATCTGAAGACAGCGGCGCACTGCCGCCGTTGGAAAAGGATATGCTGCTGCGCTGCAAAGAAATCGCAGGCAACCAGCACTTCACACAGCCGCCGGCGCGGTTTACGGAAGCTTCTTTGATCAAGGCACTGGAAGAAAACGGGATCGGCCGTCCGTCCACCTATGCCGCGACCATTTCGACAATCACGGGCCGCGAATACGTGGTGCGCGAGAGCAAAGCGCTCAAACCGACGGAGCTGGGAGAAGTAACGACGAAGCTCATGAAGGAGCGCTTTCCCAAGATTGTCAACGTCCGCTTTACCGCGCAGGTAGAGAAGGATCTGGACGAGGTGCAGAGCGGAAAAACCGATTGGGTGGAGACGCTGGATCACTTCTACGGCGATTTTGACAAGACGCTCAAGCAGGCGAAAGAAGAGATGCAGGGCGTAAAGATTCCTCTGAAAGAGGACGAAACAGATATTATCTGCGAAAAGTGCGGCCGCAAAATGGTTATCAAAATGGGCCGTTACGGCAAATTTATCGCTTGCCCGGGATATCCGGAGTGTAAGAATATTAAAAAGCTGGTGCAGGAGACGGGCGCGGAATGTCCCAAATGCGGCGGTAAGGTTATTGTAAAGAAATCGAAGAAAGGCCGCATCTTCTACGGCTGCGCCGAGTATCCGAACTGCGATTTTATCTCCTGGGATGAACCGACGACACAGAAATGTCCCCGGTGCGGAAAAACCCTTTTAAAGAAGAAGGGCAAGCATCCCAAGTTCTACTGCGTCACACCGGATTGCGGATATGAAAAAATCCAGAATCCGGACGAAGAGGAAAATGCGGAGTCCTGATAGGAGGAAGAGCCGGTGACCATACAAGTGATTGGCGCGGGCCTGGCCGGCTGTGAAGCGGCCTGGCAGATCGCGCAGGCCGGGATTCCGGTTACGCTTTATGAAATGAAGCCCCTTCAATATTCTCCCGCGCACCAAAGCCCGGACTTTGCGGAGCTGATCTGTTCCAACTCCTTAAAGGCGGAGCGTGTGGAGAGCGCGGCGGGACTTCTGAAAGAAGAGATGCGCAGGCTGGATTCCCTGCTGATGCAGTGCGCGGATACCTGCCGCGTTCCGGCCGGCGGCGCGCTGGCGGTGGACCGCCATGCCTTTTCCGCCGCTGTGACGAAGGCGGTCCGGGAGCATCCGCTGATTCAGGTGCGCAGCGAAGAGGTGACGAAGATTCCTGCGGAGGGCATTACCGTTGTTGCAACGGGACCGCTGACCTCCGACGCGCTGGCGCAGGAGATTGCCGCCCTGTGCGGCGGAGGGCTCAGTTTTTTTGACGCCGCCGCGCCGATCGTTACAGCGGAGAGCCTGAACCGGGAGCGGATTTTTGCCGCGTCGCGGTATGGCAAGGGAGAGGACGACGCCTACCTGAACTGCCCGATGGATAAAGAGGAATACGAGCGCTTTTATGAGGCGCTGATCCATGCGGAACGCGCGCCGGTCCATGATTTTGACGTTGCTGACCCAAAGGTATATGAAGGCTGTATGCCGGTGGAAGTGATGGCGCAGCGCGGCGCGGATACTATCCGCTTTGGGCCGCTCAAGCCGGTGGGACTGCGGGATCCCCATACGGGGCACCGCCCCTGGGCCGTGGTGCAGTTGCGGCGCGAGGACCGGGAAGGAACCCTGTACAATCTGGTGGGGTTCCAGACCAACCTGAAATTTGGCGAGCAGAAGCGCGTGTTCGGTTTGATCCCGGGCTTGGAGCAGGCGGAATTCATTCGATACGGCGTGATGCACCGCAATACGTTTTTAAATTCTCCGGAGGTTTTGAACAGCGACTACAGCCTGCGAAAAAATCCAAACCTGTTTTTTGCGGGACAAATCACCGGCGTAGAGGGATACATGGAATCCGCGTCCAGCGGCCTGATGGCTGGCCGGAACGCGGCGCGCCGGGCGCAGGAAAAAGAAACGCTTACCCTGCCCCCGGAAACGATGATCGGCGCGCTGAGCCGGTATGTACAGAACGGCGGGGAAAGCGATTTCCAGCCGATGGGCGCAAACTTTGGCGTCATGCCGCCGATCGAACCGCATATCCGGGATAAACGCGCGCGCTATGCGGCATTTTCCGAGCGATCCTTACAACTACTGAGCGATATAATACAACATATAGAGTAAATATGGATTTCATAGCAGTTCTTTGGCTGCGGGAGGTATAACAATGAAAATTATTGTAGATGCGTTTGGTGGAGATAACGCTCCACTGGAAATCCTGAAAGGCTGCGCGGAGGCCGTGCAGGAGCTGGATATCGATATTCTGCTGACTGGCAGCGAAGCGGAAATCCGCCGTGTCGCCAAGGAGAACAACATTTCTTTGGATCGGATGGAAATCGCGGATACGCCGGACGTCATCACCATGGAGGATCATGCGGGAGAAATTTTGAAATCCAAGTCCAACAGCTCCATGGCGTTAGGACTTAAAAAACTCGCGGCGGGCGAGGGAGACGCGTTTCTTTCCGGCGGAAATTCCGGCGCGCTGGTGGTCGGAACAACCATGATTGTCAAACGCATTAAAAATATCAAACGTGTTGCGTTTGCACCGGTACTTCCCAAAAGAAAAGGATTCTTTATGCTGATCGACTGCGGCGCCAATGTGGAGTGCAAGCCGGAGATGCTGCGTCAGTTTGGCGTGATGGGTTCCATTTATATGAACAAGGTGATGGAAGTTCAGAACCCGCGCGTGGGCCTGGCAAACATTGGAACGGAGGAGCATAAGGGCGGCGAGCTGCAGCATGAAGCTTTTGCGCTGCTGAAGGAATCCAAGCTGAATTTTGTTGGTAACATCGAAGCGCGCGAGGTTCCGGACGACGCGGCGGAGGTTGTGGTGACCGACGGCTTTACTGGAAATATGCTGCTGAAAATGTATGAAGGTGTTTCCACAACGATGATGCGCATGATTAAGGAGATTTTCACGAAAAACGGGAAGAATAAGCTGGCGGCTTCTCTGGTGTTAAAAGATATGGCGGCGATGAAAAAGACCATGGATTACAACGAATACGGCGGTGCGCCGATCATGGGCGCGGCAAAACCGGTCTTTAAAACCCATGGCAGCGCCAAAGCGAAGACGGTGAAAAATGCGCTCCGTCTCACCAAAGCGTATGTAGCGGGAAATGTGGTGGATGAAATTACCGCGTCTGTGGCTGCATATAAGGAGAATGCTGCGGATTGATTTTCAGGAGGTCTGGTTATGACGGACTATAAAGAATTTGAAGAAAAACTGGGATACCATTTCAAAAATAAACAGCTTTTATTGACCGCTTTGACACACTCTTCCTTTGCCAACGAGGCGAAGGGGAAGGAGCAGAGCAACGAGCGTTTGGAGTTTTTGGGTGATTCCGTTCTCGGTTTTGTTGTTGCGGACTATCTGTTTAAGAATAATACGGAAATGCCGGAGGGGGACCTCACTAAAAATCGCGCGGCGCTTGTATGTGAGAAGGCGTGTTGCGGGTTTGCCAAACAGATAGATCTGGGAAAATTTATGCGTTTGAGCCACGGCGAGCAGAATTCCGGCGGACGTACGCGTTCTTCCATTCTGGCGGATGCGTTTGAAGCGGTCATAGCGGCAATCTATATGGACGCCGGCATGGAAGAGGCGCGCAAATTTATCCTGCGCTTTGTACTGCCAATGCTTAAAACGCAAAGGCCAAAGGCGTTCAAGGATTATAAAACTGCGTTGCAGGAGATTGTGCAGCAGAATCCAGAGGAGCATCTGGAGTATGTGCTGATCGGTGAAAGCGGTCCCGACCACGATAAGCATTTTACCGTGGAGGTACACTTGAACAGCAATGTGATCGGCAAGGGCGGCGGACGCAGCAAGAAGGAAGCCGAACAGCAGGCGGCGCGCGAAGCGCTGGAGCTGATGGGCTATTGAAACACGCGAACGTAGCGCTGTTTGTGCCGCACAACGGCTGTCCGCATCAATGCAGCTTCTGCAATCAGCGCAGCATTACGGGCCGTCAAAATCAGCCCACAGCGCAGGATGTAATCGAAGCGGTTCAAACCGCTCAAAAAAGCCTGAAAGATACGCAAAACGTGGAAATAGCCTTTTTTGGCGGGAGCTTTACGGCGATCGAACGCGGCTATATGATTTCTCTCCTGGAGGCGGCGGCCCCGTATGTGGGGAGGAACGGCGGTTTTGCGGGAATCCGCATCTCTACCCGGCCGGACGCCATCGATGAAGAGACCTTGTCCCTTTTAAAGCGGTATGGGGTGTCTTCCATTGAACTGGGAGCGCAGAGCATGGACGATCGTGTGCTCTCCTGCAACCGGCGCGGGCATACCTCGGCTCAAGTGGAAAAAGCTTCCGCGCAGATTCGTGCATACGGATTTTCTCTGGGGCTGCAAATGATGACCGGTCTTTATGGCGACACGCCTGCGGGAGCGATGGATACGGCCCGCAGGCTTGCGGCCTTAAAGCCCGATACCATTCGCATTTATCCAACGATTGTTATGCGGGGGACTGAACTGGAAGCGCTTTATCAAAGGGGCGCGTATCTGCCCATGGAACTGGAGGAAGCGGTTTCGCTGTGCGCGGAATTGCTGGATTTCTTTGAAGGGGAACAGATTCGGGTCATTCGCCTTGGCCTACATAGTACGCCTGAATTGGGGCGGGACCGGTTGGCGGGACCGTGGCATCCTGCATTTCGGGAGCTTTGCGAGAGTCAAAGATTCTACAATAAAGTTTATAAATATTTGCAAGATAATATAGATTTAGAATCTACTATAGAAATCAAAGTAAATCCGAAAGATATTTCAAAGGCACTGGGCCAAAAGAAAAAGAATGTTGCCATGTTGATGCAGATGGGATATTCGGTACGGTTTGTGCAGGATGCACAGGTAAGTTTAGGGCAATTTCTGATAAACGCGCTTTGAAGATCATAGTTCCACAGGAAGGGATGTGACAGCTTGCTCTTAAAATCTTTGGAAATCCAGGGGTTTAAAACATTTCCGGATAAAACCACGCTGACGTTTAATCAGGGGATCACCGCGGTGGTTGGGCCGAACGGCAGCGGAAAAAGCAATATCAGCGACGCTGTCCGTTGGGTGCTTGGGGAGCAATCCACCCGTACTTTGCGCTGTACCCGCATGGAAGATGTCATTTTCAACGGCACGCCCGCCAGGAAGCCGCAGGGATTTGCGGAAGTCACTCTGTATATCGACAATGCGGACCGTCAACTGTCGTTTGACAACGATACCGTCTCTATTACACGGCGGTATTACCGCTCCGGAGACAGTGAGTATATGATCAACAAGGCGGCAGTCCGTCTGCGCGACATCAACGAGCTGTTTATGGATACCGGGCTGGGACGCGACGGCTATTCCATTATCGGTCAGGGTAAGATCGACAGCATCGTCGCGGCGCGCAGCGAGGACCGGCGCGAGATTTTTGAAGAGGCGGCGGGGATTTCCCGCTTTCGCTACCGCAAGGAAGAATCGGAGCGCCGCCTGAACCAGGCGGAAGAGAATCTGCTGCGCCTGCGCGACATCCTTTCAGAGCTGGAAGACCGTGTCGGTCCGCTGAAGGAGCAGGCGGAAAAAGCGGAGCGATATCTGGAATATGCTTCTGAAAAACGCACGCTGGAAATCAGTCTTTGGCTGAATACGCTGGAGCGCTCCGGTAAGGTTTTGCGTGAGCATGACGACCGCATCATCATCGCCCAAAATCATTATAATGAAATAGAAGAACAGCTGGCGGAGATCGAACGTCGGATTGAAGAAAGCTTTATGCAGGCGAATGCCTGCACCGCCAAGGTGGACGAGGTCCGGCAGGCGTCTTCCCGTCTGGAAGAGGCCGCCATGGCGAAGGATGGAGAAATCTCCGTCCTGGAAAACGACATCTTACATAGCAGGCAGAATATTGAGCGCATCGAACGGGAAATCGCGCAGTCGGATCAGTCCGGAATGGATATGGACGCCGAAATTGCTGCAAAAAATGCAGAAATTGCGGAAAAAGACCGCTTTATTCTGGAGAAGGAAGCGGAAAGCAACGCCTGTTCCGCGCGTTTGGAAGCGCTGCGGCGCGGTATGGGGGAAACGGTTGCCCAGATTGACGCGTATTCCCGCCAAATTAACGCGCTGTCCGCGGAATCCACGGATCAAAAGCTGGCGTCGATGACCGCGGCTTCTACTATCTCGGAAATCAAGCTTCGGATGCAGACAGTGGACGAGTCGCTGGCTGAGAAACAGGCCCGCGCACAGGAGCTGGAACAAAGCGGCGCGGATTACGCCCAAATGCTGGTGGACGCGCAGGACCGCATTCAGGCGCTGGGGAACACGGTGAAGGGCTATGAATTGCGCCTGAACAGCCGCCGTCAGCGCGTGGAAACTGCGAAACAGCAGAGCGATCAATTGCATTTGGACGCCAGCGAATGCGCGCGCAAGGCGCGCCTGCTGGAGGATCTGGAACGCAATCTGGAGGGATTTTCGCAGAGCGTCAAGGTTGTCATGAAAGAGGCGGGGCACGGCACGCTTGGCGGTATCCTCGGCCCGGTATCCCGCTTAATCAAGGTCCCGCGGGAATACGCGGTGGCGATTGAAATCGCTCTGGGCGCGGCGATGCAGAACATCGTGGTGGAGACGGAGCAGGACGCAAAGCGGGCGATCGGATTCCTCAAGCAGCGCAACGGCGGCCGTGCGACCTTTCTGCCGCTCTCCAATATCCGCGGGAATGTATTGGATGAGCCTGGCTTGGAAGATTGCCCCGGCGTTGTCGGCATTGCGGGAGAGCTTTGCAGCTGTGAGGAGCGGTTCAACGGGATCAGAAATTCTTTGCTGGGCCGCATTGTTGTGGCGGAGGATCTCGACGCTGCGACAGCTGTTGCCAAACGATACCGTTACAGGTTCCGAATCGTGACGCTGGACGGGCAGGTAGTGAATGCGGGCGGTTCGCTGACGGGCGGTTCCCTGGCGAGAAACGCGGGCCTGTTGGGCCGCGCGGCGGAAATTGAACGCATCAAGGCGCAGGCGGAACAGCTGCGGGAGAAGGCGGCGCAGGCCGAGGCGGTGTGGAAGACCGCTTCGGAGGAAGTATCCGCCGCAGAGGCGGCGCTCTCCGGCGCAAAGGGCGAGCTTGCGACCGCGCAGGAGGAGCGCATCCGGATTGAGGCGGAGCACAAACGCGCACAGGATGACATCCGGACCATTGGCAGCGATATCCACGCATTGGAGGAGGAGCACGCCTCAGCCAACGTACGTTTGTCGGAACAGCAGGCTTTGCAGGAAGAAGCGGAGCGCCGGATGGAAGAAGCGACTCTGCAAATTTCCATATTGCAGGGGAAGATGAATGAAATCAGCTCCAGCCGCAGCGAGCAGAACCAAATCTGCGATACCTTGTCTGTGGATTTGCAGGA
This sequence comes from Clostridium sp. D33t1_170424_F3, assembly GCF_015667585.1. Taxonomy (GTDB): domain Bacteria; phylum Bacillota; class Clostridia; order Oscillospirales; family Acutalibacteraceae; genus Anaeromassilibacillus. The sequence continues at coordinate 105,569 of NZ_JADPEG010000010.1, read as the reverse complement.
AATGCGCTTCGCCTGCCTTTCTGCGCAAAAGGATATGGAATCCCTGCGCAGCGCAATCGCGGACATTGAGCGCCGCAAAGCGGACCGGGAAGGCCATCGGAAGGCATTGGAACTGGAAAAGTCGCAGGTATGCGCTTCGATCGACGTCTTGAAGGCCAGGATTGAAGAATTGAAGCAAGAGGCCGCCGGCCTGCGGGAACGCGCCGAACAGTCCGCAAAGAGAATTGAAGAGATCAATGCCCAGCGGATGGCGTATGAAAAACAGTCCTCTGAACTGCGGATTCAGGAACGCGAGCAGTCCGGCGCCAGGGAGACGGTTGGCCATGAGCTGGCGCGTCTGGAAGAGCGCAAGGCGAATCTGCAAAAGGAATACGATGAAATTATCAGCCGTTTGTGGGAAGAATACGAACTGACCCGCCGCGAGGCGGAGGAGATCGGCGTGCCGATCGAAAACGTGGGGCTGTCGCAGAAACGATTGAACGAGCTCAAGGGCAAGATCAAAGCGCTGGGAACGGTCAACGTTGCGGCAGTGGAGGAGTACAAAGAAGTCAGTGAGCGCTACGCCTTTATGAAAACGCAGGTAGAGGACGTGGAAAAAAGCCGCGACGAGTTGCTGCGGCTCATCGGGGATTTGACGCGCCAGATGCGGGAGCTGTTTGTCACCCGGTTTAAACAGATCAACGAGAACTTCCTCCAAACCTTTAAAGAGCTGTTTGGCGGCGGTACGGCAAATCTGGCGTTGACCGACCCGGAGGATGTGCTCCGCTCTGGCATTGAAATATCCGTTCAGCCGCCGGGCAAGATTGTCACGCATCTGGAACTGCTCTCGGGCGGAGAAAAGGCGCTGGTGGCGATCGCGCTGTACTTCGCTATTATGAAGGTCAGCCCGCCGCCGTTCTGTATGCTGGACGAAATTGAAGCGGCGCTGGACGACGTCAACGTCGACCGTTTCGCGGCTTATCTGCGCAGAATGAATAAAAACACACAGTTTATTGTCATTACCCACCGCCGCGGCAGTATGGAAGAGGCGGACGTGCTGTATGGCGTCACCATGCAGGATGAGGGCGTTTCCAAGCTTTTGGAACTGCATGCAGACGAAATTGAACAAAAGCTCGGCATCGGCGCCGCAAAATAGCACAGTTCAAAGAATATTAAAACAGGCAGGTGTTTGTAAAGCATGGGTCTATTTTCTAAAATCAAAGAAGGTTTGAAAAAAACAAGGGAGAGCTTCAGTTCTTCGCTGGATACGATGTTGGGTTCCTATACAGAGATCGATGAGTCGCTGTTTGAACAGCTCGAAGAGCTGCTCGTCATGGCGGATACGGGTGTGCCCACTGCGGAACGTATTTGTGAAGCGGTGAAGAAGCGCTGCAAAGAGGAACGCGTCAGCGACCCGCAGGTGATCTTTGAAATGCTGCGGACGACGGTGGCGGAGATGATCAGCGGCGAGGAGGCGTTAAGAGTCGGTACAAAGCCGTCCGTGGTTTTGGTAATCGGCGTCAATGGGGTGGGAAAAACCACAACCATTGGGAAGATTGCCTATCAACTGCGTCAGGACGGTAAGAAAGTGCTTCTGGCGGCGGCGGATACGTTTCGCGCGGCGGCGATCGAACAGCTGGAGGTTTGGGCGGAGCGCAGCGGATGCGGCCTGATTAAACAGGCGGAAGGATCCGATCCGGCGTCCGTCGTGTTTGACGCTGTCGCAGCGGCAAAGGCCAGAGGGATGGACGTTGTAATCTGCGATACGGCGGGCCGCCTGCACAACAAGAAGCATCTGATGGATGAGCTGGCAAAGATCAACCGCGTCATCGACCGGGAACTGCCAGATGCGGACAAGGAAGTCCTGCTGGTGCTGGACGCCACAACGGGACAGAATGCGGTCAATCAGGCGCGCGAATTCAAGAATGCGGCGAATATCACCGGCATTGTGCTGACCAAGCTGGACGGGACCGCCCGCGGCGGCGTGGTGCTTGCCATCCGGGAAGAGCTGAATCTGCCGGTCAAATATATCGGCGTTGGGGAAAAGCTGGACGATTTGCAGCCCTTTGACGCGCGGGCGTTTTCCGAAGCGCTGTTTACCAGATAAGGAGCGGTGTGGTATGAAATATGTAATGGCAACCCACAATCAACATAAGGTGCAGGAGCTGCAGCGGATTTTGGAACCTCTGCATATCGAGGTAATCACCGCGCAGCTGGACGAGGTGGAAGAAACCGGGACCACTTTTGCGGAAAATGCGTTTCTAAAAGCGGAAGCCGCCTGCAAGCAGACCGGGCTGCCGGCGGTGGCGGACGATTCCGGCATCGCGGTCGACGCCTTAAACGGCGCACCGGGCGTTTACTCCGCGCGGTACGCGGGAAAAGATGCAACGGATGCGGACCGCAACCGGAAGCTGTTGGATGAGCTGAAGGACGTCCCGGCGGAACAACGGACTGCGCGCTTTGTCAGCGCAATTTGCGTCGTGTATCCGGACGGGACGCGCATCGATGTGGAGGGCGTCTGCGAGGGAAGCGTCGCGTTTGCGCCGCGCGGGACCGACGGCTTTGGCTACGATCCGGTTTTCCTGGTGGGAGAAAAGACCTATGCGGAGCTGACCCCGGCGGAAAAGGACGCAATCAGCCACCGGGGAAAGGCGCTGAGAAAGCTTGCGGACTGTTTGGAGAGACAGCATGGCGGATAAAAGATGCGTGCGTCTGGCAGGGCCGGAGCATCTTGACGCGGTTGCACAGCTGTATGATAGTCTGACGGACTATTTGGAATCGCACGTCAACTATCCCGGTTGGGGAAAAGACATCTATCCGACCCGGGAGACGGCGGAAGAAGGGCTCCAATCCGGCGCGCTGTATGTGTGCCTAGAGGAAGGCGCTGTAGCGGGAACCTGTATTCTGGACGGCATCCAGCCGGAGCGGTATGCGGACGTTGCCTGGCAGGCGGGAAACCGGCCGGAGGAAATTCTGGTGGTGCATACGCTTGCGGTCCATCCGGTATATTTTCGCCGGGGAATTTCTGAAACGCTCCTGCAATTTGCCGATCAGTATGCGCGGCAGTACGGAAAAACCAGTATCCGCCTGGATGTCCTCCCGGGCAATACGCCGGGCGTATCGCTCTATCAGAAAAACGGTTATCGATTGGCCGGGGAACTCTGTTTGCAGCGCGGGCTATGGGATCAGGAGCCGTTCTATTGTTTTGAAAAGATTATCAGATAAAAAGGAGAAAAATCATGCTGACCAGTAAACAACGCGCTTATCTCCGCTCTCTTGCGGTGGATGTTGATACCATCGTAATGGTGGGGAAATCCGGCCTGAGCCCGGAATTGACCAAACAGGCCGACGACGCGCTGACCGCGCGAGAGTTGATCAAGGGCAAAGTGCTGGAAACCGCGCCGCTCTCTTCCCGTGAGGCGGCGGATCAGATCGCAGAAGAGGTTAAGGCCGACGTGGTGCAGGTAATTGGCTCCAAATTTGTACTTTATCGAAGAAATGAGAAGGAACCGAAAATAATTCTTCCCAAATCAGGGAAAAAGTAATAGAATAAAGAGGAATCGAACGCCATGAAACGGATCGCAATTTTGGGAGGGACGTTTAATCCCATCCACAACGGCCATCTGCATCTTGCACGTCAGTTTGCGTCTCTTTTGGAAGCGGAACAGGTATTGTTTATTCCAACCTCTGTTCCGCCGCACAAGGCGGCGCCGGATCTGGCGGAGGCGGAAGACCGGGTGGCCATGTGCCGCATGGCCTGCGAAGGAACCCCCTATGAGGTCAGCGATATGGAGATATGCCGGGGCGGGCCGAGCTATACGTATGAGACGCTCACCGCTTTAAAACGCAGGTATCCCGATAAGGAGCTCTGTTTTATTGTGGGCGAAGATATGTTTCTGACGCTGGACCGGTGGCGCGAGCCGGAGCGCATTTATGCGCTGGCAACCATTTGCGCCGCGCCGCGCAGTTCGCACGGCCTTGCCAGACTGAAACAATATGCGAAAAAGATTGCGGCCGGCGGTGCGAAAACGATTCTGGCGAATATCGCATTCCTCCCCGTCTCATCCACAATGGTTCGGGAGGCGGTGCGGGACGGAAAAGACATTCGGGGGCTGGTGCCCGCCGGAGTTGCGCAGTATATTGAGGAAAAAGGCTTATATCGTGCGGTTCTATGCAATACTGAACAGTAAAGGAAGCGGTAAAATGAGCCATAAGGATTACAAGGCGATTATAAAACCTTTCTTGAGCGATAAGCGTTATCAGCACTCTCTGGCGGTGGCGGATGAGGCGGCGCGCCTGGCAAAGAAATACGGCGCGAACGAAAAAAAAGCGTGTACTGCCGGCATTCTGCATGATATTATGAAGGACATGCCGCCCAAAGAACAGATGAAGCTGATGACGAAATACGATATTGTCCTGACAGATGTGGAGCGCAGCGGGCAAAAGCTCTGGCATGCCATGCTAGGCGCCGCTTATGCGGAAAACGAGCTCCGCATTGAGGATCATGAGGTTTTAAACGCGATACGGTACCACACCACCGGCCGCGCGCATATGTCGCTGCTGGAAAAGGTATTGTTTGTGGCTGATTTTACCTCTTCCGACCGGGATTATCCCGGCGTTGAGGATATGCGCCGCGCGGCGGAAAACGGCCTGCTGGAGGCTTTGCTGCACGGCATGACCTACACCATCCAGGACCTGACGGACCGCCGTCTGGCGATTCATCCGGATTCCATCGCCGCCTACAATGAAGCGGTGCTGGAATATCAATCCATCATCTAAACGGGCAAAGGCCTATTTAAAGAAGGGGAGAAGAAAATGACACCATTGGAACTGGCGCAAAAGGCCATTCAGATACTGGACAAGAAAAAAGGACAGGATCTAAAACTGATTGGCATTCATGATATTTCTGTTCTGGCGGATTATTTTGTACTGGCAACCGGTACAAGCAGCACGCATGTTAAGTCCCTGGCGGACGAGGTGGAATTCCAGCTCAAGGAACAGTGCGGCGTTGCGGCGGAGCACACGGAGGGGTACCGCTCCAATTCCTGGATTCTGTTGGATTACGGCAACGTGATCGTGCATGTGTTTACCGGCGAATCCCGTGAATTCTATGATCTGGACCGCCTGTGGCAGGACGGGGAAAATGTGGATATCACAGAAATCCTGAAGGCAAACGAGTAATTAATATAAGATACAATATGGGAGCGAATCAGAACATGAACAAGTATGACCACAGACCGATTGAGAAAAAGTGGCAGGACAAATGGGAAGAGGCGGGCGTATTCCATGCCTCCAACGCGGACTTTCAAAAGCCGAAGTATTTTGCGCTGGTAGAATTCCCGTATCCGTCCGGGCAGGGGCTGCACGTCGGCCATCCGCGCTCCTACACGGCGTTGGATATCGTTGCGCGCAAACGCCGCCTGCAGGGTTACAACGTGCTGTATCCCATCGGCTGGGATGCGTTTGGCCTGCCGACGGAGAACTATGCGATCAAGAACCACGTGCATCCGGCGATCGTTACGGAGAAGAACATTGCGCGCTTTAAGCAGCAGCTGCAGTCGCTCGGCATTTCCTTTGACTGGTCCAGAGAAATCAATACGACGGACCCGGCGTACTACAAATGGACGCAGTGGATTTTCCTGCAGCTTTTCAAGCACGGCCTGGCCTATAAAAAGGAGATGTCCGTCAACTGGTGCACCTCCTGCAAATGTGTATTGGCGAACGAAGAAGTGGTCGACGGCGTTTGCGAACGCTGCGGCAGCGAGGTAGTCCACAAGGTCAAATCCCAGTGGATGCTCAAAATTACCGAGTACGCACAGCGCCTGATCGACGACCTGGACCTGGTAAATTATCCGGATCGCGTCAAAGCGCAGCAGCGCAACTGGATCGGCCGTTCGACCGGTGCGGAAGTCGATTTTGAGACCACCGCCGGGGATAAGCTGAAAATCTATACCACCCGCCCGGATACGCTCTACGGTGCGACGTACATGGTTATTTCTCCGGAACATCCTCTGATTGAAAAATGGGCGGACCAGCTCAAGAACATGGAGGAAATCCGTACTTATCAGGCGGAGGCCGCCAAGAAATCCGATTTTGAGCGCACCGAAGTGGCGAAGGACAAGACCGGCGTCCGTCTGGACGGCGTGATGGCCGTCAATCCCGTCAACGGCAGGGAGATTCCGATCTTTATTTCCGATTATGTCCTGGTGTCCTACGGCACCGGTGCGATCATGGCAGTCCCGGCGCACGATACGCGCGACTGGGCGTTTGCAAAGAAATTTAACCTTCCCATCATTGAAGTCGTCAAGGGCGGCGATGTGGAGAAGGAAGCCTTTACCGATTGTGAAACCGGCGTCATGGTCAACTCCGGCATTCTGGACGGCCTGAGCGTGGAAGATGCAAAGGTGAAGATTACCGAGTTCCTGACCGAAAAGGGAATCGGGGAATCGAAGGTCAACTTTAAGCTGCGCGACTGGGTGTTCTCCCGCCAGCGGTATTGGGGCGAGCCGATCCCGATTGTGCACTGTGATAAATGCGGCTTTGTCGCGCTGCCGGAGAGCGAACTGCCGCTCCGCCTGCCGGAGGTGCAGTCGTATGAGCCGACGGACAACGGCGAATCCCCGCTGGCGCATATGACGGACTGGGTCAATGTAAAGTGCCCGCACTGCGGCGGCCCGGCCAAGCGTGAAACGGATACCATGCCGCAGTGGGCGGGTTCCTCCTGGTATTTCCTGCGCTATATGGATCCGCACAATCCCGACGCGCTGGCGAGCAAAGAGGCGCTGGACTACTGGACGCCCGTCGACTGGTACAACGGCGGCATGGAGCACACCACGCTGCATCTGCTGTATAGCCGTTTCTGGCATAAATTCCTCTACGACATCGGCGTGGTTCCCACTGCGGAGCCGTATGCCAAACGCACCAGCCACGGCATGATCCTCGGTGAAAACGGCGAGAAGATGAGCAAGAGCCGCGGCAATGTCGTCAACCCGGACGACATTGTCAACGAGTACGGCGCGGATACCATGCGCATGTATGAGATGTTTATCGGCGACTTTGAAAAGGCCGCGCCGTGGAGCACCTCCAGCATCAAAGGCTGCCGCCGCTTCATCGAGCGGTATTGGAACCTGCAGGAGAACCTGATTGCCGGGGATGGGGTCCGTCCGCATATGGAATCCCTGTTCCATAAGACGATCAAAAAAGTCGGCGAGGATATTGAAAACCTCAAGTTCAATACAGCGATTGCGGCAATGATGTCCCTGCTGAATGAGCTGGCGACGGACGGCTCCATCACCCGTGAGGAGCTGAAAATCTTTACCATTCTGATTAATCCGTTTGCGCCGCATGTGACCGAAGAAGTCTGGAGCGCGCAGGGGTTTGACGGTATGGTCTGCCAGCAGGCGTGGCCCTCCTACGATGAAGAGAAGTGCAAGGACGATACCGTGGAGATCGCGGTACAGGTCAACGGCAAGGTGCGCACCCGCCTGCATATCGCCGCAGACCTTTCCAAGGATGAGGTTTTGGCTGCTGCGAAGGCAGACGCCAAAATTGCCGCGGAGATTGACGGCAAGAAGCTGATTAAAGAAATCTATGTGCCGGGGAAACTGGTCAATATTGTCGCAAAATAAATATAACAAACCGCCGCTTGATAAAAGCGGCGGTTTTGTCTATTCAGAGTCTTCTCTTTTTTGAAAATATTCACTTTATATTTTATAAAGAAAAGAGAATAAAAATTCTGCAAATTTGATAATCAAAAAATCCCTTCCGTCAGCAGTTTTGCTTTCGCTGGCGGAAGGGATTTTCAGTTAAATAGATTTGGGAAAATAGCTCGTCCCACAATAAATGCAATTGCAATCAGCTGGATAAAAAAGATGATCGGAATGCCGATCATGAATTTTTGATGCTTGGTCTTATGGCGGATTATCTGCATGGTTAAATACATGGCGACGGAACCGCCGAGCGCGGCAACCCAGAGCAGGGTGGCCTCCGGGACGCGCCAGCGGTGCTTCTGCGCGGCATTCTTGTCGTGCACCGTCAGGATAATCGCGACCAGACTGATAAAAACAAAATACAGAATCCAGTATGGCATTATTGACCTCCTAAATAAGCGCCGCATTGCGGGCAATAACGGCTGTTTGCTTCAACCGGTGCGCCGCATCGTGGGCAATGGCTGTGATGAACCTGTCGCGCCAAATGCATACAGGCGGGATCGGCCTGCGCGTCCGTGTCTTTTTCCAACCGCTTTCCCTCTTCCTTGGTAAGCGCATAAATGGCGCCGCACTGCGGGCAGGTAAGAAAATACTGTTTGCCAAAACGAAAGAGTGGGATGAAAAATAAAGTGAACTGTTGGAAGGTATAGGACAGATAGGCGTTTACAGGTCCGCAGCAGGGCGTAGTACAGCGCCGCTGGCCTAAATCGCTGCTGCCGGCAATGATACTGATCAGAAAAAACAAGGTTTACACCTCCAGTAAAGCCAATCATCGGGATTCTTTAGCCATCCTACACGATTTGCGCCAATCTGTCAAATGAGTTGCGTTACAATGGAACCAATTGGACAAAGCGACAGGAACGGCGGGAAGCCGCTGAGAGAAAGGATGAAGAATCAACATGGTGATTAAGCTATTCCATCGCCACAGCCTGCTGGCGTGCGTTTGCCTGCTTGTTATTGCGGTTGCGTTGTGTATGGCGGTCAATTTCAGCGGCGGCACGCAGCCGGCGCAAACCTCCCTGCCGGAAGGAAGCATGTCCTCTGTAGCGTCTTCCCAGGCAGAAGAACCGCCTGCGTCGTCCTCCGCGCAGCAGGAACCCCCTGCGGTGACGGCGCCTGCCGCCGCGGAAGAGATGCGCGCGGTCTGGGTCCCTTACATGAGCCTCGACATGAGCAAGGAGGAAAACCGGAGCGAGGCGGCGTTCCAAAAGAAATTTGACGCCATCATTGCCGGATCCAAAGCGGTCGGTATGAATGCGCTGATTGTCCACGTCCGGCCGTTTGGCGACGCATTGTATCCGTCGGAGCTCTATCCGTGGTCCCATATTGTGGGTGGGACACAGGGCGTGAACCCCGGCTACGACCCGCTGGCGTACATGGTAAAGGCGACGCACGACGCCGGAATGGAATTCCATGCGTGGATCAACCCTATGCGCGTACAGCTGGGGGATACGCCCTCCATCCTGGCGCAGACGAATGCGTACAACCTCTGGAAAGAGGACGCCGCCAAGGCGGGGTGGATCGTTCAGACCGATACAGGCAAATATTTCAACCCGGCGTACAAAGAAGTACGGAAGCTGGTTGCCGATGGGGCAAAGGAGATTGCGGAAAAATACGACGTGGACGGCATCCAGTTTGACGATTATTTTTATCCCACGGAGGACGCTTCCTTTGACCAGGCGGCGTACGGCGAATATACGCAGTCGGCGGCCAAAAACGGCACGCCGCTCAATTTGCAGGAATGGCGCCGCGCGAACGTCAATGCGCTGGTACAGCTCACCTACAGCGAAATCAAGAGCGTAAAGCCAGAGGTACAGTTCGGTATTTCCCCGCAGGCCAACGTCGAAAACGACCTGAAAATCGGCGCGGACGTCAATGCATGGTGCTCTGTGCGCGGCTATGTGGATTATATCTGCCCGCAGCTGTATGTCAACTTTGAAAACCCCACTTTGCCGTTCAATGTAGCGGCGGACCAGTGGAAGCAGATGGTAAAAGATGACAACATCAAGCTGTATTTCGGGTTGGCCGCATATAAAGCAGGTTCCGACGCGGACGACGGAACCTGGAAAAAGTCCAACAATATTCTGGCGCAGCAGGTTTCTCTGGGAAGGCAAACCGACTGCGACGGATTTATGTTCTACAGTTGGGAATATTTAAATGCGGAGCAGACAAAAGAGGAGATTCAAAATGTGATCAAACAATTGAATGGTTAACTCCTGTTCAGGATACTCGCGGGTATGAAAGGATTCTGCACAGGTTTTCAGATCAGTTTGCCAAAGCAGCATTCCGCGTCAGACTCCCGCAAAGTGACCGGCCGAATCTGGCCGCAGAGATTTTCTGTGCTGCTGACCTTGACGGGGGTATAGTTTTCTGTGTACCCGTCATAAACATGTTTGGCGGTTTCGCGCTCGAAGAGAACCTCTTCCGTGCGGCCGAGCTGCTCCTGAAAAAAGGCTTCCTTGGTTTTCTGCGTCAATGCGATCATACGGCGGCTGCGTTCTTCTTTGATGCGCTGCGTCACCTGACTGGGCGCGTCGTTGGCTTTGGTGCCGGGGCGGCGTGAGTAGGCAAATACATGCACTTTGGCGAAGCGGATTTCTTCGGCAAAGGCCAGAGATTCCGCAAATTCCTCTTCGGTTTCCCCGGGAAATCCCACCATGATGTCCGTGGTAATGGCGGCGTTTGGAAACGCCGCGCGCAGATTGCGGACAATGGTGCGGTATTCGTCGGCGGTATAGTGGCGGTTCATGCGCTTTAGCGTCTCGTCACAGCCGCTTTGCAGGGAGAGGTGGAACTGCGGGCAGAGCTTCTTTTGCCGCGCCAGACGGGCAATGACAGGCTCACTGAGCTGCTCTGGCTCCAGGGAGCCGAGACGGACGCGCGCAATCCCCTCCGGTTTACAGGCGGCCTCCACCGCGTCGCATAGGTGCAGGCCAAGCTCCTGCCCGTAGGCGGAGAGGTTGATGCCGGTCAGCACGACTTCCCGGTAGCCGTTTGCCGCGATGTCCGCAACCTCCTGTTTCAATTCCTCCAGCGGTTTGGAACGAACCCGGCCCCGTGCGTAGGGGATAATGCAATAGGAGCAGAAGCGGTTGCAGCCGTCCTCGATTTTGATGAAGGCGCGGGTGCGCTCATAAAAACGGTCGACGTGCATGCTTTCAAATGCGGCGGCCTTTTCATGCGGGACAATGTCCACAATGCGCTGGCGGGAGGAGAGATATTGCAGGATGTCCGGCAAAAGGGAGCGCCGGTTGGAGTTGCCCAAAACAATATCCGCGTCAGTCAGCTGTTCCGCCAGTTCGGGAAACGCCTGTGGCATACAGCCGGTGAGCACAATCACGGCGTTGGGATTGGCCCGCCGGGCGCGGCGCAGCGTCTGGCGCACCTTCTGGTCGCTGGTTGCGGTGACGGTGCAGGAATTAATCAGCACCACGTCGCTTTCCATGGAGGTTTCACATGCGGAAAACCCCGCGGAAACCAGTTGTTCCAGCATGGCCTGCGATTCATATTGGTTGACTTTACAGCCGAGGGTGAGTACGCTAACTTTCATTTTGAAGCTCCTGTATGTAATAAAATTTACAAATAATGTATTGACCCGGTCTTTTACCTGCGATATGATTATAAAATAAGAAACGAAAAGAGATGGAGGTAATGGCATTGTGTAAGACACAGATTATGCTGACAAGCATTGAAGAAGTGAAGAAGTTTGTATCGCTGACAAATCAGTTTCCCTTTGGGATCCATCTGACAACGGACAAATATAAAATTGATGCGAAATCCATTATGGGCGTCTTCAGCCTGGATTTATCAAAACCGATTCAAATTGAAGTAGACAGCGACGCGCCGGAAGTGCAGGATTTCCTGCAGCAGGTGGCGGTTTTCCAGAGGGCGTCGTAAAGAAGGAAAAGCTCAGCCGGTTGGCTGGGCTTTTATTGTTGTGTTTCCTGTTCTTCCAGTTTTTCGCTGAGTGCGCTCCAGTCCAGGAAAAGCGTTTCGTTTTCTTCCTTCAGCGCCTCCAGCGCCTGCGCCAGCTCCAACGTCGCCTGATAATCGCTGGCGACCTCCGGTTTGCAGAGCTCTGCCTCTGTCTCCGCAATCTTTTCTTCTGTCTCTGCGATGCGTGCTTCCAGACGCTTGAGCGCTGCGCGGTCCTTGCGGATGGCAGCTTCGCGTTCTTTGCGCTGCTTATAGGCGTTTTCCTTCGGGACGGCGGACTGTGCTTTTTCCACAGCCGCCGCCTTTGTTTTTTCCAGATAATAATCGTAGTTGCCGGCGTATTCCTTCGCGCCGTTTTCGTCCAGATAATAGATGCGGTCTGCGATCTTGTTGATGAGATAGCGGTCGTGGGAAACGATGAACAGGGTGCCTTCATAGCTTTGCAGGGCGTTTTCCAGCGCCTCGCACGAGCCGATGTCCAAATGGTTGGTCGGTTCGTCCAGCAGGAGGAAATTGTCGCGGGAGAGCATCAGGCGCAGCAGCAGGACGCGCGCACGCTCGCCGCCGGACAGGGCGGACACGCTTTTGAACACATCTTCCCCTTTAAAGAGGAAGACCGCCAGCGCATTGCGGACTTCCGTCTGCGTCATGCGGGGATAGGAGTCCCAGATTTCGTCCAGAACAGTCTTTTCCGGATGCAGCCCCTCCTGAATCTGGTCGTAATACCCGGTATCGATCCCTGTGCCGAAGCGGACCTCTCCGCCGGAAGGGCTGTAAATACCCAGCAGGCTTTTTAAAAAGGAAGTTTTGCCGCAGCCGTTCGGCCCGATCAGGAAGATGCGCTCGCCGCGTTTGACGTGCATATTAACGTTGCGGAACAGCGCCTTTCCATCAAAGCCCAGCGCCAGATGATCGACCGTCAGGACGTCGTTGCCGCCCCGCTGGTTGATGCCAAAATCAAAGTGAATGGTTTCCACCTTATCGTCCGGGCGCTCCAGCGTGCTTTCCAACCGCTCGATCATTTTCATTTTGCTTTCCGCGGCCTTGATACTTTTTTCCCGGTTCCACTGCCGCTGCTGGGCGACAATGCCCTCAATGCGGTGGATTTCCCTTGTGGTGTTGTCGTACTTGCGCTGCAAGGCGAGGTTGTTTTCCTCCTTTTGCTGCAAGTAGTTGGTATAGTTGCCCTTGTACAGGGTGAGCTTGTGGTTTTCCATCTCGAAAGTGCGGTTGGTGATGCGGTCCAGAAAATAACGGTCATGGGAAATGACGATGAAGGAACCGCTGTAGGAACGGAGGAAGTCCTCCAGCCACTCGACGGAGGCGATGTCCAGATGGTTGGTCGGCTCGTCCAGCAGCAGCAGGTTTGCGCCGCAGAGCAGCATTTTAGCCAGCTGCAGCTTGGCCTTTTGCCCGCCGCTCAACACGCCGATGGGCATGCTCATCTGTTGATCGTCAAAGCCGAGGCCCAACAGGGTGGAACGTGCCCGTGCCCGGCAGGTGAGCCCGCCGGAGTGAACGAACTGGTCGTTCAGCAGCGCTTGGCGTTCGATCAGCTCGTCCGAAGGATGTACCTGCAATTGCAGATTGATTGTGTCCAGTTCCTTTTCAATGGAGAGCAGATCTGCAAAAACGGTCAGCACCTCGCTGTATGCGCTGCGCTCCAGGTCGCGGCAGACATGCTGTTCCATATATCCCAAAACGGTGGAATTTGCTTTGTAGACGTCGCCTTCGTCGGCGTTTTCCTCGCCGGTCAGGATGCGGAATAACGTGGTTTTGCCGGAACCGTTCACGCCCACCAGGCCGATCCGGTCGCCCTCCTGTATTTCAAAGGAAGCGGCGCGGAACACCAGGTCCGTGCCGTAAGATTTATGAAGATTGCTTGCGCTCAGCAAGGCCATTGGGATTCTCCTTTGTAGAAACCACTGGCGCTGCCGTGCGCAGTGGCTGTCATATAAAATAGGGAACGCCAAATGACGTTCCCTACCATTATAAAGAATTTGCGGAATGAAATCAAGACCGGGGTTATTTGGTCACAGATACAGAGAATTTCTGAGGGGTTTCATTTCGTCGTGGTTATAAAGAGCGAGACCCAGCATACATCAGAATATTGTCACAATCATCTTCGGATGAAATGCCTTTGCATTCATACACCTCGGTTGCCAGCCTTTGTCCAAAGCAAAAACCTGCGGCAAAGCTGTCCAGTGAAGTCTTATCACAAACCAGGTTTTTATCATCGATAATACGCAGCAAAATTTTCTTCTGCCACTTGGAGAAATTTTTCTTGAGCAGCGCTTCATTTGCGTGAAGACGCCGATCTTCTTCCATGAATTTTGGTTGTCTGTAAAAGCTATTGTAAAGCTCTTCTATCATCTGTACCATCCGGCTCACCTCCTTCTTAGTGAACAGGATACCACAGAAAAATTGGATAAGTGTGTTATAGATCAGAACAGCAAAAAATCGTTTGGGTATGAAACGCCGGTTTGAAGCGTACGTGCTTAAACAGACCCCAAATGCTGCTTCAGAATTTCAATGTTTTTCTGCTCGCCCTGGATATATTCTTCCGCCAGCTTTTTGGCGCCCGCGTCGGCTTCGTCCAGCTGGTTCAGTTTTTTGGTCATGTCGATGATGCCCATGGTGGTGCCGCTGATCATCATCTCCGCAATGTGCGTGGGGGAGGAATCGACCAGCGTGTTCATTTGTACGGAGCCCCACAGCATGGCTTTTTTCATGGCGGGTTCGGTATCCGGCGTTTCGCCCTGCTTGGCCAGCATTTTTTCGGTTTTTACGGCCAGTCCCTTGTATTTCTGTGCCTGCCGCTCAATTTCTCCGCGCAGAGATTCATCGGTCACTTTGGGGAGGACCAGTTTGGTTGCCTCCATCCCCATGGCGGACGCCTCGTAGATTTCTTTTAACAGCTGTGTATTTTGATTGGTGACCATCCTTGTTACCGCCTTTCAGGTTTTTTATTTTTAGTATGCACGGGAATCCCCTTGAATAAACTGGATTTTTCATTCATTCGATGATATAATAAGCAAATCAACGCTGGACGGGGTTCAGCAAACAAAAAGGAGTGCTGCGCATATGCAGGTGGGGATTTCCACAGCTTGCCTATATCCCATGGAACTGGAGCAGTCGCTTTCCACGCTGCTTTCCATGGATTTTCGCCTGTTTGAAGTGTTTTTAAATACGTTTTCTGAGCTTTCTCCGGTATATTTAAAAGAATTAAAAAAGCACGCGGACGCGTACGGCGCCCGGATTAAATCAGTCCATCCGTTTACCTCCGGATACGAAGGCTTTTTATTGTTTTCGGAGTATGAGCGCAGATTTCGGGACAGTTTGGAATTTTATAAGCAGTATTTTGAAGCCGCAAATTTGCTGGGCGCGGAAATTGTGGTGCTGCACGGACAACGGGACTACCAATACAGCAAATTGACAAAGGAAACATACTTTGAACGCTACGCGGCTCTGTATGCTCTGGGAAAGAGCTACGGCGTGACTCTGGCGCAGGAAAATGTCAACCAGTTCCGCAGCGAAACGCCCGCGTTTATTTCTCAGATGCGCTCGTATTTGAAAGACGCCTGTGCGTTTGTATGCGATATAAAACAGGCGGTCCGTGCGGGGCAGGACCCTTACGCCGTCTGCGCCGCGATGGGAGAGCGACTGATCCATGTTCATATCAATGACAACACGCCCCAATCAGATTGCCTGCTGCCGGGATGCGGCGAGATGGATTACGACCGTTTTCGCAGATTGATTGCAGACTTTGGCTATCGGGGGGATCTGATCATCGAGGTTTACCGGAGCAATTTTAAAAATTTGCAGGAGGTTTCCATGGCGAGGTCGGTCGTAGAACGTCTGATTTAAGTTTTTCTTGAACTTTTCGATCTAAAAAGCTTGAATAAACCGTTACAAATATGTTACAATTAGCCTAAAGAATCCAACGCTATAGTAGAGGGGTAATGCATGTGAAATGCCCATATTGCGGTTATGAAGAGAGCAAGGTGATCGATTCCCGTCCCACAGACGAAGGGGAGCGTATTCGGCGGCGCAGAGAATGCCTGAAATGTGCGAAACGGTTTACTACTTATGAAGTGATTGAAACCGTTCCTTTGATTGTGATTAAAAAAGATAAATCGCGCGAGTGTTTTGACCGCAATAAGCTGATGAACGGCTTGCTGCGTGCTTGTGAGAAGCGTCCGGTTTCCATTGCCATGCTGGAGCGCGTGGTGGATGAGATCGAGGGAAGTATGCAGAATTCCCTGGACAGGGAGGTACCCTCCCACGAGATTGGCAGGCTTGCCATGGGAAAGCTGAAAGAGCTGGATGAAGTGGCGTATGTGCGGTTTGCGTCCGTTTACCGGGAGTTTAAGGATATTGCCACATTTAAAGAAGAGCTGGACCGGATTATGAAATCCCGGTCTTAAAAGAACAGAAGCAAGGACAGCGGGATTTTTCCGGCTGTCCTTTTTGTATGGGATGATCGAAAAACGGCGGCCGTGTTATGAAAAAACACAGCCGCCGTTTCTGGTATTTATAAAATGTTTTGTAAAGTAGGCAGTTCCGTTTCCCGCAGGCTGGCAATTTGTGCGGATGCGCGCGCCCGTTCGGCGGAGAACTCGTCCAGGGCGCCGTGCCGCAGCAACGGCGCCAATGTGGACAGGGACATGTCAAGCGATTCCAGACGCGTATGGGGGATATACGTACACATAATAGTATGGGAATCCCTCCAATCGGATTCCGCCTGTTCGCTCAACTGGATGGCGGTTGCAATGTCGCCGCTTTCTACGGCTTCCTGCGCCTGATCCAGGGCTTCGCTCAAATGAGTGGAACGGTTGAGCGTGGTGCTGATTCCCAACCAGCAAAGCGTCAGGGTAACCACCAGAATAACAGCAGAGGCCCAAAGCCGTTTCATCGGATTTCCCTCCTTATATTTCCTTTGGAATGATATTGTAGTCGCCCTTTGTGTTGGCGGTCATAATAAATACATCTTCCAATCGTACATTTTTTGCATGCAGGACGCCTTTTATCCATTCCGGCGTTTTGTTGCAGAGTTTTGTGGCAAATTCCGAAATGACGCCGTCGCTGACGACGACCGTTTCGATACCGGTGTTCGGCAGGGCCACGCCCATCATGCCGGCGGTGGGCGTTTCTTTATCCGGTTTTTTGATGACGCTGAGCTTGCCGTTTGTCTCGATGATCGCATAGGCGACGTCCTCCAGGCTGAACACGCTTTTTTCTCGCAGCTGTTCGCCGAGGTCTTCAGTGGACATGCGCAGCCGTTTCATTTCCGCCTGGATCAGTTTGCCGTCGCTGATTACGACGATGGGACGCCCGCAGACTATCCTGCGGAATTTGGGGATTTTCAGCATTAAAACGGAAACCAGGATTTCACACATGACCAGCACCGCGATGGGAATAAAACCGCTCACCAGAGGCTGACCGGTATCCTGCATCGGAATCGCCGCAATATCGGAAATCAGCAGGGTGACCACCAGCTCGCTGGTCTGCAGTTCGCTGATCTGCCGCTTGCCCATCAGTCTGACTGCTACAATAATCACTATGTATAGCAGCAGGGTTCTGATTAAAGAGATTGCCATACGTTAATGCCACCATTCTGTTTGGATTTTCACTCCGCATACACAGGCTGCGAAGATCATTTTTCATTTGTATCTGGAAACAGTATGGACGGTTACCAACGATTTATTCTGTTTTCGGCTGAAATTCCGGGAAGAGGATTGCAAAGAAAGCGTGTATAATTGCCGGGCGGACTGTCAAAATTAACCGTGATGAGGTGATAGCAATGATGGCAGCATCCCTGAAAGAGAATTTAAACTACTTCGATACACAGTTTGACGGCAGCGCCGATTTTGTGATGCGCAAATTTGAGATTACGGGTACAGATGCAGCCCTGCTGACGCTGGAAGGCATGGTCAATAAGCAGGTCATCGCGCAGGGGATTATGAATCCCATACTGAACGGCACAATTCTGGAACAGGACCCGGTCAAAAAATTTGATTACATCTGCAACAATACATTGGCTACAGTGGATCAATCGGCGGTGGACACATACGATGCGGCGATGCAGAAGCTGATGAACGGGTTTGCGCTCCTGGCGATCGACGGCTGCATCCGCATGATGGCGTTCAGCGTGCAGGGCTTTTCGTTCCGCGGCATTTCCGAGCCGCAGAACGAAGTCACGCAGCGCGGCTCCCGCGAGGGCTTTGTGGAGCCCTTCCTGATCAATATGTCGATGATCCGGCGCAGAATGCACACGCCGAAGCTCAAATTTGAGCTGTTTACCATAGGAAAAGAAAGCAAGACAAACATTTGCATCTGCTATTTGCGGGATACGGTTTCACCTGAGGTGCTCAACCGCGTCAAAAAGCGGATTAAAGAGGTGCAAATGGAAACCGTGCTGGCCGCCGGCTACATTTCCCACCAGATGGTGCGGCGGAGCAGCCATTTCATTTTTACCGGCGTCGGCCTTTCGGAGCGGCCGGACACGGTTTGCGGGAAGATTTCGGAAGGGCGCGTCGCTGTCATTGTGGACGGTACGCCAAACGTACTGGTCGTGCCGCATCTCTTTGTGGAGAATTTCCAAAGCTTTGACGACTACGCGTTCCGCCCGTTTTACGCCACATTCAGCCGTTGGCTAAAATTCTTTTCCTTCTTCCTGGCAGTATTTCTGCCGGGCTTCTATGTGTCCGCCACAACCTTCCATCCGGAGCTCTTGCCGGAGGCGCTGATGCTGAAAATTGCGCAGGCAGAGGCGACCACACCTTTTCCCGTGATGCTGGAAGCGATTATCATTCACTTTTTATATGAGATCATGCGTGAAGCGGGCCTGCGGGTTCCGCAGCCGCTCAGCAACGCGGTCAGTATTGTCGGCGCGCTGGTCATCGGAGAAACGGCCGTTAACTCCGGACTGGTGGGCGCGCCGACGCTGATGGTCATCGCTTTGACGGCGACCGCATCCTATGTCACACCGAACATGTACGGCCCGATTGCGCTGATGCGCTTTGCCTTTATTATTGTGGGCGGTACGCTGGGTTTTTGGGGATTGGCTCTGGGCTTGATGGTCATGATCATCAATATTTGCAGCGAGATGGTATACCAGATTCCCTTCAGCGCGCCGCTGTCGCCCTTTAACTTGAAGAGTATGCGCGACGTGCTGGTACGGGCAAGCTGGCGGGTGCTTTCCAAGGATGTGGAGCTGGTGCAGAATATGCCGGGCTCGGATATCAAAAATGCGGATCAAAAAGGAAATGAATTATGACGCAAAGAAAATATTGTATCAGCGCCGGACAGCTTTTTTCCATCCTTTTTGTCAACAGAAGCGTCATTATGCTGACGTTCAACACCCTCTTGGGCGGCGGTAGCAATCTGCTGGATAACATCCTGTCTGCGGTGCTTGCGTTGGGCATTAATTTTATCGCCATTATCCCCTTGTATTTTTTGTATCGGCGCAACCGGACGGAAAATGTTTTGGACCTGTCCGAAAAGCTGCTGGGAAAGCCGGGCATGATTCTTTTTGTGCTTCTCTATGGTTTGTATTTTATGGCGATTGACAGCTATTATCTGTCTTTCTTTCAGCTGTTCCTGAACAATGTCATGGAGCCCTTGATGCCGGTCTGGCTGATTGCGTTTGCCATTGTGGCTGTGATCTGCTATACGGCCTATCAGGGGATTGAAGCGGTGGCGCGCACCGCCGGGTTTGTCTTGGTCATCATGGTGATCGGCATTGTATGGATTGGCGTGGCCCTTCTGCCCAAGATACAGACGATCAATTATGAGCCGCTGCTCTACAACGGGCCGGAACAGATGCTGACCGGTACCGCTCTGTTTTTGGCCCGCAGCACGGGCTTTGCCACAATGGCGCTGCTGCTGCCGCGCGTCCATGGAAAGAAAAAACGCGGATTTGTCGCATGGAATGTGGGAGTCTACAGCCTGATTTCATTTTTAATCCTGGGAATGGTTGGCGTAGGCGGAAGCTATTTAAAAAACCAGCTGTTTCCGGTGTACACGGCTGCCGCTCTGGCGGACGCCGGCATTCTGGAACGGCTGGACGTTGTTTTTATCACGATTTGGGCAGCGGGATTGATCATCCAGATGTCTACGGACGCCTATCTGTTCATGACGTGCGTCCGGAAAGCGACCAACAAAATGGCAAGCCGGATTGTGTTGCCGTTTGGTGCGGTTACGGTTGCGGTTCTGTCGGTACTGACGACGAAGTCCCTGCCGCTGCAGCGCCTTTTTTACGGCGTGCCGCTGCTCTTTATCCTGACGTGCTGTGCGGCGGTTTTATTTCCCGGCATCCTGCTGGTGGTTGACGTCGTCAAAAAGAAAAAGCTTTCAGGGAAGGATGCAAAGGTATGAAAAAAAGAATCTGTGCCGCTCTTTTGATCTGCCTGCTGTGCAGCTTTCTGCTGCAGGGCTGCCATTATCAGGTGCAGCTGAGCCAGCGGCTTTTGATCCAAGGTGTGGGAATCGATTATGAAAACGATTCCTATAAGGCGACGATGCAGGTCAGCCAGGTGGGGGAGAAGGACGAAGACGCCGTGGCGGTCTTGCAGGGAGAAGGGAAATCCGCAATGGATGCAATGAATGCGGTCACCCTTTCAACCGGAAAAAAGCCGCTGTACAGCCACAGCCTGCTGTTGGTACTGGGAAAATCGTGCGCCCAGCGGGGATTGAGCGATACGGTCGATTTTTTTATCCGCTATCCGGAGGCGCATCCCACGGTCAACGTACTGATGGCGGACGGCACAGCGGAAAGCATCCTGAATACCAAAAAAGAAGACGGAAAATATGTACAGGCGCGTGAAATCGCGGAGGTCGCCAAAGCGGGCAAGTACAACGGTAAAACCGCCAATGCGGAGATGCTGGATGTAATCAACCAGCTCCGCGGCGAAGGCTCGTCTCCGTATTTGCCTGTTGTACAGAAGCAGGAAAAGGAGATCATGGCGACAGGTACAGCCGTGTTTCAGGGGGATAAGCTGAAAACCCAGCTCGACGAAAAAGAAACGCGCGGATTTCTGCTGTTGACCGGGAGGCTGGAAGGCGGTACGGAGGTTCTCAATGTGCCGGAAATCGGCAAAGTAACCTTTGAGCTGGAAAAAGCGGACGCCAAAATAGAACCCGTCATAGAGGAGGAGTCGCTCCGTTTTGATATTGAGGTTCAATGCGGCGCGACCATCGGCGCGGCGGATATGGTCAGCGGAAAAAAGCTGGACAGTCAGATGTATCAGAATCTGGAGAAGCTTTTGGGACAGCGTTTAAAGCAGGAATGTGAAGAAGCGATCATCACTGGCGTTAAAAAGAACAGCAGCGATATTTTTAACTTTGGCCGTCATGTGTACAAAAGCGATCCGGAATACTGGAGAGCGCATGGAGAAAACTGGAAGCAGGAGATGGCGGATGCCAGGTTTGTTGTGACTGTGGAGGCAAAGCTGCGGCGCGGCGGACAGGAGATCACCGGTTTGGAGAGCAACAGCAGATAAAAAACAGCTTGCCCTCATTGGTTTTTACGTGCTTTCCGGTTGACCTGGGAGGAAAAGATTTTTTGATACATTCAGAGGTTAAAAATCTAATGATTTTCTTAATGTAATAAAAAAGACGGCAGGATATTTCCTGCCGTCTTTTGCATCTGTTTATTTTTCGTTTTGCGCCTGCAATAAATCACGAATCTCTGTCAAAAGCACTTCTTCCTTGCTGGGAAGCGGCTCCGCCTTGGGCGGTTCTTCCTTCTTTTTATGGAAGCGGTTGATAAACTTTATCATCAGGAAGACAGAGAACGCAATCAGGATGAAATCCAATACGGTCTGCAAGAAGCTGCCGTATGCCAGCACGATGGGAGCGGTGCCGGAAACCGGCATTGTAAAAGCCAGATCGGACAGATTGACCTTTCCGGTAATCAGGGAAAGCGCCGGCATAATGATGCTGTCCACCAAAGAGGTGACAATTTTACTGAACGCGCCGCCAACTACGACGCCGACGGCCATATCCATCACATTGCCGCGCACTGCAAATTCCTTAAATTCTTTCAACATCTTTTTCATTTGCCAGAAACCTCCTGTTTTGTCTCGGCGGCCAGATTTTCACGGGCGACCGCGAGCATCAGTTTGATACGGTTTTCCTGGTTGACCCGGGTGGCACTGGGATCGTAGTCGATGGGAACGATGTTGGAATTGGGTGCAACCTTTTTGATGCGGTGGACCATCCCCTTTCCGCAGATGTGGTTGGGCAGGCAGCCGAACGGCTGCGCGCAGACGATGTTTTCAAAGCCCGATTCCGCCAACTCCAACATTTCCGCCGTGAGGAGCCAGCCTTCTCCCATCTTGTCCCCGTAGCCAATCACGCCCTCGACAAGGCTCTTAATGTGCTCGTAGGTGGCGGGCGGGGCAAATTTGGGTTCGGTCTTGACGGCCCGGATCAGAATATCCTGCATCTTGGTGACGT
This sequence comes from Clostridium sp. D33t1_170424_F3, assembly GCF_015667585.1. Taxonomy (GTDB): domain Bacteria; phylum Bacillota; class Clostridia; order Oscillospirales; family Acutalibacteraceae; genus Anaeromassilibacillus. Next base: position 83,484 of record NZ_JADPEG010000010.1, on the reverse strand, counting down.
AGTCCATCAGGGTTTTGACCACCATGTACTTGGCCTTACTGCCGCCGTACAGCTTGATGTCCTCCAAGCGATTGTCCACCTTGAACTGGACGAAGCTCATCAGGCCGGGTACATTGACCTCGCAGTTCTGCTCCGCCAGGAAATCCTCCAGATGGTTGTTGGCGAACGCCGCATATTTTACATAAATTTCCCCAACGACGCCGACCTTGACCTTCGGTACCTTTTGCATCGGAATAGAAGCAAAGTCCTTTACAATCTGGCACAGATTGACTTCCTCGCTCTTCAGGCCCATGCCTTTTCCCTGGCGGAACTGCGCGCACAGGTCTTTGGTCCATTTCTGTACCATGCGTTCGCTTGCGCCCGGTTCCAGCTCATACGGCTTGACTTGGTTGTTCAACAGCATCAGCGCGTCCCCGTAGACGACCGCCGCCGCCATCTTGCGGATCATCGGCAGCGTGATGGAGAATCCGGGGTTGCGTTCTAGTCCGGAAAGGTTCAGGGAGATAACCGGAATCTGATCCAGCCCCGCTTTGTGCAGCGCCTTGCGCAGCAGATGGATGTAGTTGCTGGCGCGGCAGCCGCCTCCGGTCTGGGTGATGATCAGGGCGGTGCGGTCCAGGTCATATTTCCCGCTGTGCAGGGCGTCGATGAACTGTCCAATGACCAGCAAGGCGGGGTAGCAGGTATCGTTATGGACATATTTCAGGCCTTCCGTCACGATGTTGGGGCCGCTGGTGGTCAGCAGTTCCACATTGTAACCACAGTTGCGGAATACGTCCACAAACAGCTCAAAATGAATGGGAAGCATCATCGGGCAGAGGATGGTGTATTCCTTTTTCATCTCTTTTGTAAAGAGGAGACGGCCGGTTTTATCAAATTGCAATTCTGCCATATCGTATCTTCCTTTCGGATCAGGCACAGGCCCGATCACAGCCGGGAACTCCCGGTCAACCCTCCAGAGCGGCAAACAGGCTGCGAAGCCGGATTTTTACCGCGCCGAGGTTGGTGATTTCATCTATCTTGATCTGTGTATAAATCTTTTCATGCTTTTCAAGGATACTGCGCACCTCGTCGGTCGTGATGGCGTCCACGCCGCAGCCGAACGAGACGAGCTGTACCAGGTTCATGTCCTTCTGTGTGCCGACATATTCCGCAGCAGCGTACAGGCGGGAGTGGTACGTCCACTGGTTCAACACGCCCACACGGAACTTCTTCACGTTGGGGCTGATGACGTCTTCAGAGATGACCGCCGCGCCCAGGCTGGTAATCAGCTTGTCGATGCCATGATTGATCTCCGGGTCCAGATGGTAGGGGCGCCCGCTGAGAACTATGATCGGCTTGTTTTGCTTGCGCGCTTCCTCAATCATCTCGTTGCCCTTCTGACGGATCTGCTCCATGAAGGCGTCGTAGGCGCCGTAGGCGGCCTTTGCCGCCTGTTTCACCTCCGCCAGAGGGATGCCGTCAAAATACTGTTCCAGAATGGCATGCATTTTCACGGGAAAGTCACGCTTGCGGTGGATGCCCACATAATCGTGAATAAAATGCAGTCCGTTCAGCTCGCTGGTATTTGCCGCAATGACCTCCGGGTAATAGGCCACTACCGGGCAGTTGTAATGATTGTCGCCCAGCTTTTCATCAAAGTTATAGGACATGCAGGGGTAGAAGATATTTTGAATGCCCTGCTCGATCAGCGCGTCGACGTGGCCGTGCATCAACTTGGCTGGGAAGCAGACCGTGTCGCTGGGAATGCTGGCCTGCCCCTTGATGTACAACTCCCGCGAAGAAAGCGGGGAGGTTACCACTTCAAACCCGAGCTGGGTAAAGAAGGTGTACCAGAACGGCAGGAGCTCATACAGGTTTAAGCCCATCGGCAGGCCGATTTTGCCGCGCGGCCCCGGCTTCGGCTGATAGGAGCGGAGCGCCTGCAGCTTATAGGCGTACATATTCTGTTCGCTTTGCCCGGAGCGCTTGGTGACCGGCTTTTCACAGCGGTTGCCGCCGATGAAGCGCCGGTTGCCGCCAAAGATATTGATGGTCAAGCGGCAATTGTTGTTGCAAAGACCGCAGGAAGTGACCTTGACCTCGTGCTTGAAGTGTTCCAGCTCGGACAGGGGAAGCAGGGTGCTGGAACCGCCCGCCTTCTTCGCAGCGTAAAGCGCCGCACCGTACGCGCCCATCAGGCCGGAAATGTCCGGGCGCACCACATTGACGCCCAGTTCCTTTTCAAAAACGCGCAGGACGGCATTGTTCAGGAAGGTGCCTCCCTGAACGACAATGTTTTTGCCCAGTTCAGAGGCAGAGGACGCGCGGATGACCTTGTAAATTGCATTTTTTACAACGCTGACGGAAAGGCCCGCGGAAATGTCCTCCATGGTTGCGCCGTCCTTCTGCGCCTGTTTAACAGAGGAATTCATAAACACCGTGCAGCGGGAACCGAGGTCAACCGGATGCCTGGCGAACAGGCCCAGCCTGGCAAATTCTTCAATGCCGTATCCCAGCGTGTTGGCAAACGTTTGCAAGAAGGAGCCGCAGCCGGAGGAACAGGCCTCGTTTAAAAAGATATTGTCCACCGCGCCGTTGCGGATTTTAAAGCATTTCATATCCTGTCCGCCGATGTCGATGACAAAATCCACATCGGGCAGGAAATGTTTGGCGGCGGTAAAATGCGCAACCGTCTCAACAATGCCGAAGTCGATGCCAAAGGCATTCTTCAGGAGCTCTTCGCCGTAGCCGGTCACAGCCGAGGAACGGATTTGAATGTCCGGATGCGCTTTGTAAAGCCCCAGCAGATATTCTCTGATGATCGGCACCGGGTTGCCGGAGTTGCTTTGATATGTAGAGTCCAACACTTCGCCGCCGGGTCCCATCAAAACGGTTTTCACCGTGGTGGAGCCCGCGTCGACGCCGAGATAGGCAGGGCCCTTATATGTATTGAGATCGCCGCGCTTTGCACGGCAACTTTCGTGCCGTTTTTGGAATGCGTCGAACTCTTCCTGATTGTTGAAGAGCGGGTCTATGGATAAGAACGCGGCCTTTGTTCCATAAGAGGCTACGTTTTTTAAAGCGATGTCGATGTCGACTGCGGTATCGCTGCTGAAGGCCGCGCCCAGTGCGACAAAGTACAAGGAATTTTCCGGACAAATCCCTTTTACGTGCAGCGCTGTGTCGAACGCTTGGCGCAGCTGCGGGAGGAAGGTCAGCGGTCCGCCCAGATACACAACGTTCCCGGCAATTTTGCGGCCCTGTGCCAGACCGGCGATGGTCTGGTTGGCGACAGCGGCGAAAATACTGGCGGAAATATCGCTTTTGCGCGCGCCCTGGTTGAGCAGCGGCTGAATATCGGACTTTGCGAACACGCCGCAGCGGGAAGCAATGGTATAGATTTTTTCATACTGTTCCGCAAGCTGGTCCATTTCGTTTGGAGAAATGTCCAGAAGCGTGGCCATCTGATCGATGAAAGCGCCTGTGCCGCCGGCGCAGGTACCGTTCATGCGGACCTCCATACCGCCGGAGAGGAACAAAATTTTCGCGTCTTCACCGCCAAGCTCAATGATGACGTCCGCATCCGGAATGAGCCTGCCAATGGCGACGCGCGTGGCGTACACTTCCTGCATAAAGGGGAGGTCGCATGTTTCTGCAACGCCCATACCGGCGGAACCGGATATAGTAATTTGCGCGTCCGCGCCGTGAAGAACCTTGTCCCGTATTTTTGTCAGAAGTTCTGAAATTTTCTGCGTAATCTGCGAGAGATGACGCTCGTACGATTTGTAGATGATCTGATTCTGGTCGTCGAGCACCACACACTTGATCGTGGTGGAGCCGACGTCTAACCCGACTTTCAAAATGACACCCTCTCTTAGCCCAACGGCATTGATTGACCATTCATGTATATGCACCAAGTGCGCCTTCTAAAGTAGTTTACAATATTAATTATTAAATCGCTGATACATTATTTTACGAAAAAGAGGGGGAAATGTCAAGAGATGTTCTATTAATTCCAGCACTCCAATATTTGGCGTCGAAGTTTGGGGGAGCGGGTTGTAAAATAAGTGGAAGAATGATAGAATGGGAAAAATACAAAGAGGTGGTACGTTTGGATATCAATCAGTTTCGCGATACGGTCCAGCTCAGCAAACTGGGCGGCATTGTACAGATCAGCAATATGATCGATCTGGATCAGTCCAGTTTGGATGAGATTGGAGAAATGATCGCGCTGGCCAACCAGATCCGCAATTACCCAAAGGAGTACGGCGAATCCTGCCGGGGAAAAATCATGGCGACCTTGTTTTATGAGCCGTCCACCCGTACGAAAATGTCCTTTCAGACGGCGATGCTCCGCTTGGGCGGGGAAGTGATCGGATTTGACAACCCGCAGAGCTCTTCCGTCAGCAAGGGAGAGAGTTTAAAGGATACGGTTACCGTCGTCAGCGGCTACGCGGATATATTGGTGGTCCGGCATCCGCTGGAGGGTGCGGCAGAGGCGGCGGCCATGTACTCGCGCTCGCCGGTGATCAACGCCGGGGACGGCGGGCATTTGCATCCCACGCAGACGTTGACCGATCTGGTAACCTTATATAATGAAAAAGGACGATTGGACAATCTCTGCATCGGCCTGTGCGGGGACCTGAAATATGGACGCACCGTCCATTCCCTGATTAAGACAATGACGCGCTACCGGGGGAATTCCTTTGTGCTGATTTCCACACCGGAGCTGGCGCTGCCCAACTACGTCAAAGACATTATGCACGCGGCGGGCTGCAAGTTTGTCGAGGTATCCAGCCTGAGCGAGGCGATGCCGATGCTGGACGTGCTGTATATGACGCGTATCCAGAAGGAGCGCTTTGCCAGCGAGGCGCAGTATGAGGCGCAGAAGGGCGTTTACGTGCTGGATAAAGAAAAATTGAACATGGGGAAACGGGATTTGAAAGTGCTGCATCCGCTGCCGCGCGTCGACGAGATCACGCCGGACGTCGACGACGATCCGCGCGCCGCCTATTTTAAGCAGACGGTCTATGGGATGTACGCGCGCATGGCGCTCATTTTCAGCATGCTGATGAATCCCCAGTACAAGCGGAAAAAACCCCCGATCCGGGACAGCCATCCGGCCGGTTGCTCCAATCCCAAATGTATCACCCAAACGGAAACGTACCTGCCGAAGCTCTTTTTTGCATCCGGCGACATGCTGGAATGTAAATACTGCGACGGAAGGACGTTAATTTAAGATGCAGATTCTGGTTTTGTACGGTTCTCCGCACGCGGACGGACACACTGCCCGGCTGCTGCGTGCCTTTCTGGAGCCGTTTGACGGCAGGGCAGTGGATTTTGTGGACGCGTATGCGGAACAGATTGCGCCCTGTACAGCCTGCGGCTATTGCAAAAAAAAGGAAGGCTGCTCCAATCCGGACTTTGACAGGATTGATACGTATATCCGGCGGGCCGACCTGCTGGTTGTCGCGAGCCCGGTTTACAACCTTACCTTTCCCGCGCCGCTCAAGGCGGTTATGGACCGCACCCAGCGATATTTTGAGGCGCGGTTTTCCCTGGGGAAGAAGCCGCCGATTGAAAAACCGAAGCGCGCGGTACTGCTGGCCGCCTGCGGCAGCGGCGACGGAGCGGAAGTCATGGAGCGGCAGCTCAAGATGATCTTTTCCGTGATGAATACCCGCCTGGTAGATACGGTTGTCTGGAGCGGGACGGACCGTGCGGCAGAGCGGGAAGCAGCGGAGGCTTCGGAGCGCGCGAAAGGCGCGGCCCTTGCCATAAAGAGAGAAATGTGCTATGATAAAACGTAATGTAAACTTACAAAATTCTATCATATCCGGAATCAGAGCGGATTAACGGCCCGGTCCGGAGACTTTAACATGCAGGAGGATTTTATATGTCAGGCCATTCTAAGTGGAACAACATTAAAAGGAAAAAGGAAAAGACCGACGGCGCAAAAGCGAAGATTTTTACCAAAATCGGCCGTGAATTGGCGGTAGCTGTAAAAGAAGGCGGCGGTCCGGATCCGGCTTCCAACTCCAAGTTGAAGGACTGTATTGCTAAGGCAAAGGCGGCGAACGTGCCGAACGAAAATATCGACCGCATCATCAAAAAGGCGGCGGGCGAAGGCGACGATACCAAGTATGAAAACATGACCTATGAAGGGTATGGCCCGAACGGCATCGCCGTAATCGTAGAGGCCCTGACGGACAACCGCAACCGTACGGCAGGCGATGTGCGCCACTATTTTGACAAGTTTGGCGGCAATCTGGGAACCACGGGCTGCGTTTCCTTTATGTTCTCTCAGAAGGGCGTTATCGTGATCGAAAAAGAGGGACTGGAAGAGGACAAGGTCATGGAGGACTGCCTGGAGGCGGGCGCTTCGGATTTTCAGGCCGACGAGGACGTATTTGAGGTATACACCGAGCCGGAGGACTTCAGCGGCGTTCTGGATGATCTGACGCAGAAGGGCTATGAATTTGTTTCCGCCGAGGTGGAAATGGTTCCGAGCACCTATACCGCTTTGACAGAAGAAGAGTCCATCATTAAGATGCGGAAGCTTTTGGATGCACTGGAAGACAACGACGATGTGCAGAATGTTTGGCATAACTGGGAAAATGCGGATGAGGATGACGACGAATAAAACGGATTTTTTTCAGCAACAATAAGGATATATCCTTTCCAAACATTGATAAAGCGGAGGAAGCGACATGACTGGCTTTGAAAATCTGTGCATGAACTGCATGTCCGATACAGCCGGAAAAAATGAATGTCCCCATTGCGGCTGCCAGTCGGGCGGTGTACAGGAGCCGTATGCGCTGCCGGTTGGCACGGTCCTGCAGGACCGGTATATTGTAGGAAGTGCAAAATCCAGCAATGGAGAAGGAACCCTTTATATCGGATATGATACGGTTCTGCATATTCCGGTTGAACTACGGGAGTTTTTTCCGCAGGCGATTTGCGGGAGAACGGACGGCAGCACGGAGATTCGGGTAAAGGCGGGAAGCGAGCTGGTCTTCAGCCAGTATCTGGCGGATTTTTTAAGTTTTTCCCGCGAGATTGCGCATCTGCGCGATTTGACCCCAATCATTCAAAGCTATGATATTTTTGAAGAAAACCACACGGCTTATACGGTCTCAGAGTGGGAAGAAAGCATTACGCTGCGCTATTTTATCGAGCGCAGCGGCGGTAGCTTGGGCTGGAATGAAGCCCGCCCGTTGTTTATGCCGGTTTTATCCGCGCTCAGTACCATGCACGCGGCAAAGATCAACCACCTGGGAATCTCTCCGGATACGCTCTGTATCATGAAGGATGGGAAAATGAAGCTGGGCGGTTTTTGTATTCCGGCGATCCGCCGCGCGGATACGGAGCTGCCGATGCATCTGGTGCCGGGATGCGCGGCTATCGAACAATATGTGGTGGGTTACGCGCCGGACGAAGCCACGGACGTCTATGGTTTTGCTTCCTCCCTCTTTTTTGCGTTGACAGGAGAGCTGCCGCAGGACGCTTTAAAACGCCGCACAGACGCCCGCCTGCTGATCTCCACCTCGATCCTGCGGACGATTCCGCCGCACGTGGTGACGGCTTTGGCGAACGCTTTGCAGGTGATGCCGGATCAGAGAACCGCTACGTTTGAACGGTTGCGCGCGGAGCTTTCCGCCGCGCCTACGATTACGGCGACGATTGAAGACCCGGAGGTGCTGCTGCAGGCTTCCTCCTCTTATTCGGAGAAGAAGAAAAGTAGTGCGCCCGCGGCCGCATGGGTGCTCATTCCCTGTGCGTTGGCTTTGGTGCTCTTTACGGCGATCGGTGTTTTCTGGTTGTCCAATGGAGGGATGGTGCCGCTGCAGACCGGTGCAAATTCCATGTCAACTGTAAGCGGACAGTCTGAAACCAGTTCCGGCGCCTCTTCGGAATCGCCCGCGATGGCGCCCCTTGCTTCCAGCATCCCTGCGGAAAACACGGGCGAGTTGATTGAAGTACCAACCCTGATTGGCCAGAGCTATGCTTCTCTCACGGAAACGACGTCTTCCGGCGGAGAGTACCAGATACTCCGTTCCTCGGAACAGTTTAACAATGAAGTACCGGAGGGCGAGATCATTTCCCAATCTCCGGCGCCGGGTGAGATGGTAGAGTATGGAACCTCCATTGTAGTCGTAGTGAGCAAAGGCGCGGAAATGCGCAAACTCCCGTCTGTTTTTGGAATGACGCTGGCCGAAGCGTCCACAACCGTAACGGCGGCGGGGTTTGTTCCAACAAAAACGGAAGCGTACAGCGACGTTGTAGAAGCAGGGTTGACCATTGGGTACCAGAACAAAAGCGAAGGAGACCTCCTTGCGTATGGTTCGCAGGTGGTCCTTGTAATCAGCAGCGGCCCCAAAAAGGATGAATTAGAGCCTTCGTCTTCCTCTGAGGAAGATTCTTCGGCTGGAATCGAGGGGCAGACGGCTCCTCGGATGTCAGAATAAATTCAGAGATTACAGTGCGGCGTGGAGAAATCTCCAATGCCGCATTTTTGTATGGAAACGCCCCGTAATAAGTGGTTTTCTTTGAACCACTTATCACGGGGCGTTTCCATTGTTCAAAGACGCAGCAGCGCCTGCGCGTTTTTATAGTAAATGTTTTCTTTTTCCCGGTCGCTCAGATGGGTGCGTTCGATAAAATCAAATTCATCGCAGGATCGGCTCCACGGACAGTCGCTGCCAAAAAGCACCCGCTCGGAACCGTGTTTGGAGACAATTCGTTCAAACTGCTCCGGTTGGCAGAGGCGCGCCGACATTGCCGTATCAATGAAGATGTTTTGTCCTGCGACATATTCCTCGGATTCCCCGTAAAGCGCCATACCGCCCATGTGCGCTGCGATAATGGTCAGCTTGGGAAACTGCCTGGCAACCTTGACCACCGCTCTTGGGGAAGCGTGGACGAGGTTGGGGGACAGGGGGTCCCATCCGGTGTGGAAGGTGACCGGCAGTTCCAACGCGGCAATCGCGTCGTAAATGGGGAAGAGCCTTGGATCGTCAATCATGAATTCCTGGTAGTCCGGATGCAGCTTGACGCCGTACAGCCCCAGTTCCTTGATGCGCCGCAGTTCATCAAGTGCATCCGGCGCATCCGGATGTATCGAACCGAAGGAATAGAACATGGAGTCATCGATGGAGGCGGCCCAGTTGTTGACAATGGTCTGCTGGCTGGGTTTGGTGGCAATATTCATTGCAAAGGCCGCGTCGACGCCCCATTCCTGCAGCTTTTCTTTGGTATCTGCAAGCGTGCCATTGGTAAAATAGGGGCTTTTACAGATGTTTGCAAGATTGATGAGTGCCTTTTGAGCGATTTTCTCGGAAAACATATGGACATGCGCATCGATAAGCATAGGGATCCTCCTGTCGTTATTCAGATAAAAAGAAAAAGCGGACGCAATTGCGTCCGCTTGAAATGCAAAATCAATCAGTCACTGCTGAACGGAAGCAGCGCAAGATGACGGGCGCGTTTGATCGCGACGGTCAGTTCACGCTGGTGATGCGCACAAGTGCCGGTCACACGGCGGGGCAGAATCTTTGCCCTTTCGGAAATAAAGCGGCGAAGCTTGGCCACATCCTTGTAATCGATCGTATCGATTCTATCGACGCAGAAGCTGCAAACCTTTTTGCGGCCCTTGCGGCCACGGCGGTTGTCGCGCTCCGGTCTGTCGTTGTTATATGCCATGATGGAAACCTCCTTTTCTCATTCTTTTTGGGAAATCAGAACGGCAGATCATCGTCGGAGGGAATCTCCTCAAAGTCGCCCGTGTTTCCGCTGGTATAAGCGGGTGCGGGCTGTTCTGCAACGGTCTCTGTTCTGGAGTGATAATTATTGCTTTCGTAACCGCCGCCATAGTTGTTGGCGTAATTGCCGCTGCCGGAGGCGCTGTCGCGCTTGGATTCGGCAAAATGGACGTTGTCCGCCACGATCTCAAAAGCTTTGCGCTTGTTGCCTTGGTTATCCGTATACGTGCGGGTCTGAATCGCGCCCTGCACGGCCACCAGCTGGCCTTTGCGGAAGTATTTGCATACAAAATCCGCAGTGCTGCGCCAGGCGACAATGTCGATAAAATCGGTTTGTCTGTCCGCGCCGGACTTTACGTACGAGCGGTCTACAGCGAGCGTGAAGCTGGTAACGGAAATATCGTTCGCAGTGTGGCGCAATTCAGGATCGGCCACAAGGCGTCCCATCAATATAGCAACATTGAGCATCTAAATCACTCTTTCTTCGCTTTTTCGGGTTCTTTCTTGATGATCAGAGAACGAAGAACACCGTCGGTGATCTTGTAAATACGGTCGAGCTCCGCGGTAAAAGCAGGAACGCTCGTGAAATCGATCAGCACATAGTAACCCTCGGCCTCTTTGTTGATCAGATAAGCAAGTCTGCGCTTGCCCCACTCGTCAACGCCGTCGACCGTGCCGTTTGCAGCGATCAAATCCTTGAACTTCTGAACCAGTGCCGCGATGCCGTCTTCTCCCAGTTTGGTGGAAAGAATGAAAACGGTTTCATAGGAATTTTTTACTTCTGGCATTGTATTGCACCTCCTTCTGGACGTTAGGCCCCAGATGAACCTCCGGAGCAAGGATCGTAGCCATGATGCGGCTAACGAATCTATTATATCAGCGAAGCGGGTTCGCGTCAATAAAAACTTTTTAATACCCGGGTTTTCAAATATTATAAGGTTTTGCTGATTTCCTTCAGATATTGGCGGAACGCGCCGCCGATTTCCGGATGCTTGAGGGCCACTTCTACGGAAGCCTGCATAATACCCAGCTTGTTTCCCATATCGTAACGGGTACCGGTAAAGTCCACGGCGACCATGCCTTTGCTGCGCGCCATCGTTCCCATGGCGTCGGTCAGCTGGATTTCTCCGCCCGCACCGGGCGCGGTGCTGTCCAAAATGTCAAAGATGTCCGGCGTCAGGATGCAGCGTCCCAGGATAGAAAACAGAGACATGATTTTATCCGGCGTGGGCTTTTCCACCATGTCCGTACATTTATAATAATTGTCGTGGATGTTGTCCACCTTGAGAGAACTGTACTTGGTGATGGCTTCCGCGGTCACTTCCTTGACGCCCAGCACGCCCAGTCCGAATTCTTCATAGGCGCGGATCAGCTGTGCGCAGGCCGGGTCTTCTCCGATAATCACATCGTCGCCGTACAGGACCGCGAACGGTTCGTTGCCGACGAAGGAGCGCGCACAGTTGACGGCGTGGCCGAGGCCGCGCGTTTCCTTCTGGCGGACAAAGTAGATGTTCGCCATATGGGAAATATCCACGATTTCCTTCAGAATTTTTTCTTTTTTCGGCCCGCCGCTGGTCAGGCGCGCTTCCAGCTCCGGCACGCGGTCAAAATGGTCCTCGATCAGGCCCTTGCCGCGATTGGTGATAATCAGAATATCCGTGATGCCGGAATGAACGGCTTCTTCGACAATATACTGGATCGCAGGCTTGTCCACAATCGGCAGCATTTCCTTTGGCATGGATTTGGTGGCCGGCAGCACTCTGGTTCCGAGGCCGGCGGCGGGAATAACTGCTTTTGTTACCTTCATGGGAGGTCCTCCTTATAATCAGATAAAAGCGCGTAAAACCGCTGTCGCGCCCAATGATACTAGTATAGCAAAAGCTGGGGCAAATAAATCACGATCATGTAACAGACCAGCAGACAGATTGCCAGAGAGGTATTGACGCCGCCCTGCAGCTGCAGGCGCACGGCACAGTCCGCCGCGTCGGGATTCTCCGTGCGGATGGTCTGGATTTTGCTGGCGCAGTGGTTCAGGTACATCCGGTTTCCGTTAAAGCCGGTAAACAGCATAATGCCCAGGCGCACAAAAGACAGGATGCTGGGCACCCAGATCAAAAAAATCTGCCACGGCGCCTGCTGCATCAGCAGGGACATGAATTCCAGAGACTGCTCCATGGTGGGATAGGCGGTGCTGAGGTCCACGCCGATCTGACGCATCAGGTCGGTGATCAGCGGCGTGGTAAAGCAGAAGGAAACGTATGTAGAAAGTACGTAGACCAGCGCCTGCAGAACCGTGATAATGGTTCCCCATTTGTACTGTTTGCGGTAGAGCATCCAGCCGCCGGAGAATAAAAATGCGGCAAAGTTAAACCGATTTCGGCGATAGCGTTTTAAATTGAAAAAAGCCGGGACATAATACTGTGGATTGTTCTGGACAAATTTGGCCATGTCGTCGGCTGTTATGTCCGCTTCAATCGGTTCCTCCGGCCGCACGCCGCCGGTTGGGTCAATTGCAAAAGGCATTGGCTGATTTGGCATTCCGTAAGGTTGGTTGGGCATACCCGGATTCTGATAGGGCGGAACGTCATTCCGCGTCTGTTTTCCGTATGGCACATAGCTTGCCGGTGCGGGCGGTGGATTTCCGGCGGCATTTTCACTGAGCATCTGTCCGCACTGGTCGCAGAACAGTGCGTTTTCCGCATTGATCTTGCCGCAGCGGAAACACTTTTTACCCGGTTGTTCCTCCGGTTCCTTCTCGCTCTGCGGTTTCCAGGCGTCCGGGGTGCCGTGCTTTTCTTCAAAAATACAATGTCCAGCTTCCTGGTAGCAGGCGCGATGATAGGGCGCGCCGCATTCCGGGCAGACGACGATATCATCGTCTGTGGTAAACGGTTTGCCGCACACAGGGCATTTCAAACCGATATAATCCATTTAAGGTCCTCCTTAATTTTTGAAAACCATGTTGGCTGATGAATGCTGCTGATATGCAGCCTGTAATATATTATTTTATCTGTTTTTCAGAAAAACTGCAAGCGTTCTGCGCATAAGTTTTCACCATATTCATAAAATGCACTTTTTTACCGGAATATGGAAAAGAATCTCCAAATGTCCAACCAAAGGGAAATTTTTGTCCTGTATTTTGTCTGTTCCATACTTTGACAATTGCCGGGAAATCCCCTATAATAAATCAGTTAGATGCCTGTATAAGGGTAAATGTATATTTGAATTTTTAAGGATGGTACTATGCTGCAATTTGAAGAACGTAAGCTGGATTTGGAGGCGCTCAAGCCGGATATTGACGATCTGTCCGAGGCTTTGGGATTGGAGCGCATGCGCAATGAAATCGCTGAATTGGATACAAAGGCTTCCATGCCGGGCTTTTGGGACGACGCTCAGAATTCTCAAAAGGTTCTGCAGCGGTCCAGTATGCTGAAGAATAAAATTGCGGCATACGAGGACCTCTGCACCGCCTATGGAGATACGCTGGCGCTGATTGAACTGGGAAACGAGGAGGGGGACGAAACCCTGCTCCCGGAAGTGGAAGAAGAACTGAAAAAAATCAGGGACAGTCTGGAGACACAGCGGCTTTCCACCCTGCTGCGGGGAGAATACGATGGAAAGAATGCGATTCTGACGTTCCACGCGGGCGCGGGCGGTACGGAGGCGCAGGATTGGGCGGAGATGCTGTACCGCATGTACAACCGCTGGAGTGAGCGCCATGGCTATAAGGTGACGACGCTGGATTATCTGGACGGCGAAGAAGCGGGCCTGAAAAGCGCCAGCATTCTGATTGAGGGAGAAAACGCGTACGGTTTCCTGAAGAGCGAGGCGGGTGTGCACCGCCTGGTGCGCGTATCTCCATTCGATGCGTCCGGACGCCGCCACACCTCCTTTGCCTCTCTGGAGGTCATGCCGGAAATCGACGATACCATCGAGGTGGAAATCGATCCGGCGGACATCAAGATGGACGTGTACCGCGCGAGCGGCGCGGGCGGCCAGAAAGTCAACAAAACCTCTTCTGCGGTTCGTCTGACCCATATCCCGACGGGAATCGTGGTTTCCTGCCAGGTGGAGCGCAGCCAGTACCAGAACCGCGATGTCGCCATGCGTATGCTGAAATCTAAGCTGGTTGAAATCAAGGAACGTGAAAATCTGGAACGCATCGAAGATATCAAGGGCGTACAGAAGGAAATTGCCTGGGGCTCGCAGATTCGTTCGTATGTTTTTATGCCGTATACACTGGCAAAGGATCACCGTACCGGCTTTGAGTCCGGCAACATCAATGCGGTGATGGACGGCGATATCGACGGCTTTATCAACGCGTATCTGAAAGCGCAGAGCCTGGGTACCCTTGGTAATTACGACGATTAATACTGACATAAAAAACGCGGAGCAGTTTGCAAGCTGCTCCGCGTTTTTTATGTTGCTTCCATTTGCCGCATGCGCTTTTGCAGGCGAACATCTTTTCCGGTAAAAGGGAGGCGTACATAGCCGCCCAAAATACGGGAGGCAAACCGTTCCGTGTACCGCTCCTCAATTTCTTTCATCGTCAGGTTGGTGCTGATAATGGTGGGGCGCTGTGCCATCTGCCGCGTATTGACGATATTATAAATTTCTGAGACGGCAAAAGCCGTCCGGAATTCCGTGCCGAGGTCGTCCAGAATCAGCAAGTCGCAGTCCAGCAGAAGCTGCCCAGTGGAAAGATCCTGTTCGCGGCCAAAATGCTCGCGTTCCAGCTTGGCGATCATGTTGTTGACAGAGCCGTAGACGACGCCAAAGCCTTTTTCAATGGCGGCGTTGGCAATCGCCAGAGAAAGGTGCGTTTTTCCCAGTCCCGTGCCGCCCATCATGATCAGATTGGAACTGCCGGCAGAAAAGTTCTCTGCGTAGGTCATGCAGATGTCGAGGATACGCGCCATCATGCCGCGTTCCGAACGGCCGGAGGAATCCGGTTCGCCGGAATAATAGCGCAAATCAAACGTTTCAAAGGTGGAGAGAGAGAGAGGAGTCAGGGTGTTCAGATTCTTATACGCCTCCGAACGGAGCAGCTTTTTCAGGCAGGAGCACGTCCGTCCGTCGATATAGCCGGTGTCACAGCATTGGGAACAGGCGTAGTGGGGCTCCAAATAGTCCTTTGGAAGCCCTGCCTTTTGCAGAATACCGTTCAGTTCCCGCTGTAGATTCTGGTTGCGCTCCTTCAGTTGGCTGAGCAGTTCCCGTGTGTTTCCGCCCTTGAGGACGGCCTTGGCCGCGGCGATCGCGGTGGCCGAGAGTTCCTTTTCAATTTCCTGCGCGCGGGGAAAGGCGCTGTAAAGCTCGGTGCGGTGCCGCTCCGCATGTGCTTCCGCCCGGCTTTTTTGTTCGCTCAGCGCCGCGCCGGCGGCCTGATACACCTCTTTGCTGTAACCCAATCCAATCACTTCCCGTCAAAAGTATCAAATGCGCCGGAGCGCTCATATTCATCAATATTATAGGTGCTTTTCCGCGCCGACTCCTGTTTGCGGGCGGCAAGCTTTTTCGCTTTTTCCTCTTCCGCCTGCTGTACGGTCACAATTCCCTGGTCGTGCCAGCGAGTCAGGATACCGTTCATGTAGCTCAGGCTGAGCTGGCCTTTCGTGTCGACACAGCGCTCGTATGCCTGCCGGATCATCGCGGCGGAAAAATGCCAGTCGTTGACCCAGGCGGCCGCAAAGGATTCTTCCTTTGCAGTGGGAGAGCGCTTGGTAATGCCCAGGGATTGTTCCACCACATGCCAGGCCCTGGCGTTTTCCGCGATGCGGCGCAGCTTTTCCTCGGCCTTTTCATGGGTGAAAATTTCCTCCTCCGCCCAGTCCATTCCGACCTTTTCAATATAGCGCGTACTGGTTTTTCCGGCGCTCGCGGCGTATTGCAGCAGCATAAGAATGACGTCCGCCGGCAGGCCGAAATCATCGTGCAGCATCAGCAGCGTTGCAGAACAGCCGTTGCTGAGCAGGCGTCCCAGAATGCTCTGTGCCTCCTGCATCAGGAAAGCGATCTCCTGCGACTCGGTCATCCGCTTTGCGACGAAGGCGTTGTCCGGTTTTTGCGGGCGCGTTAAAATGGCGGCCGGCTTTTTGGCGGGCTGAGGCGCCGGATCAACCGCGGCGGGATGGTTCTGTGGTTCCACGGGTGCGGGTAAATCCGCGCTGGGAGAAGGCTCTTCCTGGCTTGGCTTGAACTCAATTCCGTTGCGGAGGATCAGTCCGGCGTCCTGTTCCCAATACAGAAGCGCGTCGTCGACTTCCTCCGGAGAGATTGCCAGGGCAGCAGTGATGTTCTGTATTTCAAAGGTGTGTCCGGCGTTTCGCAGGACCCAAAGCAATACCTTTAATTGATTGGGGCTTGCCAGCTTTAAATGCTGGTCGACAACAGCGCAGGGAACGGCAAAAACCGCGTTCCACGCGCCCAGATTCAATGCATACAAAATGCGTTCACTCCCAAAATTTTTACCGACTGAATTTGATTTCATGTAAGGGGATGGCCTGAAACAGGCTTCTGTTCAGGTTGCGGCGGTGCTGTTGATTCAAACTGAAATCATTCCATGTTCTTAGGTGAAATCTGCGTGAGGTTATTATAGCACACGGCCTGCAAATAGGGAACCTGGAAAAGGCTTTTAAAAAACTTGAAAAAATTTGCAGAAAACCGTTGACAAAATAAAACAGGTATCGTATAATAACTCTCGCACCAAGGAAATCGGTTGCGGGAAATGCGAACGTAGCTCATCTGGTAGAGCGCCACCTTGCCAAGGTGGAGGTAGCGAGTTCGAGCCTCGTCGTTCGCTCCAAGTAAAATCGTCCACTCAAACGAGTGGGCGATTTTTTTGTTTACACGGCATGAGCGGATGGAAACGGAGCACAATGTATGTATTGACAGAAAAATCACAGATTGGAAAAAAGCTGCCGAACCGGGCTTTTGTCTGGAAACGACAAAAATCATAAGACTGATTTCGACCGTGTACAAAATTTTAGAACAAAATCCATACCCGAATGGGATGCACTATGTTATAATATAAACGTTTGTGAATTTTAAAAAAGAGGGTTTTTGAATGGACGTAAGAACGGATTTAAGAAATATTGCAATTATTGCCCACGTTGACCACGGCAAGACCACATTGGTCGATCAGATGCTGAAGCAGAGCGGCATTTTCCGCGCCAATCAGGAAGTGGCGGAACGCGTCATGGACTCCAACGACCTGGAGCGTGAACGCGGTATCACCATCCTTTCCAAGAATACGGCGGTAATGTACAACGATGTGAAAATCAACATTGTGGACACCCCCGGCCACGCCGATTTTGGCGGGGAGGTGGAACGCATCCTGATGATGGTGGACGGCGTTCTGCTGCTGGTAGATGCATTTGAAGGCTGCATGCCGCAGACGCGCTTTGTGTTGAAGAAGGCGCTGGGCCTTGGCAAAAAGCCTGTGGTGGTGGTCAATAAAATCGACCGTCCCGGCGCACGCCCCACTGAGGTGGTGGACGAAGTGCTGGACCTCTTTATCGAGCTGGGTGCAAACGACGACCAGCTGGAGTTCCCTGTGGTATATGCTTCCGGCAGGGACGGCTATGCTACGCTGGACCCGAGCGTTCCGGGAGAAACTATGCAGCCGCTTTTTGACATGATTATCCGCGAGGTTCCCGCGCCGCAGGGGGATATGAACGGCCCGACGCAGGTGCTGTTTTCCAATGTGGACTACGACGACTACGTGGGCCGCATCGGCATTGGCCGTGTGGAACGCGGCGAAATTCACACGGGAGAGAATATCGTGCTTTGCCGTCTGGATGGAACGACAAAAAACGCAAAGGTCGTCAAGCTGTATCAGTTTGAAGGCCTCAAACGTGTGGAAGTGGAAGGGGCAAAACTGGGCGATCTGGTGGCGGTTTCCGGCGTGGCAGACCTGAATATCGGCGAGACGGCCTGCGCGCCCGACTGCATTGAACCGCTGCCGTTTGTCAAAATTGACGAGCCGACCGTATCCATGATTTTTATGGTGAACAACAGCCCGTTTGCGGGCCGCGAGGGCAAGTTTGTCACCTCCCGCAACATCCGCGACCGTCTGTTTAAAGAAGTGGAGACCAACGTGGCCATGCGCGTGCAGGAGACGGAAACCACGGACGCGTTCAAAGTCAGCGGCAGAGGCGAGCTGCACCTCTCCATTCTCATTGAGCAGATGCGCCGCCAGGGCTATGAATTCCAGGTTTCCAGCCCGCAGGTGATTTATAAAGAGATCAACGGCACGCTTTGCGAACCGATTGAATTGCTGATGATTGAAGTGCCGGACAACTATGTCGGCGCGGTGATGGAAAAGCTGGGAACCCGCAAGGCGGAAATCGTCAACATGGGAACCCGCGATACCGGCGTAACGCATATGGAATTTAAAATCCCGGCGCGCGGACTGATGGGTTACCGTCAGGAATTCCTGACGGATACCAACGGCAATGGCATTATGAATAACGTATTTGATTCTTACGAGCCGTTTAGAGGCGAAATTCAGCGCCGTTCCCAGGGTTCCCTGATTGCGCATGAAACGGGCGAGACCACCGGATACGGCCTGTGGCAGGCGCAGGACCGCGGCAGAATGTTCGTAGGACCCGGCGTGGAGGTCTATGAGGGCATGATCGTCGGCGTGAGCCCGAAGAGCGAGGATATGACCGTCAACGTCTGTAAGAAAAAACACGTCACCAATACCCGCGCGTCCGGTTCGGATGAAGCGCTGAAGCTGGTGCCGCCGAGCATCCTCAGCCTGGAGCAATCCCTGGAGTTCATCAAAGAGGACGAATTGGTGGAAGTGACGCCCAAGAGCGTCCGTATGCGCAAACAGATTCTGGACAGAGAGCAGCGTATGAAGCAGGCAAGCAGGAATAAATAAGAAAAATTCCCACCGGAGGTACGGCCAGAGGTATGAATTTTGTAATACTGGACTTGGAGTGGAATGGCACCTACAGCCGCCGGCTCAAAGGCTTTATCAATGAAATCATTGAGTTTGGCGCGGTAAAGGTTGACGAAAATTTAAATATTCTCGACACCTTTGAGGCGCTGGTCCGTCCGCAGGTGGGGAAGAAGATCAGCGGGAAAATCCGGACGCTGACCAGCATCACGAATGAAGAACTGGCGGGAGGCCTGCAGTACATGCAGGTCATCAGCCGGTTCAAAAAGTGGGCGGATCAGTCCATCCTGATGACCTGGGGAACGTCCGATATCCTTGCGCTGATTGAGAACTGCCGGTATTTCTGCGGGAACGAGCGCGTACCGTTTTTACAGCAGTATGTAAACCTGCAGGCGTATTGTGAAACCATGCTGCATTACGACAAGACCAAACAGATGGGACTTTCGACCTCCGCGCAGCTGTTGGAGATCAACGAAGACGGCTTTGATCACCACCGCGCACTGGGAGACAGCCTGCTTTCCCTGCGGTGCTTTCAAAAGCTGTATACGCCGGAGAGCCTGACGCCGTTTATTCAGCCGGTGGACGACGAATTCTACCGCCGCATCCAATTTAAAACCGTTGTGATCTGCGACCTGTCCAATCCGTTGATTAAACGGAGCGATATGATATTTAACTGCGACCTCTGCGGCAGGCGGGCGCACCGTCTGAGTGAATGGCAATTAAAAAACAAGAGCTACCGCGCGGAATTTATCTGCCGGAGTTGCCAGCACAAGTTTTATGGACGCGTGCAGTTCAAGCTGAAATATGAAGGCCTGCTGGTCAAGAAATACATTCTTCCGTTCCGGGAAAAGCCGAAGGAAGAAACCGTCAAGACGGTGGAAGCCGTTGCGGTGAAAAAGATAAAAGACGAAACGAAAGATTTGAAAGCAGAAGATTAAAGAAAAACAGCGTTTGTGAACGGTTAAGACAACCAGTCACAAACGCTGTTTTTACTTTGTGCAGTATGCGGTTGTGTTTTTACGACGCAACCGTTCTTTCTTTACATACAAAAGCCGGCGTCTATTCAGAACGCCGGCTTTTTGTACATTTTTATTCGGCCAACGCTCTGGTCAGCCAGGCGTCGGCGATATCCATCGCCAGATACAGGCCTTCCTTTTCGCTGGATTTTACAATCTGCTTGCGGGAACGGATATTGGGGTCGGTGTACATCAGCTGTACGGTCACCTTGTCTGCAACCTCCATATCCTGCACGGTCTTTTTGCTTTTGATCTCCATTTTGATCACGTATTTATCTTTCATGCTGCCATAGTAAATGACGTCGCCGCAACGGACCAAGGGCTTGCCTTTATACATGGGGAACTGCTGCGTTTCCTTCTTTTCGCTCATATCGATACCATCCTTCTATGCATGAATTTCATTTCATATCATTCGTCCAGTGGCTTAATCGCCCAAATAGGATTTCAGCAGAACCTGAAGCAGTTCGTCACGGTCGATTCTGCGGATCAGGCTGCGCGCGTTGTTATGTGTGGTAATGTATGTTGGATCTTCGGACAAAATATAGCCGACCAACTGGCTGATCGGATTATATCCTTTTTCCTTCAGGGCGTCATACACGATTGTCAGGATCTGCTTGATATCGTCCTCACGGTTTTGCCCCAGAGAGAAGGTCATTGTCTTATCATCAAACATGGAAACACCTCCAATGTATCATACTTTTTATATCGCCGCATAAAGTCAGGATTTATGCAACGTGCACCGAAAACATAATGATATTTATAATATATGATACAACATACAACGCACAATTTCAAGGTTTAATTTGTAAACAGCATGGGAAAGGCTGTAAAAAAGGACGTTATCCTCAGGAGCGCAGATTCGCGCCGATCTTTTCCAGCTCCGCCATCACCTTTTTCATCACGGTGGTGGTATGCTCTTCGGTTAGAGTATTGTCATTGGAACGCAGCGTAATACTGAACGCGACGCTTTTTTTACCGTCCTCGATCTGCGCACCCTTGTATACGTCAAAGAGCCTGATTTTTTCCAGCAGGTTTCCGGCTCCCTTGACAATGGCCTTTTCCAGGTCGAGAACCGGAATTTGATCGGCGCAGAGCAGTGCCAGGTCGCGTGTGACAGCCGGGAATTTCGGCAGCGGCGTGTAGGTCTTTTCCGTCTTGGCGCAGGCGAACAGCAGATCGACGTCGAGGGAGAAGCTGTAGACACGCTCGCCAATGCCGTAGTTCTCCGCAACCTGCGGGTGCAACTCGCCGATGACGCCCAAGCGCTTGCCGTCAATGCTCAGCACGGCGCAGCGGCCCGGATGGTAGCTGTATTCCTCGCTGGAAGCAGCAATGTCATAATCGGTCATGGAGACAGCGGCGAGAAGCTGCTCGACCATGCCCTTTACAGTAAAGAAATCGGCCTTGTTGCCGTACATACCGGCGATCAGTGTGGTCTTTTCCTCAGGGAGCTGGTCTTCCGTGGTGGGGATATACTCGCTGGCCAGTTCAAACAGGCAGGCGGACTCATTGCGGTTGTTGTAGTTGCGGGACAGGACTTCCATCATAGAGGGAAGCGCGACGGTGCGCATGATGCTGGTATCCTCGCCGAGCGGGTTGCTGATGGTGATGGACTTGCGCAGAGGATGGTCCGCTGGCATGCAGATTTTGTCGTAATATTTGGGGCTGATAAAGGAGTACGTCATAATCTCGCTGGCGCCGAGCGCGAACATGGTGTTGCTCAGCTTGGCAAGGAATTTCTGACGGGGTGTATATTTGCCTTGTGCGCCGCCGCCGAGGTCGGTGCCGGGCACCCTGTTATAGCCGTAGAAACGTACGATTTCCTCGGCAATATCCGCCTTGTGCTCCAGGTCCGGACGGAAGGTGGGGACGAGGACATCCTCGCCGTCGAAGGTGCAATCCAGCTTTTTCAGGATTGCCCTCATTTCCTCACCGGTGAGGTGCGTGTCGAGAAAACGGTTGGTCCAGTCGACGTCCAGATGAATCCTGCGGCGCTCGCTGCCGGAATGGTTGTCAACCACCACGCCATCCATCACGTCGCCGGCGTCGAGCAGTTCGACCAGTTCGCAGGCGCGCTCCAGAGCGGGCAGACAGTTGTTCGGATCCAGACCCTTTTCATAGCGGGAGGAAGCGTCGGTACGCATGCCCTGATCGCGCGCGGTTGTGCGAACGGAAGCGCCGTTAAAACAGGCGGACTCAAATACGATCGTTGTGGTGTCGTCCATGATGCCGCTGTATTCGCCGCCCATGACGCCTGCGATGGCGATCGGCTTATTTGCGTCCGCGATGACGAGCTGTTTCTCAGTCAAAGTGCGGTCCACACCGTCCAGCGTCGTGATGGTTTCACCTGCTTTGGCCCGGCGCACACGGATTTTCGCTTCGTCGACGAAGCGGAGATCGAACGCGTGCATCGGCTGGCCGTATTCCAGCATCACATAGTTGGTGATGTCTACGATGTTGTTGATGGGGCGCACACCCATGGCGCGCAGGCGCTCGCGCATCCAGCGGGGAGAGGGTTTCACGCGCACATTTTTTACAATTTTGGCGGAGTAGATGGAGCAGAGGTCCGGAGCTTCCACCTTTACGTCAAGCAGGTTTTCGCAGCTGCCGTTGCCGCCCTTGACCGCCGGCGTGTACAGGCGGAGCTCTTTATCAAAGGTTGCCGCCGCTTCACGCGCCAGGCCGATCACGGAGAAGCAGTCCGGACGGTTGGAGGTGATTTCAAATTCCACCTTGGTATCGTTCAGGCCGATCGCTTCACAGATGGGCGCACCGAGGGTTTGGTCGCAGTCGTCGCTCAGGACGAAGATGCCGTCTTCCACTGCGCAGGGGAAATCGTGCTGTGTCAGGCCCAATTCGCCCAGGGAACAAAGCATACCGTTGCTTTCCACCCCGCGCAGCTTGCCCTTTTTGATCTTCTTGCCGCCCGGCAGAATGGAGTTGTGCAGCGCGGCCGGGACAACGTCGTTTTCTTTCAGGTTCTGTGCGCCGGTTACGATCTGGATCGGCGCATCCGCGCCCACGTCGATCTGGCAAATCCACAAATGGTCGGAATCCGGATGCTTTTCCAGGCTGAGCACTTTGCCGACCACAATGTTTTCAATCTCGCTGCCCTCGGTTTCCCAGCCTTCCACCTTGGAGCCGCTCATCGTCATCGCTTCCGTGAAATCCCGCATCGGCATTTCGTCCAGCGTCACGAATTCCTTCAGCCATCTCATCGAAAGATTCATTGCTTTTTACCACACTTTCTATGTCAAAGTTATTCTTCGGATTAGAACTGCTTGAGGAACCGCACGTCGTTCTCATAGAACAGGCGCAGGTCGTCAATGTTGTAGCGGCGCATTACGACGCGCTCCAGGCCCATGCCCAGCGCAAAGCCGCTGTAGACCTCCGGATCGATGCCGCAGTTGGAGAGCACCTTCGGATGCACCATGCCGCAGCCGAGAATCTCAATCCAGCCCTCGCCCTTGCAGAGGCGGCAGCCCTCGCCGTGGCAGTTAAAGCACTGCACGTCGACCTCGGCGCTCGGCTCCGTGAAGGGGAAGTGGTGCGGACGGAAGCGCACGACGGAATCCTCACCGTACAGGCGCTTGACAAAGGTTTCCAGCGTACCCTTCAGGTCGGCAAAAGTAACGCCCTTGTCGACCACAAGGCCCTCGATCTGGTGGAACAGCGGGGAATGCGTGGCGTCCACCGCGTCGGAACGGTAGACGCGGCCCGGGGAAATCACGCGGATGGGGGGCTGCTGCTTTTCCATCACGCGGATCTGCACAGGGGAGGTCTGTGTGCGCAGGACGATGTTATCGTTGATATAGAAGGTATCCTGTGTGTCGCGCGCCGGATGATCCTTGGGGATATTCAGCGCTTCAAAGTTGTAGTAATCGTATTCGACCTCGGGGCCCTCCACGATGTCGAACCCCATGCCTACGAAGATTTCCTTAATTTCATCCAATACAATGGACAGAGGATGCGGGACGCCCAGTTCGCGGTGCGTACCCGGCAGGGTCACGTCGAGGCGCTCCAGTTCCAAGCGCTTTTTGGTTGCTTCTGCTTTCAGTTCGGCGGCGCGTTTGGTCAGATCCGCTTCAATAAAGGTGCGGACCTTATTGGCCAGCTCGCCGATGACCGGGCGCTCCTCGGGCGTCAGCTTGCCCATCTGCTTGAGAATGGCGGTCACTTCGCCCTTCTTTCCAAGATACTTCACACGCAGGGTCTCCAGAGACTGCGGTCCGGTTGCTTCCGCCAGCTCGCGCATGGCATTTGCGCGGATTTCTTCCAGCTTCTGCTTCATGGTTTGATCATTCCTTTCCATATTGTGGGTCACAGGGACAAATTTCTGCAAATAAAAAACGCCTTTGTCCCTCTTAAAAAGTAAGGGACGAAGGCGTGTCAGCACTCCGCGGTACCACCCTGATTTATGCCGCATAAACACGACATACAGCTTTTTGGCCGATATCGGCGCCTACCGTCACAGCCTACTAGATATAGAATCATTCAGCCATGCCGCTCCAAAGGGAACTTCACTTTTTCCGGTTCACAGGCGCGCTTACAGCCGGTGACGCGCCCTCTCTGTCTGACAGGTAAAAAGCTACTTTCCTTTTTCCTCGCGTTATTTTTTAATATACCATCTTTTTGCAGAAATTACAAGCTTTTTTCGACGGATTGCGGACAGGGGCCGACGGATTCCCGGACGATCAGCTCCGGACGCAGCAGCAGCTTGCCGATGCTGACTCCGCCGATCAATTCTTCCAGGAGCATGAAAGCGCTTTTTCCCAGAGAAACGCGGTCCTGCCGCACGGTGGTCAGGGTGGGCGTCAGATGCTGTGCAATGGGAAGATCGTCGAAACCGGTGACGCTGACGTCCTCTGGAATCCGTTTCCCCAGCCGTTTGAGCTCCGCGACCACGCCGGAGGCGATCAGATCGCTTGCACACACAATGGCGGTCGCGCCCCGCTCCAGGAATTTTGCCACATGATGTTTTGCACAGTCTGCGACAAACCAGCCGTTTTCGATCAGGCTCCAATCGACAGGGAGCCCGTGCCGCTCCATGGACTGAACGAAGGCGGCCTGGCGTTCCTCTGTGACCATACTGTTTTTGGAGCCGTTGAGCAGGGCGATGCGGCTGTGCCCTTGTTTTGCCAACAGTGCGATCAGAGCTTCGATTCCCTCAAAGCCGTCCGTGCCCACATAGCCCACATACCGGTTTTGCAGTGTATTATCCAGCAGTACCGTGGGGACGGCTGTGTGTTCCACCTGACTGATATAATCGTCGTGTAGGGCGAATCCCAAAAGGAAAGCGCCGCAAAAACCGTGCTTGAGCATAAAGGAATCATATTTTTCCTTTGCCTGCATATTCAAATTGGTGGGAATCACAGTGACCTCACAGTGTCTGCGTGCTGCAGCCATTTTAAACCCCACAATAATCTCATAGCCAAATTGGTCGATATGATTGTATTCCATATTTTCAATCAGGATGCAAACCTTGCGCTTGCCGGTGCGCCGTACACGCTTAGACGCATAGCCCATTTCTACGGCGGTGTCCAGCACAAGCTGCCGGGTTTCCTCACTGACGTCGCTGGCGCCGTTCAGGCCTTTCGAAACGGTGCTTGCCGCAATGCCGAGCCGGGTTGCGATGTCCTTAATCGTTGCCATAGGCGGCCTCCTGTCTGTTAAACTGCGTTTATCAGTATAGCGGGAATAGTACAGGGATTCAATAGGATATTGAGAGGATAAATACATTTTTATTATAAAATGGTAGTCCCTTTTCAAACGGAACAGCGCTGAGTTGACATTGGCGGCAGGATTTGGTATTATGGAGCGCGGTAAATAGTTTCGTATATTTTCGTGATAAGGGTGAGATTATGCCAAAAATAAACAAACAATTGCCGCGTGGAGCAGGGATTCTGCTTCCAGTCAGCAGTTTGCCGTCTCCGTATGGCATTGGCACGCTGGGAAGGGACGTCTTTGCTTTCGTCGATTTTTTAACAGCAGCCGGGCAAACCTATTGGCAGGTGCTGCCGGTTGGTCCCACCAGCTTTGGAGACAGCCCCTACCAGTCCTTCTCCGCCTTTGCCGGGAACCCGTATTTTATCGATCTGGATACGTTGGTAGAGGAAGGCCTGCTCGAAAAGCGGGAAGTCAGCGGTTACAGCTGGGGAACCGCCCCGGACGACGTGGACTATGAACGGCTGTTCCGGTTCCGGTTCCCCCTTTTGCGGCAGGCGTTTCGTCGCAGCCGGCACCAGGGGACGGAAGCGTACCGCCGGTTTTGTGAAGAACAGAAAAACTGGCTGGGGGACTACAGCCTGTTTATGGCTCTGAAAGAGCGATTTGACAACCAGGAGTGGCTGTGCTGGCCGGAAGAACTCCGGCTGCGCCAGCCGGAGGCCATAGCGCACTGGGAAGCGGAACTGGCGGAGGAGCGCGCGTTCTGGAGCTTCTGCCAGTATAAATTCTTTGAGCAGTGGAACCGGGTCAAAGCCTATGCAAATGAGAAAGGCGTGCAGATCATCGGGGACATTCCGATTTATGTGGCGCTGGACAGCGCGGATGTGTGGGTTCACGGCGGCCTGTTCCAATTGGATGAACTGCGCCGTCCGGTCAGCGTGGCGGGGGTGCCTCCGGATGCGTTTTCCACAACGGGCCAGCTCTGGGGAAATCCTTTGTATGACTGGGATGCAATGGAGCAAACAGATTTCACATGGTGGAAGGAGCGAATGGCGCACTCTGCGAAGCTGTACGACGTCATCCGAGTCGATCATTTCATCGGTGTGGTGCGGTACTATGCGATTCCCTACGGTTCAGAGACCGCCGCGACGGGGGAGTGGCGGGAAGGGCCCGGAGCAAAGCTGGTCAAGGCAATCGACTCCGCGGTCGGGCAATCCAAAGTGATTGCGGAGGACCTGGGCGTCGTGGTGCCGCAGGTGCGCAAGGTGCTGAAACAGGCGGGTTACCCAAGCATGAAGATCATTCAATTCGGCTTTGACTCCGACGCGCGGAACGAGCACCTTCCGCACAACTACACGCAGAATATGGTTGTGTACGGCGGGACGCACGACAATGAAACGTTGGCGGGACGCTACAACAATATGAAACCCGCGGATGCGCGGTATGCCATGAAATATCTGCAGGTGCGCAGGAGAAACGATATCCCCAAAGCCGTTGTTATAGCGGGATATGCGAGCGTGGCAAATACGGTGCTGTTCCAGATGCAGGATCTGCTGTTCCTGCCAAACAGCGCGCGCATGAATTTTCCATCTACATTGGGCGGAAACTGGCGCTGGCGCCTGCGTCGGGAGCAGCTGAAAGACGAGCTGGCGTCGTGGCTGAAAGAGTTGACGGAGCTTTACGGGCGATGAGAAGAAGGAGCGTGTAGAATGAATACATTTAAAAATGATATCTGTGAGGCGCTGGAGCTGGAATACGGAAAGGACATTCAGGACGCCAGTACGGTTGAATTATATAACGCCGTTTCCAAAGCGACCATGAAAGCGGTGATACCGGAGTGGAACAAACCTGCCGGGCAGAAGCGCGCTTGCTATTTTTCTGCGGAATTTCTCATTGGCCGGTTGATTTACAACAATCTTTTGAATCTTGGCTTGCTGGAACCGCTCGCAGAGCTGTTTAACGAACATAATATTGAGCTTTCCATATTTGAGGAAATTGAGGACGCGGCGTTGGGAAACGGCGGGCTGGGCCGATTGGCCGCCTGCTTCCTGGATTCCGCGGCTACACATCAGATTCCGCTGGACGGCTACGGCATCCGGTATAAATACGGACTGTTCAAGCAGTATTTTGCCGACGGCTTTCAAAAGGAGACGGCGGACGACTGGCAGCGCTTCGGCGATCCCTGGTCCATCCGGAAGGAAGAGGAAAAAGTCCTGGTTACATTCAAAAATCAGTCTGTATATGCCGTACCTTACGACACGCCGGTGATCGGATACGGCGGGGAGACGGTCAATACCCTGCGGTTGTGGCAGGCGGAGCCGGTCAACGGTTTTGACTTTGACCTGTTTAATGCGCAGAAATACGACCTTGCGGTGAAAGAGCGCAACGAGGCGGAAGCGATCTCCAGCGTGCTTTATCCCAATGACGATACAGATAAGGGCAAGCGGTTGCGCCTGAAACAGCAGTACTTTTTCTCCAGCGCGTCCCTGCAGGATTTGATCCGCCGCTATAAAGCGGTGCATGGGGACGATTTCTCCGCGTTCCCGGAGGCCTATGCAATTCAGTTGAACGACACCCATCCGGTCGTGTCCATTGCGGAGCTGGTGCGTCTGCTGGTGATGAACGAGCATCTGACTTTTGCGCGCGCGCTGAAAATTGCCCGCCGGACCTTTGCCTACACCAACCACACCATTATGGCGGAGGCGCTGGAAAAATGGAGTGTCCGGTTGTTCCGCTCCGTGCTTCCGCAGGTTTACCGCTATGTTGTGCTGATCGATAAAACGCTGCAAAAGGAACTGACGGCGATGGGCGTGACGGGGGAAGCGCAGAAGCCGTATCGGATTTTGGACGACGGGCAGATTCACATGGCGCGCCTTGCGATTTTTGGTACGCATTCCACCAACGGCGTCGCAAAAATCCACACGGAAATTATTAAAAATGTTGCGCTGCACGAATGGTATACGCTGTATCCGGAGCGCTTTAACAACAAGACCAACGGCATCACGCAGCGCCGCTGGCTTGCCTTGGCCAACCAGGAGCTGTCCGGGTATATCACGGGCAAAATCGGGAACGGCTGGATTACCGATCTGGATAAGCTGAAGGGGCTGGAGGCGTACAAGGACGACGCGACCGCAATCCGCCAGTTTGCGGAGATTAAATACCTGAAGAAGCAGCAGTTGGCGGATTATGTACAGAAGCACGACGGGGTGCGGATCAGTCCGGACTTTATCTTTGACATTCAGGCAAAGCGTCTGCACGAGTACAAGCGCCAGCTGTTAAATGCGTTTTCCATTCTGGATCTTTATTTTGGCCTGAAGGACGGGCGCATCAAGGATTTTTATCCCATGGTGTTTCTCTTTGGAGCCAAGGCGGCTCCGGGGTACTTCCGAGCCAAGGGCGTCATCAAGTTCATCAACGAAATCGCCAAACGGGTCAACAACGATCCGGAGACGAAGGACCGGCTGCAGGTGGTGTTTGTCTCCAATTACAATGTTTCCTATGCGGAAAAACTGGTCCCCGCGGCCGATATTTCCGAGCAGATTTCCACAGCAGGCACGGAGGCTTCCGGAACCGGCAACATGAAGTTTATGCTGAACGGCGCTGTGACGCTTGGCACCTATGACGGCGCGAATGTGGAGATTGTAGAACAGGCCGGGGAGGAGAACAACTATATTTTCGGCGCGCGCGTGGAGGACCTGGAAAAGCTGGCGGACAAGTACGATCCGAAGGCGTTGTACAAAGAAGACGCGCGCATCCGCAGGGTCATGGACTGCCTGATCGACGGTACGTTTGACGACGGCGGAACGGGCATGTTCCAGGACCTTTACGATTCCATTCTGAAAGGCGCCAGCTGGCACAAGCCGGACAATTACTACCTGCTGCTCGATTTTATCCCGTATTGCGAGGCAAAGCTGCGTGCAAACGCAGAGTACCGCGACCGGTTCCATTTCACACAGAAATGTCTGCTCAATACCGCAAACGCGGGCAAGTTTTCCAGCGACCGAACCATCCACGAGTATGCGAAGGAAATCTGGGAAGTGGAAAAATAAGGAAGTCTCTTTTTATAAAAATGGCTGTTCCAAGAATTGTCAATGCTGTCGAAATGTGGTACAATAAGCTATCATATGAAAACAAAACTGCGTTATGTCGGAATCCGGCTGAATTCGCGGGGATTCCGGTAGAAAACGCTGTAAAGCAGGTATGGCATGCTGGTGACGGGAATTGATCTGATTGAGGTAGAACGAATAAAAAAATCAATACAAAATCCGCGCTTCTGTGAAAAGGTCTTCGGCCCGGCTGAACTGGCTTTTTTGCGGGAGCGCGGATTTTCCGCGCAGAGTGCGGCGGCCTCCTTTTGTGCGAAAGAGGCGTTTGCCAAAGCGCTTGGCACGGGAGTGCGTGGGTTTGCACTTTGTGAAGTGGAATTACTGAGGGGCAAATTGGGAGAGCCTTTGCTGCGGCTGAGTGGTGCAGCCGGGCGAATTGCGCAGGAACGGGGATTGACTTTTACAGTGAGTGTGACGCATACAAAGGCGTATGCGGCGGCAGTCGTAATCGGGGAGAAAGCCCCACCTGCGGAAGGATCCGGAGATAAAGGAGAGGTACATAAATGAAGGTATTGAACGCAGAGCAAACACGCAGTCTGGAGAAGAGCGCCGTCAAATCGGGGATCAGTTATTTACAGCTGATGGAAAACGCAGGCGCCGCCGCCGCACGGTTTATTAAAAAACGCTTTCCGGTCGATCAAAAGCGCGTTGTAGTGCTCTGCGGCAAGGGCAACAACGGCGGGGATGGATTTGTTGCCGCGCGGCACCTGGCGGAGCTCGGCGCGAAGGTGATTGTCGTTCTGGTGGAAGGACAACCGGGAACGGACATCGCGCGGGAGATGTATGAGAAGCTGGCGGACACGGGGGTCAAGACCGTGGATTACCTGGAAACTCCGGAAATGATCGCGCCGATGCTCTCCTCTGCCGATTTCATCGTGGATGCAATCTATGGCATTGGGTTCCACGGTTCCATACCGGAGTATTTGCACCCGCTGTTCATTGTGGTAAAGAGCTGTTCTGCCATGGTGATTTCTCTGGATATTCCCAGCGGTGTCCTTTGCGATACGGGAGGCATCCAGGGAAAATGCATCCGCGCCAATTATACGGTGTCCTTTACAACACTGAAGAACGCACATCTGCTGCAGCCGGGCAAGACATATTGCGGACAGGTAGCTGTGGTGCCGGTCGGGATTACGTCCGCGCTGATTAACCGCCAGCCAACCACGCTGGAGGTGACGGAGCAGAACGTGGCGCGCGCGATGATCAAGCCCAGGAAGCCGGAAAGCAACAAAGGCAGCTATGGCAGGCTGCTCTGCGTCTGCGGCAGTGTGGGCATGGCGGGCGCGGCGGTGCTGAGCGCCAAAGCGGCGGTCCGGTGCGGCGCGGGTTT
Organism: Clostridium sp. D33t1_170424_F3; assembly: GCF_015667585.1. GTDB lineage: Bacteria > Bacillota > Clostridia > Oscillospirales > Acutalibacteraceae > Anaeromassilibacillus. The sequence goes on along the minus strand of NZ_JADPEG010000010.1, from coordinate 52,717 downwards.
AGTCAACGTGGCGCTGCCCTCTTTGATTTATCCGATCGTGGCCCAGAATGTGACGGAGCCGACCTATACCCTGCTTAACAACCTGCCAAACGGCATGCTGTCTGGAGAGAGCGAACGCAATCTGTTTGCGTTCCTGTCGCGTTCCACCGCGTGCCTGATCGGCTGCGGCATGGGAAAATCCGCCGGAACCACGGCGATGGTCACTAAGCTGATTGCCACGGCGAAGTGCCCGTTGGTCATCGACGCCGATGGCATAAATATTGTGGCGGAACATATAGATGTATTGAAAACAGCCAAGGGGCCGGTCATTATGACGCCGCATCCGGGGGAGATGGCGCGCCTGTTGAAAACGACAGTTTCGGATGTGCAGGCGCATCGGTTGGAGTATGCGCGGAAGTTTGCGGCGGAGCACAACGTGACCATGGTGCTCAAAGGCGCGGGCACGATCGCCGTTTCACCGGAGGGGAAAGCGTTCCTCAACATCACCGGGAATCCCGGCATGGCAAAGGCCGGCAGCGGCGACGTCCTGGCGGGTATGATCGCGTCGTTTGTCACGCAGGGGGTTAATCCGCTGACCGCGGCGGCGGGCGCCGTATATCTGCACGGCCTGGCGGGCGACCGCTGCGCACAGCAGCTTTCGAAATGTGCCATGCTGCCGACGGATATGATCGAAAAGCTTCCGGAGCTGTTTTTAGAAATTGAGCGGTAAACGCTCTCCGGAGGGATGCCCATGCGCAAAGCGGCGCTATGTCTGCTTGCGATGCTACAATGCTGCTGGATTGTCTCCTGTTCTGCCGTAACGCCTTCTCTTGAGGCGTCGGAGCTGGTGTTTTTGTTTTCCTGCAAGGCCGAGATCACGGCAGGGGAGACGCAGGCCGTCTGTACGGTGGAGCGCACCGCGCCGGGTATCATCCGGTTTTCTGTTTTGCAGCCGGAGGACCTTGCGGGGATGGGGTATTACTGGAGCGGGGACAGCTTCAGCACCACCTATGCCGGGCTGGAGGCGCAAAGCGATGTATGCCCCTTGCCGCAGGCCAATTTTGCAGTGATCCTGCAGGAGACGCTGGATTATGCCAGCCGGTCCGACGTGTTAACGGCAGGGGAGAACAACACCTTTACAGGCGAGTTTGACGGCTGTGCGTTTACTCTCACAGCAGACCCGGAAACGGGCCGTCTTGTAAATCTCTCTGTGCCGCAGAAAAATTTTGCCGCTGTTTTTTCCGATTACAGTGATACCATTCCCTGAAATGAATAGAGCAAAAAACTGCCGTTTGTGCTGAGTTGTGCACAAACGGCAGTTTTTTTATTGCATCGGGAAAATTGCGCAGCTTTTCTATTTCTGAACGCAACAAAAAATCCATTTCTGCCAGGTGAACCGGAATACGCTCAGAAACCGGGAAAACATAACTATTTTTTATCATTTTTGTTTTTGTGCCAACCCGCGCTGCTCTCTAATATTATGGTAACGAGCCTGGGAAATTTTTTTGTGGCTTTGGAGCGTTGTGCATAAACGCGAATGGCGCCGCCAACAATACAAACAGGCTCATGAGCAAGACAGTTCAGCTGGTTTTAAAATCTTATAACGATTCGGAAACCGGCATCACATGATTATTCGGAGAGTGAAAAGAGTGAACATTAGAAGAGGCGATATTTACTATGCCGATTTAAGCCCTGTGGTCGGCTCGGAACAGGGCGGAGTGCGCCCGGTGCTAATTGTTCAGAATGATGTAGGAAACCGGTTCAGTCCAACCGTAATCGCGGCCGCGATCACCAGCCAGCGTGCCAAGGCAAACCTTCCCACGCATATTATGCTTGACTCAGAAAATACCGGCTTGGCAAAGGATTCGGTGGTTTTATTGGAACAGGTCCGCACCATAGATAAGCACAGACTGAAGGAGCGCATGGGACGCATAGACCGCGCGTCCATGGAACAGGTGGATCAGGCACTGAGCATCAGTTTTGGATTGGGCAGTACGGAAGAGGTTCGCCGGGCTACATAAGCTGCAGATAACGGCAGGCGATGGCGGCCCGGCGGGGCATTCTTTTTTGCCCCATATGGTATAAAAACAGAGGAAATCTTTCAAAATAAAGAAGGCGCGGCCGCAGGGCAGGCGCAAATAAAAGAAGGGATGTGTTCAAATGGCATTGACCGAAAAGGAGCTCTCTGCAATTGAGGATCAGCTCAGCGGAGAAAAGCTGCTCATTACCAAATGCAAGGCATATGCCCAACAGTGTACCGACCCGGAATTGAAACAGAAATGCGAAGCGATTGCCGGAAAACACCAGACCCATTATGAAAAGCTTCTGAGCTTTTTGAATTAGGGAGGGATATGCTATGAGTATGCAGGAAAAAGAAGTATTTGACGACGTTTTGACTTCTCAGAAGTTCATTACGGATACGTACAACACGTATACGAATGAGTGTGCGACGCCGAATATCCGCGACGAGTTTTTAAACATTCTGACCGAGGAGCACCAAATCCAGGCGGATGTGTTTGACGAGATGAAAAAGCGCGGCTGGTATACGACTCCACAGGCGGAGCAGCAAAAGGTCCAGCAGGCAAAGCAGAAATATCAAAACGAAAATCCACAGGGCTAAAGAAGCAGAGCCGATCCAAAAGAAACCTCTTTTGGATCGGCTCTTTTTGTCATTCCAACGGAAAAAGGTACGGGACACCCTTCAATTTCTGACAGAAACAGCAAAATGGACCCGCTATAATAAAGATCAATGATACAGCCTCATCGCAGGGAAAGGGGGAATGACACACACGCAGACGATTTATCTGGACGTACTAATCGGCGTCAACCTGTTTATCAACTATTTTTTGCTTTTGGCGGTTGCGCGGTTTCTCAGCATTTCCGTCAGACGGGGACGGCTGGTTGCGGCGGCGGCGCTGGGCGCGTTTTACGCGCTCAGTATTTTTCTCCCGGAGTTGCCCTCCGTTTTATCGCTTCTGGTCAAGCTGGCAATGTCTGCTACAATCGTACTCGCGGCTTTTCCGCGCAGAACATGCAAGCTATTTTTGCGGGAGCTGGCCTGCTTCTACATAACCAATTTTGCCTTTGCCGGCTTTATGCTCTGCCTGTGGTTTTTCATCGCGCCGCAGGGACTGCTCATTAAAAATTCCGTCGTCTATTTTGAAATTTCTCCGTTGTTCCTGCTGGTGGTAACGGTGCTGTGCTACCTGACCATCCGCGTCATCCAGCGCATTACAGGACGGCAAAACCCGTCGCTCCTTTTTTGCAGGATATTGATTGCATATAAGGGGTTGACCGGGATTTGCAAAGCGAAGGTGGACACGGGAAATACCCTTGTGGAGCCGTTTTCAGGGTTTCCGGTGGTGGTAGTGGAGGAAAGCGCGTTTTGTGATATCCTGCCTGCGGAAGAGGAGAGGTCTTCCTTTCGTGTGGTTCCGTTCCAGACGGTTTCAGGAAGCGGCATCCTGCCCGCGTTCCGTCCGGATAAACTGGTGATACTCGCCGGGGAAAAGAAAATAGAAGCAAAGGACGTTTATATCGCGGTCACCCGGGAATCTCTTTCGGGAGGGGATTTCAGCGCGCTGCTCAATCCCGACCTGTTGTCCTGAATGCCGTGAGCAGACGGCTGATTCCGCCCAAATCTGGCCGAGGGCGGAAGAATCGAAACCGCGGCGGCAGCGGTAAAAAGGGAAACTGCGTTGAAAATGAAAAAATGGAGCCTGTTTCAATGGCTGAAAAGCAAATGGTCGTTTTTTTTGCTCCGTCTGGGCCTGCAGGGAGAGGTCCACTACATCAACGGCCCGGAAACCTTGCCGCCGCCGTTGACGCGCGACGAAGAAGCAATTGTGATGGAAAACATTATGAAGGGAAAACAGAATGCCCGGGAGCCGCTGATCACCCATAACCTGCGTTTGGTGGTTTATATCGCGAAAAAGTTTGAATCCAGCAATGCCGGCGTGGAAGATCTGATTTCCATCGGCACCATAGGACTGATTAAAGCGGTCAATACGTTCTGCCCGGAACGGAACATCAAGCTGGCGACATATGCTTCCCGCTGTATTGAAAATGAAATTCTGATGTTCCTGCGGAAAAGCTCCCAGCAGAAGAATGAAATCTCCATTGACGATCCGCTGAACGTGGACTGGGACGGGAACGAACTGCTCCTCTCCGACATACTGGGCAGCGAGCAGGACGTTGTCAACCACGGGATCGAGCAGGAGGTAGAACGGGACCTGCTGCTAAACGCGGTGGAACATCTGGCCCCGCGCGAAAAGAAAATCATGCAGCTCCGCTTCGGCCTGAATCATACGAAAGAACACACGCAAAAGGAGGTGGCAGACAGTCTGGGTATTTCCCAATCCTACATATCGCGCCTGGAAAAGCGCATCATTGAACGGCTGAAACGGGACCTGGAGCGGGTCAGCTGAATGAAAGGAGCTGTTACAAAAAAAATTCATTGCTGACATGGTGAAAGAACGCCCATGAACTCCGATTTTAATTGGAATTCATGGGCGTTTGTTATATGGGTTTCACACCATTTATTTCATTGTCTTGCCATACTGTGCAGATTTTACAAAGGTCCTTGTGTGCCGTCAGTAAATTTCCCAGAAAAACGCGCTGTAGGGCGGCAATTGGCTTCCGCCGCCAAAGTCATGTGTTTCACCGGAAATCAGGTCCCTGGCGCGTCCGGCGTTGGCGTTAAAGTGCGCGTCGCAGGCTTCGCTGTCCGCATTGACGGCGACCAGGACACGCTGTCCCTCAAAGCTGCGCTCAAAGATAAACTGTTTGTTGGTGAGCAGGATGGAATGGAAATCGCCGTAGCACAGAGCTTTGCTGCCCTTGTGCGCCGCGGCGCATTTGGCAATCCATTCGGTCAGTTCGTTGCTTTCCGGCTGTTCAAAGCAGGGGCGAAGGGAGTCGTCGCTGCCATGTTCCTTTTTGCCTTCTGCCCCCCACTCGCTGCCGTAATAGATGCAGGGAATGCCCGGCATGCCAAACAACAGGGCGTAAATGATGGGAATATGTTCCTTGGTGGTGAGATTGCTCGCAATGCGCGCCACATCGTGGTTGTCGACAAAGTTGAGCAGGTGTTTCCCCTTATAAAGCGTCCAGTTTTCCGGACCAAACTGACGCAGCAGGGAATGGCCGATCTCAAACAGATTCATGGAATTCAAGCTGGAAAACAGACCTTTATAGCATTCATAGTTGGTTGCGCTGTGCAGCATCTGGTCGTTCATGATCTGGGTGTAATCTCCTCCCAGAATTTCTCCAACCAGGAAAAATTCCGGCTTCAATGTATCGCAGAAACCGCGCAGACGGCGCAGAAAATCGCGGTCTACACAATAGGCGACGTCAAGGCGCAGGCCGTCGATGTCAAATTCTTCCACCCAGCCGCGGATGCAGGAGAACAGGTGCTCAATTACAGCTTCGTTGCGCAGATTGAGCTTTACCAGCTCGTAATGGCCTTCCCAGCCCTCGTACCAAAGCCCGTCGTTATAGCCGTCGTTTCCGCCGAAATTGATGTGGAACCAGTCCTTGTAGGGGGACTGTTCCCGATTTTTCAAAACGTCCTGGAAGGCCCAGAAGCCGCGGCCAACATGGTTGAATACGCCGTCCAGCACAACTTTGATCCCGTTTTTGTGCAGTTCCCCGCATACTTCGGCAAAGTCTTCGTTGGAACCCAAACGGCAGTCCAGCTTGCGGTAATCGCGGGTGTCGTAGCCGTGCGCGTCGGAGTCAAAGATCGGCGAAAAGTAGATGGCGTCCGCGCCGCAGTTCTTGATATGCGGAATCCAATCCGCCACCTTCCGAATGCGCGGCTCCAAAACGCCGTCGTTTTGACGGGGCGCGCCGCAGAACCCCAGAGGATATATTTGATAAAAAACACTTTCATAAGCCCACATGGTAAAAACCTCATTCTCCGCTGTTCAAATTGTTGTTAAAGATAAAGCCTGGCTAACAGCGGTCAGCCGGCTTTTTGTTTACTTTCTCTTTTCAATCCAAAGAAAAAAGAAAGAGTTATGTTGCTATTATACAAGAATTGTGCAGATTTGTCACGTAAAATCCAAAGCCTATCTTTTGCACATTCTTTATAAATATTCCAGAATGACGCGGTAGGCGTCCACCAGATCCGGGTAGGAATAGTGGCGGCAGTTTGCCGGGCTGGTGGATGGCAGCGCGATGGCGGAGAGCTGAGTGGACGGAAAACAAAGCCGTCTATAGAGTGCGGCGGCTTTTGTCCCGGTAGTAAAAACCTTGCGAATACCGGTCTCCCGCAGAAGTCCGGCAATATCGTTGGCAACAGGTTCCCGGATGCTGGCGTCGTCCGCGCCCTCGATGGAACAGCTTTGCAGCACGTCCCACAGGGCGATGTGATGGCTGATACAAAGCCGGCGTTTTTCTTCATTGGAGGAGGGAACCGTCGTTTGCAGCAGTTCCGCAAGCACGCGCCAAAAACGGTTTTGCGGATGGGAATAGAAAAAACCGTATTCCCGGCTTTTAGGAGAGGGCATCGTCCCTAAAATAAGTATTTTCGATGATGTGTCATAGACAGGACCGATGGTGTGCTGTACAAATTCCGGCATACGGCGGCTCCTTTCATTTCAGGATATTCTTCCTGGCGTAAACCAGAAGCGCTTCTTTTTGGTTAAAGCAGCGTTTTTCAATAACGGCTTCCAGCAGGGTCTGCAGCGCTTTGCCGACTGGTTGGCCCTCAGGAACGCCGATTGCAAGCAAGTCTTTGCCGCTGACCGCCAGGTCCTTCAACTGGAAGCACTGCTTGTCCGCCAGAATTTTTTCCAGGACAAATTCTTCCCGGCGAATCATCTCCATGCGCACGGCGGCGGCAGCGGAATGTGCGACGGTATCGGCCCGGTTTACCTGTAACAGCATGCGGAAGAGCGGCTCCCCCAGCCTGTTCAGCCAGCGTTTGACACGGATCTCGTCGTCTGTTATGGAAATATCATGGTAGCGGACCAGTGCCGTTACGGTTTGCACGGTTTGCCTGCTGAAGCGCAGGCGTTCCAGTATTTTTTCCGCAAGATCAGCTCCCAGCTTTTGATGTCCGTAGAAATGGCCGATCCCTTTTGCGTCCATGGAAAAGCACTGAGGCTTGCCAATATCGTGCAACAGCAGGGCCAGCCGCAGTTCCGGGATCGGCTCGACGGCGGAGACCGCGTGGATGGTGTGCTCCCATACATCGTAAATATGGTAGGGACTGTGCTGGTCCAACCCTGCCATCGGTTGGATTTCCGGTATAAAGACAGCGATGACTTCCCTGTATTTGCGCAGGACGCGTTCCGCGTTGCGTCCGCAAAGCAGTTTGCTGAATTCCGCTTGGATGCGTTCTGCGGAAATTTGCCGCAGAAGCTCTTTTTGCTGATAAATTGCGTAGGCGGTTTTCTTTTCAATGGTAAAACCGAGCGTCGCGGCGAAACGGAGCGCACGCAAGATGCGGAGCGCGTCCTCCTGAAAACGCTGCTCCGGAATTCCCACACAGCGCAGCGTACGGCTGTGCAGGTCGTGCAGGCCATTAAAATGGTCCTCCAACCCGATAGTTGGGGAATAGGCGAGCGCGTTGACGGTAAAGTCCCGGCGCGCCAGGTCTTCCCGCAGACTGCGGGAAAAGAAAACGGCGTCCGGATGCCGTCCGTCTGAATAGGTACCATCAATCCGGTAGGTGGTGACTTCAACCGGCATATCGTCGGTCAGAACCGTAATGGTGCCATGCTTTAACCCTGTGGTCAAAATGCGGTAACCGGGCAACGCACTGACCGCCTCAGCCGGCATGGCAGAGGTGGTGATATCCCAGTCGTTTGGATGCAGGCCGAGAAAACTGTCCCGTACACAACCGCCTACAATATATGCTTCAAAACCCTGCTCCTGCAACAGACGAAGCAAAAAAAGCACCTGCTGCGGAGGATGGATCGGGTGGGGAAGTCTGCCAATACCGGAACGCTTTTTGGTGGAGGGCATAGCTTCACCTCAATTCCTTCTAATGGTAAATAAAACAAAAGCCTGAGATAAACACGGCTGTTTGTATGTTGAACTTTCAGTCCATGGAATACTCGTTTCTATATTATACCTGAATTTCCGGATAATTCAATTGGGAGTTGTCAATTGCGATGCAGAGAAAAGGCCTGCTCGTTGTCCTAAAGCTTTCAATTTATAATGATATGGAAAAAGCATCAGAAAAGGAAAATCGTGCTGAAAAAGGTCGATAGAAAACACATTTTTAAATATTTTCTGATTGTTCTTTCCATATGCAACAGGCTGTGCTATTATAAGATAGAAATACCATGCAAATATGTAGTGTAATATGTATGCTGGAAAGAATAGGAGAGTAGGCTCATGAATCGGGCTGGTAAAAAGATCGGGTTGGTGCTGATGGCGCTTGTTCTTTTATTTGGCGCCGGCTGTACGTCGGATCCCATCGAGGCGACAGAATCGGACGCGTATATTGCATCTGTGGATTTGGGCGTCGAAAATATTGCAGAAGAAGCGGTAGCGCTGGCAAAAGCGCCTGCTATTCCCAATAGTACAATGCCGAAAGCCTCCGGCTCTCTGGTGAAAAAGATTGAGAAAGCGGAGATTGATTATTCCAATACAGCTGACGGATATGTGATGGCGCGATATGCCGCGGCCACCAGCAAAAAACTCAAAGCGCAGGTCAAAGGTCCCAGCGGGACCGTTTATACATACAATTTGACGGCGGGAGCCGACTATGCGGCTTTCCCTTTGTCCGACGGCAACGGCGGTTACAAGGTAACGGTGTTCGAAAATATTTCTGGAACCAGCTATGCTACGGTCGTATCCGTTACGTTTACCGCTGCGCTCAAGGATGAGTTTGCCCCGTTCCTGCTGCCGAACCAGTATGTGAATTATACGCCGGACAGCCAGGTAGTAAAAAAGGCGGCGGAACTGACGGGAAGCGAGAGCGATCCGCTGAAAAAAGTGCAGACGATTTACGACTATGTGGTCAAGAACATCACTTATGATGATCAGAAAGCGGCCACAGTGCAGAGCGGGTATCTGCCGGTTCTGGATACGGTTTTATCTGAGAAAAAAGGGATTTGCTTTGATTATGCCGCGGTGATGGCCGCTATGCTCCGCAGTCAGAATATCCCTACAAAACTGGTGGTGGGATACAGCGGCAGTATTTACCATGCCTGGATCAATGTGTATTCCAAGGAAACCGGTTGGGTTGAGGGGATCGTCTATTTTGATGGAACTTCCTGGAAGCTGATGGACCCGACTTTTGCTTCCAGTGGGAAACAGAGTAAAAAGATTATGGAATATATTGGCAACGACGCCAACTACAGTGCGAAATACATTTATTAAGGGTGAAGAAAAACAATGGATAAAATGGACTTGTACTTTGGTGCAGGTTCATTTTTTATGAGGCGGTTATATAATGAAAAAAACAATTTTATCTAATGAAGCGCTTTCCGATTTTTGCATGGAGTTTTCCCTGCTGATCCGGGCCGGCGTTGGAACAGCCGATGCGTTATGCCTGCTGGCGGAGGAAAGCGACGGCGAGAGCGCCGCTTTTCTGGCCGGATTAGCTGCGCGGGCGGAGGATGGGGAACAGCTGTCCTCCGTTTTGGATGGCGCAAAGGTATTCCCGGCTTATCTGGTGGAGATGGTTCGGGTCGGGGAGCAGTCCGGCAGGCTGGAAGAGGTATTTGAGGGCCTTGCCAACCATTATGAAGCGCAGGGAAGGCTTGGACGGCAAATCCGGAACGCGCTTTTATATCCGTCCATACTGGCGCTTTTGATGCTGGTCGTGCTGGTTGTATTATTGGCAAAGGTATTGCCGGTATTCGATCAGGTTTTTGCGCAGATGGGGACGGGGTTGACAGGATTGGGCGGCGGGCTTTTACAGTTGGGAATGATATTGGACGCCTGTATGCCGGCGCTGTGCGTCGTGTTGGCCCTGGCGGTTTCAACCGCAACGGCTTTTACGGCAAGCGCGCCTCTGCGTATGTCGTTTCTAAGCTGGTGGAACCGGCATCATGGGGAAAAGGGCTTGTCCGGAAAAATTGCCACAGCCCGGTTTGCCTCTGCTTTGTCAATGGGACTGCGGAGCGGCTTATCCATGGAGGCGGCTTTGGAAACGGCGACCCCCTTTGCCGGGGATACGGCTGCCGCGGCAGGGCGGATGGAGGACTGCCGGAACCGGCTGTTTGCCGGCGCTGGACTTGCTGAGGCGCTGAAGGAAAGCGGCCTGTTGCCCGCAGGTTCCTGCCGGCTGCTGGCATTGGGATTTCGCAGTGGCTCCGGCGATACAGTGATGGCGGAGATTGCCCGCAGGCTTGAAGAAGAAGCGGAGGAGAGCATCGAAGAAAAGGTGGGCCGGGTGGAACCGGCTCTGGTCATTGTAACCTCCTTTATGATCGGTGCCATCCTCCTATCGGTCATGTTGCCGCTCATCCATATCATGTCTGCTCTATGATATGGCGCAAGAGAATGTAAGAAGGTGATTGGATGAGGCGGCGTAGAGAGTTCCAGGGATGGAAGATTTTATTATTTCCAGCGCTTGTGCTGTGCGGAGTGCTGGCGCTCTTCACGGCAATAGGGAATCTGCGGGATGGGCAGAGCGCTGAGGCTCAGAAGCAACTGGAAAATAACCTGCGGCGGGCGGCGGTAACCTGCTACACAACAGAGGGAGTCTATCCTTCCACGTTGGAGGAATTGCAGCGGCGGTATGGAATCCAGGTGGATTCCAAACGTTTTGCCGTGTTTTATGAAATTTTTGCAGATAATCAAATGCCGGAAATTACGGTAGTACCGCTTCAATGAAAGGTGTATCATGAGAAATCAAAGGAGACAGGGTCATATAGAGAGTCTGTTTGTGCTGCTTCTTTTTACCGTGTTCGCCGCTGTCCTGCTGCTGGTGCTTTTTACCGGTGCAAACAGTTATCGCAGGGTCGCGGAGCGGGGCGCCGGCAGCTACAACCGGCGACTTTGCGCGCAGTACATCGCGACCAAAGTGCGCCACGGCGACCGGGAGGGCGCGGTTTTTGTCGGGGGCTTTTCGGAACCGGACCGCGACGACGGCATATCCACGTTATATCTGCGGCAGGAGATTGAGGGCGCAACCTATGATACCCGTATTTACTGGTATGACGGTGCAGTCAGGGAACTGTTTGCGGAAGCGGACGGCGCATTTGAACCCCAGGATGGAAACGAGGTGCTGCAAGCTTCCGCACTAAAATTTTTCAAAGAGGAAAATATTCTGACCGTGGAAACGGAGACGGAGACGTTGATTCTGTCTCTGCGCAGCGGAAGGGAGGCGGCGGCGTGAATCGGAGCCGTGTTACATTGGTTCTGATGGAACAGGTGCTGATGCTGCTTGCGTTTGCCCTGGCGGCGGCGCTTTGCGTACAGACGTTTGTGTATGCCAGCCGCCAATCCATCTATAATGAGGAACGGGATCGGGCGGTCCAAATGGCGCAGACCGCTGTGGAAATTATGAAGTCCACGGGAGGCACTGTGGAGCAGGCGCAGCTTGCGGCTGCGGAGCGCATGGGCGGACAGGTCCTTCAGGAGAATTGGCAGGTATTCTATGACCAGGATTGGCGGGAAGTACCCGGCGGTATGCCGTTCCGTTATAGTTTGCGGGCGGTTGCAGAGCCTACCGATTTAAAAGGATTTTATAAAGCCAACGTGCAGGTGGTTGCCAATCAAGAGGAGAACGGTACCCAGGAAGTCCTGTTCCAGTTGACGGCGGCCTGGCAGGAGGTGAGCGCGCATGCGTCGTAAACGGCGTGCTACGCCGCCCTTTGTCTCAGGGGGCAGCTCTTTGTTGGTCATCTTTGCGGTATTGTGCCTGACGACTTTTGCGCTGCTGGTTTTATCCACTGTGCAAGCGGATACACGACTATCAGACGCTTCCGTACAGGCGGTAGCGGATTACTATGCTGCCGATGCGGAGGCGGAAGAGATGTTCGCCCATCTGCGGGCGGGCGAACATCCAGAAGGCGTGACCCGGGAGGGGAATTGCTACCGCTATACCTGTCAGGTGTCGGATACACAGGAATTGCAGGTGGTTTTGCAAAGAGAAATGGATACCTGGACCGTCCTCCGTTGGCAGGAGGTATCCACAGCGGACTGGACGCCGGATGCAAATCTGTCTGTCTGGGAAGGCGAATAAGGAGGAAACAGCCGTATGGCATTGTTGGAATATTTGCAGCGCGGGGTAACAGACGGAGCTTCAGACCTTTTTATGGTAGCCGGGGGGTTCATGAGCTATAAAATTGATGGAAAAATTCTTCCAATGGAGCAGGAGCGCCTTCTGCCGCAGAAGACCGAGTCTTTGATCCGTGAAATATATGCAATGGCAAACAGGAATATAGATGACTACTTATCGCAAGGAGACGATGATTTTTCCTTTGCCCAGCCCGGTTTGGCCCGTTTTCGTGTCAGCGCCTTCCGCCAGAGAGGATCTCTCGCGGCGGTGATCCGAGTGGTCGCGTTTGACATCCCCGATTATAAAAAGCTGGGCATTTCCGATGAGGTCATGTCCGTGGCGAATTTAACGCACGGGCTGGTCCTGATATCCGGTACGGCGGGCAGCGGTAAATCGACTACGCAGGCATGTATTATCGACCGCATCAATCATACGCGTGCCGCTCATATTATTACCCTGGAAGACCCCATTGAATTTTTACACCGGGATTGCATGAGCATCGTCAGCCAGCGGGAAATTGCCATTGATACGGTAAATTATCTCTCCGCCCTGCGGGCCTGTCTGCGGCAGGCGCCGGACGTGATCCTGTTGGGGGAAATGCGGGACTATGAAACCATCCGAACCGCTATGACGGCGGCCGAGACGGGGCATCTGGTCATCGCAACCCTGCATACAAAAGGCGCGGTAAACACGATTGACCGCATCATCGACAGCTTTTCGTCCGATCAACAGGATCAGGTGCGCGTACAACTGAGTATGGTGCTGCACACGGCAATTTCTCAGCAACTGATACCGGATAAGGAGGGAGGCCTGCGGCCTGCGTTTGAAATTATGCATAACAATGCGGCTATCCGGAACATGATTCGGGAAAACAAGAGCTATCAAATTGACAACGTCATACAAACATCCGGAAGTCAGGGCATGGTGAGTATGGATCAATCCATCTTCCGGCTTTGGCAGCAGGGAATGATTCAGGCGGATACTGCTTTGGAATATGCCAACGGTGCAGAGCAAATGCAGCGCCGCATCGCTTCTGTAAAATAGGCGGCAGAAATACGAAAAGCGACTTATTGGTGAACAATAAATCGCTTTTTTTATATGCTGAAAGATTTTGCAGAGGTACATAGATGGTATAAAATGGCTTATTTTATGAATAAGTAAAGAACAACTCTCAAAAATATTTAACTGAACTTTATCAGGAATCTTTCCAGTATCAGAAATAAAAAATAAATTATGTTGTATAATACGGGTTAATACTGAAAAAAATTAGAACATTTTCAGACTTTTTAAAGAAATGAAAAGTCTGAGTTTTACGGTTAATTACGCGAGAAACGGAAACAAGCCGTAGCAGGAAGATACATAATATGTTTCCCGCTGGTCGCAGGGATGTTTTGGGAAGAAGATGGCCTGCGTTCTAAATGAATATCTGGGGGAGATTTTGTGAATGAGATGAATTCAATTCGCTGGGAAAGATTTTCTTTAGAGGAAATTCCAGGGATGGCATGCGTATGCTGTTTACAACAGGACGGCAATCTGGTTTTAATGAAAACAAACCGGCGCTATCGGGAACTGTTGGGACATGGCGGCCAGAGCCTGGAACCGGTGTGGAAAAGCCTTGCAGAAGCGGAGCGAAGTCAATTGAGTGTAAACTTGCTGCATTCCACTTCGAGAAGTGAATTTCAGTATGCAGGACACGCAGTTTGCTTTGATGGGGTGAACCGCCGGTTATCGGTTTTCGCAATGGTATTGGAACGCTCCGCTGATCAGGTCATCTTTTTTGGCATTGTAGAGGATGTCACAAAATTGATACTGCACAATGAACTTTCCAACTGTGAAGAAGCAGCGGTTTGCCAGGGCATTCAAAAGCTGGATCGTCCGTTTGACATGTTCCCCTTGGGTGTGGCGCGGGTTTGCCTGGAGCAGCAGGATCAGGTGCGCGTTTGCTGCGCGAATCCCGCCTTTTTCCGATTGGTCGGCTGTACAGAAGAGGAATTTTACACATTATATGATAATAGTATAAACCAGTTGTCTGTCTATCCGGAAGAATTCTTGAAGGCGATCCAACTGCGAAGCAAGGATTTCTACTGGATATTCCGCAGAAAAGACGACCGAATCGGTTCCCTTGCCGTACATATGTCTCCGGCTTCGGAGGATGAAAAAGAATGGCATTTGATCCTAAACGATAATGAGCAAATGGTAGGAATTGAATTGGAAAAAAAGCGGATGGCTTATTTTCGGGAGGTGTTCAGCCGCTATAATTTTGGAGGCATTCTGATCCGCCATGCTGAAACGTTGGAGCCGCTGCTGGTATCACCCAATATTCCTTTGCTGTTGGGTTACAGTACAGATGAATTTCAAACGCTTCTCCGTTCGGGCTATCAGAATCTGCTGGCGCCGGAGGACGGAGCGCATATCCATAGCCTTGGCATGTCTGTTCACCTGCCAGTACCGGAATATGAGCTGGAATATCGCGTGCGCAAAAAGGACGGGACTTACCTCTGGGTCAGCGACCACACGAAGTTGGACCGGTATTATGACGGAACGTTGATTTATTTCAGTATTCTGCTGGATGTCACAAAACGCAAGGAAAGCGAAATGCAGCTGCGTGCCAGAGAGGAAGAATATCGTCTGGCAATCGAACAGAGCGACAAATTACTGTGCCGGTATGATCTTGCATCCAAACGTCTGGAAATAGCAGGGCGGACCGCAAAACGTTTGAACGTGCCGGATGTGATAGAAGACGTGCCGCAGAGTATTCTTTCGATGGGGAAACTGGCTCCGGAAAGTGTAGAGCGCTATCAGGCTTTTCATGCGGAAATTGAACAGGGAAAACCAAGCGGAGAGACGGTACTCCAGTGGAAGGACGGAACGGGAGGGGACCGGTGGTTTCTGGCGCGCTATACGATGGTCTATGCAAAGGATGGAACGGCTGTTTCCACTGTTGGAACGCTTGAAGATATAACCGACCGCTGCGAGAAGGAAAAAAAGCTCGATCGGCTGTGCCAGGAACAGGAGCTGCTGCGGATCATTGCCGCGCACAGCGGGCGGACCGTCTTTAAATTTGATCTGGCCGAGCGCACGGCATA
The DNA here is from genome assembly GCF_015667585.1 of Clostridium sp. D33t1_170424_F3. Lineage (GTDB taxonomy): Bacteria > Bacillota > Clostridia > Oscillospirales > Acutalibacteraceae > Anaeromassilibacillus. The sequence continues at coordinate 37,462 of NZ_JADPEG010000010.1, read as the reverse complement.
TCTGGATGATCAGACAGCCGAACGATTTGGGCTGATGACGGAGATACACGTACGGGATGAGCACGATCTGCATCTGGAACAGGTGGCAACGGAAAGTCAGGAAACATACATAGCGCTCTACAGATCTATTCTGCGGGGAGACGCTGCCGGCGGTGCGCGGATTTGCGGGAAGGACGCCACGGGCAAGTATTCCTGGTATCAGGTGGATTTTACTTTGGTAAAGGATGCGGACGGGCAGCCGGCCTATGCGGTCATTTCTTTCAAAAATATAAATGACCGCTATGAGCTGGAGCTGGCCAGTTGTCAGTTTTCGCAGCATTTTGAAAGGCTTACATCCGATCAGTACAGCTATTATGTATTTAACCTGACAAGAGACCGCTGCGACCAGGAAAAAGGGTCGCTGATGAATTCCATTTGCGGCAAAAGCGATGGGACGCTGGATGGAATGGTTCAGCGCACGGTGGAGCGGTTTATCTCCCCTCCGTCGGAAGCGGAATATCGGAAGTTTAACAACCGGTTCCGCTTGCTTCAAGCATATGCGGACGGCAGAGAGGAGGAAGAACTGGAATTTCTGGCAGTATTGGACGGACAGGAGATATGGGTCCGGGAAAATGTCCGGATGTTTCAGGATCCTTATTCTGCGGATGTGCGCGGTATCTTCCAGATTACGAATATTGATGCGGATAAACGGCAGCTGCTTTCGCTCCGGCAGCGGGCCGACCGGGATTTTTTGACCGGCCTGTTGAATCGCTATGCGTTTTGCGACCAGGTGAACCGGATCAACGAGAATGCAGAACTGTATCATGCGCTTCTGATGCTGAATCTTGACCATTTCAAAATGGTTAACGAAGTAAACGGGCATTTGGAGGGGGATAAACTCCTGACAAACCTCAGCCATGTGATGAGCGCAATGCTGCGTTCCTATGATTTGCTCGCCCGGTTTGAGGGGGACAATTTCTTGATTTATCTGACCAATATCCCAGATGCTTCTTTGGCCATGCGCCGGGCGGACTCCATCTGCAAAGCGGTCCGGAACCGGTATGCGGAAAAAATGGGCGTAACCGTCAGTATCGGTGTGGCTTTGTTCCCACAGGACGGCAAAACGTTCGACGAGCTTTACGCGCTTGCGGACAAAGGGCTGTATGCGGCAAAAAATAATAGCGGTGACGGTTTTGTTCATGTGGAATGCCAGACCAGTGCGCCAAGTGGGGAACCTGTGCCTGCGGAAGAAGAACGGAAGGAAGTAAAACAGATTTTTGTACGGACCTTTGGATATTTTGATTTGTTTGTCGATAACGAGCCGCTTTCTTTCAGTTCCGCAAAGGCAAAGGAGCTGCTGGCGATTCTGGTGGACCGGCGGGGCGGCATTCTGTCCTCCAGCGAGGCGGTAAGTCTGCTCTGGGAGGATGAGCCTTTGAATAAAACCACGCTTAGCCGGTATCGTAAAGTGGCGCTGCGGTTAAAGCAGAGTCTGGACAAGGCGGGGATTGGGGATATTCTGCTGTCCCGCAATGATGGACGATGTGTGGACATCTCACGTTTTACCTGCGATTACTACCTCTATCTGGAAGGGGCGGATTCCGGGCAAGGGCTTTTCCGTGGAAGCTATATGAACAATTACAGTTGGGGAGAAACGACGCTGGCCGCATTGGAAGTGGCGCAAAATTGAGATAAAATAAGACTATTAAACAGAACTCAGGTAAAAATGACGAAAAACAGTCATTTTTACCTGAGTTTTTTTACGTTCTTTTCTCTGCTTTGGTACGGAATTGGAACGCCGAAGGAACGTCTTTGGAATGCGTGCTATGTATACTTGAATCATAAAGTTTCACACAGGAAAACAATGCTTCACGCAGAGCAGGCGGCCCAAAGGCCGTTTTTTACCGGCAAAATAGTATACTTGTCCGAAGCAGTATAGAATGGCTGCTTTGAATGATGGAACCTGTTGTATAAAAAGTGCAGGATAGGAAGGTTGTCCTATGACAGAAAAAGGAATAAGAAATCTCAGTAAAACAGAGCTATTAACCATCATACGGGATCAGGAAGCGGAGCTTGTGCAGGCGCAGGCACAAATTGCCGATTTACAATCGCAATTGTCTGCGAGGACGATCGCGATTGAAGAATGCGGTTCTTTGGCGGAAGCAGCGCTCCGTTTAAATAATGTCTTTCAGACTGCACAGGCGGCTGCGGATCAATATCTGTTTAATGTGCAGGAACGTGAAGACGCTTTTAAGGAGCGGATGGAAAAGCAGGAAGCGGACGCCGCGTTGCAAATGGAACTGCGCCTCAAAGATTTGGAAGCACGTTGCCGCACGCTTGAGGAGGAGTCCCAAAAGAAAGCAAATGCTTACTGGGAAGAGCTCCAGATCCGATTGGAGGACTTTTACCAAAGTCATGAGGGCCTGGAAGCGATGCTGGCTGCGACCGACATTCAAATCGTCATACCAAAACCAGATTTAACATCTTTGCAGCAGGAAACGAATCAAGAAACAGAAAAGGGCATCGAATATGACGAAGCAGAAGATGGAACGGCCCACGTTGGAGCAGTTGGACAAGGAACTGCAGCGCAGGAGCCGTAAAAAGGAATATTCGCGCACCATGCGCGGGACTATGTACATCCTGATAACGGTTGCAGCTGTGGCCGTGCTGGTTGCAACCATCTTTTTGCCGATTCTTCAGGTTTACGGCAGCAGCATGGAGCCGACACTGGAAAATGGCGAATTGGTTCTGGCGACTAAAATGGGAGAGTTTCGCCGCGGCGAGGTTGTGGCGTTCTACTATAATAATAAAATATTACTCAAACGGGTCATTGCCCTGCAGGGCGATCAGATTGTGATCCGCGAGGACGGTACGGTTTTGGTCAATGGCGACGAACTGGATGAACCGTATCTTTTTGAAAAAAGTCTGGGGGAATGCGACCTGGAGTTTCCTTATCAGATTCCGGATAATCGGATTTTTGTCATGGGAGATCATCGGTCGACTTCGGTCGACAGCCGTTCGTCGGCAATCGGATGTATTTCCGATGAGTTTGTAGTAGGAAAAGTATGGCTCCGGTTCTGGCCGTTTGACAGAGTCGGAACCATTAGCTGAGTTAAAAGAGTTTGAGAAGGAGGTGAAAGCGTTGCGCAGCGAATTGATGGATCGAGTGGGGATATACCTGAAAAAACATAAAAAGAAGAGATATGCGTACGTGGCGCTCTCGCTGGCCTGTGTGATGATAGCCGCTTCTGTATATGGAGCGTTGAGTCTGCCTGCGGTCAGTATGGCGAAAACACAGCCACAGATAGAGGCGGAGCAGACGGTAGCCGTGTTGGGAGAGACAATGGAAACCCACGTGACGGCGGAAGCCCCGGAGGGAAAAGAGCCCTTCATATTTGTGCTGCATACATTGAGCAACGGCGCAGGTTTGTCCGGACAATATGAGTTTGATGAACAGGATGCCTGCGAAATTGAAACAGAGGATGGAAGTGTGCTGATCCTGAACCGTGACCGGCAGGCGGAGGGAGAAACCAACTACTGGTTTGCCTTGGAGCCCGGGCAGATAACCGCATTTACGCTTGCGTGCGAATCTGGCAGCGGGATTGAACCGAACCATACAGAAATAGAGGAAGGCGATGTACCGCTGGGAGAAATGCCGGAGACGCCTGCCGAAGCTACCGGAGAAGACAAGATACAGGATGTCGGGAATTCTTCACAGGAAGAATCACAGCCGGAACAAGCAGAAGTGGACGATGCCTCCCAAAAAGAATCACAGAAAGGTCTGTTTGCCAGCATATTCCAGCCCGCATATGCGCTGGATGACGAACTGCTTGAGGATGTGCTGACGGTAGATCCTGAAGAAAATGAGAAAGGCAAAGACCATATCGATGATTCTGCATCCACGCAGGAACCGGAGGATGCGTCTCCCGAGGCGGAGTGGGATGAAGAGACGGCTCCTTCTGAAGAAGCGACGTCTTCTGATTCGGAAGAAACGTATACGCCGGAAGATGAAAATTCTTCCACTGTCAGTTCCGAAGCGCCGGCAGAAGATGCCGGCACGGAGGACTTCACAGAAGGGAAAGATAAGAACCTTTCCTCTGATGTGCCGCTGGATGACAATGATACGGGCCGGGAGGAATTTCCTGCCGAGGATGAGGCGGACCAGTTCCTGCAATTCCATTGTGCGATGGCGGACAATTACGAGAGGGCGCTGCACATAGCATCGAGAAACGCCGCCGCATTGGAACTGAATTGGAAAGAGACGTTGGAAGAACGGACGCTCACGGCGGTAACGAACAGCGGCGTAACCGTGACGATGACAGGCACGGAGGACGCCTTCCCGGCAGGCAATCTGCTTCTGAGCGTGGAAGAATTGCCGATGCAAGGGGAAGAGTCAAAAGCGCCGACGCCAGGAGCCCTGGACGCGCTGGACAGAGCGATGGAAGCGGATGAAATGCAGCCCATTGAGCGCCGCTTATTTGACATCAAGCTTCTTCTGGATAATAAGGAGGTCGAGCCGCTCAAGCCGGTAATCGTTACCTTCTCCGATTTAATGGAGGCAGAGGCGGGAAGCACACGCGCAAAAGTGTATCACGTGGACGAAAATGCGGAAAGTGCCACCGATATGGAAAGTTGGATGAAGGAAGACGGATCGGTCGTCATGAGTACAGATCACTTCTCCATTTACAGTGTGGTATTGGCAGCTGCCGACGGAACTCTGACGTTGGAACAGATTACGACCGGTTTGGGTGATGCCAACCAGTTCGCAGTGTTTGCCAATCAAATGACTGGCAGAGGCGATATGGAAGGCAATATCGCAGTTCAAAACCTGACGGCAAACAACTTTCAGCTTGGAAACAGCCAAAAGGTGTATGGCGCTGCTGCGGAATTCGCATTGGAGGTTCAAAACCAGCTGGAAGGCAGCGGCGGCAAGGACCAGACCTTCTATTTTGGCGTTTATTCTGCCAGTCAGATGGTGAATGGAGCGCCGGTTGGTATACCGGAAAAGCAGGCCCAAGTTACAGGGGCGGGAACCGCTTCGGTCACCGGATTGGCCGCCGATCAAAAATACTATGTATTTGAATTGGATGGACCCAATGGAAAACCGTTGATGGAGCAGGAAGAAGGAAATGGTTTTACCGTCTCTTACAATGGTAATGAATCGGTTTCCGGCGGCAGTGAAGACAATTACGTAGAACAGTTTATAAACTTTGCCCAGTTGGGAGATACGCTCAATCTCCGCGGCGGTGTACTGTATGTGAGCGATACATATGAGTGCGGTCGTGCGGACGGCAACGGAAGCTGGTATATCAAAGCCAATGGAAAGACCGTTCAGCTGGAAGCTGGAATAGAAGGAGCGGTTTATTCCGCAAGCCGCAAAAATATCTGGACGAGCGACTTTGAACGATTAAAGGCTCTGTCCCTGCAAATGGCGGCGGCAAAAACAAACTATTTACCGACCTGTGATTCGGACGGCAATATCAAGCCTGATACGGACACTGCGCCGGGCATAAAAGTTTTGAACCTTACGGTTCCCGCAACGGGAACGTTGGATTTAAGTGATTTGGGAGAACAGCTCTGTGGAAACCCAGACGCAGGAAATACGATTGGAAATGATGGATTCCCCCTAAACGAAGATCAGTATCTGTTGGTGAATATAGACTGCTCAAAGGTTGCTGGTACAGTATCGCTTAATTTGCATGGAATCGGTGTAAACGGCAGTGGCGGCGATTGGGAATCCAGATTGCTTTGGAACCTGGTTGCCAATGGCAAGCCTTATACCGGTACTGTGACCTGGAGTTCGGAGAACGCGGGCACCATTCTTGTTCCTTCAGGGCAAGTCGAGCTTGACGCTACCCATAATGGCGCTGTTATTGCGGATACCGTTATTCAGGAAAACGGTGCGCTTTATAAACTGCCCTTCAAATCTCCGGATACGGCTGACGTTATGGTGACTAACACCTACGCGAGTGAGAAAACGGGAAAACTTATCCTGAAAAAGACTGATACCAAAGGGAACACGTTGTCTGGCGTCACCTTTGCGTTATATGGGGCAGACGAGAACGGGGAAAAGAAGAATACGGCCCCGATTCAAACGCAAACCTCCGGGGGATCGGGTGAGATTACGTTCAATAACTTGCCGCTGGGCAATTACCTGTTGTTTGAAACCAAAGCGGCAAACGGCTTTACATTGCCTGCCGGGCCTTGGAACGTACAGGTTGCCGAAAGCGGCGCGACCCTGAATGGGGAGGCCCCGCCCGAGAACGGCGCATTCCCCATTATAAACAGAAAGAACGGGCAGACAACCAATGTATCCATTGCCAAGAATTGGGCCGGAGACAACGGAAATCATCCTCAAAGCCTCAAAGTTTGGCTGGTGAAAAACGGTACGCGCATTGAACCGGCGGTTACGCTGAGCAATAGCAATGCATGGAAATATACCTGGAATGACCTCCCGTCAGACAAAGATGGAGAACAGATTGCTTATACGGTAGAGGAAGATTCGGTGATGGGCTATGAAGCAACGGTTAACCGGACAGAGGAAATGGAGCATGTGGTTACTTGGCAAAAAGTTTCCGGTTTTACCAACGGCGAAACCTACCGGATCGTATACAATTCCAGTGGAAAAGCATTGGGTTATGCAGGCAGTGGTTCCAATTTAACAACCTATACAGTAAATGATCAATTGGGAGCGCGCGGGGAGTGGATGGCGACTGCCAATGGAAGTGGATTCAAGTTGACTAACGTGGACAGCAACATGGATTTAGCGCTGTATAACAATAAAGTCTGTGCGGCAAGGCCGTCGGATACGCAATACAGCAATCGCACCTTCTATTTAGACAGCAGTTCCCGCCTTTTGGCAAAGTCCGGAAGCTATTCGTATTACATTTCCAGTGCTCCAAGCAATGCACAGGCCAGTACAACAACTTCAACCAGGTCTGCTTCCAAGTTTACCGTCTATGAGCGGCAAGAAAAAGAAGTCCTCAACATAGACTATGCCATTACCAATACGAAAGAAGCGATTATCCCGGATAAAATGGGGCTGGAACATAACAAAACCATTGACGCCCTGCGGGACGCTCAAAACAATCCGGATACCACGTTGGATGATAGTACAGCAAATCTCACGGATCTTTATCGCCTGTATTTGAATGTAAAGGCAGGAATGATCGGTTCGCCGGCAGATGTCGTACTGGTTTTGGACAATTCCAACAGCATGCAGGAAAAGGATATGGGGGGCGATACCCGGGCGAAAGTGGTTGTGGATAACGCGAAATGGCTTACAAAGAAGGTTTTAGACAGCGATCCACGGAATAATGTCAGCGTCGTTGGATATTCTGGTTCCTGGCAAAGTGCAATAGGGGAAGATGGATTGAAATCAAACGGCAAACTGTACAGCTCCGGTGCGGAAGACGCATGGTGTAGAACCGGGTGGAGCAGAAATTATCAAACATTGGAAACGAATGATTTGAAACCGCTTTTAAAAGATATTCTGAAAGAGCAGGGCGTCAGCAGCAGTTCCGGCAGTGGTACAAACATCATGCAGGCGCTGCGCAAAGCAGGAAATCTGTTGGATGAATCCAAAAGCAAGCGTCCTGATGCACACCGTTATGTGATTTTTATCAGCGATGGGTATCCGACTTATTATTACCTCACGCCAAATACGAGCGGGATTTCCAAAGATGTTTATGGCAGGTTCTCCTATCAGCCCAGCGGTTCCACTCGGTTTTATTTTACTCCTGGAAACTACAATCAGTCTGGCGCCTTTGACAGCGAGTATTACCAGGGCCGGTTTGGAACCGGTACGAGCAACTCAGGCAATTACGCAAAGCAGCCGACGCTTGACTATGCAGAATTCCTGCATAAAATTCATGACGACACAGTTTTCTATTCCTTGGGCGTCGGCGGTACAAAGGATACGAGCAGTCCGCTGATGGCGGACAGTCTCAAGAAAATTGCTACCAGCAGTGAACACTACTTTGTGGCCAACGACACGGACGCGATCGAAAATGCCTTTCACAGTATCATGTACGGAAAGCCGGTAAGCCATGCTGCGATTACAGACCACCTGAGCCAATATGTAAAGTGGTATGGCGAACAGCCGGACGTGTTGGTCACAATGAGAAAGGCCGACGGTACGGTGGTGTCCCTCTGGCAGGGGACCGGGCCGGGAACACAGGGGACCATAGGGGCGGCGCTGCCCGGCAATCGGGTAACGCAGGATGATGGTACAAAAATTTCTGTGGTTCAAAACGTGACGTATACTCCCACGCCGGGGACGGCAGACGCCTCCACAGGTACGGTACAGGTTGTATTCAACCCGGACTATGAGCTGCAAGCCGATTGTACCTACATGTTGTCCTTTAACGTCAAAACCACCCAAACGGCTTACGATGAGTACGCGGACAACCTGAGAAATGGATTGGATGGCTACAGAGACGTAAAGGGAGACGCATATACCGATTACGAGAACAGTCGCTATGCCAACGACACCAGCTCGAAAAAACCGGGGTTCCATTCCAACCAGTCCGCCGAAGTAAGATATGTGGCGGATGGAGAGAGTTATAAGGAACTCTACAATCATCCGGTGATACAGATCGCGGGAAACGGTCTCATCATCCGAAAGACCGATTTAATGAATCAGAATAAGCTGCTGCCCGGCGCGGAGTTCGATCTCTACCGTGCGGCAAATCAAGGGAGTCCAAACGCCGGGCCGATCCCCGGTGCGGACAATATATATGGGATCAAAGTAAACGAAACCCCGCTGATAACGGATCAGGATGGGGTGATTACGGTACGCAGCCTTGCGCCGGGGGAGTTTTACCTGGTTGAGACCAAAGCGCCGGCGGGTTACCAGCTTTTAGGTAAGCCGGTGCACTTCCTCCTGAAATTGGATGGAGTGGATATTCAAGGCAATGGCGCGGCGCAGTCGATGGCGCAGGCAATTCTTCCGGTGGAAGACGGCATACCGGGTGTCCAGGTTATGAACACAGACGGCTACCATTTGCCCAGGACAGGCGGTGCAGGTACGGTCCTGTATACCGCTTTGGGACTGCTGCTGATTACAGCGGCAGGCGCAATATATTTGATGAAACGGCTTGGTAAAAGGGGGAATATTTAAATCCTCCGCACAGAATCATGTCGTTTGAACGAGAGCATTTTATAAAAAGCAACAAGTAAAAGAGAGAGAGGAATTATTATGAAAAAGCAACTTAAGCACCTTTCCGCATTGGCACTGGCATTGATGATGGTGATTTCCCTGTGTATCCCGGCTATGGCTACCAGCGAGGGCAAAGGCGCCCTCAAGACGATCAACCCTGGTTCTACGGCGACGATTGTTGTAGGCGTAGCGGACCCCACAGACAAAGCTGCCAACGGCGGCGACAACCTTCTGGCCTATCAAGTAGTATCCATTACCTATAACGATGTTAACAACACATTGGGTTATGTGTTCAACGATGTTTTCCAGGCGTTTCTGGGCGATGAGCTGGGAAAAGATTGGGCAGGCCTGACCGCAGAAAAGTACTGTGACATGAGCGAAGACGAAATTAAGCCGCTTTTGGGCGCGTTTTCCGCTTACATAAAGGCGCAGGATCCGAAACCGGAGGCTACAAAGGCGGCGGTTGCCGACGATCAGGGCGTTGCAACGTTTAAAAAAATGCCTATGGGCCAGTACATCATCCTGGGCGACGGCGCTTCCACTGGCGCAAAGATTTATCAGACCGTTACGGCAGAAGTGGAACCCGAGGTCAAAAATGTGAATGGAAAAGACGTCTATCAGATTTATGAAGAGTATTCTGTGAAGATGAAGACCTCCACTCCCAGCGTTGGCAAGGATATTACCGGCGGCACCGTGACCGACGAAGCGATCAATACCGGCAAACAGGATGGCGACAAGCACGATAAACATCAGCAGACCGCCAGCATCGGCGATGAGGTTTCCTATATGCTGACTGTGATGGTTCCCACCTATCCGGCAGGCGCTACCAACAAGACCTTTTATATGGGCGATACATTGAGCAATGGCCTGAAGTTTACCGCCGATTCCATCGTCGTCAAAGGCCATACAACAAATTCCGCGAATGCAGTTGTTTTGGACGGCACAGCCTATACGGCGGACGTTACAGGCGTTGCCGGCAACGGCGGTACCTTCTATGTGGATTTTGACTATGATGAGATTGCCAAGTATGATTTTGTAACAGTCGAGTACAAGGCTGTTGTTACTTCTGAAGCGGCAATCGGCACCGGCACAGGTAACCATAATGATGTAGAGTTGGTTTACAGCAACTCTCCGTTTGACGGCAACACCTGGAAGCCCGGCGAAGATCGTCCCGGCGACAAGCCTGGCTATGGCAAAGACGAGGATAAGGAAATTGTATACTCTTACGCGCTGGTCATCGACAAGTTTGAAGAGAAAAACGAAGGCGAAAAGCTTGCCGGAGCGCAGTTTGAAATCTATACGGATAAAGCCTGCACAGAGCCTGTCCTGGACAGCGACGGCAAGGCCGTTACCCTGACCACCGATGCGAACGGCGCAGCGAAATATGCAGGTTTGGAAAAAGGCACCTATTACCTGAAGGAAACCGTAGCCCCAACCGGATATAACCTGATGAATGAGCCGGTTGAAATCACAATCGATGCAAACAACATTCCTTATACCACCACAGAGCATCAGACCGTTACACATTATACCTATACCACAGAGGTTAAGGGCGAGCAGGCCAAAATCAACGGCGTGCCGGTTTGGATGAACAGCAACGGTGAAGTTATGGCCGCTTTTGAGAATGATCCGAGACCCGAACGCTTTGTCCCGGCCTATGTAGAGGCAGAGACCACCACGGTTGAGGATGTTATCAAGGTAGAGGCGGGCACGCCCGGCTCCGGCTACTATAAGGCGGGCATTGCCAACAGCACCGGAATGAACCTGCCCAGCACCGGCGGCATCGGTACCACTCTGTTCTATGTGATTGGCGGCTGTCTGATGCTCGGCGCAGTTGTTTTGATGATCACAAAACGCCGCATGAGAGGCAGCGAGCAGGCGTAAAAGCATCCCATGCGGGGAGAGGATGGTTCTTCCAGCGGCCCCGGCAAGACATAAAAACGTATTTGCAAAATTAAAAACTGTGATTAATAATTTGCCCCATTAGAAACGACCGCCGGCGTGTTCTTTGCAGAATTGCACAGAAGATGTCCGGCGGCAGGGAGAGCGCCGGGAAGCGTCTGTTTGATCCCTGCGTTCTCCCTGCCGCCGTATGTACGTGCAGGCAATTTTTTTGAAATGATATGGGAAGATTCGGATGAAAAAGAAAAAATGGTCTACAATATTGCTGCTCGTCATTTTTTTGATCGGGCTGGGAGTGCTGTCCTATCCGACTGTCAGCAATTATATCAACCAGTTCAGCGCGACGCATGCAATTGCCAGTTACGATAAGGCGCTTAACACGATGACAGAGGATGAATATGACGCAATTTTAGAATCGGCTCAATCGTATAACCGTACCTCTGGAATCGGAAAGTTTCTGAACGGGGAACCGGTTGACGCCAACTATCTTTCACAGCTCAACGTCACGGGTGATGGCATGATGGGATACGTTGAAATCAAAAAGCTCGGCGTTTCGCTGCCGATTTATCATGGTACATCTGAGCGGATTTTGCAGCACAGTGCCGGACATTTGGAAGGATCGTCCCTGCCGATCGGCGGAGAAGGCGCCCATGCTGTCATTACCGGGCACAGAGGGCTTCCAACCGCCAAACTTTTTACGGACTTGGATCGTTTGGAATTAGGAGATACCTTTACGGTTGTCGTCATGAATGAAGTGCTGACCTATGAGGTAGACCAGATATCGATTGTGGAGCCGGAGGACGTCTCCAAGCTGGCAGCTGTTCCTGGGGAAGACCATGTAACGCTGGTCACCTGTACCCCCTATGCGGTCAACACACATCGTCTGCTGGTGCGGGGCGTGAGGACAAAAGGCGCTTCTGTACTGCGTGTTTCGGCGGATGCGGTGCAGGTTGACCCAATGTTGGTCGCACCGGTTGTGGCGGCTCCTATCCTGCTTGTTTTGCTGGGGTGGCTGTTGTTTAGTTCTGGAAAAAGGAAAAAAGACGATCAAAACAATCAAAAAGGAGGTGGTTAACCATGAGAAACAATCGGATGCATTTGGTTTTTAAACAGCTGTCTGCTTTTTTTCTGATGCTTGCTCTGTTTTTCAGCATGCTGGTCCCCGTTGCTTTCGCGGCTGGCCGGATTGACCTGGAACGGGAAACCACCTTATCGCTTCATTTTGGTTATAATAATACAGCCATTGCCGGAGCGCGTTTTCGGCTGTACCGTGTGGCGGATGTATCGGAAAGCGTACGTTTTACCCTAAGCGGAGACTTTCAGGACTATAAGGTCAATTTGAATCGTCTGGACGCCGATGGATGGAATGCCGCAGGGAACACGCTTGCTGTTTATGCGGCGGCGGACCATATCAATCCGGTTGCAGTGAGGAGCACGGACAATTCTGGGCAGCTCTCCTTTGGAACCTTGGATGTAGGACTTTACCTTGTGACGGCGGAAAGTAAGACGATAGGGAAAAAGACCTACCGAAGCGCGCCGTTTTTGGTGTGCTTGCCCAGTCTTGAGGACGACGTCTGGAAGTATGATGTGACGGTTGAACCCAAATGCACCATGGAGTCCCATCCGGGCGGGGGAGAGGAAAGGCCAAATCCCGATACAAAGGAAGTCACTGTATTAAAGGTGTGGGATGATGAAGGCTATCAGGAGCAGCGTCCCCAAAAAGTAGAAGTTTCACTGCTTCGGGATGGAAGCGTTCATAGGACGGTTGTTTTGAGTGCGGAAAATTACTGGCGTTACACTTGGAGTGATCTGAGCAATCAATATGACTGGACGGTTGTGGAACGCAATGTCCCGGAACCGTATTGGGTAACGTATACGGAAAATGCCACTGTCCTGAAAGTTACCAACACATACATGGAAGATATTTCGGATGAGCCGCCGCCGGGCGGAGAAAAGCCGGATGGGACAGAGCCTGCGATGGCGGAGGACATTCCGGATGATCCGATACCGACGGGCAAACTGCCGCAGACCGGATTGCTTTGGTGGCCGGTTCCTATTTTGACCATTGTGGGACTAACACTGTTCAGTATTGGTTGGTTCTGCTCCTTTAAAGGACAGGAGAGATGAGAATGAGAAAGAAACACGGCGTCTTTTTTATGATCGTTGGTGCTTTGCTGATTGTGAGCGCTCTTGGTCTGGCAATGAAGAGTTCATACAGTGGGATAGCAAATACAGAAGGGACCACGGCGCTGGAGGTCAGCAGCATGTATCTGGAAGAGATTCCGGGTAAAGTTGCTTCAGGCAAGATGGTGGATATACCCGATTCTCCGGTGCCGAAGGATAGGCTGCCGCGGGAGGAATGGTACTGGCCGATTCCCGTCATAACCGTTATGGGATTAACATTGTTCAGTACTGGCTGGTTTTGCTCGTTTAAAGGACGGGAGAGATGAGGATGAAAAGGAAACGGAGTGCGGTGTTTATGATTGCCGGAGCGCTTTTGATTGTGGGTGCTCTTGGTTTGTCGATGTCGAATCTGTATGAGGAGCAGCATGGCGAGGCGTATGCAGAGCAGATATCCAATATACTGGAAGAGCGTATCATTGCCCCGGTTGCGGTTGCAGAGACGTCGCAAACTAGCGTCAAGACGATGCAGGCCGTTTGTTTAGAGGGACAGGAATATATCGGGGTCATCGAGCTTCCGTCTCTTTCACTTGAGCTTCCCGTTCAAAAGGAATGCAGTGATGCGCAGCTGAAAGCGTCGCCCTGCCGTTACAGCGGTTCTTTTTTGGACGATTCTATGATCCTGGCAGGACATAATTATAAAAAGCACTTTGGAAGCCTGTCTGCACTGCAAACGGGAGACGAAGTCGTTTTTACAGATGTGACGGGACAGGTTTATCATTACGCGGTGACAGAGATTACATCTCTGGATGCGTACAATACAGAAGAAATGCAGTCTGGCGATTGGGATTTGACCTTGTTTACTTGTAATTTTAACGGCCAAAAGCGCATTACAGTACGCTGTGAGCGTTTGATCAGAGGCTGATTTTAACAGTAAAGAAGAGGGAGGAGGCTTGCGGATCGTGCAGCTGAATGCAAAAACGGATCACGCAATCCGCATTGTTATATATCTTGCCGGGCATAAGGGAATCACTTCTGCGCAGGATTTGTCGAAAGCGGTCGGTATCCCAAAACAGTATGTCTTCAGTATTGTAAATGAGTTGCGCGGCGTGGGTATCGTGGCGTCTACACGCGGCGTCAATGGCGGCTTTTATCTTGCAAAGGCTCCGGACAAGATTACGCTTTGGGACATTGCGGAAATCACAGAAACCACGATGCAGATCGCCCGTGTTGACGTGGATAACGGCATTTCTATGACGGTTATGCCGGAATATCGGCTTGTAGACGGAGTTTATCGGGCGCTTCAGCATCAGTTGGAAGCGATTTTAAAGGTTGCCAGCATAGCAGAAATTCTGCGTTGTGCCGGGCGCAGTCCCTGCTATGGTTTGTTGCAGGAGAGCCGGATATAGTGAAAAGAGATTGTTATAAAAAGCTCCGCTGAATCCAGTCAAGAATGGATTCAGCGGAGCTTTTTATATAGTATGAAGTTATTTTGATGCGTTAAGGGTAGAGTGTACCTGGATGAATTCCGTTTAGATATGAGAAAAAATCAGCTATGCGATAAAAAACAGCTGTGTTTTACCAATCTTTGGAAGATTCCGGTTAGTCCTGCAGAAAAGGATTTTGTTATATTCAAAGGTGAAAATCCAGTGACTTTCTTGATGAAATAAAAAGCGCTGGAATGTTTCCTCTGCTTACATTCCAGCGCTTTCTATATAAATTATATAAGTTTTACTTATTTAATCATGTTGGCAACTTCGTCAGCAAAGTTGTCTTCACGCTTCTCCAGGCCTTCGCCCTTCTCAAAGCGAACAAATGCAACAATCTTAATGTCACCGCCGAGTTCTTTCGCCACGTTTTCGGTGTACTGCTTCACAGACAGGTCGCTGTCCTTAACATACGCCTGGTCGACAAGGCATACTTCTTTGAAAAATTTGCCCATTCTGCCAACAACGATTTTCTCCGCAATGTTTGCCGGCTTACCGGACTCGATGACCTGCTCGGTGAGAATCTTCTTCTCATGCTCGACGACGTCTGCCGGAACGGAAGACTCATCCAGGTAAGCGGGTGCGATTGCGGCAATCTGCATCGCGATGTTCTTGGCATACTCCTGGAAGCCTTCTTTTGCGGCAACCTCCGGAGCAGTCTCAAACTTTACCAGAACGCCGATTCTGCCGCCGCCGTGAATATAAGAAACGACAGTGCCTTCGTAGCGCTGGAAACGGCGGATCTTGATATTCTCGCCGATGGTGAGAATCTTTTCCTTCAGCAGAGCGTCGACGGTCTGCTCAGTGCCAACAGCGGTGCTGGCGAGAAGTGCGTCCACATCTGCCGGATTGTTTGCCATAACGGTATCCGCGCAGGTCTTTACAAAAGCCTGGAAGTCCGCATTCTTAGCGACAAAGTCCGTTTCCGCGTTGACTTCGATCGCAACACCCATGTCATTGCTGTCGTTGGTGCAGGCAAATGCAACGCCTTCCGCTGCGATGCGGCCAGCCTTCTTGGTTGCTGCGGCAAGGCCTTTTTCTCTCAGATAGTCGATTGCGGCGTCCATGTTACCGTCGGCCTCTGCCAACGCCTTTTTGCAGTCCATCATTCCGCAGCCGGTCTTCTCACGAAGCGCTGCAACGTCTTTCGCTGTAAAAGCAGCCATTTTGATTACCTCCATTTTTTAAATGCACCGGGGGGACAAGTCCCTCCGGCGCTTTTATCAATTCTATTTATTTTGAAAGGGTTGGAAATTAGCCCGCAACCTCTTCCGTTTCGTTCTCTTTTGCTTCTGCCTCAGCTGCGCCCATCTGGCCTTCTCTGCCCTCGATGATCGCATTCGCTACGGTGGCGGAGATCAGTTTGACAGCGCGGATCGCGTCGTCGTTGCCCGGAATCACGTAATCGATTTCATCCGGATCGCAGTTGGTATCGACAATCGCAACAATCGGAATACCGAGTTTCTTGGCTTCCGCAACAGCGATTCTCTCTTTGCGGGGATCGACGATGAACAGAGCGCCGGGGATCTGCTTCATGTCCTTGATGCCGCCCATGAATTTCTCAAGTTTTTCAATCTCAAGCTGGAGCTTGGTGACTTCCTTCTTCGGGAGCAGATCGAACGTGCCGTCCGCTTCCATGGCCTTGAGCTGATTCAGGCGGTCAATTCTGCGGCGGATGGTACGGAAGTTGGTGAGCATGCCGCCCAGCCATCTTGCGTTGACAAAGTAAGCGCCTGCGCGTTCCGCTTCATCTCTGACAGAATCCTGTGCCTGCTTTTTAGTACCGACAAACAGGACGGACTTTCCTTCCGCGGCGATGTCGCGCACGAAATTGTAAGCCTCTTCCAGTTTTTTGACGGTTTTCTGCAAGTCGATAATGTAGATGCCGTTGCGTTCGGTGAAGATGTACGGAGCCATCTTCGGGTTCCATCTTCTGGTCTGGTGGCCGAAATGTACGCCGGCCTCCAAAAGCTGTTTCATAGATACAACTGCCATGATAAATCCTCCTTGGTTTTTCCTCCGCCGCGCTTTGATTTAGGACGCAGAACTCTTTTTAAAAGAGCACCGGTTCGTCCAGCATCGGCGTGTGTTTTGCGCGCACTATTATAGCATAATGCGACGATAATTGCAAGAAATATTTTTACCGCATATAAGAAAATTGCCGGGTTTTCCACATCTGAACGGGACAAAAAATCCTTATTCTGCCGGATTAATCGAAAAGTATTTGAAAACCGGTAAAATGCGGCTGCTTTTTATCCGCCGCCCCCGAATATACGCGGGCGCTTTTTCACACGATAAATGTCATTATAACACACCAAAATAGTTTCGTCACCAATGACTTCTATATCCTGCCATTTGATGGTAATATCGTCCTCACGCCCGAAAAGCCCGAAGAAACGCAGCCGGCCGTAGATGACGAGCGAGAGCACCCGGGCGGTGACGGTATCGATCTCCACATCGCATACGAGCCCGATGCGCGTGCCGTCCTTAACGTTGATCACTTCTTTGTGGCGCATATCCGCAATTCTGCAGTTCATGGAAATCCCTCCAGCCGGAAGACCGGCAATATTAAAAGTATTGTAGTTTTCTTTTATATCTATGCGGCGTTTCCCTGTAGAATGCTGCATAATTTGTCCGAATCTGCATAAACCCTATAGAATCAATTGATTCTTTCCGTATGAAATGCTACAATAATAAACAAGAGGGCTGCGTCTGGAGCTCAGCCGAAAAAGGAGGAATGTTTATGAATATCTGGCACGATATATCGCCGAAGCGCATTAAAACAGACGACTTTTGTGCGGTAATCGAAATCACCAAGGGAAGTAAGGCAAAATATGAGCTGGATAAGGAGACGGGCCTGCTCTCGCTGGACCGCGTCCTGTATACCTCGACGCACTATCCGGCGAATTACGGCTTCATCCCGCGGACCTACGCCGCGGACCATGATCCTCTGGACGTGCTGGTGCTCTGCTCAGAGAATATCCACCCGCTGTCGCTGGTACGCTGCTATCCCATCGGCGTCATCAGCATGGAGGACAGCGGCTTCAAAGATGAGAAGATTATCGCCATCCCGTTCAACGACCCCACCTATAACGGTTACAGGGACATCAGTGAACTTCCCAAGCATATTTTTGATGAAATGTCGCATTTCTTTTCTGTTTATAAAGCTTTGGAGGGAAAGACGACCGCGATCGACAATGTACGGGACACGGAAGCAGCCAAACTGATTATTCAGGAGAGTTTGGACAGCTATCTCGAAAATTATTGCCGCTGAAAATAAAATAAATTTTTTATAAGCTTGACTGATCAGAAAAAGCCGGACGCCGTCCGGCTTTTTCCATTTTTGGCGGGTGGGCCAGAGGTTCCTTTTGGATTTTCCCTGTGCATGTTCCTTCCGGTTCATGGCAATACTGATTGCGAATAGAAGACGGGAGGCAATGTGCAGTGTACAACAAAGTGGACATTTGCGGCGTAAATACAGCAAAGTTGAAAGTGCTGACCGAAAAGGAAAAGACAGAGCTCCTGACGCGCGTGAAGGATGGCGACATGCGCGCAAGAGAGGAATTGATCAACGGCAACCTCCGGTTGGTGCTCAGTGTAATCCAGCGCTTCACCAACCGCGGCGAAAATCTGGACGATCTGTTCCAAGTGGGGTGCATCGGCTTAATCAAGGCGATCGATCATTTTGATATGAGTCAGGGCGTGCGGTTTTCCACCTATGGCGTTCCCATGATCATTGGTGAGATTCGGCGCTACCTGCGGGACAATAACAGCATCCGGGTCAGCCGGTCCCTGCGGGATACCGCGTACAAGGCGATGCAGGCCAAGGAGCGAATGACCGCCCAAAACAACCGGGAACCCACAATCGATGAGATTGCCAAAGAGCTGGACCTTCCCCGGGAGGACGTCGTGCTTGCGCTGGAATCCATCGTGGAACCGGTCTCCCTGTACGAGCCTGTTTTTTCCGACGGGGGAGATACGATCTATGTGATGGATCAGGTGGGAGACAACAACGACGACAGCAACTGGCTGGATGAAATTGCCCTGAAGGAAGCCATCAGTGATCTGAGCGATCGGGAAAAGCGAATTTTGACCATGCGGTTTTTTCGCGGCAAGACCCAGATGGAGGTGGCGGCGGAAATCGGGATCAGCCAGGCGCAGGTCTCAAGGCTGGAAAAAGGCGCGCTCAGTAAAATCAAAAAGGATATATAAAGGAAGAAAAAGGCAGGGAAGACCCTGTCTTTTTTATTGTATCCGCGGCCTGGTCCGGCACACTTGTGAATAATAGGTGAATTGCGGCGGAAAGGCTTTACATTGCGAAATACATATTGTAAAATAATAGAAGTCCAAACCAATTTTACAAAAATTTATAGTAGGAGTTGTTCAATTTGCAGCCTAAATATAAACGGGTTCTTTTAAAATTGAGCGGGGAATCCCTTGCGGGGCGGGAGTCCCACGGGATTGATTTCGATACGGTTTTGAAGATTTGCAAGCCGATCAAAGAGTGTGTGGATATGGGCACGGAGATTGCCATTGTTGTGGGCGGCGGCAACTTCTGGCGCGGACGCAGCAGCGGTAAAATGGACCGCACCCGCGCGGATCACATGGGCATGCTGGCGACGACCATCAACGCGCTTGGCGTTGCGGATGCGCTGGAGCAACTGGGTGTAACGGTGCGCGTACAGACGGCGATTTCCATGCAGCAGGTTGCAGAGCCTTACATTCGCAACCGTGCGGTGCGGCATCTGGAAAAAGGGCGCGTGGTGGTGTTTGGCTGCGGCACAGGCAACCCGTTTTTCTCCACGGATACGGCGGCTTCCCTGCGGGCGGCGGAAATCGACGCGGATATTATTTTAAAGGCGACGATGGTCGACGGCGTTTACGACAGCGACCCCAAAAAGAACCCAGATGCGGTCAAGTTCGATTCGCTTTCCTTTATGGACGTTTTAAATCGGGATTTAAAGGTCATGGACAGCACGGCGGCTTCTATGTGCAAGGACAATCATATTCCGATTTTGGTATTCAGCATTGACGACCCGGAAAACATCAAAAAAGCAGTTTGCGGCGAACCGATCGGCACAATTGTGAAGGAGGATATGTAAATGAAAGAAGTATTGAAAAATGCGGAAGAGCGCATGGAAAAAAGCGCTTCCAATCTGTCCCATGCCTATGCGGGTATCCGCGCGGGAAGAGCGAATCCGGCAGTATTGGAAAAAGTAAAGGTCGATTATTACGGCACGCCCACAGCAGTCAACCAGCTTGCGGCCGTGTCCGTTGCGGAAGCGCGCGTGCTGGTGATCCAGCCCTGGGACGCCTCCGTCTGCCGTGCCATTGAAAAGGCGATCCAGACGTCCGATATCGGCATTAATCCGCAGAGCGATGGAAAGACCATCCGGATGATTTTTCCGCAGCTGACAGAGGACCGCCGTAAGGAGTTGGTTAAGGAGATCAGCAAAATGGCGGAAGAGGCCAAAATTGCCGTCCGCAACATTCGCCGTGACGCAATGGAAAAGCTGAAAGCCATGGAGAAAAAAGCGGAGCTGAGCGAGGACGAGCTCAAAAAGGCGGAAAAGAAGACGCAGGACCTCACAGACAAATATACCAAAGAAATGGATGCGCTCTTTGCAAAAAAAGAAAAGGAATTGATGGAAATATAACTGTTTTCCGGAATGAACTGATCCCCTCTTTGCGTATTAATAGGAAGACAGGACGGATGGCATGAAAGCTTCAGATCAAAAGCTGGGAACGGCAATGCTGCCAAACCACCTGGGAATCATCATGGACGGCAACGGCCGTTGGGCCAAAAAGCGCGGCTTGCCGCGCTCGGCGGGCCATACGGCCGGCGCCAATACGTTCCGTACGATCGCCCGGTACTGCAGCAGAATCGGTATCCCGTATTTGACGGTTTACGCGTTTTCCACGGAGAACTGGAAACGTCCGCAGGACGAAGTAAAGGCGCTGATGCGCCTTTTTAAACAGTACATGGAGGAAGCGCTCCAGGATTTCACAGATGAAAATATTCGCACGCGTTTTATCGGGGATACGTCTGCGTTTGCGCCGCATTTGCAGGATCTGATCCGGCGTACGGAGGAGTCTTCCAAGGATAAGACGGGTATGGTGCTCAACATTGCAATGAATTACGGCGGCAGGGCGGAGCTGGCGCATGCAATGCGCCAAGTGGCGCGGGAAGCGGCGGCCGGCAGCCTGGCGCCGGAAGACATAGATGAAGCCCTGATTGAAAAGCATCTCTATACCGCTGGACAGCCCGACCCCGATTTGATTATCCGGCCCAGCGGGGAGAATCGCACTTCCAATTTTCTGCTCTGGCAGTCCGCATACAGTGAATATGTGAGTTTGGATATCCTGTGGCCGGACTTTACCACAAAAGATTTGGACCGCGCCCTGATGGAATTCGCACAGCGAAACAGGCGCTTTGGAGGGATTTAATTGAAATCGAGAGTGGCTTCCGGCGCGGCATTGGTGGTTTTTTTACTGGCAATTGTCATTTTTAACCGCTCTTTTCCCATGGCGCTCAACCTGGCGATTTCTTTAATCTCGGTGATGGGCGTGGTGGAGATTATTTCTGCCCTGGGCATGTCGAAGAATTCCATTCTGCTTTTACCCAGCGCGGTGTTCGCCGCCGTGCTGCCGCTGGTGCAGGATCCGGTTTGGCAGCAGGCAGTCTATTATATTTATACGGTAATCCTGTTTGTTTCCCTGATTTTTTACCATCAGATATTTACCTTCCGGGAGATCGGCGTGGTGTACAGTATGACTTTGCTGATCCCCACGGCCTTGGAGACGCTGGTCGGCCTGCGTTCCATGGGGTATAACCACGGCATGTTTTATGTAATTATCGCCATTTTTTCCGCTTGGATCGCGGATGTTGGCGCGTTTTTTGCGGGGAGTTTTCTGGGCAAACACAAGCTCTGTCCACAGATCAGCCCCAAAAAGACAGTAGAAGGCCTGATTGGCGGCTTTGTTTTAGACATTGCGGCAATGCTGGTCTTCGGATACATTTTTCACGCGATTTTTTATGCCTATCAGGTGCAGATTTCGTACTTTTCCCTGTTTGTGATCGGCCTGGTTGGCGCGGCGCTTTCGGTGATTGGAGACCTGAGCTTCTCCCTGATCAAACGGAGCTGCCACATCAAGGACTTTGGAGAAGTGATCCCCGGGCATGGCGGCGTTCTGGACCGGTTTGACAGCGTGATTTTTGTGGCGCCCTTCGTGTATTTTTGGGTGCAGTTTTTTCCGATTGTTGTTATATAAAACGAGCAAGTCGTTCATAATACTTCATAAAGAGGACAGATTCTGAAAAAACAGATAAGGGTCTGTGCTCTTTTTTATGGAAGGGGACTCCTATGAAACAAAACCTTTCCCTGTTGGGTGCAACGGGCTCCATCGGCCTGCAAACGCTCGATGTGGCGCGCCGCCTGAATTTACACGTATGCGCACTTGCGGCAAACCGCAACATATCGCTTCTTGAAAATCAAATCAGAGAATTCAAACCGCAACTTGTTGCGGTTTTTGACTTAGATGCGGCCAAAAAGCTCCGGCTTGCCGTTGCGGACACCCCGGTGCGGGTGGTGCAGGGGATGGAGGGGCTTTGCGAAGCCGCTTCTTTTGCCCCTGCGGACGTTGTCTGTAACGCGGTAGTGGGTATGGTCGGATTGCTGCCGACGCTGGCGGCGGTCCGTGCCGGCAAGGATGTGGCGCTTGCCAATAAGGAAACGCTGGTGGCGGGCGGCGCGCTGGTCATGGCGGAAGCAAGGGCGCGCGGCGTCAGGATTCTTCCCGTGGACAGCGAGCATTCCGCAATCTTTCAGTGTTTGCAGGGCTGCCCGGAAAAGAAGGCAGTAAAGCGTATTATTCTGACGGCTTCCGGTGGTCCGTGCTTCGGCATGACAAAAGAGGAATTGGCGCAGGTGACGCCGGAACAGGCCCTGAAGCACCCCAACTGGAATATGGGGGCGAAGGTAACTATCGATTCCGCCACGTTGATGAACAAAGGGCTGGAAATAATGGAGGCATGCTGGCTGTTCGACCTGCCGGGCGAACAGGTAGATGTGGTCGTGCACCGGGAAAGCATTGTGCATTCCATGGTAGAATACCAGGACAATTCCATTATTGCACAGCTTGGCGCGCCGGATATGCGCATTCCCATCCAATATGCGCTGACCTGGCCGCAGCGAATGGCTTCTCCCGTGGAGCAACTGGATTTGATTCAATGTGGGACGCTGACCTTCCGCGAGCCGGACATGGAGACCTTTACCTGCCTGCGCGCCTGCCGGCATGCCCTGGAGCGCGGCGGCCTGGCTCCGGCAGCGGCGAACGGAGCAAACGAGGAGGCGGTGCGCCTGTTTCTGGAGCATCGGATTTCCCTGCCGCGGATTGGCGAATTGGTAACACAGGCAATGGAACATCAACCGGATGTGAAGCAAATTGCGTCCGTCGATGATATATTGAACGCCGATGCGGCGGCGCGTGCATTCGTGCTGCAAGCGGCGAACTGACGAGGTGATCATTATTTTACAGGTTTTATTGGTAATCATAGCGGTTCTGCTTTTCGGGTTTATCGTCTTTATCCACGAGTTTGGCCATTTTATCACGGCAAAACTCTCCGGCATTAAGGTCAATGAGTTTGCCATCGGCATGGGGCCGACGCTGTTTCATTTTCAAAAGGGGGAGACGAAATACGCGCTCCGTCTGCTGCCCATCGGCGGCTTCTGCGCCATGGAGGGCGAAGACGAAGACAGTTCGGAGGAAGGTTCGTTTGGCAGCAAGCCGGTCTGGAAGCGAATTCTGGTAGTCGTCATGGGCGCGGTAATGAACGTCGTGCTGGGCCTTGTGCTGATGATGATTCTGTTGGGCCAGCAGCCCGCGTTCAATTCCACGACCATTGGGAAGTTTCAGGACGGGGCGGCCACACAGGCTGCGGGCTTACAGATTGGCGATACGTTTACGAGCGTGGACGGCTATAAGGTGAATACGGACCGCGATTTGAGCTTTGCACTGGCCACGGCGAACCCGGAGTCCGTGGATGTTGAAGTTCTGCGCGATGGGCAGGCCATCACTTTCCCGGACGTGAAATTCAACACAAAGGACAACAACGGAAAGCCGATGCTGATGCTCGATTTTTACGTGGAGCCGATCCAGAAAAATGTGGGAACCCTGCTCGTGAAATCCTGGCAGGATACGGTTTCTACCGTGCGGATGGTCTGGTACAGCCTGGCGGGGCTTTTGAGCGGCCGGTTTGGCCTTAACGATATGGCGGGTCCGGTCGGCGCGGCAAGCGCTATTGGAGAGGTCGCCTCGCAGGGCCTGGCGCAAAGCTTTGGCACCGCGATTAACAATATTTTGTATATGATGATGATCATTACGGTCAACCTGGGTGTGGTCAACCTGCTGCCGTTCCCGGCGTTGGACGGCGGGCGGCTGGTATTCCTGATTGTGGAAGCGGTGCGCCGCAAACCGATCAACCCCAAATATGAAGGCTGGGTGAACGCGGCCGGTTTTGTGCTGCTGATGTGCTTAATGGTAGTGATCACCTTCAGCGATATTCTGCGGCTGGTGACAGGGAAAGGACTTGGTGGATAGTGCGGAAGTCTAAACAGGTGCTGGTGGGCGGCGTAGCCGTTGGCGGCAGCGCGCCCGTCAGCGTGCAATCCATGCTGAACGTGCCGGCGTTGGATATAGAAGGCAGCGTCAGTCAGGCAAAAGCGCTGGAACAGGCCGGATGTGAGATCATTCGTGCGGCGATCCCCAACCGGGAGGCGGTGGCGCTGATTCCTGCAATCAAACAGGCGGTCCAAATCCCTTTGGTCGCAGACATTCATTTTGACTATCGGCTGGCGTTGGAATCCGTCGCCGCGGGTATCGACAAAATCCGCATCAACCCCGGCAATATCGGGAACGACGAACACGTAAAGGCGGTAGCGGACGCCTGCCGGAAACAGCGGATTCCGATCCGCATCGGCGTCAATTCCGGGTCGCTGGAAAAGGAAATCCTGGCAAAATACGGGAGCCCCACACCCGAGGCGTTGGTGGAAAGCGCGCTGTACCATGCGTCCCTGCTGGAACGCTTTGATTTTGAAGATATTGTTATCTCCATCAAATCTTCTGACGTGGATACAATGATCCGCGCCTATGAATTGTGTGCGCAAAGCTGTACCTATCCGCTGCATCTCGGGGTGACGGAAGCGGGCACGGAACGCATGGGTCTGATTAAATCGGCCATCGGCATCGGTTCCCTGTTGCAGCGGGGGATTGGAGATACAATCCGCGTTTCTCTGACGGCGGACCCGGTCAAAGAGGTCGCCGCGGGCTTTGACATTTTAAAAGCGTTACATGTTCGGTCGGAAGGTGTACAATTCGTTTCCTGTCCGACCTGCGGGCGCACAAAAATCGACCTGATCGGTATTGCGGCGGAGGTGGAAAAACGCCTCGCCGGCTGTAAGAAACCGATTAAAGTGGCGGTAATGGGCTGCGTGGTAAACGGCCCCGGCGAAGCGCGTGAGGCGGACATTGGCATTGCGGGCGGAGACGGCGTCGGCCTGCTCTTTAAAAAGGGTGAGGTGATCCGCAAGGTGCCGGAGGAACAACTGGTGGACGAGCTGGTCAAAGAGGTAGAAAAGCTGTAATGCGGTGCGCGCGTTTGCGCGCACGTTTGCACGGACCGGAGGATATTTGTTTTGAAAACATTTGGAGAATTTTTTGGGCCTTACATAAAGCTTTCCGGGTATCCGGAGAGCATGCATAAAGGAGAAATTGCCGGGCTGCAGATCGATACGCAGAAGCGGGTGTTGACGGCGAAGGTGGCGTTTCCCGCGCTGGTGGATCGATACACTCTGTTTCGCGCGGAAAAGGAGATCAGCGGATGCCAGGCGCTGCAGCTTAATCGGGCGGTTTTGACGCCGCAGTTTCCAACGGGAAGCTTTTCCGTGGAATACTACCCCAATCTGGTGCAGGAGTTAAAACGCCGGGATGCCAGCATCAACGGGACGCTGAATAACTCCAAGGCGCGCGTGGAAAATGGAAAGCTGATTATCACCCTCAGCCACGGCGGTATGAACCTGCTGCTTTCCCGCAAGGCGGACCGGATGCTTTCTCAGATGCTGCAGGAGGAATTCGGCGTCAGTCTGCAGGTGGAATTCGACGGCGTAACTTCGATGGAGAGCGACAGCGTCGTATACATAGAGCGCCAGAAGAAGCAGGAAGAGACCGTCCGGCGCGAGCAGGTTGTGCGGGAAGTGGAGGAATACGAACAAAGTATGCAGGACGGCGCGCCCGCCAAAAAGAAAAAGGCAAAGACCATCAGCATGCGTACGCCGGAAACCATGCTGCCCGCGATTCTGCCGGAAACAGCAAAAGAATTATACGGCCGTCCCGCAAAGGCAAAGCCGATTCCGATCAGCCGTATTACACCGGACATCGGCAGCGTTACCATTTGGGGAGAAATTTTTTCTTTGGAGTCCAAGTTGACACGCGACCAGAACCGGAAAATTTATTCCATCAATGTTACGGACTATACCGGTTCCATCACCCTTAAAATCATTGAGATGGTGCAGCAGTGCAAGGCGCTGGACACCTTAAAAAAGGGTATGACCATCATCGTGCGCGGCGATGTGGAGTATGATAAATACGACCATGAGATTGTGCTGCGTCCCAAGGGGATTTCCACAGTGGAGCAGGTGAAGGTCATGGACACCGCACCGGAAAAGCGTGTGGAGCTTCATCTGCATACCAATATGTCCAGTATGGACGGCGTCAGCCCGGTTGCGGACCTGATTAACCGCGCGTACCAGTGGGGGCAGCCGGCTATTGCACTGACGGATCACGGCGTGGCGCAGGCGTTTCCCGACGCAATGAACGCTTTGGAGAAGATCACCGGCAAGGGCGGCAAATTCAAGGTAATTTACGGTGTGGAGTCCTATTTTATCAACGATATGGTCCCGGCGGTGACCGGAAGTTCCGATCAATCCCTGGACGGAACGTTTATTTCTTTCGACATTGAAACGACGGGCCTGAGCCCCAACAAGGAGCGGATTACGGAAATCGGCGCGGTGCGCATTAAAAACGGAGAAATTGTAGACAGCTTTGATACGTTTGTCAATCCGCAGATGCCGATTCCTCCTAAAATTACAGAGCTGACCGGCATCACGAACGAGATGGTGCAGGACGCGCCGTTGGAAAAGGAGGCGCTGGAACGCTTCTACGCCTTTTGTGGAGAAGACGTCGTGCTGCTTGCACATAACGCGGAGTTTGATACCTCGTTCATGCGGATCGCCGCGGAGCGCTGCGGTATGGAGTTCCCATATACCTATATCGATACGCTTCCCATGTGCCGCGCGATGCTAAAGGATTTGAAAAACCATAAGCTGGACACCGTGGCGAAGCACCTCAAGCTGGACCCGTTCAATCACCACCGCGCCTGCGACGACGCGGCGGTGCTCGGCAAAATCTTTTTGGTTTTGCTGACCCGTCTGAAAGAGGATACCGCCGCGAAGACCGTGAAGGATATCAATACCTCGCTGGCGGGCGGCGACCCCAAAAAGATGCGTCCATATCATCAGATCATTCTGGTGAAAAACCAGACCGGACTAAAGAATCTGTATAAGCTGATTTCCTTTTCGCATCTGGACTATTTCTTTAAAAAGCCGCGGATTCCCAAGAGCGTGCTGGTCAAGTACCGCGAAGGCCTGATCATCGGCAGCGCCTGTGAGGCCGGGGAGCTCTACCGCGCGATTTTCAACGGTCAGCCGTGGTCCACGCTGTGCGACATCGCCAGCTTTTACGACTATCTGGAGATTCAGCCGCTGGGCAACAACCAGTTCATGGTGCGCAACGGCGATGTGCCGAATGAAGAAAAACTGCGTGAGTTTAACCGCACCATTGTCAAGCTGGGAGAGACGCTGCACAAGCCTGTTGTCGCGACCTGCGACGTTCATTTTATGGACCCGAAGGACGCGGATTACCGTAAAATCCTGATGGCGGGGCAGGGTTTCTCCGATGCGGATCAGCAGGCGCCGCTGTACATGCGCACAACAGATGAGATGCTGGAAGAGTTCGCGTATCTTGGGAAAGAGAAGGCCTATGAAATCGTTGTGACGAACACCAATAAAATTGCGGACATGGTCGAGCAGGTGCGCCCGATCCCGGAGGGCGTGTTCCCGCCGTTCATCGACGGCGCGGAAGAGCAGCTGAATGAAATCTGCTGGAAGCGCGCCAAAGAAATTTACGGCGACCCGCTTCCTCCGGTCGTCAAAGAGCGGCTGGAAAGGGAGCTGGGTTCCATCAATAAGCACGGTTTCTCCGTGCTGTATATGACGGCACAGAAGCTGGTGGCCGACTCGGAGGCGCACGGCTATCTGGTCGGCTCCCGTGGGTCGGTCGGTTCCTCCTTTGTGGCGAGCATGTCCGGTATCTCGGAGGTCAATCCGCTGTGCCCGCACTATATCTGCCCCAACTGCAAGAACAGCGAGTTCATCGAGGACGGCAGCTACGGTTCCGGGTTTGATCTGCCGCCGAAGAAATGCCCAAAATGCGGCGCGGATTACAACCGCGACGGGCACACCATCCCGTTTGAAACATTCCTTGGCTTTGACGGCGACAAGACGCCGGATATTGACCTGAACTTCTCCGGCGAATACCAGTCCGGCGCGCACCGCTACACGGAGACGCTGTTTGGTAAGGATCACGTTTTCAAGGCCGGAACCATTGCCACGGTGGCAGACAAAACCGCCATCGGCTTTGTCAAAAAATACGCGGAAGAGCGCGGCAGCGTTCTGCACCGCGCGGAAGAATTGCGTCTGGCGGTCGGCTGTACGGGGATCAAGCGCACCACGGGCCAGCATCCGGGCGGCATGGTCGTTGTGCCGAAAGGCCACGATATTTACGAGTTCTGCCCGGTGCAGCATCCGGCGAACGACCAGAATTCCGATAACATTACCACGCACTTCGACTTCCACTCCATCCATGATACGATCTGTAAGCTGGACGAGCTGGGACACGACGTGCCGACCATTTATCACTATCTGGAGGAATACACCGGGATTCCGGTCATGTCCGTTTCCATGAGCGACCCGGAGGTCATGTCCCTGTTTGAATCGCCAAAAGCCTTGGGCGTGACGCCGGAGGACATCGACTGCCAGACGGGAACCTTTTCCCTGCCGGAACTCGGTACGCCGTTTGTGCGCCAGATGCTGGTGGACGCGAAGCCGAAGACGTTTTCCGACCTTCTGCAGATTTCCGGACTGTCCCACGGCACGGACGTGTGGCTGGGCAACGCACAGGACCTGATTAAAAACGGGACCTGCACCATTTCCGAGGTTATCGGTACGCGCGACAGCATCATGACGTATCTGCTGCTGAAGGGCCTGGAACCGAAGATGGCGTTTAAAATTATGGAAATCACCCGTAAGGGTAAGGCGCCTGTGTTGCTGACGGATGAACACAAACAGGCGATGCGCGAGCACAATGTGCCGGAGTGGTATATTGAATCCTGTTTGAAGATCAAATACATGTTCCCCAAAGCGCACGCCGCAGCGTATATGATCTCCGCGCTGCGCCTTGGCTGGTACAAGGTGCATACGCCGGTGGAATATTATGCGGCGTATTTCAGCGTGCGAGGCGAAGATTTTGACGGCGCTACGGTGAT
Source organism: Clostridium sp. D33t1_170424_F3 (assembly GCF_015667585.1). Classification (GTDB taxonomy): domain Bacteria; phylum Bacillota; class Clostridia; order Oscillospirales; family Acutalibacteraceae; genus Anaeromassilibacillus. Next base: position 8,154 of record NZ_JADPEG010000010.1, on the reverse strand, counting down.
CCAGGGGCGGGACGCGGTGCGCCGCCGTATGAATGAAATCAGCATGAAAGGCAAGGAAGCCAGCGCCAAGGAAGAAGCTGCCTATTCTACTTTCCAGATCGCTAATGAGATGCTGGCGCGCGGCATTGAGGTGCTGCCGGTGGACCTGTACAAATCCGATGCAAAACGCTACATGGTAGAGGACGGAAAAATCCGCCTCCCGTTTTCCTCTTTGGCGGGCGTTGGAGAGGCGGCGGCCAACGCGTTGGCGGAAGCGCGTGAGGGCGGCCCCTATATTTCGGTGGACGATTTACAGGCGCGGTCCAAGGTGTCCAAATCCGTCATAGAGATGCTGTCCCAGGCGGGATCTCTCAAAGACCTGCCCGCAAGTTCGCAGATGACCTTGTTCTAAAGGAGGGAATCGTATGCAGCAGCCCAAAAATTCGCCGGCCGCACATGTTGCGCCCGGCACGGCTGTGGTGGGAGACGTCACATTAGAGGCGCAAAGCTCCATTTGGTACAATGCCGTCCTGCGCGCGGATAACGACGCCATCGTCATCGGAGAACGCTCCAATATCCAGGACGGCTGTGTCCTGCATGTGGATACAGGATGTCCGATCCGGATTGGAAAGGGCGTCACTGTGGGGCATGGGGCGATCCTTCACGGCTGTTCCATTGGAAATAACGCCCTGATCGGCATGGGAGCGATACTGTTGAACGGTGCGAAAATCGGTGCGAACTGCATCATCGGCGCAGGCGCTTTGGTGACGCAGGGGATGGAGATTCCAGACGGTTCCCTGGCAATGGGGATGCCGGCGCAGGTTCGCAGGCCCGTGACAACAGAAGAGATACAAGGCAATCTTCGCTCGGCGGAAGAATACTGCCGGCATGCGGAGGCGCTGCCGGAATGGGAGAAATCAGTTTGAAGACTTACAAAACCGTACTGTTTGACGTGGATGGAACGCTGCTTGATTTTCAGGCGTCGGAACAGGCCGCGCTGGAGCGGACGTTTCAAAAACATGGCTATCCGCTGGACAGCCGCGTCAAACAAATCTATCATCGAATTAACGATGGGTTGTGGAAGCAATTTGAGCGGGGAGAGATCAGCCGGGAAACGGTGATCTATTCCCGCTTTGTCCGGTTGTTTGAAGAGCTCGGGATCGATGGGGACGGGCGGGCGTTTGAAGACGAATATCAGGACGCGCTGGGACAGGGCCACTTTTTGATTCCCGGCGCGGAGGAAATCTGCGCGTATTGCGCGGCCCGTTGCGACTTATATGTGGTGACCAACGGCGTTTCCCGTACGCAGTACAGCCGGTTGCAGAGCTCCGGACTGAACCGCTTTATGAAAGGGATCTTTGTTTCGGAGGACGCCGGGTACCAAAAGCCCATGAAGGCGTATTTTGATTACGTATTTGCGCGCATTCCGGACTTTCTTCCGGAAACAGCGCTGATTGTCGGCGATTCGCTGAGCTCGGATATACAGGGCGGAATCAATGCGGGAATTGACACCTGCTGGTACTGCCCGGATGAAACGGCGGAGAGCGGAGGAATCCGGGTGGATTACCGTATCCGCCGGTTGGACGAACTCAGGAAAATAATTGTATAAAACGGTTGACAGCAATAATTCACTATGATATTATATTAGCACGCTAAAGTGAATGGCGAATGATATTAAGGAAATGGTAGGCTTCCTATGAAGAAATACAATATGGTTACCCCAGAGGGTACAAAAGATCTGCTTTTTGAGGACTGCCTGGCGCACCGCTATGTGGAACGGACGCTTACCAGCGTGTTTTCTTCCCGCGGATTTAACGAAGTGGTTACGCCCGGGCTGGAATTTTACGATGTGTTTGATCCGGACTTCTCTGGTATTGCGCAGGAAATTATGTATAAAATGAGTGACCGGCACGGCAGGCTGGTAGTTATGCGCCCGGACTCCACCATCCCGATCGCGCGGATGACGGCGACCCGCCTGCAAAAGCAGCAGAAGCCGATCCGCCTGTATTATGTGCAGCAGATTTACCGCAGCAACCCGGGCCTGACAGGCCGCCGGAATGAAATGATGCAGACGGGGATTGAGCTTTTGGGCGCGGCGGGCCGGCGGGCGGATCTGGAAGTGATCGTGACGGCGGTGGAAGCGTTGAGCAAATGTGTACCGAATTTCCGCCTGGAGCTGGGGCATGCGGGCTTTTTCCGCGCGTTGACGGCGCAGCTCCCCATTTCCGACGATCTGCGGGAGGACATTCGCAGCAGTATTGAATCGAAGAATTATGCGGCGCTCAACACCATTCTGGATACGTTGGAGGACAGCAGGCAGGTAGACGCCGTCCGCCGTCTGCCGCGCTTATTTGGCGGCGAAGAGGTTTTTGCGCAGGCGGAACCGCTCTGCGAAGATGAGGAATCCAGCGGCACGCTGGCCTATCTGCACGAGCTGTACCAGTCCCTGGTGGAGCTGGGGCTGGGCGACCGGATGATTGTGGATCTCGGGCTCGTACAGCGCAACGATTACTATACAGGTATCATTTTCAGTGCATATATGGAAAATATCGGTGATGCAATCCTGCTGGGAGGCCGGTACGATAAGCTTTCCGAACAATTCGGCTCCCCGATGCCGGCGGTCGGTTTTGCCGTCAATGTGGACGCCCTGGCGGAGCTTTTGCTCAAGCAGGGGCGGATTCAGCCGCCGAAGGCGGTGGATATTCTGGTCCACAGCGACAGCGGTTTTGAGATCAAGGCCTTGCAGTATGCGTCCCAGCTGGCGGGAAGCGGCTATAAATGCGAAAGCTCTGTTTTTGCAACCCGCGAGGAAGCGCTTGCCTATGCGCGGGCGCAGGGGATCCGGCGCGTCGACTTTGTCAACGGCTCTGTGGAGACGATGAATGGGATAGGGGAGAAAGCATGAAACCGTTACGAATTGCATTGACAAAGGGCCGCCTCGAAAAGGATACGGTTGCCCTGTTTGAAACAATCGGGTTTGACTGTGAGGCAGTCAAAAATAAAGGCCGCAAATTGATTCTTCCTGTGGGGGAGCATCTGGAGGTCGTGCTGGCCAAAGCGGCGGATGTCATCACCTATGTGGAACACGGCGTCTGCGATCTGGGCGTTGTGGGCAAGGATACCATTATGGAATACGGTACCAGCTTTTATGAAGTGCTGGACCTCGGCTTTGGCCGCTGCCGGTTTGCTTTGGCCGCGCCGAAGGGGACCGACTTTTTCAGCGGTTACGCCAGCAAAACGATTGCAACCAAATACCCCAATGTAGCGCGCAACTATTTTGAAAGCAAGGCGATGGATATTCGCTTTATCAAAATTGAAGGTTCCGTGGAGCTGGCGCCTCTGCTGGGGCTTTCCGACGCGATTGTCGATATTGTGGAGACGGGTTCCACCCTGCGCGAAAACGGGCTGGAGGTTGTGGAAACCGTGTGCGATATTTCTGCGCGGCTGATTGTCAATACAGCGAGTCTCAAGCTGCGCAAAGCGGAGATTGAAGAGCTGGTCGCGCAGATGGAAAAAGCAACGCAGGAAAAATGAGAAGGGAGGCACCCGCATATGATACAGTATGTGAAACAGGGCGGCGATTTTGGCCGCGCTTTTATTGAACAGCTTAAGGAGCGCAGTGCAAACTCCGGCAAAAAGGTGGACGAAGCGGTTGCGGAGATTGTGGAGACGGTGCGCAAAGGCGGAGACGATGCGGTGCGCGCCTATACGGAGCGTTTCGACGGCAGCGTACCGGAAAAGATGGTCATCGATCAGGCGGAAATGCAGGAGCTGGTCAAAGACTGCGACCCTGCTTTTGTGGAGGCGCTGGAGAAGGCGGCGGCAAATATCCGCAATTTCCATGCGCGGCAAAAACAGCAGAGCTGGATGAACACGGAGGCAAACGGCGTCATGATGGGCCAGCGCGTGCGCGGCCTGGCGAAAGTCGGCCTGTATGTGCCGGGCGGCACGGCGGCGTATCCGTCCTCCGTGCTGATGAATGCAATTCCCGCGAAGATCGCCGGCGTGGGAGAGCTGGTCATGGTGACGCCTCCCGGTAAAGACGGCAGGCCGAATCCGGATATTCTGGCGGCGGCGCTGGTGGCGGGCGTGGACCGCGTTTTCCTGATGGGCGGCGCGCAGGCTGTCGCAGCGTTGGCGTTTGGTACAGAGAGCGTTCCAAAAGTCGATAAAATTGTCGGGCCGGGCAATATCTATGTGGCCACGGCGAAACGGCAGCTCTACGGCACGGTCGATATCGATATGATTGCGGGGCCGAGCGAAATTCTGATTATTGCGGATGAGACGGCGAATCCGGAGTTTTTGGCGGCGGACCTGATGTCTCAGGCGGAGCACGACGTGCTGGCTTCCTCTGTTTTGCTGACGACGTCGGAGAAGATTGCAGAGGAGACGATTGCGGCGCTTTACCGCCAGATCGAAACGCTTTCCCGCAAGGAGATCATTCACCAGTCGCTGGACAATTTCGGCGCGGTGATGCTCTGTAATACGATGGAAGAAGCCGTGGAATTTGCCAATGAGCTGGCGCCGGAGCATCTGGAGGTCTGCGCCATCAATCCAATGGAATTTATCGGCAAGCTGGACAACGCGGGTTCCGTCTTTTTGGGCAACTGGTCCCCGGAACCGCTGGGCGACTATTTTGCCGGCCCGAACCATGTGCTGCCCACCAGCGGTACGGCGCGCTTTTTCTCGCCGCTCTCCGTGGACAGCTTTGTCAAAAAATCCAGCTTTATCTATTACACGCAGGAGGCGCTTCTGCAGGCAAAGGACGACATCATTAAGCTCGCCGAAACGGAAGGTTTGACCGCACACGCCAATTCCATCCGTGTGCGCGGCCAGTAACGGAGGAGCCAATATGCCTTTTATATTGAATGAAAAGCTGAAGGATTTGCAGCCCTATGACCCGATCGAGGGCGATTACCCCATTCGCCTGGATGCGAACGAATCCTTCCTGGAAATGCCGATGGATCTGCTGGAGCAGGCGCAGTATGCCATGGCGGATATTCCCTTTAACCGGTATCCCGATCCCTACGCAAAAGAGCTCTGCGCCAGCTTCGGCGCGCATTACGGAGTCGATCCCTCTTTGGTGACGGCTGGAAACGGCTCGGACGAACTTATCTCCATCATTGAGACGGCGTTTTTGATGAAAGGCGATGCGATCCTGACCGTTGCGCCGGATTTCTCCATGTACCGTTTCTACAGCTCTCTGGTGGAGGCAAAAAGCGTCGTCTACCAAAAGGGCGAGGATTTGACCGTTGATGTGGACGAGCTGATCTTTGCCGCAAACGACAGCGGCGCAAAGCTGCTCCTGTTTTCAAACCCCTGCAATCCGACCTCCCTGGGTTTGAAACGGGAGGAGGTGCGCCGGCTGGTCCGGTCGGTTTCCGCTCTGGTGGTTCTGGACGAAGCGTATATGGACTTCTGGGATCAGTCCCTTTTAAACGAGGTGGAGCAGTACGACAACCTGATCATTCTGCGCACCTGCTCCAAGGCGTTCGGTATGGCGGGGATCCGGCTGGGCTTTGCGGCGGCAAATCCTATTCTGACCCGTGCGATGCGCGCGGTGAAATCACCGTACAACGTCAATTCCATTACGCAGAAAGTGGGAACAATTGTCCTGAACAGCGGGGAAGTGCTGGATCAGGCGGTTGCTCAGTTGATCGATGCGCGAAAAGCTTTATATCAGGCGGTGAAGGAGTTGGAAACGACTTTCCCGGAAAAGCTGCATGTTTATGACAGCTGCACCAATTTTGTGCTGGTTCGGCTGCCCGACGCGCGCCGCATTTTTGACGCGCTTCTGGAAAAAGGAATTGCTGTTCGTTTTATGGGCGATACGCTCAGAATTACCGCGGGCAGTCCAGAAGAAAATGAACAATTTTTAGAAAATTTCAAACAACTGCTTTAGTCCTCCACAAAACTGTAAAAATGGTGTAAAATAAATAGGATTCAAAAGAGAGGTACGGTTATGAGAACCGCGTTGCAAACCAGAAAGACCCGGGAAACCGATATTACAATTGAACTTTCCCTTGATGGAGGTCCGGTCCAGATTTCGACAGGAATCGGCTTTTTTGATCATATGCTGACGGCTTTCGCCGTCCATGGCGGCTTTGGTCTGCAGGTTTCCGTAAATGGGGACCTGTATGTGGACGGGCATCATACGGTGGAGGATACCGGCATTGTACTGGGGAAAGCCTTTGCGCAGGCGTTCGGCGATAAATCCGGCATTGCACGCTTTGGAAGCTTCTTTGTGCCGATGGACGAAGCGCTCGCGTTCGCCGCGGTGGATGTGAGCGGAAGGCCTTTCCTTGTGTTCCAGGCGGAGTTCTCACAGGAACGCGCAGGGGAATATGATCTGTGTCTGACAGAGGAGTTTCTGCGCGCGTTTGCAACAAACGCGGGGATTACGCTGCATGTCCGTTTGGAGTACGGTTCCAACGCGCACCATGAGGCGGAGGCGATCTTCAAAGCGGCGGCGCATGCGCTCCGGCTGGCGGCGGCGCAAACCGGCGGCGGCGTTCTCTCCACAAAAGGTTCTTTGTAGTTTCTGCCTGACTCCTTTTGATAAGGGAATTTGGAAAATACGAATAGGAGGTAGGCTAGATGGTTATTCTGCCTGCAATTGACATCAAGGATGGAAAATGTGTGCGTTTGGTGCAGGGAAAATACGATACCGCCTATACAGTCGCAGAAAGCGCCGCCGATACGGCAAAGGCGTTTGAGGCGATGGGCGCTACCTGGCTGCATATGGTCGACCTGAACGGTGCAAAGGACGCTATGCCGGTTAACACAGAGCTGATTTTTGACGTGATTAAACAGTGCAACCTGAAGGTGGAATTGGGCGGCGGAATCCGCACGATGGAAACAGTCGACTATTATCTGGAAAACGGCATTTCCCGGGTAATCCTTGGCTCTGCGGCCCTGAATAACCCGGCGCTGGTCAAAGAAGCCGTGAAAAAGCACGGGGATAAGATCGCCGTAGGAATCGACGCACGCGATGGAAATGTTGCAGCGGAAGGCTGGCTACAAACTTCTACCGTAAATTATATTGATTTGGCAAAACAGATGGAGGATATTGGAGTAAAGTATATTATCTTTACAGATATTTCCCACGACGGCATGATGGATGGGCCGAACTATACGATGCTGGACAAGTTGAACCGTGCGGTTTCCTGCAAGGTAATCGCCAGCGGCGGCGTCAGCAGTCTGACAGATATCGTTGTACTGACCGCTCTGAAGCTGCACGGCGCGATCTGCGGCAAAGCGCTTTACACCAGAGACCTGAGCCTGCGTCAGGCGGTGGATCTTTGTAAAGGGGTCCACGCGAAATGAAACAGATAGACGAAGCGTTTATAGAACGTTTTTTTAAAAAAGGCGACCTGTTGCCGGCGATTGTGCAGGAGTATGGTACCAATGAAGTGCTGATGCTTGCCTATATGAATCGGGAGTCCCTGCGAAAGACACTGGAGACTGGGTACACCTGGTTTTACAGCCGCTCCCGACAGGAGTTGTGGAACAAGGGCGCGACGTCCGGGCATCTCCAAAAGATTGTCAGTATAGACGGGGACTGCGACGACGATACGCTGTTGGTGACGGTGCTGCAAACCGGTCCGGCCTGTCACACAGGGGCGCACAGCTGTTTTTTTCATCGCATCTGGCAGCGAGAGGCGGATACAAATTCATAAAGGACGGTAGTTGCAAGGATGAATAATGTGCTTAACGAACTTTATCAGACGGTGCTGGCCCGCAAAGGCAGCCATACGGAAGGGTCTTACACCTGTTACCTGTTTGAACAGGGGCTGGATAAAATTTTGAAGAAATGCGGCGAAGAATGCAGCGAAGTTATTATCGCGGCGAAGAACGGCAAAAATGAAGAGACGGTTCTGGAAATTTCCGACCTTTTGTATCATCTCACCGTGTTGATGGTGCAGTCCGGTATTCAGCTGGAGGACGTGGAGGCTGAGCTGGGAAAACGCAGCGCAAAAACCGGAAACCTGAAGCAGTTTCATCAGGTGGATAAGAACTCTTAATAAAAATGAGACTGCCTCATAATTGACGGAACGTGCAAATATTGGGCTGTATTAATAAATCCCCCCGCTAATGGTGAACTGCCCTAGGTTGTGCGGACAGTACAAAAAAGAGCCCTGGTAGGAAATATTGAGTTTTAGGTGGAGAGGCGGC